>CAZHFU010000095.1:0-2540 GCA_964531975.1 uncultured Anaerolinea sp. | reverse complement strand
AGAGGGCGCTGTCCAGCGTCATCTCCTTCCAGATGCGGTAGTCCGTGCCATTGAAGTTGGCACCACACGAACCAGTTTCGTACACCGTCACCCACGACAGCTCGGGCAGCACGCCCTTGAGACGCTGCCACAGCCAACCCGCGATCACCTCGCTGGTCGGGTTGGCCAGACCTTCGATGGCGTTGAGATAGCGCTGATGCAGCTGGTAGTGAAAGGGCGCCCAGACCTCGTCGAGGTGATCGTAGTCGATGCTGATGTCACGCCCGCCCGCGTCCTGGTTGGCATGCAAGATGACCTCGAAGCCGTGGCCATGCAGGCGCCCGCACTTGTGTCCCATGGGCACGTTGGGCAGCTTGTGGGCCGACTGAAAACGGTAACGCCGCCAGACATGGGCCTGGTCGTGACGGTCCAGGTCCACGCCCTGGTCGGCCGTGCTCTGAATGCCCACCTGCTCCAGCCCCGGCACGTCCAGCCGGTCGCGCAACCAGCGCGCCAGGTTCTCGTCGGTGGGCAGCGGCAGCACCTCGTTGAGCAGGCGGTAGTCCAGCGGCGCGGTGCAGGCCTGCAGACGCTGGCTCAACGCGCTCACCTGCGCACCCGGAAACGGCGCCCAGTCGTCCGGCAAGGCCGCGCGGATGCGGGCCACGAAACTGTGACCATGCAGGCGGTGGCTGGGGTGGTCATCCGGCAGCACGCCCACCTGGCGGGCCGACTCGAAACCGCAGGACGCGGTGTGCAGGGTGGTGAGGCTCATGGCCCGTATTGGATCACCAACGCGCGTGGTCAATCCGCGCGCGCCTGCAGGCCATGCTTGTCCATCAGCCGGTACAGCGTCATGCGCGAGACCCCCAGCTCGCGCGCCGCGCGGGTCACGTTGTGCGCCATGCGCCCCAGCGTCAGGGCAATCGCCTCCCGCTCGGCCTGCAAGCGTGCGGCATCAAGCCCCAGGGCCGACGAGGCGCTGGGCGCCGCCAGCCCGAGGTCGGCAGGCGAAATCAGCCGCTGCTCGCTCATCACCACAGCGCGCTGTACCCGGTTGCCCAGCTCGCGCACATTGCCCGGCCAGGAGTAGGCCAGCATGGCCTCACGGGCCTCGACGCTGAAACCCGCCACCCGCCGAGAGTAACCCTGCTGCAGACACTGGTGCAGAAAATGCTGCGCCAGCACCGGGATGTCCTCGACGCGCTCACGCAAGCTCGGCACAACCAGGGGCAAGACGTTGAGCCGATAGAACAGGTCTTCCCGGAAACGCCCCGCCACCACGGCCTGCGACAGGTCCACATGCGAGGCCGCGATCACGCGCACATCCACCGTCACACTGCGCGTCGCCCCCACGCGCTGGATGGTGTGCTCCTGCAAGAAGCGCAGCAAGTTGGTCTGCAGCTCCAGCGGCAGATCGGCCACCTCGTCCAGGAAGATGGTGCCGCCGTTGGCCGCCTCGATCAGGCCTTGGCGGGCTGTCGTGGCCCCGGTGAAGGCCCCACGCTCGTGGCCGAACAGCTCCGACTGGATCAAGGTGGGCGCAATCGCGCCACAGTTGACCGCCACAAAGGGCTGCCCCGAGCGCAGCGAGCACTGGTGGATGGCCTGTGCCGCCAGCTCCTTGCCACTGCCGCTCTCCCCACCGATGAGCACCGGCGCATCGGTGGCCGCCATCTTGCGGATCTGCTGGCGCAGGCGGTTCATGGCCGGGCTGTGGCCCGCCATGCCCATGAGCTGGACATCGCACGGCGAGGTCGCCGTCCGCGCACGCAACTCGGCCCGGCGCAAGGCATGACGCAAGGTCACACTCAAGGCATCCCAGTCCACCGGATGCGTGTGGTGATCAAAGACATGGTCGAGCAGCAGGTGACACAGATCGGGGGACGTCAGCGCGTCCACCGGCACCAGCGCCACCCACTCCAAGGGCAGCCCGAGCAGGCAGGCCTCGACCCGGTCCAACTCCAGCGGCGCGCACTCCCACAGACACAGCAGGCCGACCTGGACCCGCTCGCGCGACAGGATGCGCTGCGCCTCGCCCAGGTCATCGGCGGGCAAGGCCAGCCAGCCATGCGCCCGCAACTGCTCGGCGAGCGCCGCCACGCTGGCCCCGCGGCTGAGGCACAGAACTTTGTGGGGCGTCATGATGAAGCCTCATCAAAAGGACCTGGGCATCCGGAAGTTGATGCTGAGGTCCGGGGTGTCGCGCGTCAGGCCGGCGCCCACCGACACGTTGAACGAGGTCTTGTCGTTGTAGCGGAACGAGTAGCCCATCAAGAGACTGGCCAGCTGCGTGCGCACGGAGCCGGCCACCACCCGGCCGTTCTGCTTGGTGCGGCCCACCGAGTTCAGCTCCACCCCCAGGCTGAAGGACGCGCGCTCGTTGAGCGCCAGCCCCATGCCGAAGTTCAGGCCGATCACGCCCCCCGGCTCCACCGTGCCGATGAACTCCCGCTGCCCGGCCCGCACCAGACGGTTGATGTTGCTGCGCTTGAAATTGTGTGTGTAGCTGATGCCGCCGAAGAACACGGCCGGGTCAGACGGCAACAACCACGTCAGCG
>CAZHFU010000094.1:0-2603 GCA_964531975.1 uncultured Anaerolinea sp. | reverse complement strand
TCCAGCGTGATGACGGTCAGGTCGCGGCGGTTGGCCTTGCGCACGCCGGCCATGGTGATGCCGAGCTTCACGCCAGGCACGGGATGCAGATCAGAGGGAAGGGGGGCAGTCAGGTTGACGGGCATATGAGGCTCCAGCGAAGGCCCCTGATTGTGCCGCAGTCACATGTCGCTTGTTCACATCGCTTTGAACCGATGGGCGTACAGGCGGCTCACCTCCAGCACCTCTGGCCGTTGGCGCAGGTGCAGCCGTGTGCGGTGCTCCTGGCGGCTGACACGTTCAACCGCTCGCACGTTCACCACATGGCTGCGGTGCACCTGCCAGAACAGGCTGGCATCCAGTCGATGCACCAACTCGCGCAGCGGGGTGCGGATCAGCCAGTCCGGCGCGTGGTCTGCCTGAGTGGCCGTGATCACTCGCACGTACTTGTCCGAGGCCTCCAGGTACACGATGTCTTCCACCGGAATCAGGTAGACGGACGAGCCTGCGGCAGCCTGCAACACCCGCAGGGGCGCCTCGGCCTCTGCCCTGCCAGGGGCCATCCGCAGGTCGATCAGGTGGGTGGACAGGGCGTCCTCGTGCACGGCCGCGGGGGGCTCACGGCGAGCCAGTTGCTGTTGCAGGCGCATGCAGGTCAGCGCCAGGCGTTCAGGGCGAACGGGCTTGAGCACATAGTCGATGGCGGCGCGCTCGAAGGCGCGCACGGCGTGGTGGTCGTAGGCCGTGATGAACACCACCAGAGGCAGGGGGCGGTCATGTGGCCAAGCGTCCACCACGTGCTCGGCGGCGTCCAGACCATTGAGCACCGGCATGTGGATGTCCAGAAACAGGATGTCGGGCAAAAGCCGTGACGCAAGTTCGACCAGTTGCTGGCCGTCCCCCACCAGGTGCGTCACCTGCAACTCCGGCCACAGTTGCGCCAGATGACGGCGCAGGGCTTCGGCCAGCACTGGCTCGTCTTCGGCAATCAAGGCGCGGGGGGCGTTCATGTCAGCTGTGGGCTGGCGCCCAGGTGGGAGGCCGCAGCGGCAGACTCAGGGTGGCTGTGGTGCCGTATGGCCGGTGGTCGGGCGTGTCCGCATGGTGAGCGCTGTCCAGGTGCAGTGTGCCCGCCTCGCCATAAGACGCCAGCAGACGTTCGCGGATGCACTTCAAGCCGAAGCCTTGCCCGGGATGCGGGCGAGGTTCATCGATGGCGGGGCAGCCCTGGCCGGAGTCCTGCACTTGAATGGACAGCATCTCGCCATCACGAAACGCGCGAATGCGCAGCGTGCCACCTTCTGGCAAGGGGTCCAGGCCATGCTTGATGGCGTTCTCGATCAAGGGCTGCACCAGCATCGGAGGCAGGGGCACCTCGTTCAGCTCAGGGGCGATGTCCATCTGCACCTGCAGCCGTCGCCCCATGCGCACCTGCATCAAAGCCAGGTAGTCCTGGGCGTGTGCCATCTCCTCGCGCAGCGTCACCGAGCCGGCACGGCTCGCGCTCAGCGTGGCACGCAGGTAGTCGATCAGGTGGGCCAGCATGTCTTGTGCGGCGGCGGGCTGGGTGTCGATCAAGGCATGCAGGTTCGCCAGGGTGTTGAACAGCATGTGTGGTTCCAGCTGCGCCTGCAGGCGTTGCAGTTGCGCTTGGGCGTGCAAACGCTGACTTTGCTCGGCGCGCTGTCGCAGCATCTGGGCCCGCACCCGAAACAGGTCCACCACGAAGATCACCAGCATCGAGAAGCCATGAAAGACCATGGCGATGAACAGGGTGGCCGGTGCAGCCGGGTCTGCTGGCAGGGCCCCGGTGCCGCGCATGTAGAGCGTCCACAGCCCATGAGACAAGGGCGCGCTGATCAGGAACACGGTCAAGGCCAGGGCCAGCATCAAGGGGCGTGGCAGCAGCGCATACATGCCCTCTTGGGCAAGGCGCTGGCGGGCCGCATCACTTTGGCGCCAGCAACGTCGGGCCAGGCCGTACCACAGCGGAGCGGCCACCGCCAGCGTCGTCAGCGCGCCCATCACGTTCGCGACCAGGTAGTGCACGAAGGACAGTGGCGGCGCACTGTGCGCTGGGTTGGCCATCTCCAGCGCCTTGAAAAAGGTGGCGAAGGCCAGGGCCCAGAAGGGCTGCAGGCTCAGCAAACGGCGCACGTGTGGCCACAGCAGCACCTGCGGTGGCGTCACCAATCGACCTCCGCACGTGTGGCGCACTCAGGGGCCTGTGCATGCACGCTGCAACGCACGCGCTTCATGAAGCGCAATCCTTGCTTGTCATAAAAGCCCCGCTTTCCCAGTTCCACACGCAGATTGTGCTGCGCGGTCACGAAGGCCACCGCCTCTTCAGGCTTCAAATCCACCCATATCTGGGGTGGGATGTCGGCCTCGGCCTTGCGCACCGCGGTCAGCACGGCATCGTGCTGGCTCAGCCAGTAGGTGCGCGAGGCAGCGCCGAAGCCCTCGGGAAAGTGCGATCGCTGGATGACCAGTTGCAAGGTGGTGAAGCCCAGAGGCAGCCGCGAGATGCCACCCTGGGTGCCCACCCCTTTGTTGATCTCCATCGGCAGATAGGCCACGGCCGGCGAGAAGATCACGTCCAGCCCGCCGTTGTTGAACTTGGT
>CAZHFU010000093.1:0-2707 GCA_964531975.1 uncultured Anaerolinea sp. | reverse complement strand
GCCAGGCCAAGGAGCCGGCAACCATCAGCTTGAGCGGGATTGTTTATAACTACTCACAGGATGCACTGGTAGCCGTATACATCGGCGGCAAGGATATTGGCAGCATGGATGAAGTCCAGTCTGGCGATGTTTCGGGCGGAGGCGTTAAGTGTTGTTTCAGTTTGCCAGTAAATGCAAAAGACGTGGAGGTTGAAGTAAGGCTACCGAAAGGAGAAGGGTACAAAACCACAGCCCAAATCGAGAAATGGTGGCCCGATCTGGCCCATTACGGCGTGGTGCATATCTTGCCGGGGCGGAAGGTGGTGATTCAGGTGACGCCTTCTTGGCCGGCTCCCAGAAAAGACTTGCTGGAAGCGCAGCAACGTGCGCTTGGCATGGAAGTAAAGACGTTATTTGATATTTGGTCAGCAGGTCCGATTGAACGTATCGATGGAAAGGGAAAGTAATGGGTGATGTACTGACACCAAAAATCCGTTCGGTGGAGAACATGGTCAAACGTGGCTGGTTTCCAAAGGCGGCTTTTATCGGTCTGTTGGCGGTTCTGGGCTTGGCAGGGTGCCAGGCCAAGGAGCCGGCAACCATCAGCTTGAGCGGGATTGTTTATAACTACTCGCAGGACAGTTTGGCGACAGTGAAAATCAACGGCAAAACAGCGGGAACGACGATGAGCAAAGTCGTGTCGGGTGATGTTTCAGGCGGCGGTGTCATGTGTTGTTTTAAGTTGCCGGAGAATGCGAAAGAGGTTGAGGTCGAAATTCAATCCTCATCCGGCGATTACAAAACCACCGCCCAAATCGAGAAATGGTGGCCCGATCTGGCGCATTACGGCGTGGTGCATATCTTGCCGGGGCGGAAGGTGGTGATTCAGGTGACGCCTTCTTGGCCGGCTCCCAGAAAAGACTTGCTGGAAGCGCAGCAACGTGCGCTTGGCATGGAAGTAAAGACGTTATTTGATATTTGGTCAGCAGGTCCGATTGAACGTATCGATGGAAAGGGAAAGTAATGGGTGATGTACTGACACCAAAAGTCCGCTCGGTCGAGAACATGGTCAAACGCGCCAGAGGGGCAACACGCAATCCAACATCGCCTGCTTGTCCGGTGTGCCACCTCAAGATGTGGGTATCCCTGTTTTTCGACGGCACCGGCAATCACCGTGAACGGGATTTCCCGAAATGCCACTCCAATGTGGCGGCTTTGTACGATGCGCACCTGGATAAGCCCAAGGAGGGCATCATTCCGCTCTACTACGAGGGATTGGGCCGGGCTTTCAGCTTCCGGGAACGCTATGAAACGGTTCATCTGCCAGGTGGCGGTCGTGGCGGCCTGGGTGGGCGCACAGTAGAAAAGCAGGGTTACGAAGAAGCAGACAACCGGGACTTGGGCAAGGGATTTGCTGATGGCATTACCGAACGGTTAGAGAAAGCACTGTTCGAGCTTACGGATGCTATTGACTTTCAGCGGAGTGCAAAAAAAGTCGACGAAATCAACCTCGCCGTCTTCGGTTTTTCGCGTGGTGCCACCGAAGCCAGAGCGTTCCTGCACTGGCTGGCGGCACACAGCAAGGTCAAGAAGACCGGCAGCAAGCTGACCTATGATGGCGTTCCGATTAACGTCAAGTTTCTCGGTATTTTCGACACCGTCGAATCGGTCGGCTGGGCGGGTAGCAACAAGATGCCGGAACTGATCAAGACCAAGGTGCCGACCTTCGTCGAGAAATGCACGCATATCGTCGCCGCCCATGAGTTGCGCGCGGCCTTTCCGCTGACCCAGGTCGACCGCGATCATCGTTGCGTGGTCTACCCTGGTGCTCACGCCGACATTGGCGGCGGTTACGAACCCGACGAGCAGGGCCGCTCGAATCAACTGGCACGGATTGCGCTCTTGCAGATGCTCGATGAAGCGCGCGGCGCCGGATTGAAGATGATGTCGGTAGGGGAGATGAAAAAAGATGATTACTTGTGGAAGACTCGATATGCACCTTCCTTCAATGTCCCCTCCGTAGTCCAGAAATCCCTGAACGACTATATCGCCGCCGTCAAACCGTCGGGGGGCATGTCGCAGCATTTCCAGGCGCACATGAATTATTACTGGCGCTGGATCGACTCGGGTCTGGCCATGCAGGATGTCGAACAAAAGAAAGCGCGTTTCCAGGGTAACAAGGCACGGGAAGACGATTTCCGGATCATGAGGCACCTGCTGAAATTCTCAGCGCGAACGCCGGAGGGGCGGGGAGAGAGCCCAAAGCCACCCAAGCGCGATGGCATTCCGGCACCAGTCGAAGGTTTTTTTGAAACCTACATACATGACTCGTTCGAGCATTTCTCTGCCACGGGTGGTACTTTACAAACCGATGCCAGCACGGCGGACTATTACCATTTGCGAACCGTTGTCCAGCCAGCAGGTTGATTTCTTTGCGATGGGTACTGCTCATGCAGCACCTTGATCCGTCATTCAAGGGGAGACTCCGAAAATATCGCTTTGGGAGTGTCCGCTAAATTTGCTTCGACGAACTGCTGTCCGACTGGAAAGATCAGGGCAAGCTTGTTCCCGCCTGGCGCTGGCAACTCTCCGACCCTGTGGTCTACCCCAAGCGGGGCATGTCAGATTCTGTCGGGCAACACGAGTGGAAAAAAGAAAGCCCGGCATCGAGCCGGGCTTATCGGGAGGGGAATGCAATCAGCCCTTGACGTGCAGGCCGCACTCCTTC
>CAZHFU010000092.1:0-2730 GCA_964531975.1 uncultured Anaerolinea sp. | reverse complement strand
TGAATAATCCGGACTAAAGTAGGCCACCCATTCCGGAGCAAAGTAGGCCAGTTATTCCGGGGCAAAACATGCCAAAAAAGGTTGACATGTTACGCTCAGGAATAGGCTGGCTTATTTTTTTTCAAAAAAAATTACTGCCATTCCGGCAGAAAGTAGGCCACTTATTAGTGATGAAAGTTGAGTTAGGTTTGGAGGAAATAATTCTTCCAATAATGGCTAATAAAACAATCACTATGCTGAAACTTCGCAGAGTACTACAACTCAAGGAACAAGGCTTTTCCAACCGTCGGATAAGCGCGATGATAAAATTGTCCCGCCAAACGGTTGATGATTATGTAAATCGTTTAAAGCTTACAGAAAAGAGCTTTAAAGAGCTTCTTAAGCTCGATGATCAATTGCTTCATTTATTGGCCTTTCAGCAGCCAGGTGTTACTGCATTAAGCGACAAATACACTGATTTACAAAGTCGCTTACCTGGCTTTGCTGAAGACCTGAAGAATTCTAAAACAACACGGGTTGTATTGTGGGAAGAATACCGGAAACTAGTGCCTGAAGGGTATAGCCGTTCCCAGTTTTGTGAGCACCTGGGCAGGTATTTGGAAAGCCGCAAAGCCGTGATGCATTTTGAACATTCGCCGGCCGAACTCATGGAGTTTGACTTTGCAGGAGATCCAATCCACTATGTTGATTTACAAACAGGTGAGATTGTCAAGTGTGCTGTTTTGGTTTGTCGTTTACCCTGTTCGGGCTACACCTATATCGAAGCCCTGCCCTCGCAGCAGCGGCCATTCCTGATAGCTGCCCTTTGCAGGGCGCTTGAGTATTTTGGCGGGGTTCCGTATATGGTCCGCACCGACAACATGAAGCAGTTTGTAAAAAAGACAAACCGCTATGAACCCTCGTTTGATGAATATGCACAACAATGGTCCCTGCATTACAACACCACCCTTACAGCAACCCGAGTTGCCAAACCGCGTGACAAAGCGGGAGTTGAAAGCAGTGTGAATACGGCTTATTACCGGGTATATGCCCCCTTGCGCAACGAACAGTTTCATTCCCTGACAGCGTTAAATAAAGCCATTTTGGAAAAGACTGAAACGCTAAATCGCAGCAAATACCAGGGCCGTGATTATAGCCGGTACGATAAGTTTGTAAGCCTGGAGCAACCTTTGTTGCGTCCTTTGCCGGATGAAGCATTTATCCCCAAGTCAACCCGGTCGGCCAAAGTAGCCCGGAACTATCATGTAATGCTTGGTGAAGACCGTCATTTTTACAGCGTTCCATACCAATATATTGCAAAGCAGGTAAGTCTGGTTTACGATACCGAGAACGTGGAGATTTACCTTGAACACCTGAGGATAGCTTCACATAAGCGCAATTATCGCAATAACGGATATTCAACCATTGCAGAACACATGCCCTCCAATCACCGGCATTACATGTCGCAGCAAGGCTGGGATAAAGACTACTTTTTGAAGGCATCCTCCCTTGTGGGAGAAAACACGCTGGCGGCCATGCGGATCATCCTTCAACAAAAGACCTTTATTGAACAAACCTACCGTACGTGCAGAGGCACCTTAGCCCTTGCAAAGAAATACGGCAATGAGCGGCTTGAAGCGGCCTGTACAAGGGCATTGTTTTTCAATACCAGAATAACTTACGGCAGTTTGCAAAGTATCCTGGAGAAAAACCTGGACAAGCAACCCCTGCAAACTACCCTGGACTTCAGTCTTCCTGAACATGACAACTTACGGGGGCCCGGCGCCTATGGTTGAACCCCCCATATCCACATCTTCTCCGCACCCCTTTCTGCCTTCGGACCACATACTACTCCAGGTGTAAAAGGGGGCGTAGAAGATGTGATTACAAATAATATCCAATCTTAATTCATCCTAAACCCAAATCATCATGATCAACACCAATGCAACATTAGAACAGCTTGAACAACTCAAGCTCAATGGAATGGCACAAGCCTACCGTGGCGCCCTTGCACTTCCAACTCATGAACAACCCACTTCACATGAGTTACTGGCCCGGCTGGCAGAAGCTGAAGCACAAAACCGCACCGGACAACGCACCCAGATGTACCTGAAACTGAGCAAACTCCGTTATGATGCCGTCATTGAACAGGTACAATGTTCCCCCTCACGCAATCTTACCCGTGATGAACTACTTTCGCTTTCTGATTGCAGCTTTATTCAACGAAGCGAAAATATCCTCATCACCGGTGCCACCGGTTGTGGTAAAAGTTATCTGGCTTGTGCCCTGGGACGCCAGGCCTGCTCGATGGGTTATAAGGTTTATTACCTGGGAATGAACAGGTTTATTGAACGGTTGATACTTGCCAGGCTCGATGGTTCATATATCAAACTGCTTAATCAACTCGAAAAAGTACCGCTGATCATTCTTGACGACTTCGGCCTGGCCCCATTGGATCATAATACTAAACTAACCTTGCTGCAGCTACTCGAAGACAGGTATGGGAAAAGGTCTACCATCATCACTTCGCAGCTTCCTGTAAAATCCTGGTATCAATACCTGGATGAACCTACCCTGGCCGATGCAATTATGGACAGATTGTCAGGTGCAGCCCATAAAATTGAACTAAAAGGAGAATCACTAAGAAAGAAATCCAAAGAATAAAAAACCTATTTTTGCCCTCTCACCGTTCATTACATAGTGGCCTACTTTCGACCGGAATCACTGGCCTAGTTTGTCCGGAATATTCAT
>CAZHFU010000091.1:0-2782 GCA_964531975.1 uncultured Anaerolinea sp. | reverse complement strand
GTCGAGCGGGGTTGGGACGCGAAGGCCGCCGAGGTGGCCGACAAGCTCGTCGCCGGCCTGCTCTTCCTGATTAACAAGTCTTTCAACCGGTTACCCACTTCATCGTCTTCCACAATATAATATTCCAAATGAATATGGTGCACCGCTTTTTCAAGGGCTTCAAAAATGGTATTGACCGTTTTATACCCGTTGTTGAGGATTTTCAGTCTGTTCCCGGTGGTCAGCAGGTAATGGGAATTGTTCATCAATAACCTGACCATATTCTCTTTTTCTTTGGCAGCTTCCGGTAAGGAGAGTTCCTTCTTCTGAAGTTTCCGGAGCTGGCGGCTGGCCAGAATCCTGAATCGACCCAGGTTTTTAAGGCCCCTCCGTGAAAACATTTTGGTCTTCCGGTATTCCTGCCCGAAGATCAGGTAGAAAACAAGGCCGAAAACAGGTAATAAAACCAGGGCCAGAATCCAGGCTGCTGTTTTTTCAGGGGAACGTTTTTCAAAAAGAACAATACCGGCAATCGCCACCGATGTGATCAGAAACAGCAGCAAAACAACCTCTCCGAAACCAAGATGAGTAAAATTCAGGTTACTCCACATAGGACATTCCCCCAAACCGGTAAAATTTATTTCTGATGGCAATTTAAGAATTTCCATTAAAACCTGGATGAAAATAAAACATTTTACACCGTAACAGGTATGGAAAACACCATTAACTGTCGTACATTCGTAAAGAAAGTAAGCAGATGATGAGATGAAAGCTGAAGTCAATTCCAAGGTAACCAGAAGGGCTGAATTTGCAGGGAAATTTTATGCTGCCGGCACAGAAGAACTTCAGAAGGAAGTAAAGCTTTTCTGCCAGGAAGGGAAACCGCCTCTTTTCCCCCAAAAGCAACCCCTTGCCTTGATCGTTCCCCATGCCGGTTATATCTTTAGCGGAAAAGTGGCTGCATCCGGATATAACCAGCTGCTTCCGGACCAACTTCCGGAGCGGGTATTCATTCTGGTTTCCAGTCACCAATATCGATTCCCGGGAGTTTCAGTCTTTACATCCGGAAATTATGAAACTCCCCTGGGACCTGTACAAGTGGATTGCCTGACCGTAGAATCATTGCTGAAATCATATCCCCTCTTCATCAACGGGGATGAGTATCACCCCCGGCAACACAGTCTGGAGGTGCAGTTGCCATTTCTGCAACATATACTGGGAAATCAGCTCCGGATTGTCCCCCTGGTGCTTGGAATCCACGACCCGGAAGAATGTCGCAAACTGTCAAAAGCCTTGCAGCCATGGTTTAATAACAAGAATCTGTTTGTTATCAGTTCCGATTTTTCCCACTATCCGGAATACCGGGATGCGATTAATTCAGACAAGGCTACTTCAGAAGCCATTCTCATCAACTCTCCGCAACATTTGCTGAAAATCCTGGAAAAAAACCGGAAACAGAAAATACCCGGACTGGCCACGTCGTTGTGCGGATGGACTTCGGTGCTTACCCTTCTCTATCTTACAGAAGGTAAACCCCTTTCCTACCAATGGGTAGATTATCAAAATTCCGGAGACCAACCCTTGTATGGCGATCACCACCGGGTGGTCGGATACAGCGCCATTGCGGTTTTTGAAGACAATAACCCGGATTTTTCCCTGACTGACGAAGAGAAAACGGGCCTGCTGAAACTGGCCCGTCAGGCGCTCCGGAATTTCATCCTTACCGGCGAAAGGCTTATCCCGGAAGAATTGCCGGATACTGCAAAATTGCCGGAAAACTGCGGGGCATTTGTAAGCATTTATATCAACGGAAAACTACGCGGGTGCATTGGCCGTTTTGAAAACAACGGTTCACTGGCGGCAACCGTCTGTGAAGTGGCGGTATCCTCAGCCACTGACAGGAGGTTTGCCCCGGTAATACCTGGTGAACTGAATAATCTGACTGTGGAGATTTCCGTTCTTTCCCCCTTGCGGAAAATTGACTCCCCTTCGGAGATTGTTTTGGGCAAACATGGCATTTTCATCCGTAAAGGTTGGTCAACCGGTACTTTTCTCCCTCAGGTGGCACCCAAATATGGCTGGTCCACAGAAGAGATGCTGGAGCGATGTTCCGGAGAAAAAGCCGGGATTGGCAGGGAAGGCTGGAAAACTGCTGATTTATTCGTCTACGAAGCCATTGTTTTCAGCGATACTCAACGCTAGGTCAGACAGCACAACTTTCAGAAAAACGGATCAACCGGGAAGCCACCTCTTCAAGGGTTTCATTCTTCTTGGCAAAACAAAACCGGAGGTACTGGTTGTTTTTAACCTTGTGCATAAAAACAGAAAGAGGCATGGCAGCTATTCCGGTCTCGTTGACCAGCCGGAGGGCAAAATCCACATCTGCCTCTTTGGAAATCCTGCTGTAGTTAACCAGTTGAAAGTAAGTTCCCCGGGCTGGTTTCAGTATAAAAGAGCTGCCCTTAAGCAACCGGTTGAAATAATTTCGTTTCCCCTGGTAGAACTCGGTAATCTCTGTGGTATCCGGATGTGTATTCAAGTAATCCGACAAGGCATACTGAAAAGGAGAGTTCACATTAAATACCTGGTATTCATGTACACTCCTGAATTCGCTCATTAATTTTTCCGGAGCCATACACCAGGCCAATCCCCATCCATTGATGTGCCACAATGGCCCGGGGGAAGAGATGATAAAACACCTTGAGGCCAGACTTTCAAATTCTCCGGCACTCTGATGCTTTTCCTGATCATATATCAGGTATTCAAAATTTTCTTCACTGATCACACTGATCCCTGTGCCCTG
>CAZHFU010000090.1:0-2886 GCA_964531975.1 uncultured Anaerolinea sp. | reverse complement strand
TCACCCATGCGTATGCAGTCACCACCTATAAGTCCCAGGGGATGAGCATAAAAGATGTTTTTGTCAATTTCGACGCATCAAACAAAAACTTTTCTTACAGAAACAATGCTTATGTTTCCGTTTCCAGAGCGAAAGAAAACCTCAAGATTTACACCAATGATAAAGATCAATTAAAAAAGGCCTTCAATGCTGAAAAGACCAAGATTTCTCTGGAAGATTTCACAGACAAATATTCTTTCAATAAAATAGGACAAAAATTCCGCATCAAGAAGGGCTTTGAAACAGATTTTCTTTATAAAAACCAGATAAAAACCCTGGCCAACAAAGTCACCACTTCTCTGACCAATTCTATAAAGAAGGGCTTTGAAAAGGCTGAAGATCTGTTATCCAGGGCAAACAACTATTTCAAAGACTTTCTGTCTGAAGCGCAGTATGATGTTTCAAAGATCAATGGCCCTGGCAGAAATATTCAGAAAACAGTTTACGATGCCGTTTCCAGTTCTTTGGGCAGAGATGTGACTTCTAAAAATGAGTACGACACAGGTGCAGACTTGAGCCGTTTGGATCCTCTTTCCGATAAACACAACGTGCTCAAAGACGACCAGGCAATTGATTTACACCTGCCTGTAGTCGCCAGCAAACCAGATGTAAGCATTAAAAATGTAACGGGAATGGGTATTTAAGGGGAGGCAATATGTCTTTTAAGGGGTACGCAGCGCATGAGCAAGCATCAGCCGGAACGCTGATGTTTTTTAAGATGGTTCTCTTTGCCATCTTCTTTGGTATTATTGTCGGCAGCCTGATTTTTTTCTTGGGAATGGAAAAGATCGATGCTCGATTTGAAAAATTAGGCGTTCCTTCGGGTCTCATCAAAACATACATCTATAACCGCTATTTTTTCGTCAATCTCCCAATCGACTTTAAAATCGAACCACCGGATCTTTTCAAAGAAGTGTTTCAACAAAATCGAATAGGGCGCAAGCAGTACAACTTTGCGATGGAAGCGATTTTTGAAGAAAACAAGAAATCCGATCTATTGCAATCCGCATACGATGATTCCAAAAAACTGATGATTCTATCTGTATTTGCGGTTTGTCTTTGTGTGTTTCTTTACTTTTTCTATTTCATGAAAAAATCGAAAAAACTGCAAAGCGAGCGTCATGTAAAAGGCGCAGCGCTGATTAAGGCAGAAATCTTCAATGCTCGCATCAAGAAGAAATTTGATGATCCTCTGTCACTCCAGACAGGCAACATCATTTTCCCAAGGGAAAGAGAACCCAACCATACCCTCATCTACGGCGCATCCGGATCAGGTAAATCAACGCTCATGAATCAGATCCTGGCATTGATACTGGAGAGAAAAACTGAAAAAAAGCTCAACGAGAAAACCATAATTTATGACGTAAAAGGGGAGTATGTCGCCAAGCACTTCGACACCGTTCGCGGCGACATTATCTTTTTTCCGTTTGATAAAAGGTCAGTCAAGTGGTCCATCTTCAATGAAGTTCTCAACACAGACGAAAATGGAGAACTATTCCTGGACTACGCCATGCTCGATGTCGTTTGCAGAATTCTCTGCTCTCCATCGGCATCCAAAGACAGCAAGAACGAGTATTTCTATAAAGCGGCTGGAGACGTTCTCAAGTCCATTTTCCGCGTTCTCTACAAAGAGAAAAAGATGTCAAACCTCGACCTGGCCAGGTTTTTGTCTTTACGACGCGAAGAGATGGAAAAGGCTTTTACAAGCCTTCCCAAGCATGAACAGATTGCCCTGGAACACCTCAAGGCTCCCGATCAGGCATCGGGCGTTCTGGGTGTTTTGAAGGGCAATCTTTCATTTCTGGAATACATCATCGGCCAAGACGGTGATTTCTGTTTGAGAAAGTTCATCGAGAAGGAGAGCCAGGCTAATCTGTTTCTGATGAATTTGCCACGATTGACCGAAGTTTTTCGGCCACTCATGACCTTTGCCGTTGATCTGATGATTCGTCACACACTTTCTCTTCCGGACAGCAAAAACCGCAGGGTTCAGTTCTTCATCGATGAGCTCGGATCTCTTTCAAAGGTTGAAAGTATATTCAAGTTTCTTACTTTGTCCAGATCCAAAGGTGGGTGCCTTTATGCCAGCAACCAGGAAGAAGGAGCGTTGAAAGAAATCTACGGCGACAAGCTATTAGAGAGCTTCAACAATAACTTCGGTAGCCTTTTGGTCTTTCTCCAAAACGACCGCAAGAGCGCCGAAGAGATGGCCAAACAGCTCGGAGAGCATGAAGTAATAAAGCGTCAGGAATCGCGGTCATTTTCGCCCTCATCGATGGGAGACCGGCTCCAAGTAGGAGATCAACAGAAACGGGAAACTCTTCTCTCTTACTCAGAAATTCAGCATTTGGAAGTCTTTCAGTTTTTCTACAAGTTAAGCGGGATTGGCATCGCAAAATTTAAAGTTCCTGGCAAATTTTTCGATGAAAAAAACAGCCATATTGAAGAACAGATTTTTTCAGAAAAAGGCATTTTCAATTCTGAATCTGCGCAATCACCAGAAACTCTTCCTGGCAATATAACCAAGATGGTTGAGGCGGTAACCAATAATGCTCCCGAGTCAGAGGAGCCAAGCAGTAAAGATTTAACCGGATTTTAATAGGGAGGAAAAGATGGCTGAAGAGAAGAAAAAGACTTTCGCGGAACACGAAAAAGAGATTATCCTAAATGCCCTCACAGAAAATGACTTCAACATTGAAGCGACATCAAGGGAATTGAAGGTCACCAGGTATTTTCTCTACTCTAAGATTTCTCAGTACGAAATTATAAAACCAATAAAAGACGAAGAAGTATACAACTAAGGGGGTTAACCATGAAAACTTTGATCATTGCCGAAAAACCGAGTCT
>CAZHFU010000089.1:0-2949 GCA_964531975.1 uncultured Anaerolinea sp. | reverse complement strand
GAACTGGTGGAACGGCCCATCGACGGGGTCTCGGCCATTCTGGTCATCGCCGCCGGCACGGTTTTCTACCGTGGCGATTTCGAATTGGATTTCGGCTGACCATACAGTGACCCGAGCGGTGGTCAGTACCGATAAGCCACGGTCAGGCGCACATTGCGGCCAGCGCTGTCGGCTATCTGCTTGTATGTGTCCAGAAAATCGCGGTAGCGGCGATTCAACAGGTTGCCGACCCACAGGTCCAGTTGCAGACTGTTGTCGCCAAACTTCCGATTGACACCGGCACCCAGTTCGAAAAGCATGTAGCTGTCGGTGTTCATCGGAAACGGTTCGTCGGCTCCGGCGATCCGCCCTCTGCCTGTCCAAACGGCGCGCAAGGTCACGACTGGATTTTCCCAGTGGCGATATCTGAAAAAATCGCGCAGCACAAGCTCCATGGAAGCACGATCCGGCGGACTGAACGGCAGTCTGGTACCGGTTTGTTTGTTTTGGGTTCGTAGCGCCTCCCCCTGGACGGTCAGATTCAACTGAGGTGTCAGAAACAAGGTCGCCCTTCCTTCGATTCCTCTCACCCAAGCGTCGGCCTGAGCGAAGGTGCTGACGGCCAGACCGTCCTGCTGTTCTCCAGTCAGGCACAGGTAGATATAATCGGAAAAATCGTTGTTGAACAGTGCCAGCGAGGCACTGAGCCGCTCGTTTTCCATGCGGACCACCAGTTCACTGTTGAAGTTGGTCTCTTCATCAAGGTCTGGATTCCCTTTTTCGTACAGCTGGACACCATCGTGAGCGCCGTTGGCGAACAGCTCGAATTCCGACGGGTTTCTCCAGCCCCGGCTCAACGAGAGGCCGGCACTGACACCATGCTTGAAGCGCCACACCAGACCCAGGGCACCGGTGAGAGCCTGGTATGTACGGTAAAATTCCGCCGGCGTCGCCAGTTCGCGGCGATCGAAACGCAGACCGGCATGGAACACCAGACGATCGGCCGCCCTGGCTTTCAACAGACGGAACTCTTCAAAGGCCATCGAGGACCAGGTCTTGGTCTGATAATCAGGCAGAAGCGTCACCGGACCCAGCGACTCGTTCTCCTGCCGACTGTGTTCGACCCGCAGCACGCCGTGTCGAAAAAAGGCCAGGTCTTCGTGCAGCCAGGATAGCCGATAGACCTGACTGTCCAGCTCCAGGTCGACCTTGGCCCCCTGTTTGATTCCCATCGGGTAGGCCCGCCGGGAATTTTGCGCCAGATGGGCGCTGAACTCCCATTTGCCCAGTCCGGATGGAATGGTGAAGGCCAGCCCCCCCAGTTCGTTTCGTAAAGCAAGATGAAAATCAGGCTGAGCCGGGATATAGAAACCCAGCTCGTTTTGCCAGTTGCGGTATAACACCGTTCCCTCAAGGCCTGTTCTACTGCGTAGGGCAGCCTGCAGAGATACGGAATCCTGATTGTAACCGGTATTGGGCAACTGGATGTCAGGAGTTGAAGTGTCTCCGGCCCTACGACGCGTGATCGAGGCCTGCCCGGAAAGCCCTCCCTGGCTCCCTTGGATCTGGGTGTGAAACACCGTGGACTCGTTACCGTCTGCATACCCCATCAGGGTACTGCCGGAAAAGAATCGGCCATTTCCAGAATCGCCCCTGGGCAAGCGAGAAACCACATTCACCACGCCACTGCCTGCCTGTGGACCGTACAGCACACAGGCAGGGCCGCTGACGACCTCGATGCAGCTTGCGTCGTACGCTTCCAGGTTGGGCATATGACGGCGGCTGAATTGATAGAAATCATGAGAGATGCCATCGTTCAAGACCCGGATCCGCTCGTTTCCCTGGCCCCGGATCAACGGCACGGCAGCCGCATCTCCTGTAACCACCGTACGCAGGCCAGGCAACGCTGCAACCGCCTGGGCCATCGAAGCGCCGGAACGGGCCTTGATCCGTTCAGATTCAACCACCTGGAGAGTCGCCGCCAGTTCCTGGTGATCCGCCGCCCACGGCGTAGCGGTTACGGTCATTCTCTCCAGGAGCCTCGGGGCCGAATTGGCATTCAGCACGATCTCCTGGACCGACGGGCAAGTGACGACAAACGGTCCCGGCAGATAATCGGGATGCCGGATCATCAGGCGGTACTTACCAGGGTCCAACGCCGGAAAAATGAATCGGCCGTCCTGATCTGTGATCGCATGAAGGTTCAATTCCAGCAATTCGACGCCCAAACCAGCTATGGCTTTATTTCCCGAGGCGGTTTGCACCCTTCCTGACAATTGGCAAGGCTTTTCCTCGGCAACAGCCTCCGCGCCACACCATACCCACAGGCAGAGCAAACAGCCAATCACTTTTGCAAATGCCCATGCGAATCGAGTCTCCAGCTTGTTTTTCATCGAGGCCTCCCGCACCCGCTCATGCAAATGCATTTGCAATAATATCCGAACCCGACAACAAATGCAAATCAATTTGCATTTTCAACCAAAGACTACTATATTGATTTCATGAGCGAAGCGAAGAGAACGACAAGCCAGAGAACGGCGATAGAGTCGGTTTTACAGCGGCAGAATCAGCCACTGACCCTGGCGGAGATATTGGATTACGGAAAGGCCATCGTGCCTTCCCTCAATCAGGCCACCGTGTACCGCAACCTCAAATGGATGATCCGGACAGGCGTAGTACAGAAAATCGAACATCCCAGGTTGGGTTCCGTTTATGAAGTGAGCGTTTCCGAGCACCATCACATCTTCCATTGCCGGATCTGCGACCGTTCCTTTCGTATCGCAGGCTGCGGGTTAAACCAGGCAGGAACGCTTCCGGCAGGATTTACCGTCGAAAATCACGAAGTTTACCTCTTCGGTGTCTGCCGTTCCTGTAAAAGCTGACTCGATTCCGCATCATTCATACTGGTTTTTACAATGGTGATGTCACCGTAGCTGGTGTTGATCCGCACCTTCACCGCTCCCGGAATTT
>CAZHFU010000088.1:0-2992 GCA_964531975.1 uncultured Anaerolinea sp. | reverse complement strand
GCCACCGCCCAGGCGCTGGACGGCGAGATGGCCCGCCGCGTCGCCCACCATCGCGAGCGACGGCCGGCCGAGTGGGGCTGCGTCGAGGAAACCCTGCACCTGCCGCAGCGCCTGCGCGAACTGGCCGCACCGGACACCTGCCTGCTGGTCGACTGCCTGACCCTGTGGCTGTCCAACCTGCTCTTCGCCGGTCAGGCGGTGACCCAGGCCGAGGCCGGCGAAGCCATCGACTGCCCACTGTTACGCGAACAAACCACGGCCCTGATCGATACCCTGCCGCAACTCCCCGGCCACGTCATCCTCGTCTCCAACGAAGTCGGTTGGGGCATCGTGCCGATGCATCCGGTTTCCCGCCTGTTCGCCGACGAGCAGGGCCGCCTGAACCAGCGCGTCGCTGCGGTCTGCGACCAGGTGACGCTGGTCGCCGCCGGCCTGCCGCTCAGCCTGAAAACCGCGCCGCCGGCGGCATAGCCGGCAAAAAGGCGTATCCTTCCGGCCAAGACACCGAGATGTCACCGGAGAGAGGATATGCACACGCTGCTCGATGTGCTGGCTTCCGGCGTCCATGACGCCAAGAACCAGCTCTTCATCGCCGAATCCCAGATCGCCACCGCCGAAGCCCGGCACGGCATCGAACTGGGCGAGACCCGCTACGCCATCGAGGCGGCCGCCAGCCGGCTGTCGCGCACGCTGGCGGCCTACCATGTGCTGCGCAAGGGAGCGACGCCGGCCGTCACGCCGGTCATCGTCGGCGACCTGTGCGACGAGGTCGTGCTCGACCAGAAACGCCACCTGGCCAGCGAAGGCATTTCCCTGACCGCCACCTGCTCGGTGATCGACGAATGGCCGCTCGACCGCGACCTGGTGGCCGACATGCTCAACAACGCCATCCAGAACGCCGGCCGCCATGCCACTTATCACGTACATCTCGACGCCCGTCTCGACGACGGCTGGCTGGTGCTCAGCGTCGAGGACGACGGCCCCGGCTTCACCACGCTACCGCCGCCCTACGGCACCGGCCTGATGGTCGCCGAGCGCCTGGCCGGCCTGCACGTCCGCCAGGGCCGGCAGGGCAGCTTGCACCTGAGCAATACCGCCAGCCTGGGCGGCGCCCGCTTCGAGCTGCGCTTGCCGTAATGAGCCTCTACGCCCAAAAGCGCTTCCTGGTCATCGACGATCAGCCACAGGCTCGTGATGCGCTGCGCACCATCGCGCAGACCATCGGCGCCTTCGCCGTCGAATTCGCCTCCAATTATCAGGATGCCCTCTATCGCATTCGCAACAACACGCCGGACGTGATCCTCTGCGACTACGTACTGGGCGACGGCCGCTCCGGCCAGCAACTGCTCGAGGAACTGCGCCGCTTCAACCTGCTGCCCGACGAATGCATCTTCATGATGGTCACCGGCGAGCAGTCCTACGAGCAGGTCGTTTCCGCCGTCGAACTGGTGCCGGACGACTACATCATCAAACCCTTCTCGCCCGACAAGCTGGTGCTGCGCCTCGACCGCATCATGGCCAAGAAGGAGTTCTTCAAGGACTACTACCGCGAAAAGCGCAGCCAGGAGTATGCCAACGCACTCGCCATCCTTGAGCAGAAGCATGCCAGCGAGACCGGCCGTTCCTACCGCTTCGAAATCCTCCGCCAGCAGGCCGAGGTCAAGCTGATCAGCGGCGATGCTGAGGGGGCCGAAACGGCTTACCGCGCTATTCTCGACAACTACGAGTTTCCCTGGGCCCGCGCCGGCGTCGCCCGCTCGCTGCATCAGCAGAACAAGCTGACCGAAGCGCGAGCCGAAATCGAGCGCGTCGTGGCCGATACGCCCCAGTTCTTCGATGCCGCCGACCTCAAGGCCAACATCTGCATGGCGCAGGGCGAAGCCGACGAAGCGCAGCGGGTACTCGATGAAGTCGCCAAGAAAACGCCGCGCAACTACCAGCGCAAACGCCTGCTGGCCGAAGCCGCCACGCTGAACGGCGATGCCGATACGGCACGCAGCGTACTGGCCGACGTCATCGCCAACGACACGATGCCCGGTGCGGTGACACCAGCCGACCGCCTGGCCCTGGCACGCAGCCAGGTCGACGCCAAGGATCTGATCTCAGCCGAAAAAACCCTGGTCGGCCTCAAGGAATCGGAGGTGCAGAACCTCGATCTCGACGCCCAGGCGAGCTATGCCGCGCTGCTCGCCATCAGCTCGCCGGGGCGCGGCAAGCCGCGTTTCGCCGGCCTGCGCCCGGCCCTGATGTCGGCCGAACTATCCGCTGCCAGCCGGCTCGACATCCTGCGTAGCGCACTCACTCTGGGCGACCACGAGTTGGCCGACCACCAGGCCGAGGCCCTGCTGGAAGGCGAGGAAGCCAAGAAGAGCTTTGGCGCCATGCGCAAGCACTACGCGCTGCACGGTCGCGAGATGGATTTCCGCAATATCCAGAAGCAGGTCGCGCTGAAGCGCATCAAGCACGACACGCCGGCCGGCTGAACCTCAGGCCGGCAGCCAGGGCGCCAGCTTTTCCCAATCGAGCGCCGCCTCGACCGCATCGGCCAAGCGATCGAGATCGGCCGCGCGGCGGGCGGCGAAATCGACCTGCTGTTCCGGCTCGACACCCGCCCAGCGGAGCAGCGCATCGAGCGCCGCCGGATGGTCGAAAACCCCGTGGCAGTAGGTGCCGAGCACCTGATCATCGTCCGAGATGGCGCCATCCGGGCGATTGTCGGCCAGGTTGACGGCGGGGCGGGTACTGCCGGGGCCGGCGGTCACGCCGAGGTGGATCTCGTAGCCGGTCATCGCCGGCTGGCCCGGCAAGGCCAGATGACCGGTGACGTTGCGCAATTGTTTTTCCGCTTCCAGCGTCGTTTCCACTTCCAGCCAGCCGAGGCCCGGCGTCGAACCCGGGGCGCCTTCCAGACCCTGCGGATCATGCACCGCCCGGCCGAGCATCTGGTAGCCGCCGCACAGGCCGATCACCTTGCCGCCGTAGCGCAGGTGCT
>CAZHFU010000087.1:0-3227 GCA_964531975.1 uncultured Anaerolinea sp. | reverse complement strand
GCCGGCGGAGCTGGCCTTGCTGGAGCAGGTGTGGAAGGCGGTCGAGCGGGGGAGCAGCGGGGGCGACAAGCGCGGCGGCTGAGCTTGGGCGCCGCGGATCGGCGTTGCGACGTATTCGGTCGTGGCCGTGCGGAATAGTGGGGGCATTGCCATCGCTATTCGGGGATACGGATGAACCGTCGGGAGTTTTTGAAGATTTTGGCGCTGTCAGCCGGGGCCTCAGCCGCGCTGCCCGCCGCCGCCATGTTGCCTGCGCTGGCCAGCGGTGAATGGCCGGGGCTCGCCAGCCAGGGCCTGGCTGATCGCATCGCTATGGGCGGGGCTTTGCATTGGGAAGTCCCCCAAATCGGGATGGTGGCGACCGGCAGTGGCGCCTGCGGCATGTTGCGGCAACTGCACGGGACGCTGCCGCATCTCGCCCGCAGCGTGGCCATCGACACCAGCCCGTTCGTCCTGCATCGGACGATGGCGGATCGCTCCGTCAGGGTGGGGGAGTCGGCCGACAAGATCACGGACCCCAAGGCCCTGCGCATACAGGCCGCGGCGGCTCGATCCGACATGCGTGATGCGCTTGCGGGTTTGGACCTCGTCTGGATGCTCACCAGCCTGGGCGGGCATGCCGGAACGGGGATTGCGCCCATCGTCGCCGATGTCGCCCGGGAATTGGCTATTCCGGTCATCGCCGCGTCGATTACTCCGTTCGACTTTGAGGGGGCGAGAAGAAATCAAATCGCACAGGCTGGATTGGGTGCGATCACGCGCCGCGTAACGGCCTCCATTGAACTGCCGAACGCAGCCTTCGATAGCGACGATGATGACGTGCTGCTGGATGCCGTTCTGGGCAGGGTAACCCACGATTTCGGGCAACTCTGTCGCACGACAAGTTCGATTCTCAGCCAGGATGGCTTGATTGGCGTCGATCTCGCCGATTTTCGGGCTGCCATGACGCAAG
Organism: uncultured Anaerolinea sp.; assembly: GCA_964531975.1. Lineage (GTDB taxonomy): Bacteria > Chloroflexota > Anaerolineae > Anaerolineales > UBA4823 > RBG-16-57-11. The sequence continues at coordinate 2,275 of CAZHFU010000087.1, read as the reverse complement.
CCCGGGGGCGGGTGGCCTTCGGTCACGGTGCCGGTGCTGGCCCGGATGCCGGGCAGGCCGCATTCTCTGCGGCGGCGAACCACATGCTGCTTGGGGCTGAGCGCCTGCGGGGAGCCAAGGGGGCATTCGTGGCGATTCAATTGAAATCCGCCAAGCAGGCGATGCCCACCATCAGCGCGGTCATGCAGTCGATGAACGCGGCGGTGGATGATCCCGATGCCTTGGTGATCTACGGTGCGCAGATCGAACCCGATCTGGCCGGTGACGTCAGCATGTCAATCATGGCGGCAGGGTGAGTGCAGCCTGAGCGGCAGTAGAGGCATTGCGATTGGTGGCGCCGTGAACCGGATGACATGCAGTGTGCGACATATTCTGACTCGCATCCTCGTAAGCTGCTAGCATTCGATCAGCCACGAGCTTGCCATGTCCCGCCCGTTCAAACGCTCCAACTCCAGGCCGGACAACTGCGCCTTTTGCTGCAAGCGGTGGCCTTTTTTGCGAAGGAAGAGCGATGCCGAAAGCGCCCCAACATCAGGCATTGGCGAGGCAATGGCAGGTGTTGCGCCTGCTGCCCACCAGGCCGCCGGGGATTACCAGCCGCGAGCTGGTCGCCCGGCTGGAACGCGAAGGGTTCTCGGTGACCAAGCGCACGGTCGAACGTGACCTGGCCGAGCTGTCGACCCTCTTCGGCATCGCCTGCAACGACAAGGGGATGCCCTACGGCTGGCACTGGATGAAAGGCGAGTATGCCGACTTGCCGGGACTGACCGTGTCGGACGCCATATCGCTCGGGCTGGTTGAGGATTTGCTGCGCCCCCTGTTGCCGGCCGCGATGCTGGAGTCGCTTGCGGCGCGCTTTGCGCAGGCCAAGGCCAAGCTGGCGGAGTTGGGCGCAGAAAATCCGCATGCCCGCTGGGTGGACAAGGTTCGCTACGCTTCGCCTTCGATGCCATTCATCCCCCCGCAAATTGATCCCCGGGTGCTGGATGCCGTTCACGAAGCCTTGCTGGGCGAACATCAGATCAAGGTGGATTACAAGAAGGCATCCGGGGAGCAACAAAGCTATCGGCTACACCCGCTGGGCCTGGTCCAGCGCGGGCAGATCACCTACCTGGTAGCCACGGCATTCGATTACGCAGACAGGCGGCTTTACGCCCTGCATCGCATGCTGTCTGTCCAGCCATTGCCTGAACCGGTCAGCGCTACAGAAAACTTCTCGGTGGCTGACTACATACAGTCAGGAGCCCTTGAGTTTGGCGATGGCGAGGAAATTTGCCTGAAGATGCGCGTCACGAAGAGCCTGGCGGAGATATTGGCTGAAACCCCCATGAGTCCGGCTCAGACGCTGGTCGCCGATGGCGATGACTATATGGTGACTGCTAGAATTTTTAACAGTTGGCAATTGCAATGGTGGGTACTCAGCCAGGGCGATCAAATACAGTTACTGGCACCTGAAACCTTGGTGGAATCGGTCCGCCTTTCGTTAAAAGCGGCATTGGCAAAATATGAGGGTTAAAGAGATGTTGGATAGTCAAACCAGGACCTTGGCGGAAAAGGTATTTCTCCCTGTCGGCATGGCTGCATCGCAATTGCCGCATAGCCTGATGGTCGGTTTTTGCGGCATGCGTGGAAGCCAATACAACGGCGAACTGATGGTGGTGGGCAGGGCCGTAAATTCATTCTGGCAAGAACGCTATCCCTCCGAATTCGCCAGCCTGGAAGGGGCAATGGACTTTGCCCAAGCGGTCATCGGCGACTCGAATGACACGGTGAATTGCCCGATGGGCTGGCTAAACCAGTCGTGGGCAGGCGAGGTTGATTACAAGGCGCGACGCTCGACCTATTGGCGGGCGATTCATGCCGTCATGGAAACCCTGGGCTTGATCGGCGCCAGCGATGAAAATTGGGCCTCGAAGCTCGTTTGGACCAATCTCTACAAGCTGTCGCCACAAAGCGGCGGAAATCCGAGCAACTACGTATGCGGCCTCCAGCTTGCCGGGTGCATTGATTTGCTTCAGTTGGAACTCGAACATCATCGGCCGGCCAAGGTTTTGTTTCTGACCGGGATGGATTGGGCCGAACCCTTTCTGAAGGGCCTGGGGTTCGAGTACCAGGCCGATTCGAGCAGCAGCCAGGTTGAAGCTATTGGCCTGGGTAGTCTGCGCAATGGACACCGGCTTGCCTATGTCGTCGCATCCCATCCCCAAGGCAAACCGGGTGGACACATGCAGTGGGCCCGTGATGTGCTGTCCGGATTCGCGCAATTGTGAGCGCG
>CAZHFU010000086.1:0-3373 GCA_964531975.1 uncultured Anaerolinea sp. | reverse complement strand
ACCTGCGTGACGGCGGCGCCCAGCACTTCGTCGATGTCGTCCGCGCCGTGCGCGAGGCCTCGCCGAAGACCACCATCGAAACCCTGGTTCCGGATTTCCGCGGCCGCATGGACATCGCCCTCGACATTCTCGGTCAGTCCCTGCCCGACGTCCTGAACCACAACATGGAAACCGTGCCCCGCCTCTACAAGCAGGCCCGCCCGGGTGCCGACTATGCCCACTCGCTGGCCCTGATGAAGCGGTTCAAGGCGCGCTATCCGCAGGTCAAGACCAAATCCGGCCTGATGGTCGGCCTAGGCGAAACCGACGAGGAAATCCTCGAAGTGATGCGCGACCTGCGTGCCAACGATGTCGAGATGCTGACCATCGGCCAATACCTCGCCCCGTCAGGCCACCACCTGCCGGTCAGCCGCTATGTGCATCCCGACACCTTCAAGATGTACGAGGAAGAAGCCAAGAAAATGGGCTTCTCCGGCGCCGCCTGCGCCCCGATGGTGCGCTCCAGCTACTGGGCGGACATGCAGGCGCATGTAGCAGGCATCGCCTGACGGCCGCCAGCGGATAACCGGCACCACTGGTGTCGGTTTTGTTTACAGCAAGTTCTTGCTCTCCAACATTCACATTCAAAAATATCCGGAAACGCGTTTAAATTCATACAATTCGCCCCCAATAGCAAACCGGCGGCATGAATCATGCTTATGTCATGAGCATCCCAGATCAGGGATCTCAATTTTGGGGCATATCATGAAAAAAACTCTTGTATTAGCAATTACTGCTCTACTTTCCGGTAGTGCCATGGCCGGAGCCGCATTCACTAATGGTGGTTTCGAAAGCGGCAATTTGGACGGCTGGAGCTTCTCTAGCGACACGGGTACGGCAAACTACGTTACATTGGCTGCCGGATCGACCCAATACGCCTCCACCCAAAACGGCGGCCTATCCTCTCTGCTCGTTTCGCCGGGCACAGATGCCAAAACCGGCATCAACACCACCTACGGTGGCTCCTACGGTGTTCGCGTAGGGGATCAACTGTCTTGGGGGTATTCTGGTGGCGGCACTATCTACAACCGTATCTCTCAAACCGCCACCGTAACAGCGGAAGCTGATGGCAGCGCGGGCTTCTTGTACTTTGCATGGGCTGCCGTTGAGCAGATTTCCGGTCATTCCACGACTTCCACGCCATTTTTCCAGGTCAGCGTTAAGAAAAATGATGGATCAAGCATCTATAACGTTTCCCACTACGAAACCGACGGTGGCGCCTGGACCACTGCTGCCAACGGCGCATGGAAGTACAGCACCAACAGCAGCGCCACCGATCCCTCAGGCTGGAATGTCGTCGGACTGGATCTCGCATCGCTCGGGGTTGGTATCGGCGATAGTCTGACCCTAGAAGCCATTGCCCGTGACTGCACCCCTGACGCTCACGCCATGTATGTTTATCTCGATGGGTTCGGCGGCAATCGCCCAGTCACCACCGTTCCCGAACCCTTGAGCCTTAGTTTGCTTGCTCTGGGTCTGGCTGGCCTTGGACTCTCCCGTCGCCGGCAAAACCAAAAGCAATAAAATCACGTGGCACGACCAAAGAAAGGCGGCCCTGAGCCGCCTTTTTCGTTTCATAGCCCTTTGATTGGTCAACGAGCAGGCGCCGGCGGCGGCGCTCCTGGCGGCGGAGGGGGGATGCTCGGATCCTGCGGCTGTGTTTGCACCGACGAGCGAACCGGAGCTGAATAGCTCATGTTACCGGGTACCGGCACTCGATGCCCCTTGGCGTACATGCACTGGATGTAGGCATTGTCGTACTGGCGCTGCGTGCCGACCGTCGAAGCACGCGAGGCATCGGCGCCCGTCGCACTACCCATCAGCAGGCCGGCACCGGCACCAATGGCGGCACCTTTGCTGTTGCCGCCGATCGCCGCACCGGCCAGGGCGCCGACCGCGGTGCCAACGGCGGCACTGGTCACCGCTGATTCCTTCGCCGCATCACCGGCCGTCTTGCCGCCGATCTGGTACTGCGCATACTGGCGGCACTCCATGTCGTCGGCTCGGAAACGCTCGAAAGGCTGGCCGCTTCCCGGCAAGACCATGACGCTTGGCCCGGTCGGCATGACCGTACAGGCTCCCAACAGCAGGGCGAGGCCTGCCACACCCCATTTCGGCAAATGATTTTTGCTGTTCATTTCATCGCTCCGGTTGCGGCAGAACCTTCTGCCAGCCCTCTGGGCATTCCTTGACGTAGGGGTAATAGCCCTTGCTGCTCTTGCAGTAGTACCAGTACTGCTGGGCCGGCACCGGCTGGGCAGCCGGTTCAGCCTGCTCAACATAGACCGGTGGCGGCGCAGGTGGCACGACCACTACCTGCGGCGGGTAATAGTAGGGGGGCGGATACCAGACCGGGCCCCACACCGGCCCACCGACATAAACACCGAGGCGCACGCGACCGCCATGCGCCCAGGCGCTGGAACCCAACCCAGCAATCAGCACGGCCAGCAGTACAACGAATAATTTTCTATATTTCATGGCGATACCAAATGGGCCATTGACTCGCTATAAAGATAGCGAATAAATGGCCCGTTCGGAAAAACTAAATTGCTACAGTTTGTAAGTGGCGATCAAAGCAGCTTTAACTTCTTGGCTGCCTCACGCAGTTCGCCGCGGAAATCCGGGTGGGCGATGCCGATCAGGGCCTCGCAACGCTGCTTGGCGGTCTTGCCGCGCAGCTGGGCGACACCGAATTCGGTGACCACGTAGTTGATGTCGTTCTTGCTAGTCGACACGTGGGTACCCGGCGACAGGGTCGGCACGATGCGCGAGATGGTGTCGTCCTTGGCGGTAGACGGCAGCACGATGAAGGCCTTGCCGCCCTTCGAGCGGTTGGCGGCGCGCACGAAGTCGGACTGGCCGCCGGTACCGGAATAGGGAATCGGGCCGAGGCTTTCCGAGCCGCATTGACCGAGGAAGTCGATCTGCATGGTGGCGTTGATGGCGTGCAGGTTGTCGTTCTGGCCAGCCAGGAAAGGATCGTTGGTGAAGTCGACCGGGTGCATTTCCAGCGCCGGGTTGCGGTTCATGAACTGGTACAGCTTCTTCGAGCCGAGCGCGAAGGTGGCCAGCATCTTGCCGTGGTGGTAGTTCTTCTTGCGGTTGGTCACCACGCCAGCCTCGACCAGGGTCATGATGCCGTCGCCGACCATTTCGGTATGGATGCCGAGGTCGTGCTTGTCGGTCAACTGCATGACCACCGCATCGGGAATGCCGCCGTAGCCGATCTGCAGGGTGGCGCCATCGGGAATCATCTCGGCGACATAGCGGCCGATCGCCTCCTGCACCGGACCGATCTTCGGCAGGCCGACTTCGAGGATGGGTTCTTCGCTCT
>CAZHFU010000085.1:0-3611 GCA_964531975.1 uncultured Anaerolinea sp. | reverse complement strand
TGGTGCTCGCGTCCTTCTGACGCATCAGCGTGAGCTTGTGCTGGACCAGGGGGTGAGAGATGACGTGAAGGGTGCTCATGGGGGTGCTCGTCAGGTTGCGGAAGCCAGCGCCCATCGTATGCGGAGGAAGGCCGGTGTGGTGCAACAAGGCGAAGCAGGAGGCGTGCCCAATCTGCGTTCTTGTTTATCGAACCGAGGTGGGCCTGCAAGCGCAGGCGCCCATCCTCATCGAGCCTCTCGGTCATACGCTCATAGTGATTACTTGCCTGGCACGCGCAGCCGCACCGATGCCATCAGCCTGTCCCATAGGGCCATGGCCTCTGCGTCCGTCAGGTTGCTGGGTTTGGCGCCTGCCTGGTCGTGGTTGACGCCCGTGAACAAGGAGGCATCCCAAGAGGGGTTGCGGTGGTCAAACTGCTTGCCGGTGTACTCGAACTGAAACTCATGCCAGTGACCGTCTCCTTCTTCCATGGGGCGACGAAATAGCGCCTCACTGCCTTGGCCCTGCTGCACCTTCAACTTGCCCTCGCGCAGGGTCTTGACCTTGTTGAACAAGGTGGCCAGTGGTGCCACCATGAATGCCGCTCGTTTGGCTTCAGCGCGGCGGTCTTCGAAGCTGTCGCCTTGCTGTGCGTCCTTGTTGGACGACACCGAGAAGCTCGCATCGGGCAGCTCGGGGAAGCGCAGGCCGATGCCGAAGATCTCCTGGAACTTGCCGCTGTCATCGGCGATGAAGCCCACGTCCAGGCACACGCCGGGCTCGGTGGGGACTTCTTTGGGATCGCGGGCGCGCAGGTGGGTGGCGACGTAGGTGACGTTCATCAGAACATCATTGGGGGTTTCGTCATCACCGGTTTGATCGGGATAAATGAACCCATGCGGCCCTGCAGCGAGGAAGCCCGTGATGTTTTGCAACTCCACTTTCTTTGCAATTTTGTCCTTCCAGTATGACAACAGCCAACTGCCGGAGGTTGGTCCAGCAACAAACGAAACCACTTCGGCTTTCTCCTTTGTGAGAGCCTTCGCCTGCACCTCATCTCGCTTGGCTTTGGCTCTACGCGCCAACGACTTCACGTCGTTCGGCAAAGACTCGATGTCTGGCCCAAACGCCTGTGGCCCCGGCACCACGGTGGCATTGAAGGGTACGTCCATTACAAAGCGTCCAAAGCAAACAGGCTTCGTCGTTGCAAACAATTGGTCTATGCGGCGCGTGTTCATGTTGCGGGCTTCGGACGGTGAGGAAAGACTGGCAAGCGCAATCGACAGTGCGCACAGGGCTGTAGTGAGGTGACGCCGCTTCATGAACAGGTCTTCCATGTGAAGGCTTGCAGGGCGATTTTGCATACAGCATGCAATGTGGACGTCATCACTGCATCGTCCTTGAAACTGTCTTGGTGCTCATAGCCAGTTTGCTGGTAAGCGATGCGCGCCTTCCCCTGGCGTACCGGTTCTTGGGCGGACCGCTTGGCAGGTACGGTGCCATCACCAGGCTCTGAGGGATCGGCCATCTCGGCGCTGAAGCGCTGGCGAGGGTTTTGCGGTTGCCCATCTCGCAAGACGATAACGCCACATCCATCGTCTGTGAGGGTTTGCCACTCGGAGGCCGGCTCTTCGATATTCAAGCGCGTGATCCCCAGAATTTGGCTTGCGCCTCCACCCCAGAAGGGAGCTGAAGATGTCTGCCATGTCACCTCGCCCCAAGCCTGTTGCTTCAGGTCTGCGCCGTAACTCAAGTAAGTGGTGGTGTGGTACGTCGTGCCGATGTCCGTATGGAACTCCTGCGCTAAGAAAATCTTTCCGATCGTGGATTTGAGTGACGAATCCTTGGTGATAGCCGGGTTCACCCACTCCGGATTGATCAGTCGATACCACTTGTCCTGGACCGTGTAAATCTCGGTGTACGGGTCGGCCTGCGGCAAAGACAGCACCTCTTTGCCATTGACCGAAGCCTTGAGCCACCCTGACCCATACCGTTCACTGGGCAGCAGTTGCAACCCTCCCGGCGAGTTCGCCAGCACTGCCGTGACCTTGGGGCCTGTGTCGCCCAGCACCTTCTTGACCATGTATCCCTGGATGCCTGAGCCTTCAAACCCCACGCGGATGCGTCGGTAGGCGGCGGCCGCCCCCACGGCGGGCATGGCACCGTGCACGATGCCCGCCACCACGTCTTGTGCGTTGCCGTAATCCGGATGAATCAAGGCGCGCCCCACCAGGCCGCCCATCGAGTGCGTCACCACGATGACCTTGCTGCAGTCAAACTTCAGATTTTTGTAAAAGGCGATGATCTCGCGGATGCGCTGTGCCACGTCCTTGGCCGCCTCGCCATTGGAGCGCAACCAGTTGTATCCGATGGCATGAACCGGATACCAGGCATCACTGACCGTGCCTAACTCCTCTGCCGTCAAAGCCTCTCCATCCGCTGCACCCCATTTCTGAGGAGGCACGTCCACCGCTTGTCGCTTGCCGGATTTCCAGCTGCTGCGTGGTTTGCCATCCTCACACATCTGGTTGAGTCGGGATTCCAGTGTTTGCAGCAACTCTCCGTAGCTGCTGAACATCACTTCGCTCCAACCTTTCAAACGGGCTTGGCGGTCTCGTTCGTCTTTGTTTTCTACGCCGTTTTTGCTGCCAGGTACGTGGATGTAGGACACGCCTGAGACGTTCTTGTGGCGCTTGTTGGCCTCGCTGTCGTTCAGGTCATAGCGATCCACTTCGGTGGCCTCAGGATCGAGCATCATCTGACGCTGCGCAGGGCTTTTGAAGATCATCGCGAGAGCGTCCATTGCCGCCTCAGGCCGCCAGGAAATGTTGTTGCTTTTGTCCAGTTCAGATCGCCGTTTCGCCGTCATCTTCAGGTTGCTGCCCATGATGCCGGGAATGAACACGACCGGAATGGCACGGTTGGGCAAGACACGCATCTCACAACCACGCTGGTCTGCGGTAGGTGTGCTGCTGGCTTGTGCCGATTGGGTGCCGTCGGCGTGGATGCGCGTTTCAAGGATGTGCGGTTCACTCATGGTGCAGAGTCAGGTATCAGGACGTCACCGCTTCGCGGATCAGCTCAACAGTCAAGAGTTCTTCTTTGGATGCGGTGTCGAGGATCGGGCTGCGACCATTGGCATCGGTGACGCCACTGAGCACGCCGCCGTTTGATTGGCGGATCCGGAAAGCCTGTTGCTTCATGGGCCTGCCGGAGTTGGCCCAGCGCAGCACAAAAAACTGATCGTGGCGAGCAGGGTCAGGGGCGATACCCACTTGACCGGCCGGGAGCAAGGGCAAGACCGCCTCACCACTCCCACCCCCACTCCAATCATGGCTCGCCCCCTTCACCGTCCATGTCCCCGGGCAGGTGAAGGTGATGTTGCCGCCCTCGATGACGATCTGGCTTTGCCCCGCCGTCAACGTGATGCGCTTAGACGCCTGAATCCGGACCTCGTCCGTGGTGCTCTGCACCGTCAGGTCTTTCTCGCTCCAGATCTGCTGCGCATCCGTGTGGGCACGCAGGCTCAGGCCCGCATTGGCCGTGATCGCCTTGATACCGCCTGAGTGGGTATACAGGCTCGTCGTCTGCCCGCTGACCGCGCTGAAGCTGTGCGCACTGGTGCTGTGCA
>CAZHFU010000084.1:0-3782 GCA_964531975.1 uncultured Anaerolinea sp. | reverse complement strand
CGAGTTGGTCAAACGACCAGTGGACGGTGAAGGATTCGAACCTCCGAAGGGCGTTGCCCAACTGATTTACAGTCAGTCCCCGTTGGCCACTTGGGTAACCGCCCCAATTCTGTCGCCGTTGCCGGCTTGAGATCCAGATCAACCCCGTACACCTGGGTTGCCCTGGATCGCTAACCATCAACGGAAGCCGACGACGGGAATCGAACCCGTAACCTACCACTTACAAGGCGGTTGCTCTGCCGCTTGAGCTACGTCGGCGCTAAGCTGTTAAGGCTCCGTTCATAAAGCGAGGGGCATTATACCAGAGGGAAGCGGTTGCGGCAAGGTATTTCGGAACTTGTTTCCACTGTTCCGCCCTTGCTTTGCCAGGCGCTTCCCAGGTTTCAGCCTACCCCGCGGCGCATGAGTCTATCAGGATTTAGCCTTTTAGTCAATACTTTTAGGTTTTTTATTCACGCCGCCCACCGACGCAAATGCACCCTGGTAACGCCGCGCAGTTGTTGGTGATGTGGTTCAGCCGGATCATATCAGCTACTTACGCAGCGCCGCCGCAGCGGGTTCAAGCCCTTTAGTCAGCCCCTGCCGGCGTGGGGCGGGCGATGCGCGTGGTAGTTTTTTACCCGGCCGACCAAACTTGGGACGAGATAATCGGTAAATTCAGCCCATCCTTACCCTATCCGACAGCCTGGGTGATGATGGGCGGCTTCCAAACCGCCAAAAGCAGCGCCGCCAGGGCAGCCATGCCCGCCCCAAACAAGAACGGCGCTGCCGGGCCAAACCCCGCCCACTGGCCTGCCCCTTGCCACAGCAAACCGGCAATGACCGAAGCAGGAAAATCTAATATGCCAATGACCGCATTGTAGGTCCCATACGCGGTTCCACGCAGTGCTGTGGGAACCAGGTCGGCGATCATGGCTTTAGATGTGCCGTAAGCCAGGGCGTAATAAAAACCGTACAATGTATATAAAACCCAGGCTTGCCAGGCGGTGCGCGCCAGTCCAAAACCGGCGTACACCACGGTGTATACCAGCCAGCCGGCGATAATCAGCTTGCGCCGTTCTACCCGATCTGAAAGCGAACCGGCGGGCGTCGAAATCAAAGTGTAGACCAGGTTAAAGGCCACCAGCATCGCCAGCACGCCGATCACACTCAGCCCGCGCTCTTGGGCGCGCAAGGTCAGGAAGGCGTCGGCAGAATTGCCCAGCTCGAACAGGCTGACAATGCCCATGAAGATCATGAAGGGCTTGCCCAGCGAAGCAAAAGCGAAGCGCGGCGCCTGGCGCGGCGCGGCGATGGGCACGTCCTTCGTGCCGATGGCCAGGGCCAGCACCGCCAACAGCGCCGGCAGCAGGCTGATCCACACGATGGTGCGGAACGTGACGGCGGTGAGCAGCTTTTCATTAGATTGCGCCGCCCACACCACCGCCAAAGCGATGAGCAGCCCCAGCATAGCGCCGGCGGTGTCGGCAGCGCGCTGAAAGCCGAAGGCCAGCCCGCGCATGCGCGGCTCAACCGAATCGGCCACCAGGGCGTCGCGTGGGGCAGTGCGAATGCCTTTGCCCACCCGGTCGCCCCAACGCACCCCGGCCACCGCTTCCCATGTATTGGCGAATAAGAACAGCGGCTTGGTGAGCGCCGAAAGCCCATAACCAGCCACCGCAATCCATTTGCGCCCGCGCAGCTTGTCCGAAAGCCAGCCGGAAAACAACTTGAGGATGCTGGCCGTGGCTTCAGCCACGCCTTCAATCAGGCCGATGATATTCGTGCGCACTCCCAAAACGTTAGAAAGGAACAACGGCACAATGTTCAGCACCATCTCGCTAGAGATGTCCATGAAGAAACTGGTGAGGCTAACCGCCCACACATTGCGGGGCAGGTCGCTTAGGACGGCCTTTGGCGGCACGGATGGTTCCTGCTTCATGTTGGGGTGATGGCTCCTAGGGTTGATTTAATTTTTCCAGGCGATGCAGGGCTTCCAGCGAGGCCAGGATAATGGCTTTGCTGCCTGCCGCAAGCATCTGGTTGGGGGCCGGGTGCAGGTGCGCCTGGCCTTGATCCACCAGGCTGACGATGGAAAGTTCCAGGTCTTGTTCGATTTGCTGCACGGTCGATTGGCTGAGCGGGGTATTTGGGCGCACGGTTATCTCGCTGATGTGCAGCAGGGTATCGCCCACATAGAAGGAAGACTTGACATTAACGCGCATCGATGCCGCAGCCAGGGTGGGGGCGGCCAGCGCCGACACGCTATAAGCAGTGTGAATGCCAAAGCCCCTCTCGATGCGCTGGGCCAGTTCGGGGTCGAACATGCGCATAACGATTTTAATTTCCGGGTTGATCTCGCGCGCGTCCAGGGCAATATCCAGGTTGCTCAGTTCGTCATCGGTGCAGGGGATGATGGCGTCGGCGTGTTCCACCCCGGCTTTGAGCAAGTTCTCGCTGCGGCGAGCGTCGGCCACGATGACCGGAATCCCCAACGCTTTTGTCATTTCAATGAAGCGACAATCGGGGTTACTTTCCACCGCCACCACCTCGCGGTCGAATTTCAGCAGCTCCAGGGCCACGCGATAGCCCACTTTGCCGATGCCGCAGATGATGACGTGATTAGAAAAGGTAGATGCCATTGCAACCTGCCATTTCTGGCCGCGCTCTTGTTTGTTAGTAAGCGCCGCGCCAAAGCGCACTACCCCATCCACCACAGCGATCAGGCCTACTGCCGGGATGGCGAAGTACAACAATTGTAAAAAAAGATGATCTGGGAAAGGCAGCGAAGGCTGTAAGAACAGTAGCGTAAACGAGCCGAACAGCGCCTGCATAACGGTCACCGGCCGGTCGCTATCGGGGTAGCGATACAGCAGGTAGAAGAGCGCCGCCCCGCCCAATACAATTACCATGAAGAGCAACAGCGGGCGGCGCGATTCGCGCAGCAGCACACCAAGATCGCGGAATTGCGCCCGTGCTGTTTTTCGCCAATTCATTAGTTAATTGTACACCTGTCTTTTCGTTTCGGCTAAGCGAAGTGGAGCGCGGTACAGTATGTTTTGTTCAGCAAAAGCGCCCCCAACTTTGCGTCCGCCAGCCCGGAGGCCAACCGGTGGGTGAAAGCGCATCGCCCGGCGTTAGCGCCGCCGGAATTCCCGCAGCGGATGCGGCGCTTCGTTCGACTCGCGCCCGCGTGAAGGGTGCTGGGAATATGCCATCGGCGCCTCCATCGAGAGCGAGCGCCCGCAAGCCCGGAATACGCCTATGTGGGGGTATGTTCAGGATGGCAAGGGTGCGCCGGCCTCTTGTAGATCAGGCCTGGCTTTCAGAAAATCACCCTCGACGCCATTCATCCGTGGGTATAATATCTATCCATCACTTGTAACATCGCGTACAATCCATGGGCCGGTTCTGGGAGGGAGAGCAGCATGTCAACGATACTCGTTTCTCGTTTCTGGTTTCGGACGAGTATGGCGGCGCGCTCTGGCATTGGGCGGGTTTTTCATTTAATTGTCCTGCTGTCGCTGCTTTGGATGAGGGCGTGAGCTATTACTACGCCGGGGCGACCCGCCTAGCCATGCGCACCGGCGGCCAGGCGGCGGTGTTCTTCATCACCGACCACCTGGGGAGCACGAATAAGCTGGTGGACCCCTATGGCGCGCCCTTGACCGGCGAGCGGCAGCTTTACACACCGTGGGGCGAGAAGCGATTGAGCACTTCGATCAGTCTGACCAGGGTCGGCTATACTGGGCAGTACGACCAGGCGGAGATCGGGTTGATGTTCTACCAGGCGAGGTGGTATG
>CAZHFU010000083.1:0-4053 GCA_964531975.1 uncultured Anaerolinea sp. | reverse complement strand
AGCGGGGTATGGCACGACTACACCCTGGCATATGACGGCGACAACCGCCTGGTGGGTGTGAGCGGAGCGGCTGCGGCCGAGTTCGGCTATGATGGCGACGGGCGGCGTATCTGGGCGACAACGGGCATCACCACCACCGTTTTTGTTGGCAGCTACTTTGAATGGAACGCGGCTTCGGGGGAGGGCGTGAGCTATTATTACGCCGGGGCGACCCGCCTAGCCATGCGCACCGGCGGCCAGGCGGCGGTGTACTTCGTCACCGACCACCTGGGGAGCACGAATAAACTTGTGGACCCCTATGGCGCGCCCTTGACCGGCGAGCGCCAGCTTTACAAGCCGTGGGGCGAGAAGCGATTGAATACTTCGATTAGCCTGACCAGGGTGGGCTATACCGAGCAGTACGACCAAACGGAGATCGGCTTGATGTTCTACCAGGCGAGGTGGTATGACGCGAATCTGAGCCAATTCACCCAACCCGATTCCATTATCCCTGACCTATATAATTCTCTCAATTGGAACAGGTATGGGTATGTCCGCTATAATGCAATGAAATATATAGATCCATCAGGGCACAAAGCGTGTTCAGAAATTGGCGATACAGCAGATGATTGTAAAGATCCTCTTGGTATAACCGCTGACGAATTTGGAAGACAGTACGGGGTAGTCTTTTATGGTATATGGCCTAGCGAAAACTATAAGTGGAGAGCGATTCTAGCAACAATATTCGTTGGGATGGCATTACAGAATGCGACGGGTGCATCAACAGCAGCGAATGCCTTTAATGCGGTATATGGATCTGTTACTTTTACTTGGGGGCCATGTCTACAGTGTGGCGGCGCATTCGGTTATACCTATAGTGCTCATAGCATAGGATTTCGCGGAATGTATCAAAATTCCATACTTGCTATTCGCAACATTATTCATGAATTGGGTCACGCGTTTGATCATGGGGTTTGTGAAGAACGTACAAATGGGTGTATCGTGCCGGATAATGTTTGGAATTCTGGTGTTCGCTTCGATCTGGTTGGAATGATGGGATTATGCAATAGCGGCCTAAATTGTTTGGGAAGAAATGGACATAGTGGTGATCCGACAGGAGGTTTCTGGGGTTTTGCTGGAGATTGGGGAAAATGGCAGTTTGGAGCATCTAATGAACCAGGAGAGGTTTGGGCAGATATGTTCTTGGCGTGGGTGTATTCTGCATGGGAGGCTTCTCTCCGAGGAACAATACGTGAGGCTCATATGAATCAACAGATGCCTGGTTATATAAACTTGTTGTTGGGTTACTAGGGATGGATATCATGAGAGGCCTGAATTTACTGATCCACACTATTTGTCTGATAATGCTTCTACTGCTAAGTAGTTGTTCTGGTATTATGCCAGAAGGTAATGATACACCTTCAACACTACCCGTTCAAGTTAGCCAGACCATGGGCACAACTCCGTCTGATAAAATCATGGAGAAACCCACGGTGACTTTGAATGAACAAAAATTAGCTCCAATTATTCTGCCAACCAAAGTAAGCACACGTGCACCAAATCCATCAATTATCCCTACACAGACCTGGACGCCAATACCTACTCTTGTCCCACGAGAAAAACAGCTATTCATAGAAAACAACTCCACTGATATTCGTGACTGTGAAATACCTTGCTGGTGGAAAATCAAACCTGGAGAAACTACCTGGCAGGAGGCGAGGCAGATATTATCATCACTAGATACTGAAAAAGGCCCGTATACAACAACAAGGTTACAAAAATACTATTATACTTTTCAGCAAGCCACGGAAACTTCACCTCTCGGTTTTGAGTTAGCGGTTTGGTTACATGGTGACCGAGTAATTGCGATTCAGACTAACAGTCAATGGATTAAGAGGAATCTAGATGTCTCTCTAGCTGGATTATTAAAAACGTTGGGTCAGCCTGAACAAATTTGGGTTCAGGTAAATGCTGATTCTCCTGGTAGAGGAACACCTTATCACTTAGAACTTTTTTACCAAAATCAAGGTGTTCTTATCGGTGTTAACGGCATAGCTCTACTTACAGAGAAATCAATAATATTATGCCCACAAAAGACAGGCAGAAATAGTTTCCCCCCTTTCATAAATTTATTCTCCAGACTAGATTATAAAGATTACGAAAAACTCACCTCGGACTTATATGGCGATCGTACTGCGGGGATATCAACACATATCTTTCGGCGATTATCCACTCTTACTAACGGATTTAACGAAGATGAATTTTTCAAGGTTTTTAGTAATAAAGGGTCAGATGTGTGTATTAAAATTAGCATAGAAAAGTTAAATCGATGAGCAGAGGCGGCCCAATTATTGCCTGACCCTCTGCTCCGTTATTGGTCGCGGGCCGGCGCTCTGGTTGCACTCCTGTCACCCGGCGCGATTGTAATACGCCTACCGGCGCACGCCCAGCACATTAACAATCTATCACATTTTACGCTCGGTTACCCAGGCCGACAACCGCCTGGTGGCTGTGACCGGCGCGGCCCAAGCCGAGTTCGGGTATGATGGCGAGGGGCGGCGTATCTATTCCACTACCGGCCTGACCACCACCGTTTTTGTTGGCAGCTACTTTGAATGGAACGCGGCTTCGGGGGAGGGCGTGAGCTATTATTACGCCGGGGCGACCCGCTTAGCCATGCGCACCGGCGGCCAGGCGGCGGTGTTCTTCGTGACCGACCACCTGGGGAGCGTCAATCAGATGGTGGACCCCTACGGCGCGCCTCTGACCGGCGAGCGACAGCTTTACAAGCCGTGGGGCGAGAAGCGATTGAATACTTCGATTAGCCTGACGAGGGTTGGCTATACCGGGCAGTACGACCAGGCCGAGATCGGCTTGATGTTCTACCAGGCGAGGTGGTATGACGCTGGTATTATACAGTTTAATCAACCGGATACACTGATCCCTGATCCTTACAATACGCTCGATTGGAACCGGTATGGGTATGCCCGTTATAACGCATTGAAATATACAGATCCTACCGGGCATTCAGTTGAACCAAATAGTCCGTACTATACTAACAGTAACGGATGGCTAGAAATAATAGTAGCCATAATCATTACAGTAGCTGTACTTGATAATCTTGGTAGAAGACGATCCCATGGTTCAGGGGATTATAGTGAGGCTTCATTAGCAGAATGCTTCAAACAGAAAAATCTGCGCGAATTTTCTGATCATGAACAAATAGATCCTAAAGAATTCAATGATATGCTCGAAGCTATTTATGATGATCTAAACGACGATAGTTACCGGGGTGCATACGACCCTGCTCGCATGGAGTATGACACCCCATTTTTTGATGGTAATCCTCGATTTGGAGAGGCAACTCACACTGATCAGATTGTTTGTATAAATGACAAGTGCAGTAAGCAAAGCGCAGTCAACTATGTGGCTCAAGGTATGTATTCAGCATCAGCAGGGCAATCTTTAGAGGATGCGTTTACCCTAGCTGAACGGTGGAGTCAACAATATGGACATCCAGCAACTAAAGATGAACTATACTGGTTGGAATATGGTTACAATTACTATTTGCAATTGGATAAACAGCTAGCAAAATGAATATACTCATAATTCTTTCAAGAGAGCTGCGTGCCATTCTGGTAGTTCCTAAAAAGATACTAGTAAGAGGCATGTTATTGGGATTGCTTGTTGCCTTTCTCGCTATACAATCATTTGTTTGTGTAGAACTGTGGCGATTAAATCTAACACCATCTGCTGCCGTAAGTTGGGATTTTTATATTCAATTTTTGCTTTTTACATTAATCCTTGCGAATGGCATTTCATTCCTGCCAGTTATCTCGAGCAGTTACTTACTGACACTTGTTCTTTACCACCAAGCAAAACGTCAAAAACTCACTGCTACACAATCGGTCCTTAAAGGGGCTCTAGTTGGGGCAGCGACAGGTATTACTATTTGTATTGTGGGTTGGTTCACCTTCGATTACAGAGGGGGAAATTTCCCATTATTTCTTATTCGAACGTTTTTTGTAACTTTAATCGCCGCGGTCTCTGCAGGGTGGGCGGCAAAAGACTTAG
>CAZHFU010000082.1:0-4207 GCA_964531975.1 uncultured Anaerolinea sp. | reverse complement strand
TGGGCTGGTCTTGGGCCAGCGACTGAGTTTACCCCGATTTATTGAGATGATACTACTAAGCCGAATAAACACTCTTCCCGGCTCCGTAATAGGCTTCATATACGTGTTGATACACCACTTCACACTTCTGCACGTACAAGGTGGGGTTGTATACCTCTGGCAGTTTGTCCAGTACGTCCTGAATGGCGAGGTGTACGGCGGCGCGGGTTTGTTGTTGTTTGCGCCAGTCGAGGACGAGCTTTTCGACTTTGAGCGTGGTGAGTAGTTCTTGGGCTACTAGCTTAACCTGCTGTTTTTCGGCGCGGCTGAGCTTGACTTGCGGCCGGGTGAGCAGGTCGAACAAGGCCAGCTCTTCTTCGCTCAACTGCTCGGAAACGCCGCGCTGTTCTTCTTCACTTAAGGATCGGGCGAAGGACACCAATTGGGAGTAGAAGGCTTCAATGTTGGTAGCCCCGGCGTTATATTCAGCGATCATTTGTTGGAAGGTGAGGTAGTAGTCCATGCGCGTGCGGTTAAGCCGGATCATGCGGCTTAGGCGGCTGTTGAGCAAGCCACGCAGTTTTTCGGCTTCGGTGTGTTTGCGCCCACGCTCGAACTGGCGCTTAAGAGCGTCGAAATCAATGCGGCTCAAATCCATCACCACACCTGGGCCGGCCACTTCGCTGATAACGTAGCCCTGGCCGGCGGGTAAAACCGAGGCGTTTAGCAGGTCGCCCACCTGACCCATAATGGCCTCAATGTCGGTAGACGCAGCGATGGCGCGGATTTTTGTGGCGATGACCTGGATGGCCTTGCGATCCATGCCGAAGCGGTTGGCGGCCGGGTCGGGCAGGATTGCCTGGAACAGGCGCTCGACATCCGAGGCCAGGTTGAGGAATTGGCGTTTGCTTTCATCGTTGATCAGCACTGCGTCTACGGCGTCTTCCACGGGGGCGAGGCTGCTTACTGCCAGATCGAGCAGATGCACGCGCTCAAACCCTTCCGATTGGTGAATGGCGTCGAGCTGGATGCGGCGTTGGGCGAGGAAAGCGCGTGTTTCCTCGATGGCGAGGGCAAGTTGATTGACAAGCGCTTGCTTGATCTCGACCGGCATTTCTCCCTGTTCCAGGCCGCCGCCGGAAGCCGAGCCGTACACAGCCAGGGCGCGCTGCAAGTCGTTAAACACGCCGATGTAATCAACGATTAGACCGTTATCCTTTTCGGGGAAAACGCGATTGGCGCGGGCGATCGTCTGCATCAGGGTGTGGTTGCGCATGGGCTTATCAATGTAGATGGTTGAGACCGACGGGGCGTCAAAGCCGGTCATCCACATGGCGCACACAAACACCAACCGGAATGGATCGGCGGGGTCTTTGAATTTGGTAGCCAGGTCTTCTTCGAGCATGCGCTTGCGGTGCGGCAGGATGTCCAAACCCTTTTCACGCAAATCAGCAATTTCATTTTGGCTCTGCGAAATGACCACGGCCATATCGGTGGAGCGCATAAAGTCCACTTTGGATTGCAGACCTGGGTGAGCATCGGGATCGCAGGTTTCCAACTCGGCTTCCAGGTAGGTAAGCTGATCGTTCCAGTGACGGCGCACCTTGTTATACATCTTGATTGCGGTGGCCTTGTCAATCGAGATCACCATAGCCTTGCCCAAAAAGCCGCGCCCCATGAAGTGCAGCACCAAGTCTTCGGCAATCTTCTCCAATCGCTCTTCACGCGTGATAAGTTGGTATGCACGGCTGAACTCCCGTTCCAGGCGGCTCTGTTGGTCGTCATCTAGTTCGGCCTGTTCCAGTAAGTCTTGCATATCGGTGTTGAGGTGGTCGTTGGCAAGCTGTAATTCGGGGATGCGGTTTTCGTAATACAGCGGGACGGTGGCGCGGTCGTCAATCGACTGTTTGAAATTGTAGACGCTGACGTAATCGCCGAATACCTGGCGGGTGCGCTGCTCGTCGGTCATCAGGGGAGTGCCGGTGAAGGCCAGGAAAGCTGCGTTAGGCAGCGCATTGCGCATATTGAGGGCCAGCACATCATATTGGCTGCGGTGGGCCTCGTCGGTGAGAACGATGATGTCGGAACGCTGCGACAGGGCCGGGTAAACCTGGCCGCGCTCGGTATAAAATTTCTGAATGAGGGTGAAAACGTAGCGGTGGTCTTGACGCAGCAGGGCTTGCAGATGTTCGCCGCCGGCGGCGCGCACATAATTTTCCGGCTCCGTCACCGCCCCCACTCCGGCGAAGTTCTTATAAATCTGCCGGTCCAGTTCAATGTGGTCGGTGACGATCACAAAGGTCCAGTTGCCAGGCAGTTTGCGCAGCACTTTCTGGGCGAAGAAAATCATCGAATAGGATTTGCCGCTGCCTTGGGTGTGCCAGAACACGCCCAGGCGGCATTAGCTGGTCTCCGGCGCTTGTATGGCGGCGAAAGCATTATTGACCCCCAGGTACTGGTGATTTTGCGCCGTCAACTTGCGCAGCCCGCCCAGCGCTTCGGCGAATAAGATAAAGTTCTCAACGTAATCCAGCAAGCGGTCGGGGCGCAGCAGCCCGATCAGAGTGGTTTCGAGCGATATCACGCCTTGCTCGGCCTCGTTCTCGGCCTTTTTCCACTCGCCGAAATGCTCCCATCCGGCGGTCAGGCTGCCGATGCGCGTGTCGCTGCCGTTGGAAAGCAAGACAAAGGCGTTATACCAAAACAGGTGCGGAATGGTATCTTTGTAATCGCGCAGATTGTTTTGGTAGGCGTCTTTTAGATTTTTGTGGGCGGCTTTAAGCTCGATTAAGACCAGGGGCAGGCCATTGACAAAGCCCAGTAGATCGGGGCGGCGGGTGTGATACGGCCCGGCGACCCAGAATTGCGAAGCCAGGAAGAAGTCGTTGTTGGCGGGCTGTTCCCAATCGATCACGCGCACACACTCGACTGTCTCGATCCCATCATCACCGCGGAAGGTCGCTTGCACGCCGTCCTTGAGCAGGCGGTAGACCTGGCGATTCGCCTCTACCGCGCTGACCAGAGCGCGCTCGCGCCGCAGTTCCTCGATGGCAGCCTCAATGGCGGCGGCGGGCAGGCTGGGGTTAAGGCGTTCCAGGGCCGGACGTAACCGGGCAAGTAGAACCACCTCGCCCCGGTCTGCGCGTCCCAGGCTGCCGGAAGGGTCGAAGGTTTCCTCAAAGCAATTCTGAGCTTGCCAGCCGAGTGATTTGAGCAGGGCGATGGCGGGCTGTTCGATGAGGGTATCTTCGGTATAGTCGGTCATAAATGTTACGCTTGTTTGAGCCAGTCGGGTATGAAAAGCCACTGGCTGCCAACTTGATGCTCCTGAATATTCTGTGGGGGCAAGATGCGTCTGTGGCGCAAGCTGCGCTCGCCAAAGTTGATCAGAAGCCCTAACGGGCAGTGGGAGATTGCTAGATACCCGATAATCTGCGCCAGATGGCTGTTATTCAGCCCCGACAGAGCCTTGATTTCCACAACCACGCTGCCTTCCACCACAAAATCCGGGATGTAATAGCCCACCAGTTGCCCGTCATGCTTTTGGTCGTATACTTCGTAAAGCTTTTGTTCCTCAAAGCCGATCCCTTGCTCAGCCATTCGGGCCGCCAAAGCTCGCTGATAGGTATTCTCCCTCAGGCCGGGGCGTAGTTCCCGATGCACCGCCATCGCGCAACCGATGATTTTATAGGTGAGGGCATCGAACGGGGTCTTAATGAGGGTTGGTTTTTCTTCCATAGTTTTTTTGATGGATGACTGTCAATAGATCGCTGTCAATAGATCGCTATTACCAGATCGCTGTCAACAGATTATAAAACGGATTGAACGGATTTCTTTCTGCCGCCGCCAACATTTGTGGTGGTCGCCGGGAATGGCCAAGACGTTCAATCTGTTCCCAAATCCGTTGACAGCCCCCCTCCCAAATTTATCCTGTCTCTATCCAGAGAGGCTAACATGGGCAGCGCTTATCTTTTATTTTAAGTTGCAGCAAGCTCCATGCTCTATATGGTCGATATCCGTCGTGCTTGATTAATTATAAAACATAAAGGCCGGTCACAGTTATCTTTTTAGAAATGAGACCTGCGTGCAGAAGAACGAGCATATAGGCGCTCATAAGAAAGAATTCTTTGGAAAACCAAAATCCGGTGACAGCTCTCCTCAAACCAGCCGGGGCAAAGGGTTGCTGACAACGGATTGCTTCGCTTAAAACGGATTGAACGGATGCGTT
>CAZHFU010000081.1:0-4217 GCA_964531975.1 uncultured Anaerolinea sp. | reverse complement strand
ACGGCCACCGCGGCGGGCGCGGCGACAGGCAGGCCGGTGATAAGCCGGCTGGTGACAGGTCTGCCGGCGCTACCTTTACCGATCTACAGGCGAGGGTGGGGGTGAGGTCGCGACGGGGGGCCATCAGCGGCGCGGCGGTATGCGGGCGGTGTGGCGGAGAGTTTGGAGGGCAAGCGGAGCGGCGAAGCGAGGCCGCAACATTCGGACGGGGGTGGCACAGCAGGCTGGTAAAAGCGAGATAAGGAGTATGGATGGAAGACAGCAAGATTGATCATATTTTGGGTGAGATTGAGCAGTTGAGCGCGCGGCAGAAGGCCCAACTAATTTCAGCCGGGCTAGATGGATGGCCGCAGGGGGGGCCGCTGGGCGGGGAGAGCGGCGGCCGCCGGGAGAGGTTACCGGAAGTTCCCGGTTTACCGGAAAGTCCCGCTTTACCGGAAAGTCCCGGTTTACCGGAAGAACCCGCTTTACCGGAAGCTCCCGATTTAGCGGGAGGCTTTGGGAGGGAACGGAACCCGCCGGAAGCATGGGTGGTGAGCACCTGGAAGGATGTGCAGGAGATGCTCGCACCGATTAGCTGGGATTGGCCTTTGTGGGCGCCGCGGGGGTTTATCACCATGCTTGCGAGTGAGGCGGGCCTGGGCAAGAGCAGTCTGATGCTGCGCATTGCCGCCTGCTACCTGCGTGGGCTGCCGTGGCCGGATGGGACGCCCTTCACCGGGGAGCAGGGCAAGATCACCTGGGCCGAGACGGAGGCGGGACATGCTATGAACCTGCAGCGGGCGTTGAGCCTGGGGGTGAATCTGGCAGATATCGTGACCCCGTTGGCTCATCCGCTGGATGGTCTGTGTCTTGACCGGGCCAGTCACCGCGAAGAGCTGATCCGCCGGGTGGAAATGCCGGAAGTAAAGGCGATTTTTGTGGATAGCTTTCGGGGGATGACGAAACAGGAGGAGGATCGCAGCGATCTGATGGGGGTCATGGTTTGGCTGGCGGAGCTGGCGCGGGATATGAATAAGCCCTTTTATATCAGCCATCATTTGCGCAAGGCGGGGATGATGGATGTTGGTGAAGTGAAGCTTGACCGGCTGCGAGGCTCTTCGGCGATTGTGCAGCCGGTGCGGATGGTGTGGGCGTTGGATTGTCCCAGCGGGGCGACTAACGGGCCGCGGCGGTTAAGCGTGATTAAATCTAACCTGGCGCGCATCCCGAAGCCGATAGGGATGGTGATTGGGGAGGAGAACGGGGTGTTTAGCGTGGAGTTTGGCCCAGCGCCGGAAGGCCCAAAGATCGAAAGCCAGGTAGAACGGGCCATGGCGGTGGTGGAGCAGACCCTGGCGGATGGGCCGAAATATGCCGTTGATATGGAAACGGTGGCGCGGGTGGAGGGAATTTCGTGGCGGACGATGATGGCCGCTAAACGGCGGTTGGGGGTGCGCGCCGAAAAGGAGGCCGGTTCTCAGAACGGGCGGTGGCGTTGGCTGCCGCCGATGATGGAGGCGTGAAGATGGGTGGGCTGGCGGATTGGCTGGAAGACGACTGCGGGCCGGGGCGGCGAGTGGGACAGTGGGTGATGTTTCATTGTCCCTTCCCGGGGCATTCGCGGGGCGACCGGAACCCATCGTTGGGGATGGCGCCGGGGGGGAGGCGGTGGCGCTGTTTTGGCTGCGGACGGGGCGGGGATGTGATCGAATGGCTGCGGCTGCGGCATGGGATGAGCTTTCCGGAGGCCTGCCGGGAGGTTGGCGGCGCGCATGCGAAGGTTGGCGGGCGGAAGGCGGCGACGCCTGCGGTGTCGCAGGTTTCCGGCAGGTTGGATGGGGTTAACGATGGCGAGAGGTGGCGGGCGCGGGGTATGCGGTTGGTAGAGCAGGGCGAGGGCTGCCTGTGGGGTGGCGAGGGAGAGAGCGCCAGGGCGTATCTGCGGCGGCGCGGGCTAAAGGAGGCCACGATCCGGCGCTACCGGCTGGGCTACCTGGCGGAAACACGCCGCGAGCGGGGCGAGGTGTGGGGGCTGCCGGAGCAGAGCGGGTGGGTGTGGCTGCCGCGCGGCATCACCATCCCGGTGATCGAGGGCGGGCGGCTGTGGAGCATCAACCTGCGGCGTGCGACGGGTAGACCGAAGTATGTGCGCGTTAAGGGCAGCCGGGGAGCCTTATTTGGGGCGGAGAACCTGCTGCGGGCGGAGATGGGACTGCTGTGCGAGGGGGAGTTTGACGCGATGTTGTTGGATCAGGAGGCGGGGCCCCGGCTGGGGGCGGCCACGCTGGGGAGCGCCAGTCAGCGGTTGGACACGGCGCTGTGGGGGTGGTTTTTACTGGCCCCGCGGGAGGTGCTGGTGTGTTACGACAACGACGCGGCGGGCGAGGCCGGAGCACGCGGTTTGTTAAAGTTGGGCCGCCGACTGCGCCAGGTGCGTCTTCCGCCGGGGCCGTGGAAGGATATCGGTGAGTTCATGCGCCAGGGAGGTGATGTGCGGGCCTGGTCGGTAGGTCTGTTGGAGGGTGGGGTGGGGCAAGGCGTGATGAGTGGGGTGAAAGCCGGTGAAGGTGAGCGGGGGGCGGTTTTGACCGGACAGGGCTAGCGAGGATATTTAAACAGGTGAGCCGTCCCTGGCCCCACTGGGCCAGGGACGGCTTTTTTGTAAGGGGATGAGGCTGTTACCAGCCGGGGGTGGTGCAGGTTTGAATATCTCCCGAGTGGAGGCCGTCTTTCAGGGCTTGCTGGCGCTGCTGAGATGATCCGTGCGTCCAGGACTCTGGGGTGATATATCCCTGGGTTTGGCGCTGGATGCGGTCGTCGCCGACTGAGGCGGCGGCGTCGAGGCTTTGGGCGATTTCTTGATCGGTGACGGGGGTGAGGTAGCCGGTTTCGGCGGCATGGAAGGCCCATACGCCAGCGAGACAGTCGGCTTGAAGCTCGGTTAGAACGGCTTCGCTCTCCGGCCCGGTGGAACGGGAACCGCCCATGGTATCAAATAAACCGGTGAGGTTCTGCACATGATGGCCGTATTCGTGGGCGAGGACGTAAGCTTCGGCAAAGGGGCCGCCTTGGGCGCCAAAGCGGGATTGCAGCTGGTTGAAGAATTCGAGGTCGAGGTAGACTTTCTGGTCGGCGGGACAGTAGAAAGGTCCGACGCCGGAGCCGGCAGGGCCACAACCGGTTTGGACGGCCTGGGTGAAAAGGACTGTCTCGGCTTCGGTATAATTGCCCCCGAGGCGGGCAAATTCATCGTTCCAGAAGACCTGGATGCTGTTAACGTAGCCGACGATGCGGCAGTCTTGGCGGGTATTGGCGTCTGCGCCGGTCTGACACTCCTGGGCGAGGGTGTTGGCCTCTGCGCTGCCGGTATTGGGGATCTGCTGCGGCTGCTGAAGGACGATGTTGCTGAGGTCGCCGGGATTAACGCCCATGAGTAGGGCGACGATAAGGACGATTAGGCCAAGACCGCCGCCGCCAAGTGCGACGGGGGACATGCCGCGCCCGCGGCGGTCGCTGACTTGGGATGGGTCGAGGCGAGATTGGTTGTTAAATGGCATGGATTTTCCTCCTGGAATTATTGTAGTTGAGGATGGGTGGGCGGGGGGTGAGGATTTGACTCGGTTGGGTGTGGGAGGAGTACCTACGAGGGGGGACCTAACCCCCCGGGACCGTTCTGGACGCGGGCAAGGGGGGTGGGTAAGTGGATAACCAGAAATGGATCCAGAAAGGGGTAAAGATCAGGTGTAAAATTGGAACACTTTGCCCGAACGAATATACTTTTTCGCCAGCCAAAAGGTGCAAATCGGGCTTGAGATCCTGAAAGAAGAAAAAGCTATCAACTAAGTTGCATCGGAATTTGGTGTCCATGCGAACGTTTTGTATCGCTAGAAGACCGGCCAAGATTATTGGATGGGATGATTGGTGATGAGATTAATGTGATAAATCCACAAAAGTAAAAACGCTGGGACAAGCGGAAGGTTGCAAGAATGCAAAGGATGCACTGGATATAGGGCGTGCAAGGATGCAAAAGGCCGGGTTTTCTGGTTTGTCAGGCGGCTGGCCGATGCGGCGATGCCTGGATTTATCCCGCCCAATGTTGAAATCTCAGGCTAAATTTCGGGGGAGAATGGATGTGGCTGTAGTGGGGCCTAATACCGGAGGGATGCGAGGGACCTAACCCCGGTATGTGTCAATGATTTGAAACAACTCATCCTGAAAGATTAGGGGGCATGCCG
>CAZHFU010000080.1:0-4572 GCA_964531975.1 uncultured Anaerolinea sp. | reverse complement strand
ACCCGCCGGGCGGCCCCGGTATCCGCGTCGATTCGCACATCTACCAGGGCTATCGCGTACCGCCGCATTACGACTCGATGGTCGCCAAGGTCATTTCCTATGGTGATACCCGCGAGCAGGCAATCCGCCGTATGCGTATCGCGCTGTCCGAGATGAGCATCCAGGGCATCAAGACCAATATCCCGCTCCACCAGGAGTTGATGCAGGACGCCCGCTTTATCGAAGGTGGTACCAGCATCCATTATCTGGAGCACAAGCTGGCCGACAAGAGCGAGGTCAAGGCGTAAGCCATGGCCTGGTGCAATGTCTGTTTTCTGACCGACGCGTCGCACGCCGAGCCGTTGTGCGACGCCCTGCTCGAAGCCGGTGCGCTGTCGGCCAGCATTGAAGATGCCGACGCCGGCACGCCGGACGAGCAGCCACAGTTCGGCGAGCCGGGCTCGGTCAACACGCCGGGCTGGACGCATTCGAAAGTCGTCGTGCTGTTCGAACCGGATGCCGACATCGATGCGGTGCTGGGTGAGGCGATGCAGACCATCGGCCTGCCGGCTGTCCCGGCCTACACCGTCGAGGCGGTGGCCGAGCAGAACTGGGTCCAGTTGACCCAGTCGCAATTCGATCCGATCCGTATTTCGGAGCGCCTGTGGATCGTTCCGTCGTGGCACGAATCGCCCGATCCGGCGGCGATCAATCTGATTCTCGACCCGGGCATGGCTTTCGGCACCGGTTCGCATCCAACGACCCGGCTCTGTCTCGAATGGCTGGAGCGCAACGTCAGCGCCGGCTGCTCGGTGCTCGATTACGGCTGCGGTTCGGGCATCCTGGCCATCGCCGCGGCGAAGCTGGGGGCCGGGCGAGTGGCCGGGGTCGATATCGACCCGCAGGCCGTCGAGGCGGCCAACGCCAATGCCGAGCGGAATGGCGTTGTGGCGCAGTTCGCCGATTCGGCGGCGCCGGTTGCCGGTGAATACGATGTGGTCGTCGCCAACATTCTTTCCAATCCGCTGCGCGTCCTGGCACCGGCCATCTGTGCCCATGTCCGCTCTGGCGGCCGGCTGGCGCTGTCCGGCATCCTGCGCGAGCAGGCGGAAGAAATCATCGCCATCTACGCCCAGTGGTTGCCGCTGCAGGTGGCCGACGTGCGCGAGGATTGGGTATGTCTGGCGGGAACCCGACCCTGATGCGCACCCGTTGCCCGGAATGCGCCACCGTATTCCGGGTGACCTCCGAACAACTGCGGCGCAAGGCCGGCAAGGTTCGCTGCGGCCATTGCCAAGCCGTTTTCAACGCTTTCGATCACTGGCAGGTCGACAGCCGCGATGAGAACCCGCCTCCGGTTGGCGAATCCATCGTGCCGGAACTTGTTCCGGCCGATGTGTCTGCTACGCCTGATTCCCCGGAAATCGCCGGCATCGAATTCGACCCGGCGGCCACCATTGTGGCCAGCCCGGACAATTTCCCGCGAGAGGATCTGCTCGAGGCGCTACCCGCCGTCGCCGTGTCAGTGCCTGACGAGGGCGAGCCTCTCCGCTCGGAGTTGGCTGCGCTGCCGCCGGTCGAGGTTCGGGAACTGGGCGATGAGCCGTCAGAGGCTCATTTCGACGCGGCTGAAACCTTGATTGCCGCCCCCCGCCCCGATGTTCCGATCTACGCCGGGGAACTGCCCGCGGCGGCCGAAAATCCGCCGGGCGACGACGAAACACCCGAGCAATCCGCCCAGGCTGCCCGTGAGGCCGGCCTGGTCGCGGCGCGCGAACTGGCCGACACGGCGGCCTACAACCGCTGGGCCGCCGGCACACTGGCCAGCGACGGTCGTGGCATGTTCGACGGCGAGGAGCCGCGCCGGGCGCGCTGGCCTTTCGTTCTCGTTGCTGCCTTGCTCATCCTGGCGTTGGCGGCTCAGATACTGCACCATTTCCGTACCGACATCGTTCTCCGCCTGCCGTCGCTGGCGGCAGCTTACGAAGCACTGGGCATCGACCTTCCGTTGCCGAGAAACCCGGCCCTGGTGTCGATCGAGACTTCCGATCTGCAATCCGACACTGCACGCGGCCTGTTCGTGCTGCAGGCGACGCTGAAGAATCGCGCCGCTCATGCCCAGGCCTGGCCGGCGCTGGAGTTGAGCCTGACCGACACCAACGACGCCGTCGTCGCCCGTCGTGTCATGTACGCCGCCGAATACCTGCCGCCCGGCACCACTGCCGAAGCCTTCCAGCCCAATGGCGATGTCGCCGTCCGCCTGTGGATCGAGGCCAAGGGTCTGGGTGCCTCGGGTTACCGCCTCTACATTTTCTATCCCTGAATCATCATGACTACGCTCATTTGCGGCTCGCTGGCCTACGACAACATCATGGTCTTTGCCGACCGCTTCAAGAATCACATCCTGCCCGAGCAGATCCGCATCCTGAACGTTGCCTTCTTGGTGCCGGAAATGCGCCGCGAGTTCGGTGGCTGCGCCGGCAATATCGCTTACAACCTGATGCTGCTCGGGGGGGACGCGACGATCATGGCGACCGTTGGCGACGATGCCACCCCCTATCTGGATCGCCTGGACGAACTGGGCCTGACCCGCAGCCACGTCCGCCAGGTGCCGGGCAGTTTCACCGCCCAGGCCTTCATCACCACCGATCTCGACGATAACCAGATCACCGCGTTCCACCCCGGGGCGATGAGCTTTTCGCACCTCAACAAGGTCGAAACGGCCAATGCCAAGCTTGGTATCGTTGCGCCGGACGGTCGCGAGGGCATGATGCAGCACGCCCGCGATTTCGCCGCGGCCGGCGTGCCCTTCATCTTCGATCCGGGCCAGGGCATGCCGATGTTCAACGGCGACGAACTGCTCGATTTCATGCGGCTGGCCGACTACGCCTGCTTCAACGACTACGAGGCCAAGCTGCTCTGCGACCGCACCGGCCGCAGCCTCGAACAACTGGCCGTCGAAGTGAAGGCGCTGATCGTGACGCGCGGTGGCGAGGGCTCGCAGATTCACGCCGATGGCCAGCGCTACGACATTCCCTGTGTCCAGGCCGAACAGATCGTCGACCCGACCGGTTGCGGCGACGCCTACCGGGCAGGCCTGCTCTACGGTCTCGCCCATGGCTACGATTGGGAAAGGACCGGCCGCCTGGCCGCCGTGATGGGCGCCATCAAGATTGCCAGCCGGGGCGGCCAGAATCACCAGCCGAGTCGGGAAGAGATCGGCGAGCGCTACCGTCAAGCCTTCGGGGCGCTGCCCTGGTAGGCTTGCCGTGAAATACAGGCGTCATCTGCAGGCAACTGACGTGTAACACCACTGCTCCAGACTTGTTCTCCAGGAATCCAAGGAGAACAAGATGGAACAAGTCGAGAAAATTGCCGGGCGGAGCCGCCCGGAAAAGAAGAGCCTGGCGGCCGGTTTTGCCCGCAGCCAAGGTGATATTCTGGATGCCCAGCGCCTGCGTTATCGCGTTTTCGCCGGCGAAATGGGCGCCAACCTGCCGAGCCGGACGCCGGGGGTCGATCACGACATCTATGACCCCTATTGCGAGCATCTGGTGGTGCGCGACACGCAAAGCGGCGAGATCGTCGGCACCTATCGCATCCTGCCGCCAGAAAACGCGCGCCAGATCGGTTATTACTCGGAAAACGAGTTCGACATCACCCGGTTGCAGCACCTGCGCTCCCGCCTGGTCGAGATCGGCCGTTCCTGCGTCCATCCCGATTACCGCACGGGCGGCACGATCACTCTGCTCTGGTCTGGCCTGGCGCAATACATGACGGAGCGCGGCTACGACTACCTGATGGGCTGCGCCTCGATCAGCATGGCCGACGGCGGCCATGCCGCGGCCAGTCTGTATAATCGCCTGGCTGCCGATCACCTGGGGCCGCAGGAGTATCGCGTCTTTCCGCGTTGCCCGCTGCCACTGGCTGCCCTGCAGCAGGATCGTCCGGCCGAAGTGCCGCCGCTGATCAAGGGTTACCTGCGCGCCGGGGCCTGGATTTGCGGCGAACCGGCCTGGGATCCGGATTTCAACACGGCCGACCTGCCCATCCTGATGCCGATAGCCAAGGTTTCCGGCCGCTATGCCAAGCACTACCTCGGACAAGAAGCCTGAACCAGACCATCCTCCTCGTTCGCGCCTACCGTTGCCTGCGACTGGCCCTGCTGATCATCTGCGGGGCCGTTGTCGCGTTAACCCTGTTCGGCATTTGCGGTGATCGGCAGCGCCTGTTGCTCAAGCAGACCTGGTCTGCCGCCATTCTCGATGCGCTGGGGATCGAGCTGGAGGCTGATCTGACGCACGCCGTACCCGGCGCCTTGCTGGTTGCCAACCACATCTCGTGGGTGGACATTTTCGTCATCAACGCCGCGCTGCCGTCGGCTTTCGTGTCGAAGGAAGAGGTTCGACGCTGGCCGGTGATCGGCTGGTTGGCCACCAAGAACGACACGGTCTTTCTGCGCCGTGGCAGTCGTGGGCACGCCCGGATCATCAATGAACAGATTGCCGACATTCTCGGCCAGGGCAAGCATGTTGCGGTCTTTCCGGAAGGAACGACGAGCGATGGCCGTTGCCTGCTGCATTTCCACGCCGC
>CAZHFU010000079.1:0-4930 GCA_964531975.1 uncultured Anaerolinea sp. | reverse complement strand
AGGTCGGGCCGTAGGTTTTGCCGCGGAGGCGGTTGAGGGCATCGTAAGCCAGGTTGGTCACGCAGCCACGCGCGTCGGCCTGGCGATTGAGGCCGATGTGCAGACCGCTAAAGCCCTCCCGGCCCGCCGCCAGGCCCTGCTGGAATGGGCCACGTTCTACCTGCTCTGGCAGGGCGGGATGCGGTTTTCGGAAGTGGAGGAGCTGCGCCTGGAAGACCTGGACTTCCCCGGCCGGCGCATCCACGTGCGCAACGGCAAGGGGATGCGCGACCGCACCGTCTACTTCACCGATTGCGTGATCGCCGTCCTGCAAGCCTACCTGGCCGTGCGCGGCGCCGGCAGCGGCGACCACGTCTTTTTGTACCGCAACGCCCCGCTCAGCAAGAGCCTGATCCACTCCCGGCTGAAGACCATTGGACAGCGCATCGGCGTCAAGGTTTACCCGCACAGATTAAGGCATACCTGCGCCACCCAGTTGTTGAACGCCGGCTGCCGCATCACTTCCATCCAGGCATTCCTGGGGCACAAGAAGCTCAACACAACGATGATCTACGCCCGCGCCTATGACCAGACCGTGGCGGAGGATTATTTCAGCGCCATGAGCCGGGTCGAAGCGCGGCTGGAGCTGGCCCCGACGGAACCAGAGCAAGAGCCTAAACCGGAGACGGAAGCTGAAACACCGGCTGAAATTGTTAAAGTGCCGGAGCGCCTCCAGATCCTGGCCTGGGTGGAGCAGCTTACCCGGCCTGAGCTGGGCTACCCCGAGCGGCTGGAGATTGTGGACAGCCTGAAACAGATCTTGCAACTGCACCCGGCCGGCGAACATCCGCCGCCGTTGGGCCTGGGATGAGGACTGCTGGCCATAGACACTGCTCGAAAAACGAATGCACGCCCCACGCCTGGACGCTGCTTTGCATTGAACCTTAATAATTTAACCCGGCCGGATTGCCTGCCGACCCCTGCCCTGTCGATGGTCCGAAAAGCGATAAACCTTCCCTCCGGCCCGCAGCGGCGCCTGTCTTCGCCAGTGGTACAATTCCCTTGCTGGCTGGAGGGTACGGCAACGCTGAGGAGCGACCAGAGCGCCAGTCAGCGACCGTCGACAGGGCAGAGGGCTGAGCAGTAGTTGGGCCACCCTCTGCTCATCGTAATAAAGCCCTTACTTTCGTTCCCAGATTTGTTCTGGGCTTTCCAGGCAGGCATTTGGATCTTGAAACCGAGTATAAAATTCGTCCAGAGTTATTGATGTTGCTTCTTCGAGTGATTTATATAGCTCAAAGAGCT
Source organism: uncultured Anaerolinea sp. (assembly GCA_964531975.1). Lineage (GTDB taxonomy): Bacteria > Chloroflexota > Anaerolineae > Anaerolineales > UBA4823 > RBG-16-57-11. The sequence continues at coordinate 3,646 of CAZHFU010000079.1, read as the reverse complement.
CCAGGCTAGCTTCTGAAGAAAGGGATCCTTTATATAGCCGGGTATAGGCTTTTGAAGTCGATATTTTCTCCATCGGAGACCATAAGGAAAATACCGGTACTAAATTTCGCCCACATGCCTGAAATATACCATTCGGTTGGCTATCCCTACGCCCAGAGTATTCAACAGCAAAACCATTTTGTAAATAAAAAAGCACAATAGAAAAATTAGGATGGTTAGCCGTGTTTGCTGAAGGTAGCGGTGGGTCGAAATAGATGCGAACATCATCTGGCGGGCCGTATTCCTTTAGCAAATTGCTGATGCCGTAGTAGGCGGTCACATCCATGAAGAAGGGGTCATCATAAATATTCTGTCCTGTGTCTGTATTTGTTTCGGGGGCAAAACGAATAATCTCTGTATTACTTCCCTCGATAAAAACATCACCCCAAATGGTAAAACGATGAGGCTTGATCTCAAATGATGCAACCAATTCTTGCTTTTCTGCACTGTACCGATTTGTCCAGCCATTCTGAGCAAAGAAATCTCGCATGGTGATCCAGTTGGTCTGCCCGGGGATAAACCCCCACCAGCAGGGCAGCCTGCAGCCTCCATTGTTCGATAGCAGGTGCAATATCTGTTTCTCAACCTCGGCCTTTGACCGGTTAGTATTGGTCGGTGTAGGCGGTAATGGCGTCAAGGTGACAGTCGGTAGTGGAGTTCGATAAAGCGTGCGTGTCGGCGTAACTGTCCAGGTAGAGGTGAGTGTTGGCGTGGTAGTGGATAACGGACTTTGCGTCAAGGTTGGTGATGGCGCAAGAACTGGAGCATTGGTTCGAGTTATCTGACGATCTGCAGATTCAGGCGTTGCACGAGTATTATTGGAACACGCTGCTAATGACAATAAAAGTGCCAGCAGCAATAAGCGATTAGCATTCACGAGATATGTTATTTTTTTCATGGCAGCCAGCTTCCTATTGCGCTATCCATCCATGAAGAGCGGGCTGCCCCGTACGAGTCTCCCGTAAATTGTCCAATTACCCAATCTAAAAACGTGTCTGCAAAATATTCCTGGGGTGTGTCCTGACCGCTTATTCTTACGTCAAGGCCTCTTGCATTAGGGAAACGTTGATAAGTCAAATTGCTTGGTATATCACCTGGACGGGGTATCTGATCGAAGATATGACCGAATTCGTGGATGACATTGTTTATGCCAAAGGCAAGGTCGCTTGTCAACAGATTATCAAATTGGATAAGAGATGCCAGAGAAGAGTAGGCGCCATTTGCGGGACAGTGGCCGCAGTTTCCTAATTGGAAATTTACACCACCAGAATACACTGAATTGAATGCGGCGGATGAAGTTCCATAAGCAGGGTGAGAATGTAAGAGCTTTGAACCAGCTAGCATGGCCGCAATCAAAATGGCCACCTTTTGATCGAAATTCCAATCCCTCAGGCCAATACCAGAACTCGAATCTGCAAAAGTTATACGAAAATCCTGAACGTATTTAGAATAATTATTTCTAACATAGTCCGTCCATCTGCTGAATTCATCCTTTGTCCATGGTTGGTACTCTTTAGAGATCAGAGAGCCACCCATAGAACACTGGTCCAGGTTAGAGCTGTCACAAGTTCTGTGGCCTGATGGATCTGTATACTTTAAAGCATTGTACCGCGCGTACCCATACCTGTTCCAATCGAGCGGATTATAGGGATCAGGTATAATGGCGTCAGGTTGGGAGAATTGGGTAATATAAGCGTCATACCACCTCGCCCCATAATAGTATAACCCCACGCTGCTGTCCCACGTCTGACCGGTGTACTGGTAGCGCGTCAGGCTGAGGCCGCCGCTTCTCGACTCGCCCCACGGCATGTAAAGCTGGCGCTCGCCGGTCAGAGGCGCGCCGTAGGGGTCCACAAGTTTATTCGTGCTCCCCAGGTGGTCGCTCACGAAGAACACCGCCGCCTGGCTGCCGGTACTTGAATCAGTCTCCACCTGCGCTCTATCCTCCTACCGGCAAGATAATTGGAGCATGAATTCATAATTCCCAATTCCGCCGTAGATCCTCGAAAGTTCGTTTGTTCCCAAAATAGAATGGTTGAAATGACCTGTCCTCTTTAGGCCATTTTTCTAAACCATAAGTATATGCTTCTAAAAAATCCAGATATCCATCCTTGATCCATAGTAGAAAACCAACTTCTTGTCTTTGATCGCCATTGTCGAAATATGCCCCCACATCGCCAAAATTGAAACTTCTCTTTACAGCCAAAACATCATGAAGACGTTTTGAGCTCTTAGGTATTTCGAAATCTAGATAAAATCCAACACCAGTAAATTCTCGCGACTGAATTCTCGCTGATGCTATTTGTTCACGCAGAACCGCTAACACAGGATCTTCACCTGCCAACAATAATTCAAGAACCTTACTTTCAAGAAAAGAAAATTCAAGATCGCTCATATCTTTCCAGCCTCACGGGACAAAGAACGTTCCTATCTTGACCACTCCATCAACGACAGTACCTTTAACAGTCAGATCTATACCATTCACGGTTATTTGAATTCCATTTTTTAGCTCATCAGCAGAGAAATTCCCGGCGACTTTTGAGAACTCACGCCATATTGCATTATAAGTACTTTGTTCATTTCCCCAAAATGTCTCCAACAAACCTTGCAAATGATGATCATGCCTAATGTTATGGAAAATGTGATTCAAGTCATTAGCATTAGCTCTAATTCCAAGCCCCATTTTTTCAATAGCATCATCGGCATAGTCTCCCAAACTCTCCCGTAGGAATTTTTCAAGAGCTTCTTCTCCTCCTTCTTCGAAAGCCTCTCTTGCCCCTTTCATCACCGCCCGGCGACCCACATCGTCCAGAGGTAACCCGGCAGGTAATAGATCATCCGGTTCCCCAGCCTCAAAGATGACTGCCAAACCCACATTCAAACCAGCGAACAGCTTGTCTTCTCGACTGGCATTTGGATCGGCCAGTACCTTACCGGATTGATACGCATCGTATGTGGTCCAGCCATAATCGATCGCTTTTAGTACCAGTCCACCGATAATGGCAATACATGCCCAGGTGATAATCCCATCGATGCAATGGCCGCTGCTATCGGTGTAGCGGACGGGATTCGAGTAAACGTATTGATATCTGTCGTAGGCCAGAGGATTGTAGGGTTCAGGTATAATCGGGTCGGGCTGAATGAATCTGCCGAGCGAGTCGTCATACCACCGCGAGCCGTACCAGAGCAGGTTAATGTAACTATCCCACGTCTGACCGGTGTACTGGTAGCGCGTCAGGCTGAGGCCGCCGCTTCTCGACTCGCCCCACGGCATGTAAAGCTGCCGCTCGCCGGTCAAGGGCGCGCCGTAGGGGTCCACCAGCTGATTGACGCTCCCCAGGTGGTCGCTCACGAAGAACACCGCCGCCTGGCCGCCGGTGCGCATGGCTAAGCGGGTCGCCCCGGCGTAATAATAGCTCACGCCCTCCCCCGAAGTCACGTTCCATTCAAAATAGCTGCCAACAAAAACGGTGGTGGTCAGGCCGCTGGTAGCCCACACACGCTGCCCGTCGCCATCATAGCCGAACTCGGCCGCAGCCGCTCCGCTCACACCCACCAGGCGGTTGTCGCCGTCATATGCCAGGGTGTAGTCATGCCATACCCCGCT
>CAZHFU010000078.1:0-5032 GCA_964531975.1 uncultured Anaerolinea sp. | reverse complement strand
TTCATGTTTTTTATGACAGCCTGCCTTGAAATGGCCGGTTGTTCAGAGAATCCCTGAACGAAAAGTTGTCCCTGGATGCCTTGGCACAGCAAGCGCATATGAGCCGGCGTACCCTCACGCGCAGTTTTCATCAAGCAACCGGCATGTCTGTTGGGGAATGGCTACAGGCCGAACGCCTGCACCGGACACAGGAACTCCTGGAGTCCAGCGCCCACGGCGTAGAAGCTATCGCAGGACTGGTTGGATTCGGCACGGCGACGGCGCTGCGTCAGCAATTCAAACAGACCTTCGGCGTTTCTCCAGTCGAGTGGCGAAAGCAATTCCGGAAAGTGGATTTCTGAGTATTGATTCTGCCAGTGGCGATGCACCGTCCGGAGTCGTGCCCACAGCTGTCATTGCCAAGAGAGATGTTGGGCGTCTGTTTTGGTTAAGGTTTGTTCGACGCCTGCCCGCTACGAGATCACGCTGAATCCCCCGCTGGCGCCGGTGGGCAGGCGTTGAATAAACCTCAAAGGAGGAAACCGCGGATTGCTGCGACGGCGGACGGGTGTAGGACGGCCTATGGGGATTTAATGCCCAGCCCTATCGTCGTGAGGGGACGTGCGAAGGTTTGACGCTCCCCGGCGTGAAGGAAATTTACGCCAAACTCCCCATTGCACGTCACGAATGCCGCTGGCTGGATCAGTGAATTCGGTCGATCTGGCAGCCAAGGGCAGCAGTCCTCTCTCGGCACTGGCAATCCAGAAGCCGACCAAGGCAGATTGAGAGGATAGCGGTACAACCCAGGCGCGGCCATCACGGCGGTTCCCGGATGGGCGGCCGGCGCAGGATGACCTCGGCGACATGCATGCTGCCGCCACAGCAACGGCAAATGAAGGTCGGCAGTGCGGCCACGGGTGTTTCATCGATGACCGTCGCAGGTTGGGGCGCATTGAGCAGGTCGCGCACCCTGGCCAGTTGCCGGCGGCGGGCGGCATTGGCCAGCAGGCCGTAGTGGCGAATGCGGTGGAAGCCACCGGGGAGTACGTGCAGAAGAAAGCGCCGCATGAACTCGTCCGGCGAGAGCGTCATCGTCTTCTGACGGGTTCGGCCTTTGGCGCGGTAATCCTTCCAGCGAAACGTCACACCCTGCTCGTCCATCCTCACTAATCGCCGGTTCGAGATGGCCACCCGATGGGTGTAACGAGACAGATAAGCCAATACCGCCTGCGGACCAGCGAACGGACGCTTGGCGTACACGACCCACTCGCTTTTGCACAGCGGGGCGAGCCAGCGGGCGAACGCCGCAGCTTTGGCCAAGTGCGCCTGGTCGCCGAAGAATCGGAGTTGCCCGGCCCGGTGCAGTTTCTCTAATTCTTCGATGAAACGCCGCCGGAACAAGCGGGAGAGCACGCGCACGGGCAGGAAGAAGCCCCGCCGACAGGCCACCCAGCGATCCCCGTCCGGCGACAGGCCGCCGCCCGGCACGATGCCATGTACGTGCGGATGGTGCGTCATCGCCGAGCCCCAGGTATGCAGGACCAGCGTGGCGCCGATGCGAGCCCCGAGGCGCTTGGGGTCTGCCGCAATGGTCAGTAGGGTTTCTGCGGCAACGTCGAACAACAAGCGGTAAAGGGCGGCCTTGTTGCGGTAGGCCAGGTCACTGATCGGTGCCGGCAGGGTAAAGACGACGTGGTAATACTCGACCGGCAGCAGATCGGCCTGCCGCGCTTCAAGCCAGCGTTGCGCAGCTCTGGCCTGACACTTCGGACAGTGTCGGTTGCGGCAGGAGTTGTAGCTGACTTCCTGCGCATGGCAGCGATCGCAGTGCAATACATGGCCGCCCAGCGCCGCTGTGCGGCACTGTTCAATGGCCGACATGACCTTCAGTTGCGAGAGATTCAGGTGTCCCGTCTGTGCCCGTCGCCACGCCGGACCATGGGTGCGGAAGATATCCGCCACCTCCAGGACAGGCCGTCCCATGGCACACCTACGCGCTGTTCAACGTCTCCAGAGGACTGACGACCTCGCGCAGGATGTCGGTAGCAACCTGGGCGTACAGCGCCGTTGTTTCCAGTTTCTTGTGCCCGAGCAAGACCTGGATCAGGCGGATATCGACCTTCTGTTCCAGCAGGTGGGTGGCAAAGGCGTGGCGCAGCGAGTGCATTGAGATCTGCTTCTCGATACCGGCATCGGCGGCCGCGGCGTGGATGGCCCGGTTCAGTTGCCGCGCACTCAAGGGCAGGACCGGATTCTGGCCGGGGAATAGCCAGCCGCCGTCGAGCATCTTGCCTTGGGCGCGGGCCACGCGCCACCAAACCCGCAGGCGCTCGAGCAGCACCGGCGACAGCATCGCGTAGCGATCCTTCTGCCCTTTGCCTTGCTCGACACGCAGGGTCATGCGTTGGCTGTCAATGTCACCGACCTTCAGGGTGACCACTTCATTGACGCGCAAGCCGGTGCCATAGGCGACCGCCAGCGCGGTTTGATGTTTGAGATTGCCGGCCGCCGCAATCAGCCGGCTGACTTCCTCGCGGCTCAGGATCACCGGCAGTTTGCGGGGCAAATGCACCGGCTGCATCTTGGCCATCAGGTCGCTGCGATCCAGCGTGATGTTGAAGAAGAACTTCAAGCCGCTGATCGCCGCATTCAATGAGGCCGGCGAAATCCCATGATCCACCAGATACAACTGATAATTGCGCAGGTCCTCCACACTGGCAGTATCGGGCGCACGGCCGAGGTATTTCGTGAAGTTGCGTACGGCGCGGATATAGTCCAGCGCCGTCTTCTCGCCATACTTGCGCATCCGCAGGTCGTCGATCATGCGTTGGCGCAGCGGACTGATGCTCGGCTTCTGAGTTTCCATGGCTTGCTCCTGTCAGAAATCAAGGCGGATTGCCTCATTTCCAACATCGGCAGATTCTTGCCGATACAAACCACTGACCTGCTCAAATCACCGACGACAGGTCGGAACCTGGCCTACCGCGCGAGCGGTTTAGTCCTCGGCCGAAATCCAGCCTGATGCCAGCGTCAAAAGGCAGTAGCCAAGGTCGGCGAGTTTGAGAAGCGAGGCTACTTGAGCGCTCCACCATTCCCGATGTGCCGTGCACTCAAATTAGAACGTGTAGAGGCCTAGTGAAAATCATTGGGTTTTCGCGGAGCGGGCAGCGCCAGTAGAGATCCTGCTGTACGGTCATTATCCAGTAGCCGACTTACCCAAGCATTTAGCGTCAGTGAAAGAGGTTCTGTCAGGTGACTGCTCTTCGAATAGCGCACCCACCATTCTGGAACCTGCTTCGAAGTTTGGACACATAGTCCGCTTACGAACACGGCAAAGGGATCGTACGCGGTGCCGTCATTGCCCTGAATATCCCGGCTGTTGTCGACCACCACGGCTGCCGAGGCGGTCTGTGCGCCAGCGACAATATTGCAGATGACCCGGGGGTAGCGGTCTCGAATTCGGTCAAGAGGGACGTTATGCCCTCCCTTGGACACTCTGTTAGCAACCCGTTGTGCCGATTTTTCAGGGGAATCGAGGCCGACAGCAATCAGGGCAACGATGAATCCTTGGGACTTGGCCTGGCGAATGAACGTAAGCGCCCGGCGAACCCAGGTTGATTTCTGATTCAGGCGGCGGATTCGGGCGCCCAGCGATGCGGGAGCAACTCGCCGATCCGGCTGTTGGGCTGAGTCGGCAGGCGAGACAGGACGTCCTTGAGATAGAGGAAGGGATCGTGGCCGTTCAGTTTGGCCGATTGGATCAAACTCATGATGGCGGCGGCGCGTTTGCCGGCACGCAGGCTGCCGGCAAATAGCCAGTTTTTCCGGCCCGTGGCAATGGGCCGGATACGGTTCTCGATCCAGTTGTTGTCGATCGGCACCTGGCCGTCATCCAGGTAATGGACGAGCGCCTTCCAGCGCTTGAGGCTGTAATCAATTGCTTTGGCCGTCGATGATCCATTCGGCACCTGCAATCGGTGCCGGCTCAGCCAGTCATGGAACTCATCGAGAATTGGTTTGGCCTGCTCCTGGCGTATTCGTTCCCGTTCGCCCGGGCTCAGGTCGGCGACTTCCCGCTCCACTTGGTAGAGCCGCTGGATGTAGATCAGCGCCTGCTGGGCAATCTGGCTCTGGTTGTTGGCATGCAGGTCGAAGAATTTACGGCGTGCATGGGCCATGCAGCCGGCTTCGGTCACGCCATCGGCAATCAGCGCCTTGTAGCCTGCATAATCGTCGCAGACGAGCGTGCCGCGCCAGTCGCCGAGGAAATCCCGGGCATGCTTGCCGGCCCGGCTGTCGGCAAAGTCATAAACCACCGCCTTGACCGGCTCGAAGGCGCCGATGCTATAGGACCACAGATAAGCCCGATGGGTCTTGCCGGCGCCCGGATCGAGCATCGCCACCGGCGTCTCGTCGGCATGCAGCACCGGGTAGGTCAGCATCTCGGCTTTCAGCGCATCAACCAGCGGTTGCAGGGCAACGCCCATCTGACCCACCCACTCGGCCAGCGTCGATTGCGGGATCGGCAGACCGGCCCGACCGAAGATACCTTCCTGGCGATACAGCGGCAGGTGATCGAGGTACTTGGCGATCAGGACATGGGCGAGCAGACCGGTGGTCGGGATGCCCTTGTCGATCACGTGCGCCGGCACCGGTGCCTGCACCAGGGTTTCGCATTGGGCACAGGCCCACTTGCCGCGGATGTGACGTTCGACCGTAAAAGTGCCCGGCGTGTAGTCCAGCTTCTCGGCGACGTCTTCGCCAATGCGCTTCATCTGACAGCCACAGGTACAGGTCGTCGATTCCGGTTCGTGGTGAATCTCGGTGCGCTGCAGTTCCGGCGGCAAGGGCTTGCGCTTGGCTTGCCCCTTGGGCTTCGTTTCGGAAAGCTGCGCCAGTTCTTCGGTGATCGCGGCCATGTCGGCTGCGAGCGTTTCTTCAAACAGTTGTCCTTGCTCGACCGGCAGACGTTCCGCCTTGATACCGAAGTAATGGCGTTTGTAGTACGCCACTTCATGCGTCAGCTTGTCGATCTTCACCTTGCGCCAGTTGA
>CAZHFU010000077.1:0-5079 GCA_964531975.1 uncultured Anaerolinea sp. | reverse complement strand
CAGCTATATTCCTATGCTTTCAGATTGAACTGTCTAAAAAAAGGGGGGATGCCTGAGAAAACCTGACCTTCACCGGTGAGGACTCCCCGATGTCCAATCTCCTCCTTTCGGTCATGGGCGCCTTCGCTGAATTCGAGCGAGCCCTGATCCGGGAGCGTCAGCGAGAGGGCATCGCCATCGCCAAGAAAAAAGGCCTGATGAAAGGCCGTCAGAATTCATTGACTCCTGATCAGGTGAAAGAGCTTCAGCGCAAGGTTGCCGAAGGCATTCCCAAAGCCAAAGTGGCTCGCGAGTTCAAGATCACCCGGCAGACGTTGTATAAATATTTGAAAGAGGCGCCTTAAAAGCCTTTTGAATGATGCGGCACTTCAATCACTTTGATCCCTGGCTGCACGACTGTTGGGTTTACCCCAGGTAAAAAAGAACCTGGTTGTTTTAATCAGGTACTATCTTAGTTTTATTCGTTTTCTTCTTCCCAGCGTTTCGCTGTGCTTTCAGTGATTGGACTTAAATGATGCGTGCACCCAGAGTGAAACGGAAAATCTGGTAATTTTGGGTATTGTGGGTGATTACTGTAGATAGAATAAATTTTGCCTTGATGTTTAGAACATAATAGACAAGTATCATGATGAGAGCTTACAATAACAAGGGGGCTACCCCATTCTTTACAAACAGAAAACACATGGCCCACGTGACATTTTTTTAAGATATCGTGAACAAAAACATGAAGAACACGGCGTATTGGATATTTCTTGTTTTCATGTTCAATAAAACTGGAGTTGTCATTGCTGGCTTTGTAAATTGAAAATAAATCGGTTGTAATTTTTTGGGTTGTCATATGGTTTTGAATTGAAGAAAAAAGAGTCTTTTTAAAATCCGGGGAATTAATAAAATTGGTAAATTGAACGCAATTGTTTAAAACCTTAAGGTCTTCTATTCCTTGAAGCCAGTTTTTTCTATCTCTATCCTTTTTTTTATTAAAGTTCTCTGTTTTCTTGGCTTTCTTAGCAATTATTTCTTTTTTATGTTGCTCCTCACATTCTTTATGCTTTTTCGACATAAAACCAGCTGGCTTACCACAGTAGATGCAAACGCTCATACTCCCTCCTTGAAGCCACAATTCACGAAAGCAATGTATTCCTGCAGGAAAGAATAATCAAGTTACCGGGAGACTTTCGGGCGTCCTCCTGGTGGCCACGGCCAGGATCCGGAGCGCGCTCCCCTATCCTGGCTAAGTAGAAATTTAATTGATTGTTTTTTATATGCTCACACAAACAAGTCAACTAAAATATCCAGGTGGCGCTTCAACAGTTTTATTGCGAACTCTTATAAAAGGAGATGGTTTGTTTTTTTCAATTTCCTTTAATTCCTCTTCTGATTCTTGAATAGGAAACCTAACTGGAACAGTGAATTGAACTCTATTGGCCTGAGCGTACTGTTGTGTGCTTTCAGAAGAGATATCACCGTCAATTTTTGCTATCGAGATTCCTACATGCCCTTTACCGCTTTTTCCTGATTTATTGTCTTCTGTTGCAGAAAGGGCTAAATCAAATTTGACGTTTTGTGAATACGTATTCGAGTTTGCATCATACGAAACATCTCTTCCTAAATCACCTTCAGATCTTTGTTGGCTTTTAGGGTTAATCTTTGCGCCGTTATTTGATGCAAATTCTTGTGCCTTTTTTATACCAGTAATTATCTGTTTTAGTGACTCGGTTATGAATGTTTCCAAATTCATCTTCTTTTAGCCCTCCATTTTAAGGGAAAAAACTATTTTATTCCGGTTAAAGAGATAATTCGGGATTTGAAATCTTGATACTCAGGACCATTTCCAGATTTTAAGGAAGAAATTTTATAAAATTGATTTGTTGACGGTGACTCTTTTTTAGCGATGTTGAGATCAATTTTATCAACGTTTACAACAGTCCAACATTCAACGTAACCGTTTATTCGCGCTTTCTGATGGCTTTTTTCAGCTTCGCCGACACGATTATGAATATTGGAAAAATCGGTTCCACCTTTAACTTCAATAGCGATAATATTCCTAAAAAATTTATTATTCCCCTCTTCTCGAATTACAATATCGGGATCAGAAGAAAATTCTATGAATACCTTTCTTCCTGCAGCATTTAACAATTCTATTTTAATGCTGCTTGAAGCAACGATAGAATTAGAAACAATTTTATGGATAACCTGAAAAACATCGTGAGTACCAGCGATGCCCTTCCTTACGTTTGCGCCGCCTCTAAGTTGCGGGCCAACGGTAAGGAGCGTCAAGTCATCAAGCAATTCTTTGCTTAACCTCTTGTCTCCCACCCCATTGATTAATTCAACTGCACTGCGAATTAAGGCTTCACATAAAACAGGAAGAAAGTCTTTGTTATTTGAAGTTAATACGCCCTTACTCTCCATTGTAAAAAAAGGGGATAAGCCGAAGTGACCAGAATAAAACTGTTTCTGACTGAATCCTAAAAGCAAGCGATAATAACCAAGCAAGGAAGGGTTTGCAGACAAAACACAAGGAACAGGAAACAGCAGCTCGCCTCTTAGACCGCGAGCAGCTAGGGTGTTAAGGCTTTCTTTGGGAACGTAAACAGAAAGTTCCTTGTCTACCGCTGAAATATCCAAATTCTTTAAAGTGTCGAACAAAGCTTCTTGTAGAAATCGAGATCTTAATTCTCCGATAGCAAAAGAAAAGTCAATTTGTAGCCCGGGTGTCGGAATGTTAATTTTTTTCATTAACTGGCAACCTTAACGATTGACTGTTCATTTGCAGAAAGCCTTTCAGAAGCGATTTTGACATAGTTAGGATTTAACTCTATGCCAACATATCGTCGTTGATGTTGCAGACTAACAGCGCCAACAGTTCCAGATCCAAAAAAAGGATCTAGAATATAATCACCTGTTTTTGAAGAAGACAAGACGCAAGGCTCAACAAGCTTTGGGGGAAAAGTCGCAAAATGTGCTCCAGAAAAAGGCTGTGTATTAACATCCCAGACACTTCTTTTGTTGCGCCGATTGCCATTTAATCCGTTTTCTTTTATTGATTCAAAGTCATAGAAATAGTACTCAGATTTTGTAAGCATAAACAGGTATTCATGTGCCCGGGTTGGCCGATCTTTTACACTCTCTGGCATAGCGTTCGGTTTTCTCCAAACAATATCGCTTCGCAAAAACCAGCCATCATTTTGAAGAGCAAAGGCAAGACGCCAAGGGATGCCAATAAGATCTTTTGATTTCAAGCCATCAGGTGTATTCGGTCGAATACTCATTGCTCTTGCTGGATTTTTTTTATCAGCGGCTCTATAGCCACGATTTCCGCTTGTATAACCATCTCCAATGTTGAGCCAAAGAATACCGTCAGGTCGAATGATCCTTTTTACTTCATTAAAAACAGAAACAAGATGATTAATAAACTGTTGTAAGGTCTCTTCAAGGCCAATTTGACCTTGAATATCATAATCACGCAATCCCCAATAAGGAGGAGAAGTGATGGCGCATTGAAAAAAATTATCGGGTAGAAGTTTTAACGCATATAAAGAATCGCCTTCTATTATCAAAGACTCGTTTATAGGTAGCTTCTCTGGTGGAGCAATTTTTTTCACAAGCATTTTTGTCCTTATTCAACACACCTTAGCTATAGACAAGTATTACCATAAAAAAGACTTATTTTCGAGAAAAAACAATTGTTCCTCGGATAAAATAATTGTATTCCGCGTCTGGGCGTTTTGCCTGGCTTCGATGCGGCCGCATCCGGATCCACGATCGCCTAAACGATCGTCAATCCGGATCAAGGAGCACACTAAAGAGGCACTGCATATCCGGCGCATTTGAGCGAAAAACAGACAAAATAGTGCTTGAAGCAGCTCACTTGGTTGGCGATCAACCTGGTGCCGGCAAGTGTGTGTAGTGTCTGTTGTGGCAATATTCGGAAAATTCTCAAGAGTGAAAAGCTTGAAATTGTGCCTAAAAAAAGAAGCCCCGCCTGGGGGTTTGGCGGGGCCATGGTTGTGTTGTGGCTACAAGTAATAATAAATTCTATAGAGTTGAGAAAAAAATATCAAGCATTTCCTTTGACCATAAATATTTCATCGACAACGGTCTGGATCTCAACCGGATTTTCTCCATCCTTGAGAATAATCACCGGATCGAGATGCAGCAGCCGCCGTTCAACTTCTTCGCAAGCCGCCTGGATCTGGCCAGGTGGAAGCTTGAGAAATATCGATGGAGAGACGTAGACCAGGTTGACTGGGCTCTCGTCATCATCAAGCTTGAAAGCCGTCATTTGTTGACGAGTTCTTTCAGCTCTTTTCCGGCCTTGAAGACCGGAACGGTTTTAGCTGGAATCTTGATAGGCTTTCCTGTTTTGGGATTGACTCCGGTTCTGGGTTTTCTTTTTACCGTAGAGAACGAACCAAAACCAACAAGAGTGATTTTTCCTTTTCGGTAAAGTTCGTCTGTAATGACTTGAGTGAGCGAATCAACAAGGGTCTCTATTGCCGCCAGGTTTAATGCGTTGTCACCCTGTCTTTCTTGAATGGCTTTGATCAATTCTTTTTTGTTCATTGTTGCTCCCTATGATTTGATGACAGGTAATTATGTAATATCATTTTGTTTCAAAAACAAGAAGATAGTCGTTGATGCAGTCAACAAGAGCATCATCTCCGTGGTAACAAAGTTTTTCAAAACAGTTTGGGCATTCAACGCCTACCCCAAGCGTTTTGTTTGGATTGAGGAGATTTCTGCGACCGCCTAAAGGATATTCGCCATAACCAATGACGTGTTTCCATGTCAATTCCGACTCACAGTAAGGGCACTCCATAATGTTTGAAAGTCCCTCAAAACCTTCTAAAGATATTTTCTTGATGGCCATTTTAAAAAATGAAAATGTGAGATGACATCACGATGCCCTCCCTTATTTATGATCGAAAGCAAAGACCACCTTGAACTTATCATCAAGAACAAGTGAGGCCGAAAATTCATTTCCGGACTTTGCCTTAAATCCCCGGATCTGCTTGGTTGACTTGTTTTTCAGTAAATCATTGATCATTGGAACAGTGATTTTTTTCCCGGCGATGA
>CAZHFU010000076.1:0-5375 GCA_964531975.1 uncultured Anaerolinea sp. | reverse complement strand
TAACCGAATCATACTTGAGGAGTTTCTTTTTTGCTTAGCTTGATACGTATGGGGTGTTGTCTTTTTCCTCCCCCATCAACTGGCGCTGATGCTTTTTGAAGGCTAGCTCGGCGCACACCTGGTAGAAACGGCTGGTGGGGCGGTAACGTCCGTTCATCATCGCTCCAAACCGGGCAATGCTTACCCCTAAGGTGGAAGCCGCGGCCTGGTACTGCGCCGGGCTAATGACGCCCAGGGCCACTTCCTCCCGCAGATATTCAACAATCCATCGGTGTTCGCGATACATAGCCCATAGCACGAACAAGAACATAAACGTCCAGCCTGTCCAATCAAAAATTGTACCGGCCACAAAGCCGGAGAAGCCGGTGAGCGAAACGGCGAACAGGTTGTGCAAAGCGTGGAAGATAATCGCCAACAGCAGGCCAAACACCGGCGCGGCCAACTGCACCTCACGCCGGCGGCTGAGCCGCGCTGTCGCCAGGCCAATGCCGGTGAAAGCAGTGTAGAAAGGATGCTGCCAGCCCACCAAGACTACCCGCACAAATACCATGCTTAACATGCCGGCGTAGCCGGCAGCCAGGAAGCCATCGCGGTAGATGTAGAGGGTGTTTTCGGTGGCGGCGAAGCCCAGGGCGGCAACCGCGGCGTAGACAACGCCATCCAGGATCGTATCGAACTCATCGTGTTTGATCAGAAATACTAGTAGCACCGCCAACGCCTTGAGTAGTTCCTCTACCACCGGGGCCACTACTGAACCGGTGGCAAGCTCGGTGAGGGCGTGGGAATGGGTGAACAGGTTGATGCTCAACCCCATGACGGAGTTGATTACAAACGCCCCGCCGGCGGCTACCAACGCGCCCCAAAGGAACACCCCGCCTAAAAGCCGCAACGGTTCCTTTTCCCAGCGGTCAATCCAATAGACCAGCCAGGCCAGGAAGATCATGGGGGCGAACCCGAATAAGAGCGAGAGAAGCAGTGCAAACATAACTTTAGGTCCGTTTTTGGAGGGCTAACCAGGCGTCTCGGAAAAAATTAGCTGTGTGCGATGGGTGCGGGCCTGGCTAGCGGGAATGCCCAAGGCATCCAACACTTCTTCCGGGCGGCCTGTGGCGCTTTCGCGCGCCGAGAGGCGCATAAACAAGCCCGGCCGCCCCAACTCGTTGCCAGGCAGGATTGCCAGAGCGTCGATGAGTGGGCGTAAATCGTAGGGCTTGTTGCGGCGCACACGGGGCAGGCTATCTGCCGCCAGCAGCTGCTCGACGCGTTCATCCAGGTCGGGCGGCGGTTCAAGTAAGCGCAGCTCATATTCGGCTTCTGTTACCAGGGTTTGCAAGGCAGGCAGGCGGGCGTCCACGTGCTCAATCTCCAGAATTTGGATGCCGGGGGGGAGAGATGGAGTCAACGCTGCCTGCACCTCGTCTAAGGACATCTCGCGTTCTAGCCAGGCGTCTAACAGTTCACAATCGCTGGTGAAGCCCAGGGGCAGCGCCGCCGCCAGATTCAGGCGCGGGTGGGGCGAGAAGCCCTGGCTGTAGGCCAATGGCAGGCGGGCGCGCCGGAACACACGCTCCCAGGTGTGGTGCAGATCGAGGTGCCCGGTGTAACGCATGGCAGGCGTTTTAGCGAATGTAATGCGGATGCGTTGATTCATATGCTGTGGGTCATTTGCTAGCAGGGATTGGAATGCGTTTTGATTTTACCTCAGGACACTGCCAAACTTCGCCGGGGTTTTCGCGGCGCATTTCGGCGAAAGTGGGCAAAATGCCGCAGGCGAAGCACTGCTCGCGGCAATCGACGCGCGTCTTGCCGCGCAAACTCCACAAGTAATCCTCGGTCAAAAACTTCTTACGCACGGCTGGGCTAATATGATCCCAAGGAAAGACTTCATCAATCGGCCGTTCGCGGTGCGTGTAGAAAGCCCAGTCAAGGCCCACGGCCGCGAAAGCGTCCATCCATAAATCGAAGCGGAAGTGTTCTTTCCAGGCGTCGAACCTGGCGCCACGCTTCCAGGCTTCTAAAATTACCTGGGCCATGCGCCGGTCGCCTCGCGACAGCCAGGCTTCTAGCAGGCTGTCTTCAGGCGGGTTCCAGTTGAGCTTAAGCCCCGGCCCGCGCAGGCGGTCGCGCAGCAGGTTTTGTTTAGCGACGATCTGCTCACGCGTATCGCAAGCCACCCATTGGAAAGGGGTATGCGGTTTAGGCACGAAGGTGCTAACCCCGGCGGTTACCTGGGCGCGTTTGCCAATGGCGCGGCGGCCTTCAGCCAGGATCGCTTTACATAAGTCGATGATGGCTTGCACATCTTCAAGGGTCTCGGAGGGGTGGCCGATCATGAAGTACAGCTTGATGTTATGCCAGCCGCGCCGGTAGATGGCGTGGGCGGTCTCTAAGATTTGGGCGTGGGTCATCGGTTTGTT
This sequence comes from uncultured Anaerolinea sp., assembly GCA_964531975.1. Lineage (GTDB taxonomy): Bacteria > Chloroflexota > Anaerolineae > Anaerolineales > UBA4823 > RBG-16-57-11. The sequence goes on along the minus strand of CAZHFU010000076.1, from coordinate 2,958 downwards.
GATGATTTCGCGCATCCTCTCAGTTGCCGCTTCGGGGGCCAGGGTGAACCCGCTGCGACGGCTGTCTTTGAGGGCGTCCATTAAATCCACCGAGAATGATTCGATGCGCAGCGAGGGCAGCGATACTTGCAAGTTGCGTCCGGCGAAGCGCTCACTCACCTGGTTGATCAGTTCCAGGATGTTAGTGTAATCGGATGAAGATAGCGAAAGCAAACCCACGTCCTCGTAGCCGGTGGCGTTAAGCCCGTCTTCAATAGCGTTTAGCACTTCTTCCACCGGACGTTCGCGCACTGGGCGGTTAATCATGCCAGCGTGGCAAAAGCGGCAGCCGCGCGTGCAGCCGCGCGTGATTTCGATGGGGATGCGGTTATGCACGGTTTCGATATAAGGGACGATCAGGTGGGTGGTGGGCGGCGGCAGCCTGGCAACGATGCGTTTGGTCACCTGTTCGGGGGCGTCTTGGCTCAGCCGTTCAATGCGCTCGACCGCGCCATCGGGGTGGTAGTGCGTCTCGTACAGGGCCGGAACGTACACCCCCCAGATTTTCGCCAGGGTAGTCAGCAGGACGGCGCGAGGCTGGCTGCTGTTCTTCCAAGCCTGGTAGGTGTTGATAATGTCCTGAATAACCTCTTCGCCTTCGCCGATGACAAAGGCGTCGATAAAGGCGTGCATAGGTTCCGGATTGTAGGTGGCGTTGCCGCCGGCGATCACCAGAGGGTGCTGCTCGGTGCGCTGCGCGCCAAACATAGGGATGCCTGCCAAATCGATCAGGTTCAGGGTGTTAGTGTAGAGCGTTTCGTAAGGCAGGGAGAAACCGATGATATCGAAATCGGCCAGGGCGTGCCTGGTCTCGAGGCTGTAAAGTGGAGCGTTGGCCTGGCGCATGGCGGCTTCCATATCGGTCCAGGGAGCAAAGGCGCGTTCGGCCAGAACGTCGGAGCGTTGATTGATGAGATCGTATAAAATATGCCAGCCCAGGTTCGACATGCCCAGATCGTACAGGTCGGGGAAAACAAGCGCCACGCGTGTGTTTACCGCCGTCCAATCTTTGACGATTTGGTTAATCTCCCCGCCCGAATAGCGGGCCGGCTTTTGAACAGTCAGCAGGGTACTTTCCAGGAAACTTTCAATTTCATTTGGATTCATTTTTCACCAGTAAGTTTCTAAATTAGGGGTAAATTATACTCAGGTTATCTATTTTGCGCCACCAAAGATATAGGCTGGCACAGGCAGTTAAGAGCGCCAAGAAGCTTGGGTAAGCGTTCTTGGCGCTCTCTAGTGGATAAAGCGGCCAGGAGGGCGCAGGCTTTCGTGTCGTCTGGTTGCCTGGCCGGGATGCCGGGTGGGGCGACCGGCGCTGCGGAAACCAGGCGCGGCCCGAAAGCCGGCAGGCGAAAACTCTATTCCAATATCCAGCGATCCACATCACGGTTCCAGGCCACTAATTCGGCAGGTTGGAACCATAAGGCGATTTCCTTTGCGCCGTTTTCGGGCGAATCGGATGCGTGGGTAAGGTTGCGGCCAATCTCCAAGGCAAAGTCGTGCCGCAGTGTGCCGGGGGCGGCTTCGGTTGGGCGCGTCGCGCCCATGGTCTGGCGTACGGCTGCCACGGCATTTGGGCCTTCCCAAACCATGGCCATAACCGGGCTGGATGTGATATAGCTAATCAGGCCGTTATAAAAAGGTTTGCCCTTGTGAATGGCGTAGTGGCTTTCAGCCAATTCTTGAGGTACTTGCATAAATTTTGCGCCTACCAGGCGTAACCCCCGGCGCTCAAGGCGTGCGATGACTTCACCGATCAGCCCGCGCTGTACGCCATCGGGCTTGACCAAAACAAACGTTTGTTCCACAAGAGCCTCCAAAAAATGATTTGACCTTATCGTAACAGGCGTTCTGCCTGAATATACGCTTTCATGGCCTCAGCCGGTTGGTTAAGCCGTAAGTGTGCATCGCCAAGGGTTTGCCACACCGCCACGTTATCGGGGTACTGCCGGGCGGCGATTTCCAAGTCTTCGATAACGCGGTTAACCAGCTGATTGCGCTGGATCATTTCCGCATAATGTGTAAGCGCCTGGGTCACTTCGCTGCGGCTAAACGCCTCTCGCGCCAGCGCCAGGGGCAGCGGCACGCTTTTATCGTCTCGGATGATGATGGGCTCGGGCGTGGCGGGTTTTTCCGCTGTCAGCGGGCCAGTTTTGGGCCGGGCCGAAGGCAGCACGAACAGGTTGTCGCGGATATCTTCAAGTGTTAAGGGGCTAAAATCCGGTACGGTGAGCAAATCGTCCACGTTCCAGAAGGGGCCGTTTTGCTCGCGGAACAGGACAATGCGCTGAGCCATAATGAATCCCACCCCTGGCAGGCGTTCCAGTTCTCCTAAGGAAATTTTGTTGAGATCATATTTGCGCTTGGTCACTGGAGGCGGCGTCCACTCAGGCGCATCGGCAGCGTCGTTCACCGATCCTGACAGCCAATCGGGTAAGGGGGGCAAGCCCCCCGTATCGCGCAGCTTCTTCCGAGCAGGCGCTGAAAGTTCGGGCTGTGGCGCTGGGGCCTCGGTTTGCACCGGTTCAGCCGCAGTGGGGATCGATGGGGGAGCTGATTCTTCCTTTTCTGTATCGATGTGTGCTTGAATTATGGAAGGTGTGCTCGCAGGGGCGGGAATATCTTCATCTATGCCCCCCTCATCCGCCGGTTGAGCAGGTTGAGATGCGGCAGGTTCAGCCGTTTCCTCAACGCTTTCATCTAGCATGCGTAAATCTTGGCTGCCAACCATACGCGCCATATCCGGCGGAGCTTGCATCTCAGCGTTCGAAGCCCCCTCTAAATGATCATCGGATTGCTGCAGAACCCACTCGGGTGGCGTGTCGCTCCGTTCATCCGGCCTGAGCAGCAGGGCTTCATTGGCCCCTTGCTTAACCGCCAGGCTTTCCAGCCAGGCGAAGGCGTCGTCATCGGCGT
>CAZHFU010000075.1:0-5628 GCA_964531975.1 uncultured Anaerolinea sp. | reverse complement strand
TGAAATTTTCTCACAGAATGCCTATTTTTTAATCTTGAATTATGCAACTCTCTCCTTATCTAAGCTAATATGTTTTGGCGGATGCTTGAAGTATGCTGCGGGCTGGGCCATGCCTGGCAGGATGATAACTATTTGGGGCTGGCTGTAAAACAGACCTGATCTGTAGTACTGATTTTGGAATGAATGGTTGGTTTAGCTAAATGTTGGCCTACCTTTCACCTTAGGCTTTAATGTTTATGTCACCCTGGATACTATCCATTATAACAACTCGAGAGGGTGATTCGCAAGTGACTTAAGTCATTAGTGAACCTGGATCGGGATGAATTAATTGACGATCTCCATAAGGCGCGCCGAAAACAGGGTTGGGTGTTATAGAAAAGTGGCAATTTCACCGTGACGGGCGACGCCGGGTGAGAAAATTAATGCCATAGGCATCGCGTGGCGGTTGGGTGCAAGGCGGCGCGGATTGGGATAGGCCGAAGCATTGTGCAATTTGCAATACCATCCGCTGGAGGGCAAAATAAAGCGCCGCAGGGAGGATTGTTTCTCCTTGCGGCGCTTATCGTTATGAGGGGTTCCGTGCTTCTAGGGCTGGGGGGTGGGCGGTGGGGCGGCGCTGATGTCCATTATCAACACCCAACCTATCACCGATTTGCCCTGTCCGTTATATTCGATCAACACGCACTCGCGGTTGAAGTCGTCGAAGCGGCGCTCAGTGCCGGGCAAAAAGCGCAGCGGCCCCCCCATGGGCACACGCCCGATGGCGGTGTAGCCTTCGTAGCAGCCGGCGCGCGCCCAGATATCGCGCATCGCCAGGCCGGCGGCGGGAGTGGGCGAAGGCGTAAAGGTGAGCGTGGGGGTGGGGGTCAGGCTGGGGGTAGGCGTCCACGTGCCGGTGGCGGTGGGGGTGGGGGTAATGGTGGCCGTGGCGGTGGCGGTGGGGGTGAGTGATACCTGGTAGGCCTGGAAGCGGCGCACCCCTAGCCAAATGATCGCGCCAACCACCAGCATCCCTATCAAGCCAAGCCCGGCGAAAGTCAAGCTGCGGCGCAGCCGGAAGCTTGCCAGGCTGCGCTCCAGGCGAGCCACGCCGGGGTCGTTGGGGTAACGCTGGCGCACTTCCTGGCTCAATTTCTCGGCTTCAGAAGGCCAGCTTTTGTGCAGCTCGAGGGAGGCGTTGGCGGCGGCCAGTTCGTCCTGGTAGCGGGCTACATCGCGCAGCAGGCGGTCGGCTTCGTTTTGCAGCCGGTCGAGGTCTTCATCCAACCCGGCCAGGTTGCGGATCTGGTCTAGCTGGGTTTTGGCTTGCTTACCCAGGTATAAGGCTTCGTCAAGCGTGGCGGCGCGTTCGGCTTGCGCTTTAAGTTGGCGGGCGGCGTCTTGCAGGGGGCCGATGGCGCGCGGAATGGCGCTTTCCAGGCGGCTCTTGAGGCGCATCAGGGCCGGGTTTTCGCCATGCTCGGCGAAGAGCAGGTCAAGATCGGCTTTGGCTTGGGTGACCATCTTGGGTTCGATGGTAGGGGCGCTGAGTGTTTCGTTGATCTGGCGGGCGGTCTCTTTGATTTTGCGCAGGGCCAGGGCGCGGTCGGCATACTTGGGTAGGCCGGTGGCGCGGGCGGCGGTCTCGACGCGTTCGATGGCCTCATCGAGCTTGCCAGCCTCGAACAGCTGCATACCATCGGTGTAGGCGTTCTCCGCATCGATATTTTCTTGCAGCTTCTGCTCAAATTCCAGGCCCTCTTGCCAGCGTTGGATGCCCATATCGCGCATCACCGATTGGGCGCGGTTGAGCATGGCGAGGGCGTCGTGATAGCGCCCCACGCGGGCCGCCGATTGGGCCTTGCCAAAGGCCGAGGCGGCCTCAGACGGCAGCGCCACCGGCGGAATGTAGCCGGTGCGCAAGTAGTTTTCGGCTTCGGTGCGGTGTTGGCGAGCGCGATCCCAGTTTGGCTCAAGCTGCAGCACGCGATCAAACTGCTGCACCGCTTCCACATATCGCCCGGCGTAAAACAGCTTTTCGGCCTCTTCCATCTGCTGCTCGGCCAGCGGGTTGCGCGGTCGGGCTGGGGTTGCGCCCACGGCGGAGGCTTCGCCGGGGTCAAAGCCTGCCGAAAGCGCCCCGTTGGCGGGCGGGCCGCTGTGCTCTTCCACCAGCCGCAGCCGATTTTTAAGCTCGCGCCGCCAATCTTGGGCCTGGCTGCGCTCTTCGGCGCTCAGTCCGGCGAAATCGTCGGAGGCCAGAAAATCTTCCATTTCCAGCAGCGCTTTACGCAGCTCTGCCGCAGGAGGCGTATCTTGCTGAAAAAGCGCAGCAAGGATTTCACTGAGTTCATTGAATAAGGGTGACATATTTTTTATATAGGAACAACATGGTTTCCTGCAGTTGGCGAGCCGAAGCAAACGAGCCGCTTAGCACCGCCTCGAGCAGGTCTTTGATGTCTTTGGGTAGGCGTTGATCGTCATAATTCCATTGCACGGCGTAAGAGGCCGAGGCGGCCTCAATCTCTTCGGGGCGGTTTGGCCCCATGGGCAGCGCGCCAGGGGCCGGACGACCGGTGAAGATATAATGCAGCGCGCGTGCTCCAAATTGTACCAGGTCGAACTGCACTTCGGCATTGGTGAGGCCCTGAGGGTAGCGTTTGGCGACGTTCCAGTCGATGCTATCAACGGCGTTGAGCGAATTGCGCCAGTAGTAGTGCAAAATTTTATGATCGCGGTAGATAATATTGCGGGCGTGGGCGGCTTCCAGAATGTCGCAAATTTGTATCGCCATCACCAGCCCTTCTAATATGGGCAGGAAGCGTCCACCGGTGTGGCCGGCGTCTACGTGCAGAAGCAGGTTATCGGCCTGGTTCTGCCTGGCGATAGCCAGGTAGGGCAGCCAGCCGCGCTGCACCTGCTTGTCCAGGTCGGCCAGGAAGTTGTGCAGCGTATCCAACCCATAGCGCAGCGCCGTGCCGGACAGGGCTTCGGCGGAAGCGCCCTGTTCTTCAGATGGAAGGACGGCGTCATCCAGGTGTAAGAAACCCATCTCCAGCATGGGGGTCACGCCGGGAATATCGCGCAGCAAGCTAAGGATGCGCGCTTCTTCGTGGAAAAGCGGCGCGGCGTAATCGGTTTGGTCGGGGCGCATCAGCTTGAGGGCGGCTTCGACCGCCTGGTTATTGGGGTAGCTCAGGTGAGCGATGAACAAACGGGCGGATGAGCCGCGCGCTTCGGGCGTCCAGGCGTCTAGAGCGGCGCCCAGCCGTACGCCGCCGCTCGGCCCCACCGCGGATTCTTTCAGGCCCACCAAGGCTGGGGGGCGCACCGAAGCAGGGAGGCGTTCCAGGCTTAAGGCGCGCCCGGGTGTAACCAGCAGCGGGCGGCGGGTTTCCATGGTTAGCAGCCACCCCAAATTGGCGCGAGCGGCGGGGTGGACGGTGAGCACCTCGGTTGGGTCGGCCCCGCGGCGCAGTTCGCGCATCGCTTCCAGCAGAGCGTCGAGCCAATCGGCTGGCCCCACAGCGCTGCGCAGCTCGCGCCCGTGCAGTTCGAGGCGGGCGATATGATCTTGCAGGGCTTCGTCGCCGGAGAAACCGGCGGAGGCCTGGCTCAGCCAGTCGGCGGCGCTGAGCGCCAGGCGTTCGGCTTGAATATAGCGGCGGCGTTCGGGGTCGTAGAACGCCGCCTGGCGAATGGCGCGCCCGGCGGCGGCGAAATCTTTACGCTGCCAGGCGTTTAACGCCAACTGAACGGCGTGGCGCGCCGGTTCTAACGCAGCTTCGAGCTGCAGCACCGCTTGCGGCTGGAGGAGGCGGGCCGCTTCGATGCTCTGCTCCAGCTCGGAATATTCCAGGTGAGAGTGGGGCGGGTCGGGTTCGGCTTGCAGCCAGTGCGCCAGGGTTTGATCGCGCACCTGGGCCAGTAAATCGGCCAGGGCGGGGTCTTCGGGTTGGCGTTGGGCGGCGGAAGCCAGGGCGTGGGCCAGGCGGTTGAGCGCCACTGCCGGGCGCAAGGGTTCGCTGCCGGTTTCCAGGCTGCGCAGGCAGCGGCTTAGCTCGTCCCACCAGGGCGGTTCGGGGGCGGTGAGTGCAGATTGGCGCGCCAGCCACAGGGTTTCGGCCCATTCGCCATTTAAGGCAGCCTCTAATGCGGCTTGAGGCAAGGCGTTTTGGGCGACGAGGCGGGCGGTTAGCTCAAGAACCTCAATTTGCTTGGGAGACAACCCTGGCGCGGGGGCGTTCGCCTGGCAAAGGGCAATCAATTCGTCCAGCCGGTTGGTTTGGAGCAAGTTATACGCCAGGCGGCGGAAGAACATTTCGCCGCCCAGGGCGTCTGGCGTCTCGCCCAGGGTGGTGATGCGCTGATGGAGGCTGGCTAAGCTTTGCAGATCATCGGCGTGGGGGTTGGTCAGGTTTAGCAGGTCATTTTCTTCCTGGCGGGCCTGGCGGAGCGCCTCGGTTTCATCCTCCAACAGGGTTTGGATGCGCTCTTTCAGGGGCAAAACACCCTGGGTGTAAATGGCGGGAATTTGTACATCGTGCGGCCAGGCTAACTGCTCGAAGAGCGTGGGCGCTTCGGATTGGACGAAATGCCCCATGGCGTCAACAAACTGCGCATAGTCGGTGAGGCGGGAGTACTGCCGGTCGCGGGTGGCGCCATCGACTTCGAGAAATTGGGCATTGCCCCAATCGATGAGGGTGAAACAGGCTTCTACGGGGTCCCAAAACAGATGATCGGGCTTGACATCATTCCACAGCAAGCCAGAGGCCTTACCGGCGTTGCTCTCGATGGGTAAAGTGTGCAGCGCTTCCAGGGTTGCGATGATCGTGGCGAGGGCGCGCAGCACCAGCAGGTGGGGGAGCTTGCCGGCCTGGGCCAGGCGTTGAGCAAATAGCTGCTGGGTGGGCGGCATGTCGTCCAATAGGCTGGGGGGCGTCTGATCCGGGCCGCCGAAGCGCGCCAGGCGCGCCAGCTGCATCAGGCTGAAGCCGGGCGCGGGCGACATGACGATGAAATATCGCTCGGAAAATTCGCAGCCTTCCTTGGCGCTATCCAGCAAGGCGGGGATGCGCGCCAGGCCTGAAGGGATGCTCAGGCGGGTGAGGCCGCGCAGCACCCGGCCCTCTTTTTCGATTTGGGTAGCCTGACGAATCAGGTCGCTGGGAAAGGCGGCGCGGCGCGGGCGTTTTAGGATGGCGGCGCGCCGATCTAACAGCGCTTCGACCTGGAACACCTCCCCGGCGTCGCCTTCGCCCAGCTTTTGGATGAGAGTCCAGCCACGCCGGCGACCAGATACCAGTTCAGGGGTAGCCATCAGGATGTCTGCATAGGCTGCATAAGCCGGGATTTCCGCCGGGAATAATTCGGGTGAGGGTGGTTCATAGCGCCGATTGTACCATGCTCTATTCCGAGCGGGCTTATTCCAGGTTGGATGATGGAGAGCTAACTTCTAAGCCCACCTAACCCCCTAACCCCACCTAACCCCCTAACCCCCTTCCCGACGCGGGAAGGGGCCGGGGGATGAGAGAGGTCTCCAGCAGTCCAAACCGACATGCATCTACCGGAAGAAGGGGAAACCTAACCCCCTGACCCCCTTCCCGACGCAGGAAGGGGGAATCTCCCCTTCTCTCCCCGTTTCGGGGA
>CAZHFU010000074.1:0-5720 GCA_964531975.1 uncultured Anaerolinea sp. | reverse complement strand
GCCCTGCAACCCGAATGGCTGGGCGCAAATCTCTTAATAGAAGGCGTCTCGAGGCTTAGCAAGCTGCCGCCTAACACCCGCCTGTTCTTCCCATCCGGCGCAGTGCTGATTGTGACCGGTGAAAACCACCCCTGCAAGTGGCCGGGTGAAATTATCGCCCTCCAAACCGGCCAAACCGAAGCCCCTCGCCTGTTCCCTAAGCTGGCGCGCCATAAGCGCGGCGTGGTGGCCTGTGTGGAACACCCCGGCCTGATCGTCTCCGGCGACATACTTCAATTTCGTTAGCCAACCAGGTTCATTTTTCTACTGCGCGTTGAGCCGCGCCGGAACACGAGTTTTCATCCATGAGTACACATTTCCCTCTGCGGCGCGTGATTAGCGCCTGGTGGCCGCTGGCAGCATCCTGGCTGTTTATGTCGCTAGAAGGCCCGGCCATGAGCGCCGCCATCGCTCGCCTGGCTAACCCCGAAATCCACCTGGCAGCCTATGGCGGGGTGGTCTTTCCCCTGGCCCTGCTGATCGAATCCCCCATCATTATGCTGCTGGCAGCCTCCACCGCCTTGAGCAAAGATGAAGCCTCCTACCAAAAACTATGGCAATTTATGATGGCGGCCGGTGGGCTGCTAACCATTCTACATGCCCTGGTGGCTTTCACCCCGCTCTATTACCCGCTGGTGGTTGCGCCGCTGGGCGTACCAGCTGAGATCGTTGAGCCGGCCCGCCTGGGGCTTAAGATCATGCTCCCCTGGACGTGGACTATCGCTTACCGGCGCTTTAACCAGGGCGCGCTGATCCGCTTTGGGCGGTCGCAGACGGTGGGCGTGGGCACAGCAGTGCGCCTGACCGCTAACCTGATCACCCTGGCGACCGGCTTTATCCTGGCGCAAGGCGTCCTGGCCGGACAACTTCCGGGCATTGCGGTTGGAACCATGGCGATTGCCGCCGGCGTCACCAGCGAAGCCCTCTACGCCGGTTGGGCGGTGCGTCCGGTGCGGCGCATCTATCTACCTGCAGCCACGCCGGTTCAACCGCCGCTCACCTGGACTGCTTTCCGCATTTTCTATACCCCCCTGGTGTTAACCTCGCTGCTCAGCCTGATCGCCAACCCCATCGGCAGCGCTGCGCTTAGCCGCATGCCTCGCAGCCTCGATTCTCTGGCGGTATGGTCGGTGGTGAACGGGGTGGTGTTTTTGCTGCGCTCGTCGGGCATCGCTCTCAACGAGGTGGTGGTGGCCCTGCTCGACGAAGCCGGGGCCGCCTCCACGCTCAGGCGCTTCACCAATACCTTAGCCGCAGCCACCACCTTTTTGCTGCTGCTCATGGTGGCAACGCCGCTTTCTTTATGGTGGTTCAGCGGCATCATGGGCCTTTCGTTCGAGCTAACCTCCCTGGCGCGCAACGCGTTATGGCTGGCTCTACCTCTGCCCGCGCTGAGCGCCTACCAAAGTTGGTTCCAAGGCCGCCTGCTTAACGCCCACGCTAACCGCGGCATCTCGGAAAGCGTGGTGATCTTCCTGGTGGTAACCGCCATCACCCTGGCGACCGGGGTGCTGATTAATCACATCACCGGCCTCTACGTAGGCGTAACCGCCCTCACCCTTGCCACCGCCGCCCAAACCGCCTGGTTGGGCAAGCGCAGCCGCGAGACGCTCACCGCCATGGAAGGTTAAGCGGTCGATTAATCAAAAAGATGCACCCATCCTCAGGTGCATCTTTTTGATTCCAGCGCCGGGGGCGTCTCTATCCGCCGCGGATCACCGCCAGCGCCTCATCACGATGGCGCTCCATATCCGCCTGGGTAAGCGCCTCCAGGTTCAGGCGCAGCAGCGGCTCGGTATTTGATGGGCGAACGTTGAAATGCCAATCCGGATATTCCACTGAAAGCCCATCAAGCGCATATTGATGAGCATCGGGGTAACATGCGGCCAGCTCCGCCAGGCACGCCGGCGCATCGGCCACGATAGAATTAATCTCGCCAGAGATAAAATACTTTTCTTCTAAGGGCTGCAGCATCTCCGAGAGCTTTTTGCCGCTGCGAGAAAGCATCTCGATCAAGGTCAGCGCCGGAACCAGGCCGGAATCGGCGTAGAAAAAGCTGCGAAAATAATAATGCCCGGTCACTTCGCCGGCGAATAAGGCGTTTTCATCGGCCATGCGGCGCTTAATAAAGGCATGTCCCACCCGCTCCATCAGCGGCGTTCCCCCGGCGGCGTGGATGGTGTCTGGCACGGCCCAAGAGGCGCGCACATCGTAGATGATCTTCGCGGCGGGGTGTTTTTCAAGCAGGTAGCGCCCCATCAAAGCGGTCAGAAAATCGCCCGGCGCAAAATGGCCCCGGTCATCGATCACAAAAAAGCGGTCGCCGTCGCCATCAAAAGCCAACCCTAAATCGGCGCCTTCCGCCGCCACGCGAGCCTGGAGTTCCGCCCGGTTGGCGGGCTGCAATGGGTCGAGGCCATGGTTCGGCAGGCTGCCATCCGGCTCCAGGTACATGCCGGTTAAATGCACCGGAAGCTTGGCGAATACCTTCTGTAACACCGGCCCCACCATGCCGTTGCCGGTATCGGCGATGATATGGAGAGGGCGCACGGCGTTCACGTCGATCAGCGCCAGGATATACGCCAGGAAGTCGGCCTGGTAATCGGCAGTCACCCGGCGACCAAGCCCCGTGAGGGGGCCGAGATCGTCTTGCTCCACCCGCCGGCGAATCTCCTGGATGCCATCCTCCCCGCTGAGCAGGTAGGGCATGCGTCGCACCATCTTAAAACCGTTGTATTGCTTGGGGTTATGCGAGGCTGTGGTCATCATCCCCGGCAGCCCAGAGTGAGCGCAGGCGAAATAGTACTGGTCGGTGCTCACCATGCCAATATCGAGCACCTCCACCCCGGCGTCCATCAACCCGCGCCCCGCCGCCGCGCACAGCGCCGGACCGGAAAGGCGCATATCTCGCCCCAGCACCACCCGGTCCGCCTGCAAATAGGCGGCAAACGCCCTCCCGATGGCATAGGCGATATTCTCGTCTAATTCGGTGGGATAGATGCCGCGAATATCATATGCTTTGAAGATCGAAGGGTTTACATCCATAGGGCGTAGTATACCCTATCCTTCTCGCCTTGGCTTTCCGCTGCTGGCCCGAATCGGGTTATTTCTTGATTACCGGCAGGAAGATATATCTAAACACTCCCGTTCTGAAATTCCACCACGTCTCGCCATTGGCATAAATGGTTCCGCCGGGGTTCACCGCCCGCGTTAGCCAGTAATAGGTGGTGGTTGCCGACAGGCCGTTCACCTGCACGGTCGTTGCGCCGCCCACGTTTTTCCAGGAGGTGGAACACGCGCCGTCGTTGGCGGCGTCCAGGCAGTATTCATAGCTAACCGCCCCGGCGCTTGGCTGCCAGGAGAGCGTCACGCTGCTCGACAAGCCAGTGGAACCGTTGGCCGGGCTGCCGGAGCCAAACCCCGCCGGCGGGGGATAGAGGGTGGTGAAAGACCAGTAACCGCCGCCGGCATAGGTGGTTCCACCGCCGTTAACCGCCCGCGCCTGCCAATAATAGGTGGTTTGGGGGGCTAAACCAGTCAGCGCCAGGGTGGTGTTAAGACCGGTGTTCACCCAATTGGCGCACGCGTTATCGTTGGTCGTGTCGTAACAGATTTCATAGCGCGCTGCCCCGCTGCTTGCCGTCCAGCTAAGCGTGGGGCTGATGGCTTGATTGACAGCCGAATTGCCTGGCGAGGACTTGCTAAACGCCGCCGGCGGGGGCGTTACAGTTGTGAAACGCCATTCCTGGTTGTTATTGGCGTAAAAAACGCCATACGGCCCATTGGCGCGCACTTGCCAGTAGTACGTCGTTCCCCGGCTCAACCCGCTGAGCGCCGCGCTGGTGTTTGCGCCGGCGCTGACCCAATTGGTGCAAGCCCCATCGTCGCTGGTATCGTAGCAATATTCATAACCGGTGGCGCCGCCGCTGGCTTGCCAGCTAAGCGTGAGATCAACCGCTTGTCCCGTTGCGCTGTTGGCCGGGGCGCTTTTGTCAAATGGCCCGGCGTTGTTGCCTATTCGCACCGTGAAACCAGTCACCGTCGCCGAAAGCACACTCACCATAATTCCCCCGCCCGAATTGTAAGTTTCACCCACCTTAAATATCGAGCCATCGTCGCCGATAACGCCATTCAGGTCTATGTCCACCACGTTCGCCGGACGCCCATCCGCGCGGTTCGGATCGATTTCATGAATAACGATGGCGCGATCCCCAAACGCATGCAGCCAATCGTCAAATTTCTCGTCATAGCCGGGCCAGGGGTTTAGTCCGGGTGTGTACGCATAACCGCGCCCTTCCACGGTGTAATATTTGTTCGTTCCGTAAATGGGAATCACCGCCATGCGCTGGTTGCTGGTAGATTCCTTTTCCAACCAATCCAGGGTGATGGCAGCGCTTTGCTTGTACGCAACGGTGGTCTTTTGATTGGCGGGTATCCACCCGAGTCTATCGCGATGATAGCTAATCGTACCCTGCCCCATGCAGCCATAGGTGAAATCATCAAAATTATTCCAACACCCTTTCCAACTATCACTCATTACATCCCAAGAGTTATCATACGTCGCGCCGTACATGCCTGAAGAATGCGGCAGACCGTAACCGTGGCCCATTTCGTGCTTAATCACCGTAATATCGTTTAAACCCCACGGGGGTTCCCAAGTCATGTAGAAAAAATTGCGATCATCTAATATGATACTGAGCGAGCCACCCCAGGCATACGGGCCAAAGGCCGCGTTAAACATCAGGTTGATGCCGGTGAAAGGGTTGAAATTAACCACCGCGTTCGCCTGAGCGGTGCAATCGTTTGCCAGGGCGTTAAGCATTGAGCTGTAATTCCCATTGCTAACCAGGCCGGTGTAATAGGCGTTGGTGTGCGGCAAAACAAACCAACCGTAGGCGGCGCTGCCCGCCACGTTCATTTGGTTGTAAGAAATCTCGCGGAAGTAATGGTCTAGCCGCCCAATGCTATTGTCATACATATGGGTGAAATAGCTCAACGGCTGGGTTTCGGTGGGAATATCGCTAAACCGGCAGGCAATCGTCACCCACGGTTTCGACCCGAGCTGCGCTTGCGGCGACTGGGGGGCCAGGGCGCCGTCTTCCAGGCGCAAACTCTCCACCCGCAGCAGAGCAGGCGCCTCGTTGGGGGTGAGGCCCTCAGCCGGGGCCGCCCGCCCGTTCACACTCACGCGCTGCCCACGCAGAGCGCGCCAATCCCCCGAAAGTTGAGCTACCCCATCGAAGTCTAGCGCCAGAACTTCACCCCCATCCATCGTCAGCGTAACCAGGGTTTGCGGCGGCAAATCAGACCCCGGCGCCCCGTCGCCGTCCAGCACATTTAACACTCCGCTGAAACGCTCTCCGGCGATCTCAGGCTCGGCCAACACCGGCGACATCCCCCCAGCGCCAAGCGCCGTCAACCAAATAATCAAAAAACCAATACGCGCAATCTTCATGATTCCATCCTCGCAAAAAACAATCTCCTTCAAGTATATACATAATCCCCCCGCCTGCCATAACAAAAATGTAAGCGCAGCAGTGCAGCCGCACCCCCGCGCAGCCGCACCCCCCGCGCAGCCGCACCCCCGCGCAGCCGCACCCCCCGCGCAGCCGCACCCCCCGCGCAGCCGCACCCCCGCACAGCCGCACCCCCCGCGCAGCCGCACCCCCGCGCAGCCGCCC
>CAZHFU010000073.1:0-5965 GCA_964531975.1 uncultured Anaerolinea sp. | reverse complement strand
GCTGGGCTCAGCAAAGCACCGGCCGAATCATCGGCGTCGTCCTGCTCGAGGACGGCTCCACCGTCCCCGGTGTCCTGATCGAAGCCACCAGCCCGCGCATGGTCGGCAAGGCTTCCACCGTCTCCGACGAGAACGGAGCCTACAAACTGCTCAACCTGCCCCCCGGCGTCTACACCCTGACCTTCACCCTGCAGGGTCTGCAGACCATCGTGCAGAAGAACGTCAACCTGGTCGCCGAGCAGACCGTGACCCTCAACGTACCCATGAAGATGGGCGAGGTCACCGAGCAGATCACCGTGTCCGCGATCGCGGCCCAGATCGACGTCAAGTCGACGGCCAAGACCCAGACCCTGACCAAGGAAGTCTTCCAGACCCTGCCCAAGGGCCGCAACTTCGACTCCCTGCTGACCACCATCCCCGGCGTTCAGAACGAACCCCTGGTGGCCGGTAACTCCTTCGACGGCGCCTCGGGCCTCGAGAACGTCTACTACGTCGACGGCGTCGACACCACCAGCATCGTCAACGGTTCCGCCGGCCAGAGCGTCAACTTCGACTTCGTCGAAGAGGTTCAGGTCAAGGCCTCCGGTTACAACGCCGAATTCGGCGGTTCGCTGGGCGGCGTGATCAACGTCATCACCCGTTCCGGCGGCAACGAGTTCCACGGCGAGATTCTGGGCTACTACCAGGGCGCTCCGCTGCGCGCCGATTACAGCGACCGTCTCGACCTGGATCACACCGATCCCTCCCAGCAGACCGCCCGCTACTACAAGTACAACGAGATCATCGGCGAGAACGATGAGCATCGGTTCGAGGGCGGCTTCAACCTGGGCGGTTACATTGTCAAGGACAAACTGTGGTTCTTCGGCTCCTTCATGCCTATCTACTACACCAACACCCGGACGGTGAACCACCGCACCGGCGCCACCGAAGACTACGTCACCAAGGATTACATACGGACCGAGACCTACTGGAACTACAGCTTCAAACTGACCAGCCAACTGGCTCCCAACCTGCGCTTCAGCGCCGGGATTGTATCCAACACCTACAGCTACAAGGGTGACCTGGCCACAGCGACCAGTGCGGCCAACCCCTCGGTATCTCCGGACGAGTACGGCTACACCTACCCCAACTACTCGGCCAACGCCACCCTGGACTGGAACGTGGGCAATCTGCAGCTCAACCTGCGCGGCGGCTACTTCATGACCAACCAGACCGATCCGCTGGTGGCTCCGTACGAGCCCTACTGGCGTTTCGCCCAGGAACAGCCGGCCAGCTACGCCGTCACCAGCAACGCCCAGCTCAACATTCCCGCTGAATGGGTGCGACCTACCGGATGGCGCAGTGCGGCTTCTTATCCGACTTCCTTGCAGAAATCGAAGAACGAGAAGATGAGCGCCAACCTTGATTTCTCCTACTACCTGACCTTTTCTGGAGAACACGCCTTGAAGGCCGGTGTCCAATTCGTGCGCCAGGGCCAGAACTACAACGACTCCGCCCTCTATCCTTTCATCTGGCTGGGTTGGGATCGGGATTTTATCTATTACGGCACCAATTACGGTCGCGGAACCTACGGATACTACGCCGTACGGGGTGCAGGAGACGCTGGTCCTTACGGCAATTTCTACAAGGCCTACGCCAACCGTTGGGCCCTCTACGCACAGGACAGCTGGACCATCGGCGAACGGTTCACCGTCAACTTCGGAGTCCGGGCCGAGTCCGAGTACATTCCCTCCTACAGCGACGACCCCGTTTATGCCGGTGTGAAAGCCATCGAATGGGGCTTTTTTGACAAGCTGGCGCCGCGGCTGGGTTTCGTCTGGGATGTCAAGGGTGACGCCAGCACCAAGATATCCGCTTCTTTCGGCCTTTTCTACGATGTCATGAAGCTGTCCATGGCGGCCAACTCCTACGGCGGCTTCAAGTGGAAGAGCGCGTATTACCCCTTGAACACCTACGAGTTCACCAATATCGGCACCGAAAGCTGGGACTATGGCACGCCGCTCTTCATACATGATTTCCGCCCCCCGTCGTTTGATCTGACCGACCCGGGCATGAAGGCCATGAGCCAGCGGGAGATCTCCCTGGGTTTCGAACAGCGCATCACCGGCGACATCGCCTTCAAGGCACGCCTGGTGAACAAGCACCTGATCTGGACCATCGAGGACATGGGCGTTCTGACTCCCACTGGGGAAGAGTTCTACACCAGCAATCCAGGCAGTGAGTTCATCAACAGATCCTGGGATGCCGCCATCGAGGAAGGGCTCCTGCTTCCCGGCACCCCCTACATTCCCAAAGCCAAGCGCGAATACTGGGGGCTCAACCTGTCTGTGGAGAAACGGTTCGCCAACAACTGGATGGGCGGATTTGCCTACACCTGGAGTCGTCAGACCGGCAACTACTCCGGTCTCTCCTCCGGTGACGAGGATGGTCGTGACGATCCGAACGGACAGCGCCTGTTCGATTCTTGGAACTTGTGTTACGACAAGGACCTCAATCCCATCGATGGTCCGCTCAACGTCGACCGCACCCATGTCTTCAAGGCCTTCGGCTCTTATTCGTTTCCATTTGGCCTGACTGCGGGGTTGACGTTCAACGGCATGACCGGCGTGCCTATCTCCACCTTCTGGGACATCGGTGCCGAGGGTTACATGCCCTTCGGCCGCGGTGACGCTGGCCGTACCGGATTTTTGGCCCTGCTGGACCTTAGCTTTTCCTATGACATCAAGCTGGGAAGGAACACCCTGCAACTCAATGTAAACGTAGACAACGCTCTCAACACCCGGACCGCCATGGCCGTCCAACAGTACTACAACCAAGGCGCAGCAGAGGTCACCCAGGAAGAACTTCTGAGCACCAACTGGGACATCAATGACAAGGACATCATCCTGGATCCCCGGTTCATGAAAGACCGCTGGCTTTACGGCGACGGCCTGCGCGGCAATCCGTTCCGGGTCCGTGTCGGCTTCAAGTTCAGCTTTTGATTGGTACAGCTTATGTAACGAGACGATTCGCCCGCCTCCGCGAAGGGGGCGGGCAATCGGACCATACACTTTCAGGAGGTTTCATGAAAAGCAAAGTTTATTTATCTGTTTTATGTTTCCTGCTGGGTCTTGGCCTGCTCAACGCCCAGCTCAGCCAGACCGGCAGCCTCGGTGGCCAGATTGTCGCCGAAGACGGGTCGGCCATTCCGGGAGTTTCGGTGGAAGTTCAGTCTTCCGCTCTTGTCCTGGAAAAGATGACCACGATTTCCAACGAAGAGGGTCATTACCGTTTCCGCAACCTTCCGCCCGGAACTTATGCCATCACCTTCAAACTTGAAGGTATGAAAACCCTGACTCGAAAAGGAATTGATGTCAGCGTCAGCAGCATGACCACGCTGAACGTGGCCATGGAGTTCGGTACCCTCACCGAGAACATCGAGGTATCTGGAAAGGCTCCGACCATTGATGTCCAGGCCACCGCCAAGACCACCAACATCTCCACCGAGATGATCCAGTCGATTCCAACCCGCAATCGTGATTTGGCCGGAATCTTCGGCCTGATCCCCGGTGTGCAGGGGGACAACGAGGTCGCTCATGGTGGTGGTGAGCGTAACAATGCCTGGAATATAGACGGTGTCAACACCAACGATCCGGTCGTCGGCACCCGGGGAACGACACCGGCAGCGGATGTACTGCAGGAAGTCGCCGTGAGCGTCGGCGGCATCGGCGCCGACCAGGCCTCGTCCGGCGGTGCCATCGTCAACGCCGTCACCAAGTCCGGCGGCAACGAGTTCTCCGGTTCGGCTTCCATCTACTACAACCACGAAAGTTTCAATGGTGACAACACCAAGGATACGGTCCTGGCAGGCTCTGCCAGCGGCGAGAAGTTCAACTTTCAGCCGGCGGTCTCCCTGGGCGGTCCCATCGTCAAGAACAAACTCTGGTTCTTCGGCAGTTACAACCTGTCCAAGTCCGAGACCTATGTTCAGGGATATCCCTACAATGGTGAAGAAATTGCGGCCGACTGGAACGAACCGTTCATCTACGGCAAACTGACCTGGCAACCCGGTGCCGCCGACAAGATTTACTTCTCCTACAATTACTCCGATCTGATCCGTAATCACCGCGGCGCCGCGAACAACAGGCCGGAAGGCGCCACCAGGAAGCAGGACAGTGTCAATCATTCCTTGAATATCGACTGGTCTCATACTTTTAGCAACAACTTCTTTGGCAGCCTCAAGGTCGCTTCGGCCCCAGTCAACTTCGGACTGCATACCAAAAACAGCAACCCATATCTGTACGATCTGGTAACCGAATATATTCTTCCGGAATCGAGTTATGGCTACTCGGACATTTACAAGCGCAGTCACCTACAGATGCAGATGGATTTCACCCTGTTCGTTGACGACTTTGTCGGCCAGCACGAGTGGAAGGCAGGGGCCGACATGAATATCTCCAAGGGGAACCGTACGATCGATGTGGAAGGGCCGGAATCCTCCCTTATGGCTGGATATCAGGGGTACTGGACCTTTTACAGGAATGGAGATATCTTATTTTCATATTTTTACAAGGATACCACACAGACTGAGAAGATGCGGAACATCTCCGCTTACATCCAGGATACCTGGAACCCCATCCGAAAACTAACCTTCACCCTGGGCCTGCGTTTCAACAGCAGCAAGGGTATTATCCCGGTGCAGAATGAAAATGCATCCGGTTATTTTCTGGAGGAATTTTACGGTACTGCATATCCTCTGGCAAACTCCTCGGTGAATGATGAGTTTACCGCCATGACCTGGAACAATGTCGCCCCGCGCCTGGCCTTCAGTTACGACTTCGCCGGCGATGGCAAGACCGTTCTCAAGGGCAGCTACGGTCGCTATTACGAAGGTCTTCTCACCCAGTATTTCTCAACAGTAAACCCCAACCAAGGGGGAGAATTCAGCGGGTACATCGATGAGGCGTACAATATTCTAGCTTTTGTTGGCGCCTCAGTCCCGGAACCCGGCCTTCTGGGCTACAACGGGAAAGAACCCACTGCACCCTATCAGGACGAGTTCACTGTGGGCATTGAGCGTGAAATCGCCGAGGACTGGTCGCTGACTCTGCGAGGCATCTACAAAGAAAAACGGAATATGATCGAGGATGCAGATGTCAACGGTCTTGACATTGACGCCCTGATAAATGATGGGGAATTGATCTGGACAAACTGGCAGCAGGTGCCAGTCAGTGATCCGGTTACCGGCAACACCCTTTATTTCTGGGAGAAGATCGACAGCTTCCTGCCGACCAAAAAAGCCCTGATCAACATCAATGGGAAAGCTTACGATTATAAGGCTTTGGAGCTGGTATTGAAAAAACGGTTTTCGAAGGGCTGGATGATGGAAGTTTCATATGTCCTATCCAAGCTTAATGGGCTCTTCGATACAGACTTCGATGAGACATCCGGTGTTTCCGGATACTACGACAATCCAAACGATCATGTAAACGCTGTAGGTCGTCTGGGCAACGACCGCCGCCATTATCTCAAGTTGCTGGGTATGGCCAGAATTCCATTTGGCATCAATCTTTCGGGTGTTGTCGAATTCAAATCAGGTAATCCCTATAGCCGCTGGCTAGATAGTACGCAGGAGGGGATTTCTCTCAACGGTCTGTCTAACGACACCATCATTGCCGGCAGGCGTGGTGAATACACTCTGCCCAATCAGTTCAACCTGGATGTGGCATTGGAGAAACAATTCAGATTGGACAAATTCAATTTTGCCGTTTTCTTGCAGGCCTTCAACGTTTTCAACTCCGGCGTGGCCGATGATGTGGAAACCACCACCAGCAGTTCCGTCCGCCCGTTCGGACAGATGACCTCCATCACCGATCCCTTCTACCTGCGCATCGGTGCCCGCATCGAGTTCAACTGATTCTATTTGTGTTATTTTTGCCCGGCCGCCCTTCGTTCCGGAGGGCGGCTTTTTTCAATCTTATTTCCC
>CAZHFU010000072.1:0-6375 GCA_964531975.1 uncultured Anaerolinea sp. | reverse complement strand
TCAACGCTTCCAAGAAGGCCTTCGCCGCGGCGAAATCGCTCACCTCAAATTCAATCTCCTGGCGCGAGCGCACCCCACCCTGGCTGCGCGCCGGGCCTTTGAAGGTGAGGCGCGCCACCCGGTCTTGACGCAGCCTCAGCGCGTGAGCCGATTGGGTTAACCTGCCATCGCGTTCGTCAAAGCGCAGGTTCACCTCGAACACGCGCTCGCCCACGCGCTGGCCCCCCAACGCCTGCAAGCGGCGCTCAACCGCCGCCAAATCGTTGACGTAAAACTTAACTTCCACTTCCTGGTCACTTTTCAAATCAGTCATTTGCTCCACACCATCCTGTTTAGCAACCTCAAGCCCCAAGGGCTTAAAGGCCGCCATGCGTTTCACCACCGCGGCTTCCGTATAATCACACCCCTATCCAATCGTCAGGATGGGCTGTTTCTGCACCACACTGTCGCCGGACTGCACCCGAATGCGGCTAATGCTGCCGGCGCGCGGCGCTTTTAGCTCATTCTGCATCTTCATCGATTCCAGGATCACCACCACATCGCCCTTTTCAACCCGCTGCCCTTCCTCCACCGTCACCGCCACCACCAGCCCCGGCATGGGAGATTTCAAAATCAACTCTGAAACCTGGCCTTCCGCTTCGCCGGCGGCGGCGCGCAGCATCTTCTCACGCTCATCTTCCACTGTGGCCGGGTAGGCGCGCCCGTGCAGCAGCACTTGCAGCCCCGGCTCGGCGGTATACACATACGCTTCGTAAGAACGGCCATCCAGCAGCAAGGTATACACCGGCTGGTCGCAGATCATGTCAAAATCCATATCAAAAGCCTGGTCATCCACGCGCACGTGCTGATCGTCGATAATTTCCACAACGTATTCGTGGCCGTCAATGGTTGTCACATATTTCATCTATGGCCTGGCCTTCCAGCGCCCCATGCGCTTCCAATTGCTGGCGTCGCGGTCGCCGCGGCGCACAATTTGCGCCGCTTGTTGACTGCGCTCGTGCGCCGCCAAGGTGGCGATAATGGCGGCCGCGCGGCGATGTTCCTCGCTGCTCTCTTCTTCCAGGGTAAAACGTTCTTCCACAAAACGCGTATCAAACTGCCCGCCCATAAACCGGTGCGAGTCCATCAGGCGTTGGTGAAAGGGGATATTGGTGCGAATGCCCACCAGGCGGTACTCGTCCAACGCCCGGCGCATGCGCAAGATGGCTTCGGCGCGGGTTTCGCCCCACACCACCAACTTGGCAATCAGCGAATCATAATAGGGAGAAATCTCAAACCCCGGATAGACCCCCGAATCAATGCGCACCCCCGGCCCAGTGGGCTGCAGCAGGTGGGTGATGGTTCCGGTGGAAGGCATAAAGCCATTATAGGGATCCTCGGCATTTATCCGGCATTCCAACGCCCACCCGTTCAGGTGCACCTGATCTTGGGTATAACGCAGTGGGCGGCCGCGGGCGATTCGGATTTGCTCCTTAACAATATCAATTCCGGTCACCCATTCCGTTACAGGGTGTTCCACCTGTAAGCGCGTATTCATTTCCAAAAAGTAGAAATTGCGCTCTTTATCCACCAGGAACTCAATTGTGCCGGCGTTAGAATACCCCACCGACTGCGCGGCGCGCACCGCCACCTGCCCCATGCGGCGGCGCAAATCTTCATCCACAAAGGGCGAAGGGGCCTCTTCCACCAACTTCTGGTGGCGGCGCTGCAGCGAACACTCCCGCTCTCCTAAATAGATGGTATTGCCAAAATGGTCGGCCAGAATTTGAATCTCAATATGGCGCGCCCCTTCCACCAGCTTTTCCAGGTACACATTCCCATCGCCAAACGCGGCTTCCGCCTCGCGGCGGGCCGCGGCAGTCAGGTTCGCCATCTCTTCCAGGCAGCACACCTCGCGCATGCCCTTCCCGCCGCCGCCGGCAGTCGCTTTAATTAACAGCGGAAAGCCGATTTGCGGCGCGAGAGCCAGCAGCTCATCGTCGCGTAACGCGCCTTCGCCCTCGGTTCCCGGCACCACCGGCACGCCCGCCCCCGAAACCGTAGCCCGCGCCACCGCCTTATCGCCCATCGAGGCGATTGAAGATGGGTTCGGGCCAATGAACGCGATCCCGGCGTCGGCGCACGCCTGGGCGAAATCGGATCGCTCCGCCAGGAAGCCATAACCAGGATGGATACCGTCCACCTCGTGCTTTCGGGCGATTTCCAGGATGCGATCGGCGCGCAAGTAAGAGTCGCGCGACTGCGGCCCGCCCACCCGATAGGCTTCATCGGCGTAGCGCACATGCAGCCCCTGCCGGTCGGCGTCGGAATAGATGGCCGCGGTCTGGATACCCAACTCGCGGCACGCCCGGATAATGCGCACGGCGATCTCGCCGCGGTTGGCGATCAGCACTTTTTTAAACATAAATCGCGCTCCAATCCTGGCTGGTACGGGTAGCAGAAAACGCCTTTCATAACGGAATGCACCCGTGCTTCTTGGGCGGGTTGCTGTCGCGCTTGTTTGCCAGCATCTCCAGGGCGTTAATCAGACGCGGGCGTGTTTGGCGCGGCTCAATCACGTCATCGATAAATCCGCGCTCGGCGGCCACGTAGGGGTTAGCGAAACGCTCACGATATTCGGCCGCCAATTCGGCTTTGCGCTGCACCGGGTCGGCGGCTTCGGCCAGCTCGCGGCGGAAGATGATATTCACCGCCCCCTCCGGCCCCATCACGGCGATCTCGGCGCTCGGCCAGGCCAGGTTCAAATCGCCGCGAATATGCTTGCTGCTCATCACATCGTATGCGCCGCCATACGCCTTGCGGGTGATGACGGTGAGTTTTGGCACGGTGGCTTCGCAGTAGGCGTAGAGCAGCTTCGCTCCCGACCGAATGATGCCGCCGTGCTCTTGAATGACCCCCGGCAAGAAACCCGGCACATCTTCAAACGTGATAATAGAAATATTGAACGCATCGCAAAAGCGGATGAAGCGGGCCGCCTTTTCGCTGGCGTTGATATCCAATACCCCCGCCAACACCGCCGGCTGGTTCGCCACAATCCCCACGCTGTGCCCCCCCAGCCGCGCCAGCCCCACCACGATATTCGGGGCGTAGGCCGCATGCACCTCGAAGAACTGCCCGTTATCCACAATCAGCCGGATAGCGTCTTTTATATCGTAGGGCTTGCCGGGGTCTTCAGGAATGAGCGTATCCAGGGCGGTTTCCATGCGCAGGGGGTCGTCGCCGCTCATCACCATGGGCGGGTCTTCCATATTATTCTGCGGCAGATAGGCCAGCAGCTGCCGAATTTGCAGCATGGCCTGCGCTTCGCTATCGCACGCAAAATGACACACCCCGGAAGTCTCGGCGTGCACCGCCGCCCCACCCAACTCTTCAAAGGTCACGTTTTCGTGCGTCACCGCTTTGACGACATCCGGCCCAGTGACAAACATATACGAAGAATTTTGCACCATAAAAATAAAATCGGTCAGGGCGGGTGAATAGACCGCTCCGCCGGCGCACGGCCCCAGCACGGCGCTGATTTGCGGAATGACCCCCGAGGCCAGGGTGTTGCGCAAAAAAATATCGGCATACCCGCCTAGCGAAACCACCCCTTCTTGAATCCGCGCCCCGCCCGAATCGTTCAGGCCAATCAGCGGCGCGCCATTCTTAAGCGCCATATCCATGATCTTACAGATCTTTTGGGCATGCGCTTCGCCCAGGCTGCCGCCGAACACCGTAAAATCTTGCGAAAACACATACACCAAACGCCCATCAATCGCCCCCCAACCGGTCACCACGCTGTCGCCCAGGTATTTCTGCTTCTCCAGGCCAAATTGATGGGTGCGATGGGTGACGAAAGCATCCACCTCGCGGAATGAACCCCGGTCAAGCAGCAGATCGATGCGTTCACGCGCGGTCAGGCGGCCGCGTTGATGCTGGGCGGCGATGCGTTCCGGCCCGCCGCCTTGCCGGCCCGCATTGCGCAGCTCATGCAGTCGGCGGATCTTCTCCGGCAGCGCCGCGGGGGTCTCCGCCGGGGGAGTGGTTTGCGAGTTCTGTTCGGGAAGTTGGCTCATTCATCTCTCCAAAGAAAGCGCGCGCTTTGCGGCTGCGAAACACCGCCAAACTAACCGCAAACACGAGCAGATTAACCCCCACCCAAAATAAGGCGCGGGTGCTGCGAAACTGCGAAAACGAAAGCAGCCCGCGATCTAACCAGGCGTATAAGCTGTACACCACCAGGCTGATGAGCGCCCACCGCGGGGCCGCGCGCCGCCCGCGCCACAGCATCCACGCCAGCGCCGCCCCCCACACCCCCCACACCAGGCCAGTCACAAGCAGATACACCGGCTGAACCGAGAGCGATTCTTCCAGCACATTCCAAAGGCGCCCGGTTTGCAGCGCCCGCGCCAGGTTTAGCACTGCCAATAATAACACCCCAAGCGCCAATAAAGTTACCGCAGAGGGGCGTTTTGTTCCGCCGGTTGGGTTCATGGAATGGATAATGTCACCTTTCCCATTTGCGCGCCGCTCGCCAGGCGTTCCTGGGCCTGGGCGGCGTGTTCCAGGGCGAAATCCTGATCTAACACCGCATGCAGCTTCCCCTGGAAGACCAGGCCCATCACCGTCGCAAATTCGCGCCTGGTTCCCATGGTTGAGCCAACCAGGCTCAGATGCCTGGCAAACATAAACCGATTATCAATTTCTATTTTTGGCCCACCCGTGTTCCCCACAGTTAAGATGCGCCCGCCCTTAGCCGCCGCCCGCATCGATTGCGGAAAGGTGGCGCCAACATTATCCACCACCACATCAACGCCGCGCTTATCCGTGGCGCGATACACCGCTCTTGCCCAGTCTTCATCACGGCTGCGGTCGATGAGCACATCGGCCCCCAGGTCTTGCGCCAGGGCCAGCTTTGCGGCGCTGCCGCCCACCACCAACACCCGCGCCCCGGTCAGCCGGGCGATCTGAATAGAAGCGGTGTTCACGCCGCCGGATGCGCCCACCACCAGCACACTTTCGCCGGGGCGCAGGGCGCCGCGCCCGATCAGCGCATGCCAGGCGGTAACAAACACCAACGCAGCCGCCGCCGCGGCGCGGGCGCTAAAGCCATCCGGCAGGGCCAGCAAATTCTCTTGCGGAACCGCCACGTACTGTGCGTAGGTTCCCCTGACCGTCTCTCCCAGCAGCTCCCAGGTCTGGCAGCGGTTATCGTACCCCGCCTGGCAGGCCGGGCAGACCCCACACGCCAGGTTGCTGTTGATCACCACTCGCTGCCCCACCTGCCACTGCTCAACGCCGGGGCCAAGCGCAGCCACTTCACCCGCTCCATCGGCCCCCGGAATATGCGGCAGCGCCAGTTTAATCCCCGGCCAACCCTCCCGCACCCACAAATCCAGGCGATTGAGCGCCGCAGCTTGCAAACGCACCACCACCTGGCCGGGCTTCGGTTGCGGCGTGGGTGCATCCTGGTATTGCAGCACTTCCGGCCCGCCGTGCTGGTGAAACATGATCGCCTTCATGATGCGCTTCTCCTTCGTTCAGCCTCGGCCTGGGGGCGTCGTCCCCAGGTGGGCGGGGCGCTGCTTGTGGTCGCCACCACGCTTAGTTGGCGGCGCGCTCTCTTCTGGGCCGCGCCTGCGCTAGAGGCGTCTCGCTGCCTTGGGCGTGACGCCCCGCTTGATGGCGGCGGCCTATTTATGCGCCGCGCCTCGTCCGACCGCCACCCTCGCCCCCACCTACCGCAGCCCCAATTCTTGCCGGGCGATCACTAAGCGTTGAATTTCACTCGTGCCTTCGTAAATGCGGGTGATGCGCGCATCGCGGTAGTAGCGTTCGATGGGTAGTTCCTTACTGTAACCCATGCCGCCGTGAATTTGCACCGCCGCGTCGGTCACAAAGGCGGCGGCTTCACTGGCAAACAACTTCGCTATCGAAGCTTCCAGGGTAAAGCGCCGCCCATCTTGCTTGGAGCGTTGTTTTGCCAGGGCGGCGTGATACACCAACAGGCGCGCCGCTTCGATCCGCGTCTTCATATCGGCCAACTGGAAGGCCACTCCCTGGAACTGCCCGATCTTCTGGCCGAAGGCTTCTCGCTCGCGCGCATATTGCAAGGAAGCCTCGTATGCCGCCTCGGCAATCCCCAATGCTTGCGCGGCAATGCCAATCCGCCCGGCGTCTAGCACCGTCATGGCAATCTTAAAGCCCTCGCCCTCTTCTCCCAAGCGGTCTGCTACGGGGCAGCGATAATCTTCAAAAACGATCTCGCTGGTGGCGGAAGCGCGGATGCCCAGCTTAGGCTCCTTCTTGCCGCGCACAAACCCAGGCTGCCGGGCGTCGATCAGGAACGCCGTCACCCCCCTGGCCCCCTTTTCTGGGTCGGTAAGGGTATACAGG
>CAZHFU010000071.1:0-6477 GCA_964531975.1 uncultured Anaerolinea sp. | reverse complement strand
CACAGTCTGGGTGTTATCGGGGGCCGAGAGGATGGAGAGACGCCCCAGGAAGTCGTAGGTGGTGGCGGCGCCGGGCTGGGTTGGGTCGGGAGAAATGTACTTTGCGCTCGAAGCCGAAGCATACGGCACAGATTGGAACACGGCTTGCCCCATGGCGTTGTAGCGCGTGTCGGACACCAGGGTTCTTTCCACCGCCTGGCCGTCCTGCAAGATTTGGGCCTCCAGGGTTTGGGCCTGGATCAGCTGCCCCAGCCCATCGTACAGCTTACGCCATTTGGCGTACTGGTCGCCGCTGATGCGCTGCTTGAGATCCACGTATAAGAAACGCGGGGCGTCGTTGTTGAGGCCATAAGTGACTTGCAGGGTGGGGTGGGCGGCGTCATCTCCGGGACGCATGAGTTTGACCATCCGTCCCACGCCGTCATACTGCACCGTGATCGTGGCGCCTGCTCCGTTCGCATCGGTCAGGCTGGTGGGCAAGCCCTGGTTCGTATCATATGTGTAGCTTAGCGTTTGCCCCAGTGGGTTGGTCTGGCTAACCAAGTAGGTGTGGTACACGGCGTCGTAAGCGCTGCTGCTCAGGCGCGCCGGGCCGGCGGCGTAGCTGCTAGAACTGTTCTCCTGCTCGTACACCCAGGTTTTTATTGGGTTGCCGAAGCTGTCATATTCGAATTTCTGATCCTGGTATAACGGCTCACTCCAGGTAGACGGATTAGCCCAGCGCAGCATCCGGCGCTGCCCGGTCAGCTTGCCCACACTGGGAGAAACAGAGAAGGAGGAACTGTTATCGTACAGGTTCCAAGACGATCCGGTCAGTTGGGCATTGGTAGGCGTCCAGGCCAGGCAGGCGGCGTTCACCATCCCCGCCGGGCAGGCGTAGGTGTTGTGATAGGCGGGCAAGGCAACCAGGTATGGCGACCCAAAGTTGGGATTATAGCCGTCCACGCTCAGGCGGTAATCCTTCCACTGCCCGCTTAATGCGTCCCATTCGGATTCCAGGGTGCGCAGCCGGTTGCCGCCTTCGTCCCACAGCGCATATTGGTAGCTGGTGCGCACTCCCGTCCAGGCCGGCTTCCCCGGCGCAAATTCCAGCTTTTGGCTCCAGTTGGGCCAGGCCCAGTTAATGCGCAGCCCATTATCCACGGACGGCCGGCTGGCGCGCCAGGCGCTGTTATAGGCGTTCACTTCCATCCCGGCCAACTGTCCTTCGGCCAGGGTGTCAACATACAGGTTTCCGGCGGTAAGCGTATCCAGGCGCAGCCGCCACGGGTTCTGCGCGGTGAAATCTGCAGCGGCGTAGGCCATGGCTTCCGGTTGGCTGCGCGGCCACACCCTCAGCCAGGCCTGTTCGGGGTCGCTGGTGAGCAGCAGTACGTACCAGGCATCGCGCTGGAAGGCGGCGGACGGGATCAAAACCGCCCCTTCCGCCCCGTTCTGATATACCACCAAATTGCCGGCGGCATTTAGCTTCACCCCCCATCCCGCATTGGTGGTCTGCTGGGACAGGTAAAGCATGCTCTGGTTGCTCGCACCGCTTATCTTGAACTGCAGCATCACCCCCATGCCCGGGGCCAGGCTGTAAGACGTGCGCCAGGCGGCCACCGCGCTGCCTGGACTGCTGAGCTTCAGGGCCTGGTCGGATTGCTCCATCGGCGCGGTCACGCTCAGGCCGCTGCCATAGGTCCAGTTGGCCGTGGAGCCGTTCTCGTAATCTTCGTAAAAGCTCTCCCATCCGCTCAGCGCCGCGGCGGTTTTGCCCTTGCGAACATCATCCTGGTAAAAGAAACGATACGCGGCGCGCCCGTCCGGCCCCACCTCACGACTCATGGCCTGGCCGCGGTATTCTGAATACGCCAAAAAATAGGGGGTGGCCGAGGCGGCGGCCAATGAGTGCTGCACGTCGTTGGTGGCCGGTTCGTCGTACGAGGTGATAAACACCCCCGGTGGGGTGCTCGCCAGGCCGTCTTCCAGGCCGCGCTGCGTCACCCGGTAGCGCGTGGTCAGACGTTCCATCTTCAACTTCGATACGATACACCATTTTTGACAAAAAATCCCCAACGATGCCGACCCATACCCACTGGGCAGCACACCGTAACCGCTCAGCGTTTGGCCCTGGTAACTACCCAACGTGGTTTGCACAATGGGCGGCTCAATTCCCGTCAGGGTCAGTTTTGCCAGGCTGCTGCCCGATTTCTCGTTACTCACCTGCGCCGTCAAGCGATATGCCCCCCCCGGGGCGTCCCATCCGGCAGGCGCACCCAGGAAAGCCTGGCCCTTAATGTGCAGTGACCCATTTTCGCAGTACACCTCACTCCCCCCCACGGCCGGGCGGCCGTGATCGCACAAAAGGGGCGGTTCGTAGGTCTGGTCCTTTTGCGAACCTACATCTTCATATGATCCCGCTTTTTCATACCACGGGTTTGTTTCATATTGAAATACCGCCGCGCCGCCGTAGCCGTTATTCACCCCAGTCAGGTGCATGTTGTCATAAGCAAAACTCACCGCCGGTAATGCCAGGCCATCCGCTCCAAATTCTTGCACACTTTGCAGGGTGAGGGTGTAGTAGTCAATGCTGCTGTTATTGGGGTCTTTGCGCCAGGGCGCGCCAGGCATTAGCTTGGCCTCAGCAGCTGGGAAGTAATTGAAGTGGTAGCGACGAACAGCCTGGTAACTGCCGCCGGCCTGTTTTTCCATCACCACTTCATCCAAGCGATAGCGCTGATATTGATTGGCGCTCTCCACTTGCGTCCAGGCCGAGCGGTAATCTTGCCGTGCGCCAAGCACAAAACGCACCCGGTAGCCCGCGCCGGGGTAGACAATCGTTGCAGGATATTGCCAGATCACCGGGTTGTAATGCGCTGTGCGGCTGGGGGTACATTGATTGAGTTCTTTTTCGTAGGGTTGCACATCCTGGATGTATGTATAGGTCAGTTCCTGTCCATAGATGTTGGTCACCCGGTGCAGGCCCCAGCGCCAGGTGCGCGGGATGACCGTCCATTGGCTTGTGCCCTGGCAGGTGAACCCGTAGGGATAATCCGCCTTACTATCGGCGCTATCGCCAAAATCGTAGCGTGTGCCGTCCGGACTCCAGGCCGTCCAGGTATCGGGAGTTTGGTTATACTGGATGCGCCAGAAGGTCTTATCGGCGGTGTGGTAGTAACCGTCTTCGCCTTTGAGCAGCATACTGCTCACTCCTCCGGCGGAGAAGCTAAAACTATCGTTAGCGATGTTGCGCTCGATCCCTCCCACGTCTAGCGACCAGCCCAGCCCCGCCCAGCCGGCCTGGGTGGCTTTCGCCGCAAAACTATCCGCCGCCTGGCTCTCGTAGCTAAGCGATAAGGTGGGCTGAAAGCCGCCCGGGCCGGGCGGCGTCCACAAATCCAACCCATAGCCCCCTGCCCCGGTGAAGGGCGAAACCTGGAAGGGCTGCAGCGACGGCAGGCGTGAGGCTTCCCAATCCGAAGAAGTTATATCGAATACGGTCAGGTGATCCACCTGGGCGCGCAGCCGGTGCGCCGTCTGGTCCACTTCGGTTAGCAGCGGCATCCAATCCTGGAGGGTTTCATCGAAATACACCAACTGCAAATCTTCAGGGTGAGCGCTTGCTGCCGGGTCATAGGCCGCCTCTAGCGTCCAGGGTTTGTCGAAGTGCGTTATTTGGCGTTCGGCGGATAAGTCTGCGGCGCGGATTTCGAAGGGGCGTCCGATTGGCGAGGCCGGCGGCAGCCAATTGGCCGGGCGGATGACCACGCGCAGCCCATGCTCGCTCTGACCGAAGCGCGCCCGCACCCGGCCATCCAACCCTTCCACCACCCCACCCTCGCTAGAGAGGCGAGCGGCGTCGACGGGTAGCGGGTCGTCCGGCGCGGTGTAAACGGGTGGAGGAACCGCCGGGGCCGGAGGGGCCAATACGGTGGAAGAAGTGGTTTCGGTCGTGGTCAGGGGAGGTGAGGCGAGCAGGTCGCCGCTCGCAGCCAGCTTAGCGCGGCTTTCCGCCGCCCATGCCAGGCCTGCGTCTCCGGCTGCCCCAGGGGCGGCGGCCTTAGCCACACCGGCGTTAGGCAACAGCAGCGACAGCAGGATAATTAAATGAAAAACGCGCCCAATGCTAGCGCGCGCCGCCATGCTTATGCGAAACGAGAAACGAGAAACGAGAAACGAGAAACGAGAAACGAGAAACGATTATAGTTGACATGCTGTTCTCCCTCCCAGAACCGGCCCATGGATTGTACGCGATGTTACAAGTGATGGATAGATATTATACCCACAGATGAATGGCGTCGAGGGTGGTTTTCTGAAGTTCTCAATATTAAAGAGCTAATCAAACGAAGGCTATCCGGTGGAAGCGTGGGGGATCATCTACCCATCGCCATCATAGCCGAACTCTGCTTGGGCCGCGCCGGTCACAGCCACCAGGTGGTTGGCGGCCTGGGTGACCGAGAGTAAAATGCGATAGATTGTTAATGTGCTGCGCGTGAATCGGTAATCGGATTATCATCGCGCCGGGTGGCGGTAGTACAACCCCCGACCAATAACGGGGCTGAGGGTCGAGCGATGTTGGGCCGCCCTGTGCTCATGTTTTTGGCCCTGTTAATGGCCTGAAATACGAAAACCAGGTCTCTCCTTATCCCGTAAAAAGGCTGTAGCTTGGTATCATGTCCTGTTTTCAATTTGACGAAGACCTCAATCAAAATTTACTTGCAGTCTGGGTACCACGCGAGACAACCCGAATCTAGAAACTGATCAAACGCATCATCGGGCGTCTGCCAATCCGGGTCTACGATCCCTAAGGTTTGAATGTAAGTGCAAAACTCCTCCTCCGTCTGAAAACCCTGCGTGATATATTTATCTACGACCATGACGAACCAATGGTAGGAATTGTCCTGAACGTAAGCGTCGGCGTGAGGATCAACATACGCGGAATAGATCATGATGACGCCATTTTGAACAGCAAATTTTTCAAACTCCGGAACACCCGTATATAAAAAATACTGATGTCGGTCTTTAGAGTTATCCCCCCATATATTGTTTAGCAATTCCAAGCTCCACGGTTTAGATGATCTTTCGCGCGTTGCATATACTGGTTCTATTATCGGAAGGTATTCCACCGGATAATCGTCTCCGTTATAGTTGTAGAATGAATTGGCGTGATTAACCACTGGCGTACAGCTTGTCAAAAAACCGACACTAAGGAAAATCCAGAGATAAGAAAAGATGTTTCTCATTCATTTATCCTACAAAGTTCTACGAAAATAAGAAGGACTATTTTGGTATCGAGTTTACCGGGCGAATGGCGCCGTTCCAATAGGCACTGGTTGGGAACGGGTCTGCCGCACCTACACCATGGTATATTGGGGAAATTACTTGCGCGTAACCATTGTAAACCCAGTAATGATAACCTGTTCTCAGAGAGTCCTTCCAAGCTGTTTGATAGTCAAATGTATCATACATCATCCATGTAATTATGATCGTCCCGTCTGGCAATACCTTTGCGTTGGTTGCCCGCAGCATACCGGTATGAACCATCAAGAAGGCTTGATTCCATTCGAATCCCGCTTGCACAAAATTTCCGCTAGGGCCGTTTGCGGTGAAAGACTTTGGCGAATTCGCAATTGGGTCTATGTTGAAAGATTTTTGACCGTAGTCGGGGAGTTGCCTTATATCTTGAACTATTTTACTTTCCATTTTAACTCGTGCAGCCTGAACACTTGGATCATCCAGCAGGCTTTTTAGACCTTCGCCAATGATCGTCCCGTGGGCGGCATGCTCATATCCTGCCGCCATTGCATCACCAAGGGTCGATATATTGACATCTGCAGGCGCGATTGGTTGGTGGATAAAATTATTGAAAATTGCTGTGCCAAGAATTACTCCTCCAGCAACAGCAGCAACTACACACAAAATACAATGCCCAGATGGGTCATTGTATCGAACAGGATTATTGTTCGCGTAAGCATATCTATCTAGAGCCTGTGTCCCTTGGGTCGCCAGTGGTACAATCGGGTCTGGACTGGTGAAGCGGTTAAGATAAGCGTCATACCACCTCGCCTGGTCGAAAATCAAGCCGATCTCGGCCTGGTCGTACTGCCCGGTATAGCCAACCCTCGTCAGACTGATCGAAGTGCTCAGCCGCTTCTCGCCCCACGGCTTGTAAAGCTGGCGCTCGCCGGCCAAGGGCGCGCCGTAGGGGTCCACAAGTTTATTCGTGCTCCCCAGATGGTCGCTCACGAAGAACACCGCCGCCTGGCCGCCGGTGCGCATGGCTAGGCGGGTCGCCCCGGCGTAATAATAGCTCACGCCCTCCCCCGAAGCCGCGTTCCATTCAAAGTAGCTGCCAACAAAAACGGTGGTGGTGATGCCCGTTGTCGCCCAGATACGCCGCCCGTCGCCATCATAGCCGAACTCGGCCGCAGCCGCTCCGCTCACAGCCACCAGGCGGTTGTCGCCGTCATATGCCAGGGTGTAGTCGTGCCATAC
>CAZHFU010000070.1:0-8011 GCA_964531975.1 uncultured Anaerolinea sp. | reverse complement strand
CGTGCCCGAACTGGGGCTGTGGATCGACCCGGATACGCCGGGGCTGATCCCGGCAACGCTGCGCCCGCCGCTCGATAAGCGCATCGCCCTCAAGCAGCGCATGGCGCGCCTGCCGGCCTGGGACCCACGCCGCCGCCTGGATCAGGCCCGCGCCCAGGCTCACAAATGGCTGCTGGTGACCTGCTTCGGCTACCTGGGCTATAAGAACGCCCGCTTTGGGCGCATCGAGGCCCACCAGGCGGTGACGGCCTACAGCCGCGAGTGCCTGCTGCGCGCCAAAGAGGCCGCCGAAGACCTGGGCTATACCGTGCTGCACCTGTACGTGGATGGGCTGTGGGTGCAGCATCCCGATGGCTGCACCGCCGCCGGCCTGCAGCCGCTGCTGGACGAGGTTACGCGGCGCACGCGCCTGCCCATCGCGCTAGACGGCATCTACCGCTGGGTGGTGTTCTGCCGCTCGGAGACCAACCGGCGGCTTTCGGTGGCGAACCGCTACTTTGGGGCTTTTGAAGACGGCAGCCTGAAGCTGCGCGGCATCGCCGCGCGCCGCGAAGACACGCCGCCCTTCATCGCCACGGTGCAGACCGAGCTGGTGCAGATCTTGGCGCAGGCGCGCCGTCCGGAAGACCTGCCGCGCCAGGTGGAGGCGGCCCAGGCGCACGCCCAACGGGCGCTGCAGCGGCTGCGCCAGGGCCGGGCCGCGCCGGATGACCTGATCGTGACGCAGCGCCTGAGCCGCACCCTTGCGGAGTATCGCACGCCATCACCGGCGGCGCAGGCGGCGGCGCAGCTGGCGGCGGTGGGCAAAGCGACGCGCCCCGGTATGCGGGTGCGCTTCGTGTACCTGCGCGATGGCCGCGTCCACGCCTGCGATTGCCCGCCGCTGCCGCCCGCCTCGGCCCTCGACATGGAGGTCTACGCCCGCTTGCTCACCCGCGCCTGCCTGGCGGTGCTAGAGCCGTTCACACGCCAAAGCTGGCAGCGCCGCCCCACCTCGCTCAGCGCCTCCGAACAGCTGCTGATGCCCATCTTCCGCCTGGAGCCGGCGTGAGGGTGATGCCCGCTCATCGCTGCCGAGCGCCCTGTCGCAGCCACGTCGCCCGATGCCGCCGCCCCACCCCGCCACATCCAGCCGCCCATCGCAGCCACGCGCCCGTTGCCGCCGCCCCACCCCGCCACATCCAGCCGCCCACCGCAGCCGCGCGCCCGTTGCCGCCGCAAATTGCCTATCAAAAAAGGCTGGGTGAATGTTGCGCCATCGGGGTGGTTGTGGTAAAATCTCACCCGCTGTGAGGGGTTTGCGTTCGCGCAAAGCGCGGCATAATTGGGAAGGTGCCAGAGTGGCCGATTGGGCTCGCCTGCTAAGTGAGTGCGGGGCTTTAAACTCCGCCGAGGGTTCGAATCCCTCCCTTCCCGCTCCAATGCAACGATCGCAAACCCGCTGAAATAAGCGGGTTTGTGCGTTTTAAAGCGGTAAACCGTTTGACAGTCTTTCCGCGCGTCAAGTAAGATAAATCACCATCCGAAATAAGAGAGAGAATGCGCGTGTCCCCCGATTTGAATGTTCCTCCCGCCTGGATTCCTGGCGATCCTGAACCTTTGCTTTCCAAAGCAGCCTTGGAGCACCTGCCCCTTATAGCCAGGGATGCTGGCGCGCCGCAGCATTTGCTTGATTTAGATAATAATGGATTGCTTACGGAATTGGGATTGTTGACACCCAGCGGCCTGGCGCGAGAGGCATTGCTACTGGCAGGCAGCGAAGATGGGCTGAACCGATACTTTCCTGAATATCGTTGGAAATATGAATATCACTGGGGAGCAGGGCGAAAGCCCGATAGCCTGGAGGAAAACGATCCTTTACCAGCAGCATTGGCGCGCCTGCTTGAACGGATTAGAACAGGCGCATCCATCCTGGTCATGCCGCCCAGTTCACAAGCCTTCGAGCACAGGCCCTATCCTGAACCTGCCTTGATAGCTGCGCTCATGAACGCGTTTTGCCATGCCGATTATGCTCTGGGTGTTCCGATTCAGATCAGGCAGGAGGCCGCCCGTATCACGTTTTTGAACCCAGGGGGGATGCCAGAGGATGTATCGCCTGAGAACATCCAGCGCCAACGCAGCGCCAGGCATAATCTCCCGTTGATCCAGGCATTGACCAGGCTTGGGCTGGCTAACCAGGCGGAAACCGGCATGCAGCGCATGTACCGGGAACTGCTTGGCAACGGATTTCAACCGCCAGAATTTGATCTGCAAGAAACCCAGTTCCAGATCAGCTTCATCGGCGGCGGCACGGTGGCCCGTTTTCGGCTGTTTGTCGAAAAGGAAACCCAGGAAGGCCGCCCCATGCCCCTGGAGATCTTGCTGCTGCTTCATGCGGCCCTGCAGCAACCCGAAATTGACGAGGAAATCATCGCTCATGTTTGCCAGATAGATGTGCCATCGGCCCTGGCTCTTTTGGAAGATATGG
This sequence comes from uncultured Anaerolinea sp., assembly GCA_964531975.1. Taxonomy (GTDB): domain Bacteria; phylum Chloroflexota; class Anaerolineae; order Anaerolineales; family UBA4823; genus RBG-16-57-11. Next base: position 5,544 of record CAZHFU010000070.1, on the reverse strand, counting down.
AGCGTGGGCGCGGCTACCTGCAGCGCATGTTCACCGGCCAGGAAGCCGCCTGGGCGCTGCGCCGTGAAATGTATGATCGCATTTACGATGAACGATTGTTGAAACGGCAGCGCAGATGGTATCGAGAAAAACTCAAAGAGCGGGTGCTGCACATCTTGAAGCAGCGAGCTGAAGAGGGGATAAGCAACGCTGAAATCCGCCAGATGACGCGCCTGAAGGCTACTTGCGCTCGCACGCTCATTTACGAGATGATGACCGAGCACCCGGAGATCGAGCATATTGACCGTGGGCGATTGTCTATTTTTCGCTGGCGGGAGTAGGATCAGACGTCTGCGTTGGGGAGGGGACATATCTGGTAACCCCGCTGAAGTTTCTTCTTCACGATTCGGTTGGCGAGTTCTTGTGCCTGGGCAGGAGTCTCCATCGGAATGGCTCGCCACTGCTGAAAGTCGTTATCCCGCCGGCCCCAGGCGATGATCACCGCGCAGGGAAAGAACAGGGTAGCCTGGATGGAGACCATGTACCAGCGGTTGAGGTTTTCGGTGGGGTCTATATGGCTGAGCGAAACTATCACACCCCAAATTTAGCACATATATTCTATCAACGCAAGTGTTATCTAAAAAAAGTGGTTCTCAGTAAAACAAGGTAGCCGCAACATTAAAGGTCGCGGCTACCAATTTTCCCTGTTCGCCAGTTTATTTTTAGTGCGTCACTTATTTATAGCCCCCATCATGTAAAAAGCTCTCTATTTCATCTGGTGTGCAAAAATATCCTTGGATGCGCTCCAAAATATCCTCGTATTTGAAAAGCATGTCACCCTTACCCAAAAGCCTTTCCGCCCCATCTTGACCCAGAATAATGCTCGAGTCCAGGGAGGAGTTTACTTTCAGAGCAACACGAGCGTTCATCTGCGATTTTACGTTGCTTGGGAACAAATCAGCAGTGGGTCTTTGCGTGCATAATACTAAATGCACAGAGCGGCTTCGTCCAGCTTGGGCAATTTGTCGAATACTCGTATAGAACAAATCCCTTGCCTTACGATCTTCATGTACTTGATCGCCTAGATCAGCAAACTCATCCACAATTATGACAATTGGGCGTACCTGGTCTTTAATTTCTCGCCCTTGGTTGTAACCGGCTACTGATGTTACTCGCGCATCCCTTAGGATTTGCGAGCGTTCGGGAAGAACAACAGTGCTTATTTGGCCTATTTCGTTAATAGCATCTTTTGTATCTTCAATCACTGGGCGATTATGTAAATGAGGAAGCTTCTCAAAGAAAACAAAATCCTCCGGTTTAGCTGTACAAAGCATGAGCTCAAGAGTTTCCTTCGAGGGGTGTTGAGCAAGCAGCGAAAGAATAACGCTATATAGGAAAATGGTTTTGCCAGAACGAGTGCTTCCTCCAATTAGCATATGAACCATCTCTGATAAATCACGGATTAATACGTCACCAGCAGGGGATTGCCCTATTAAAAGAGGCAATTGCTCAATCGTATTTACTGCTGGGAGGTGAATAAGTCCCTCTTTGGTTAGAGAATATGATCGCCTATTGGGGCTAGGAACATCTAAAGCAAGATAATTGGTGTTGGGCAACTTCCTTACCAATATATTGCTGATAGAAATCTCTCGCCCAATATCTTCAAGATATTGATCTAATTTACGTCTTGACTGACCTTCAGCTATTTTGAATCGAAAACGTACCACGGATGGTCCAACAACCGCTTGCCGCGGATCACAGTCAACCACTTGAATACCAAAGTTTCCACATGCTCTCTCAAACAAGGTGGATACTCGCTTAAGCCATTTTTCATCCACCACGATATCCTCACTTCGCACCGTTTGCGTGGCTGGTGGTTGTGTTGTCTGTACTATGGTATCTTCTTTCTTTATATTTACTTCAGGAAGAGTATCAGAAGATTTCTCTTTTTGTATTTTGGTTTGCAAGGTTTCATTGACAACACGGCGGATTTCATCGGTCACAGAAGACTTAACAATATCAGTGTCAACTCTCTCATCAAGCAATTGTTGAATCTTGACCGTACCTAAGATATTGTGAGATATTTCTAAACTGGGACTGACGCGAACTTTGTTCTCCCGAGACTGAATATCCTTGCTTAATGCAATCTCGTACACATGTCCATAGATTTCTACGCGGCTGGCAGCTTGAGGCTGGAAAAATTCATTTAGCTGTGGAACCCAACTCAACCTAAAGTTCTTAGAATATCTGCGGCTTTGAATCTCCTGAAAAAACAGTTCTCTTAGCACTTCTCTACGCGGTGGCACTAGAGGTGGATCAGCTTCGCCATCAAGGGTCTGTACAAACACCTTTTTTAGCGCCCCTATAGTTTTTTCTATTTGCTCTAGTGCCTTTTTGAAGGCTTCGTTTTCAGGCTCTTGCATTTCTTCAAACAAAGGCCCTTCGTGGGTTTTAACTTCAATAACATCCACGATGAACTTGTTGTCTGCTAATCTTAAGCCGAGTAGATCAGCGCGCATTTCTCGACCTTCGGCTGAAATTCTCAACCACTGTCTCGCAGTTGGGCTATCTACAGAAACAATGATACTCTCAGGGTATCGCAAACGATATTCTCTTGCTGTTAAAGGCATTCCGAGCAAACCCTTTTGGCGATTCTCGTCAAAACTCCCACTTCGATTGCTTAATACTAATAAGCCTTCGCTTATTAAATGGGCAAAATCTTGCATTAAACCCACTAATGCCTCTGGTGTGGGAACATAGAGGTTAAATCGGTCCAACAAATCTTTCAGGGGGCGCGCAAACGAGTCAAGGGATTTAGCCAGAGTCAATGTTTGTCGACGATTCGCAGGTTGGGCCAACAATCTAGCAGCCTGTAAATTGCTTTCAGGAGGGAGCGCTCTATCAGCTAAAAACAACCATTGGGTACACTCATCGGTCAACGACTGTTCTATTGTGCTCCGTAACATACTGGCATCGGCAACAACTCCTAAGGAATGGTTGGCTAGTTCGTTTTTGAGTCTCCTAACGAAATCATCATAAGCTGCAAATAGTGTAGCATTCGTTACTGGCCGAGCTGTTATTACATCGCGGAATTCATCGTGTTTGAATTCTCTAGTAATGCAAAGGGGTGATGTGTTGAATTCGACGGTGCGTGTAAACCCTCGTTGCTGCACATTAGATTGATCAAATAACGCTAATATATGAACCGGCGTTTCTTTAAGCTGCATGACAATCTCTTTGAGACTCATGTCGCCGGGAGCCAAATAAAGTTGCATACGACCGCTGGCAATCAGATCTTGATATATCTGCTCGTTTTCCGGGCTCAACATACTCGAGATATAGTTTCTCGCTGCTCCAGTAGAAGTGAAATATAAACTTAGATGCACCGATGGCAAATCTTTACGTCTGATTTTGTTCAACAACACATTCATTCGGGCCAAAACATCGTCAACACTAGGCACATCTATAATGCCGATCCTTAAGGGCCGAATAAGCATTCGATATTGGTTACAAAAGTGTTCGATAACATTGAACAAGTTATCTAACCCATCAATTCCGCTGTAATGATTGGATGTGTTTTCATAACAAGCTAGAAGCTCAATGCTACCGGCTAAAGGCAATGTGACCGTAGAACTGCCTGTAATATACTCAGCAAAATAAAGCGCATTAAGGAAAAACCTTTCTTGCGTCATTTCATTCAGGTAGGCTTGGCGGTCATCATCTGTACAATCCGGATCAATACGAATCCGCTCTCCAATTTTTACCAACTCAACAAATGGCCATAAATACATCGGATGCAATGGCATCAGTATCGCTTTTAGAATTTCCTGATTTTTTGAGCTACACTTTACCAATACTGTATCTAATGCGAGCAATTGCGATAGACACATTTGTAGACTCACCTCGCTCGCGCTACGCATCTCATCATAATTGGAGCGGATTAAATTCATCAGAGCATTAGCCGCGCTGAGATAATTTTCAAATAGCTCAAGATGAGTTGGGGGAACAGCAACGAAAGGATCGATAGTCAGAATGTCGACAAACGGTAATAATTCAGCTCGACACGAAGAAAAGTTATTCAGCGCATCACCAAGTCCAATGTCTGGGAAACGCTGATCAAACAATTCAATTAGTTCTGTTATTGAAGTATTTTCTTCGCCCGACAAAGACTGCTCTGGATTATAGAATTTAACATCTTCTGCAATTTCCAGACGATCTATTGCAGCGCGCAGCGTCCCCTCTTTTGTTTTGAAAACTCCACCGAAACTTTCATCAGAACAGAATTTTCTCACAAAATCCAATAGCCGCTCATCAACGCGAAACGAAACGTCTTGTTCATCAACATAAAAATGCAATGAGCCTTTTTCTTCTTTTGCTGACCTCTTAGCAATTGAATTATTCAAGGCGTTAGACATTTCCTCTGCCGCATCGTTATCGCCCTGCAGGATTCGTTCTCCAAACCTTCGATCAAATTGCTTTCTGCCTAAAATATCACTACTTTTTCCCGAAGGGCCTTCTGTTCCTTGACCATTATCTCCATCTCCAGATGGCCCATCCGCGTCATCGCCTTGCCCAGTATCTGTTTGCCCCTTACCTTTCTTTAGGCGATCTCTTACCCTCCGTGGATCCAGTGCATCAAAAACTAAATCTAGAGTTAGTTTCGAGAGGTGTTTTGTCTCAAAAGATCGCTGGTATTCAGAAATAGTGTGAAGGGTTGTCTCAATACTTGCTCGTTCTGGCCCCGATAACTGGGCAAGTGTTGAATTAATGGCCGAGCGATGAATTTGATCAGCCGCTTGAATTTGCTTGATCATATCCTGATTCTGACTCAATCGTAATTCAATAGAACCAGGCCCACTAAAGAGGTTGGTATCAGGCAGCAATTTCAATCGCCATAATTCTTGAAAAGCTGCGGTTAACCGCTCTGCTGGTTCTTTTGAAGCTAAAGCCGCAAGATAGTTCGCTATAAGATGGGGAACGTGTTGACCAGCAAAATCATCTTCGTTTTGGAGTGCTTCAAACAAATGCTTATGCTGCTGATTCATATAAAATTCCGGATTGGTAGCAGCCCAAATTAACATCTGTTTGGCAACCTCGGTGCTCGAGATAGTGACAAATTGCCCAAGCGTATTCATCCGCTTAGGCAAGTTTCGGGCAATTGCTATTCGGGTTCCTCGATCATCATCCCATTCGTTTCGTCACTTCCCCGCCATTTTAAGTTCACTGGCGAATTCGTCGGGCACATTAAATCCTGCATTGCGAGCGATTTCATTCAGAGCAGGACCATCAAATCCGTCTACAACAAGGCGAATCGGGTGCTCGCTTTGATTGAGCTTCCCTAAACTGCTCACCAACCTGTTGACATCAAAGCCTAAAACTCCAACTACCAAGATGTCACAAGTGCCTAATCTTTTTTGGATGCACTCGACTAGGGCATCTGCAATTATTTGACCAGCTGTTAGATGAATACTCATGATTGCACCTGTCTGTTTATAGAATAACCGTTATTGACTTTAGTTTCCGCTAAAAACAGATAGCGGAACAGGCCGGGAATTGCTTCCGGCA
>CAZHFU010000069.1:0-8319 GCA_964531975.1 uncultured Anaerolinea sp. | reverse complement strand
CTTTTTCGGGCGCTTGACTCTCATTTTACTTGGGTATAATTTTCATAGCATGTCAGCACGTGAGTCTATGTTGTGCGCTGTACAAATTTTCAACAACCCCAATATATTATTTAAGTCTGAGAGCTTTATCGTTTTATCAATAATATCTTGGACATATTTGTTGCATGCTTATTATCGAGGTAAAAAGATCGACTACAGGTATTATTCAATTAAGGGCAAGAAGAAAGTATATGATAAAACAAAAAGAGGGGCATATAAATATTGGGACCTTGAAAGATGCTTGGATAATACAGCAAGTCCAGTTGACAACTTTACGAAAGACAATCTGAAATTCTTAATTGGTTTAAGGCATGAAATTGAACACCAAATGACCACCAGAATCGACGATTATTTAAGTGCCAGATTTCAAGCATGTTGTTTGAATTTTAACCATTATGTAAAAAAGTATTTTGGCTCCGATATGGGAATTGATAAGCATTTATCATTCTCATTACAATTTTCATCAATCGCGGAACCAGAGGCGGATCAGAAACAACTATATTCAGATTTACCAAATAATATTTCATCATATATTACAAGTTTCGATGACGCTATTTCGGAGGATGAGTTTAATGATCCTAGGTATGCCTATAGGATTTTATACGTTCGAAAAATGGTTAACAAAAAAGGTCAAGCGGATAAAGTCATCGAATTCATTCCGGCAGATTCACCTGAGGCAAATGGGTTGAACAAAGAGTATATTTACATTAAAGACAGGGAAAAACCAAAGTTTAGTCCTGGTGATGTTGTCTCGCGGATGAAGCAAAAGGGGTTTAATAAGTTTAGTATTTACCAACATTTTCTTCTCTGGAAAAAATTTGATGCAAAGACCCCCTCAAATGGTTTTGGAGTAATGGTTTCCAAAACATGGTATTGGTACGAATCATGGTTAGGATATGTCGAAAAATATTGTGAACAACATAAAGATGAGTACACATCATGATATTATTTGAATCTGAAATCGAACAAATCACCCTCGGGCTGCTGCGTGACGAGAATAGCTATGTCATTGCCTACGGCCCTGATCTTTTGGAAGGCACCGTTCCTGAGAGAGGGTACAGCGATGTAATTCTGCAAACCCGCCTGCGCGCTGCGATAGACCACATCAACTTGCACATTCCTGGGGCAGCCCGTGAAGAGGCCTTCAAAAAAGTCCTGCGTACCCAGGCATTAACCGTGATAGATAGTAATGAGGCCTTCCACTGCATGCTGACCGAAGGCGTGGATGTGAAATTTGGCATCGGAGGCGGAAAAAGCCGCACCGATAAGGTATGGCTGGTGGATTTCGATATTCCGGAAAACAACGAATTTTTGGCCATCAACCAGTTTACGGTGGTGGAAAATAATACCAACAAATGCCCGGATATCGTGTTGTTCATCAACGGTCTACCACTGGTAGTCATTGAACTGAAGAACCCCGCCGATGAAAAAGCCGATCTACAGGCTGCCTTTCACCAACTTCAGACCTATCAACAGGTCATCCCCTCCCTATTTACCTGCAATGCCTTTGAAGTGATCAGCGACGGCTGGTTTGCCAAAGCCGGCACCCTCTCCAGTGATTATTCGCGCTTCATGGAGTGGAAAAGCGTGGATGGGACGCAGGTGGTCGATTCCAAACAACAACCGGAGCTGGAACCCCTGGTCAAAGGATTGCTGAACAAAACAACCATTCTGGATGTCATTCGCCATTTTATCGTTTTTGAAAAGTCCAAAGAGAAAACCATCAAGAAGTTGGCTGCCTACCACCAGTATTTTGCAGTTAATAAAGCCATCGTTTCCACCTTACGCGCCTCAGCCAGTGAGAACGGCCATTTCGTCGCCGAGCATCCAGCGGTGTATGGTTTACCTACTGTTGACCACCAACCCAAAGGCGACAAACGGGCAGGGGTGGTGTGGCATACCCAGGGCAGCGGCAAGAGCCTCTCGATGGTTTTCTATGCCGGTAAACTGGTGCTGGCGGAGGAAATGAACAACCCCACCCTGGTGGTGCTGACCGACCGAAATGACCTCGACCAGCAGCTCTACGAGACGTTCAGCAATTGTCAGCAATTATTACGGCAAACTCCTGTCCAGGCTGCCAATCGCGAAGAATTAAAAAAATTACTTGCGGTCGCCTCGGGAGGGATTGTCTTTACCACCATTCAAAAATTTCTGCCCGAAGAAAACGGCGGGGTATATCCTACGCTAACACAGCGCCGCAACGTGGTGGTGATCGCGGATGAAGCGCACCGCAGCCAGTACTATTTTGTTGACGGCTTTGCACGACACATGCGCGATGCGCTGCCGAATGCCTCGTTCATCGGGTTCACCGGCACGCCGATTGAGAAAGAAGACAAAAACACCCAGGCAGTTTTTGGCAATTACGTGGATGTCTATGATATTCAGCAGGCTGTGGAAGATGGCGCGACGGTGCGCATTTATTATGAAAGCCGGCTTGCAAAGATTGAACTTTCCGCGGCGGATCAAAATAAATTAGATGTGCGCGTCGAAGAAGTTACCGAAGATGACGAGTTAACTGATAAGCAAAAACGATTTGCTAAATGGACTGGCAAGGAAGCCGTAGTGGGCAGCAAGGACCGGCTTAAGCAGGTGGCGGCGGATATTGTCAGCCATTTTGAGCAGCGCATTTCCGCCGCGGAAGGCAAAGGCATGATCGTTTGCATGAGCCGGCGTATCTGCGTGGCTCTATACAAAGAAATTATTAACCTGCGTCCGCAGTGGGATTCCCCTGAGGATGATAAAGGCGTCATTAAGATCGTCATGACCGGCTCCTCTAGCGATCCGCTGGATTGGCAGGAGCATATTCGCAATAAAGATCGCCGTAAAGCCATTGGCAATCGCTTGAAAGACCCCAATGATGGTCTTAAATTGATCATTGTCCGGGATATGTTTCTGACCGGTTTTGATGCACCCTGTTTGCACACGATGTATATTGATAAGCCTATGAACGGGCATACCCTCATGCAGGCTATTGCCCGGGTCAACCGTGTTTTTGGGGACAAAGAAGGCGGGTTGATCGTAGACTACATCGGGATTGCTCAGGATTTGAAAAACGCTTTACTAGTGTATGCCGCCAGCCAGGGCAAGGGACAGATCACTTTTGACCAGGAAGTGGCTGTCGCCAAGATGCTGGAATACTATGAAATTGTAGTGGATATGTTTGGGCGTTTTGATTATCAGCGCTATTTCGCATTAGACCCCAAGGGAAAACTCAGTTTCATCCTTGACGCGGCCAATTTCATTGCTGACCTGTCTGAAGTAAGGGAAGACACAACCGTTCGCAATGGGAAAGAGAGATTCAAGGAGAACGTCATCAAGTTGCAAAAAGCATTTGGGTTGGCTGTTCCACACCCCAAAGCGATCGAAATTCGCGATGACCTGGCTCTTTTTCAGGCCATCAAAGCTCGGTTTGCCAAGTTTGATGAGTCAACCAGGACACGCACGAATGAAGAAATTGAAACAGCCATTCGCCAAATTATCAATGATGCCATTATTTCCAGTGAAGTGATCGATGTCTTTGATGCAGCCGGCATTCGTAAACCGGATATTTCCATACTTTCTGATGAGTTTTTGTCCGAAATCCAAGGCATGGAACGCAGAAACCTGGCGCTTGAATTGCTCAAACGCCTGCTCAACGATGAGATCAAAACCCGCGGCAAGATGAATATGGTGCAGGGACGCAAATTCTCGGAAATGCTGGCTGATGCTGTCAAACGATACCAGAATGGGTTGATCGATTCCGCAAAGATCATAGACGAGCTGATCCAACTGGCAAAAGAAATCCGCGCTGCTGATGAACGTGGCGAGAAATTGAACCTCCGGCAGGATGAATTGGCTTTTTACGACGCCCTTGCGGACAATCCTAACGCAGAAAGCCTGCTTGGAGATCAGATCTTAAAACAGATCGCTCATGAGTTGACCGAAAGTATCAGGAATAACACCTCCATTGACTTCCAGTACAAACAGAGTGTGCAAGCAAAATTACGCGTGCTGGTTAAACGTATCTTACGGAAATATAAATATCCTCCAGACGACCCAACCACTGGCGAATATACAGTATCAGTGAATAAGGTTCTTGATCAGGCGACTCAATTGGCAGATTATTGGACAAAAGAATAATTGTCGGATTATTCTTGGGGAACGCCGTCTCCCATCAATCTTTGCTCTGGGTGAGCACCCATTGCGCCAAGTTTTCGATGGGGTGGATGTGCTATCTGTTTGGGTAAGGATCACCCCGCTTAGCCCTTCTGAAACCAGGAAATCGATTCGATATGATACGTCTGCGGGAAAAGATCGAAGGGGGTGGATTGCACCAGGCGGTAGCCTTGGGCCAGCAGGCGCTGCGCATCGCGCCCCAGGGTGGAGGGATCGCAAGACACGTAGATGATATGCGGCGCATCCAGGGCGATTAGAGCGTCGAGGGCGCGGCGATCCACGCCTTCGCGCGGCGGGTCAATCACCACCGCTGCGGGGCGCACGTCCAGGGCGGTCAAGGCGGGCAGAGCCACCTCGGCGGCGGCTTCGTACAGCTCCACGTTGTCAAATTCATCCAGGTTGAACTCGTAATCTTCACACGCCGCCGGCGAGGCTTCGACGCCAATCAGTCGCCCGCAGCGCCCAGCCAGGAAGGCGCTAAACAACCCCACCCCGCAGTACACATCCAGCAGCACGGATTGCGGCGTCAGCGCCCCGGCTTCTTCGAGCAAGGTCGATACATGCTGCACCATAGCCGCGGCTTGAAGTGTGTTGACCTGGAAGAAGGCCCCCGCCGACACCCGAAAAGCGCGACCCAATACCTCCATCCACAGGTACGGACTGCCCGCCAGGGTGAGCACGCCCGCCGGGCTGAGATGCACTGCCGAAAGCGCCAGCCCCTCCACGCTAAACTCTGGGGCGCGCACGTCCTTACTCTCCAAAATCAGCTGCACGTCGTCATCCACACCCAGGCGCAGGCCCACACGTTCGATCTCCGGCAGGGCTTCGAAATCGAGCAGCGGCCACACCTGGTTCAAGATGCCTTCGGGCAGGTGGCATTCGCGGATCGGCGTCACCCCGGCCGAGCGCAAGCGATGATAGCCCAGCGCCCCGGTGGGGCTGAGCGCAAACTGCACATGGTTGCGATAGTGAAACGGGTGGGGCGAAGGCACGATGGCCTGCACCGGCGCATTCTGCACTCGCCCGATGCGTTCCAACTGATCGCGGAAGATAGTGCTTTTGGCGGCCAATTGATCGGCGTACGCCAGGTGCTGATAGTGACAGCCGCCACATTCGCCAAAATGCGGGCAAAGCGGGGTGATGCGCGGCGGGGCGCTTTCCACCACTTCGATCAGTCGCAGGCGCGCAAAGCTGCGCTTTTGTTCCACGGCTTCGGCGCGCACTGTTTCGCCGGGCAGCGCCAGGGGCACAAACGCCGCTCGCCCATCGGGTAAGCGGCCCATGGCGTCGCCGCCGTAGGTGAGTGTGGTGAGCGTGAGCGTGTAGTTTTCAGACATCTTTCCAGTGTAACCCAATTAGCCCGGCTCGCAAAGATGCAGTTTTTACGGTTACGGTATCTTTGTTCAGCAAAAGCGCCCCCGACTTTGCGTCCGCCAGCCCGGAGGTCAACCGGTGGGTGAAAGCCCATCACCTGGTGGCAGTGACCGGCGCGGCCCAAGCAGAGTTCGGCTATGATGGCGATGGGTAGATGATCCCCCACGCTTCCACCGGATAGCCTTCGTTTGATTAGCTCTTTAATATTGAGAACTTCAGAAAACCACCCTCGACGCCATTCATCTGTGGGTATAATATCTATCCATCACTTGTAACATCGCGTACAATCCATGGGCCGGTTCTGGGAGGGAGAACAGCATGTCAACTATAATCGTTTCTCGTTTCTCGTTTCTCGTTTCTCGTTTCTCGTTTCTCGTTTCGCATAAGCATGGCGGCGCGCGCTAGCATTGGGCGCGTTTTTCATATAATTGTCCTGCTGTCGCTGCTTCGGGGGAGGGCGTGAGCTATTACTACGCCGGGGCGACCCGCTTAGCCATGCGCACCGGCGGCCAGGCGGCGGTGTTCTTCGTCGCCGACCACTTGGGGAGCACGAATAAACTTGTGGACCCCTACGGCGCGCCCTTGGCCGGCGAGCGCCAGCTTTACAAGCCGTGGGGCGAGAAGCGGCTGAGCACTTCGATCAGTCTGACGAGGGTTGGCTATACCGGGCAGTACGACCAGGCCGAGATCGGCTTGATTTTCGACCAGGCGAGGTGGTATGACGCTTATCTTAACCGCTTCACCAGTCCAGACCCGATTGTACCACTGGCGACCCAAGGGACACAGGCTCTAGATAGATATGCTTACGCGAACAATAATCCTGTTCGATACAATGACCCATCTGGGCATTGTATTCTGTGTGTAGTTGCTGCTGTTGCTGGAGGAGTAATTCTTGGCACAGCAATTTACAATAATTTTATCCACCAACCAATCGCGCCAGCTGAAGGCTATGCATCAACCGTTTGGGATCTGATGTTGTTAGGATATGAGCATACCGGCCGCGCGAATATCGTTGGCGAAGGGATTCAAAGCCTGCAGGATGATCCAAGTGTTCAGGCTGCACAAGATAGAATAGTCGATGAAATAAATAACAACCCAAAATACGGCAAGGAAGCTTATAGCGCGCCAGATATATGGGATACTTTCACCGCAAACGGCCCTAGCGGGGATTGGCAGCAAGCCGGACTAGAGAACAATCAAGCCTTCTTTATGGTTCATACTGGGAACTTGTCTGCCACTAATACATCGGTAACTGAAGACGGTACCATTCTAACCACATGGGTAGTCTCTGATAGCTTTGATTATATACCAGATTTCAGGAAGAAGGGTTTTGCGTACAACTTTTACGCAGTTCCAACTTATTTTGTTTGCAATCTCGTCCTGGGCGCAGAAGACCGACTTTCAACCTCTGCATCTTGGCAAGAAACCATTCCTCCCTCGCAAGAAGAATTGTTACCGCGATAGTCATTGCTTATAACCAGGTAGATAGCAGGACCAGAACACATATGAAAAGAATTGTTTTTAGCCTCATAATATTACTTGGTATCAGTTTTTTAACGAGTTGTACTCCAATCGTTCATCACGCTGATCCATTTTATAACTATGATGACTTTACCCATAATCGAATTCCGCTGATCAAACCGATCGAGGCGAATCGCCTAAATTCATCTTATCCCTGGAATATGCAGCTACGCCCTGGTATATGGATTGTTGATTATCCTAATAGCCAAGGAATTGATTATCTATATTTCCATGTTGAGGAATTAGAAAAATTTGCGGTGAAAGATGATGTTATCATGGCATATTCACCCCATGTTGATCAAGAGGCTAAGGCTTACATTCAGGATAATTATTACCATTGGTTCGTCATGGTTCCGGATAAGGACATCACACAAGGTTTTCAGACAGAAGATGAATTTCGCTCATACATTCAAACATTAGGCGTTCAAGATCCTGAATGGCAAACTCCAGAGGAAGTGTTTCAGCAGTTTAGGCACACTGGTTGCTTGGCGTGGATACCAGACTGCAAGTAGTATTTCACTGGAATATCCCTTCACAATCTAGACCTAGATTGATCCAGGGAAGTAGATTAAGGCATTGTTTAAGGCTAGGTTTGCAGGTGTTTCGGTTCAAGGCAATGTTTTTTTCGAGACAAAAGATTTATTTTTCGCATTTTCAACCACTAACGGGGAAAAAGCAATGAGCAGAGGGCGGCGAACCTACACCTAACCCTCTGCCCCGTTATTGGTCGGGAGTTGGCGCTCCGGTTGCACTCCTGTCACCCGGCGCGATTATAATACGCCTACCGGCGCACGCCCAGCACATTAACAATCTATCGCAATTTACGCTCGGTCACCCAGGCCGACAACCGCCTGGTGGCTGTGACCGGCGCGGCCCAAGCCGAGTTCGGGTATGATGGCGATGGGCGGTGTGTGTGGGCTACCAGCGGCCTGACCACCACCGTGTTCGTTGGCAGCTATTTTGAGTGGAACGCTGCTTTGGGCGATGGCGTGAGCTATTACTACGCCGGGGCGACGCGCCTAGCCATGCGCACCGGCGGCCAGGCGGCGGTGTACTTCGTCACCGACCACCTGGGGAGCGTCAATCAGCTGGTGGACCCCTTCGGCGCACCGCTGGCCGGCGAGCGACAGCTTTACAAGCCGTGGGGCGAGAAGCGGCTGAGCACTTCGATTAGTCTGACGAGGGTTGGCTATACCGGGCAGTACGACCAGGCGGAGATCGGGTTGATGT
>CAZHFU010000068.1:0-8695 GCA_964531975.1 uncultured Anaerolinea sp. | reverse complement strand
GGTTACGCTTTGGTTACGCTTTGGCGTAATCATCGTTTTCGTTGGTCTAACCCTCCTTATTGATTGTGAGTCAGACCCAACCACATTGGTTGGGTTGCAACATCTATATTAAAACGCTGCGCCTCCTATCTAACGGGCTACCGTTTTCTCGCCAACCAGCAAGTATCCTATTCCCATTTTGACCTTCGGTAAACAGGCGCACCCCCATGGAGGAGGCCGGCGCGCTGGGTTCCTGGTACACAAACCTTTTAGCGCCAGCAAGACCTCCCGCCCTCTCTACTCATACCCCGCCAAGCTAAAATTAAGGTAGTGCTCATCTTAAAAAAATATTACCATAAACCCTCCAGAAAACAACATGACAAACGGGTTATATTTGTATATTACAACAGATGTTTCATGATTAATTGCAATTACACGCTTTATGTATTTTATCTTGCTTGTAATTCCAAAATAATTGCATTTCCCCCACCGCCTTCCCAATCCCCCGGCGTCCCCTCCCACCCGCGAAAGCTCACCCCATTTTGCCCATATCTTCAGTATAATTGCATCTGTTCCAGTGCCAGGACGTGGATCACCGGGCCAGGCCCCTCAACTTCTCACCCTTTCCACGCCCAACCACCATCATTCTATAATCGAGGTCGCCATATGTCCACACGTTCCGAACGCGCCCAACGCCGGGCAGCCCGCTTGCGCAACCAGCGCATCGTCTTTGGCTTAATCGGCTTGCTCATCATCGCCGCCTTAGGCTATTGGGCTTACACCAGTTTCTTCGCCCCTTCCGCCGCCCTGCCGGCCGCTTCAACCGACCCCGCCAGCTGGGACTACCCCGATACCGGCTCTCTCACCACCACTCCCAGCGGCTTGCAGTATAAAGACCTCATCGTGGGCAGCGGAGCCGAAGCCCAGGTTGGCAACGCCGTTACGGTGGATTACGCTGGTTACCTGACCGACAAAACTAAGTTCGACGCCTCGATAGATCGTGGAAAGCCCTTCACGTTCGCCTTAGGAACCGGCGGCGTCATCAGCGGCTGGGATGAAGGCGTCCAGGGCATGAAGGTGGGCGGTAAACGGATTCTGGTTATCCCCCCGGCCCTCGGCTATGGCTCCTCCGGCATGGGCGGAGTTATTCCCCCCAATGCCACCCTGGTGTTCATTGTCGAACTGCTGGATGTAAAATAGCGGCTCAATCTCGATGCCGGTAGGAAGGTAGAGCCGTCGCTCACCCGCATTGGGGCGTAGTGGGGTGGATTCCTGCTGCATACGCTATAAGGCTAACGACCAAAGCAACGGATTGAACGAATGGAGGCCTAATCCGCTCAATCCGTTCTTAAAATCAGTTGACAGCGCTCTTTCCGCGCGCTCTTAGGGTAAAATAGGTTATGCTCCAGCTCACCCTCACTTCCATCCCCGGCTTATCGGTGGGACACGCCCACGATGAGCAGGCCCTCACCGGTTGCACCGTCATCCTTTGCCCTGAAGGCGCCGCCGCCGGCGTCGATCAGCGCGGCGGCGCGCCTGCCACCCGCGAAACCGATCTGCTGCGCCCGCTGCATCTCGTCCAGCAGGTTCACGCCATCGTCCTCACCGGCGGATCGGCCTTCGGGCTAGACTGCGTGGCCGGGGCGATGCGCTTCCTCGAAGAGGGCGGGGTGGGCTTCGATGCCGGGGTGGCCCGCGTCCCCATCGTCCCCGCCGCCGCCCTGTTCGACCTGGGCCTGGGCCGGGCCGACGTGCGCCCCACCCCCGCCATGGCCTACGCCGCTTGCCAATCCGCTTCGGCGGCCCCAGTTACTGAAGGCAATGTCGGCGCCGGCATGGGGGCCACCGTGGGCAAAGCCCTCGGCATGGCCCAGGCCATGAAGGCCGGCGTTGGCTCCGCCGGGGTGCAGCTGCCCAACGGGGTCATCGTGGCCGCCCTGGCCGTGGTCAACGCCTTTGGCGATGTGATCGATCCCTCCAGCGGAGCGATCATCGCCGGAACCCGCGCCTTCCCCCCCACCGCCCCGGACGCCACCCATAGCCCCCGCTTCGCCGACAGCCTGGCGCTGCTCGGCCAGCTGCCCGCCTCCGGCTTCCCCCCCGCCTCCGGCAACACCGTCATCGGCGTGGTCGCAACCAACGCCCCCCTCGATAAAAACGGCGTCAACAAAGTCGCCCAAATGGCCCACGACGGCCTTGCCTGCGCCATCCGCCCTGCCCACACCATGTGGGACGGCGACACCATTTTCGCCCTTAGCCTGGGCGCGCCCCAAGCTGCCGCCGCGGCCCCCACCCACGACCCCGCCGCCGCCTCCCTGGTCGGCGCATACGCCGCCCAGGTCTTCGCCCAGGCTTGCGTGCGCGCCGCCCAGCGCGCCGCATCCGCCGGGGGCCTCCCCGGTTTGTTAACCGCGCCTCACCATCATGCCAACCCCACCTGAACCCCACGCCGCGGCTCTAATCCGGCGCGCCACTCCCTTCCCATGGCGCACTCTTCCCATACCTTCCGGCTTGCCCAGTCACAAGGCGGCGTAAATGAGCGGTGAACTGATTTTGGTGGTTGAAGATGTGGAACTGATGCGCGATATTCTGCGCGAAACCTTGCTGCAAGAAGGCTTCGAGGTGCTTACCGCCGGCGATGGTCAACAGGCCCTCGATCACCTCGCCCACGTCATCCCCGATCTGATTATCTCGGATATCACCATGACGCGCATGGATGGGCTGCAGTTTTACGAAGAGCTGCGCAAACACCCGCTTTGGGACGGCATTCCTTTTATCTTTCTCACTGCCCGCACCGACCCCGCCGATATGCTCTTGGGGCGCAACCTGGGGGTGGACGATTATCTTTCTAAGCCCATTTACCGCGCCGAGCTGGTTACCACCATCAACTCCCGCTTGCGGCGCTATCGCCAAACCCAATTTTTTCGCCTCCAGCAAGCCTATCTCGAAAGCCTGATTACCCTGGCCAACGCCATTGAAGAACGCACCCCCGGCGGCCACCGCCACATTCAACAAGTCACCGAGTTCTCTTTGCTAATCGCCCAACGCCTCGGCTGGGGCGGGCAAAAACTCAACCTGCTTCAATTGGCCGCCGTGCTGCATGATATTGGCAAAATTCACATTTCATCGGCCACACTTTTTAAAGCCGAACCCCTGGACGAATCCGAATGGCAAACCATTCACCGCCACCCGGTGATTGGGGCCGAGATGATTAAGAAAGTCCCCTTTTTGGCCGACTGCGCCCCCTTTGTCCGCCACCATCACGAGCATTGGGACGGCTCCGGCTATCCCGATCACCTGGTCGGCGAAGCCATCCCCGATGGGGCGCGTATCCTCACCATCACCGATGCGCTCGCCTCCATGCTTCGCGAGCGCCCCTACGCCCCGGCCCGCACCATAGACGCCGCCATTCAAGAGATCGCCCTCAAAGCCGGTCAGCGTTACGACCCCTGCCTGGTAGCTGTCTTACAAGAACTCCACGCCGCGGGAGAGATCAGGCAGTAGCCCGGCGCGCCGCTGAGCGCCCAGTGCATTTTCTAACGCACACCCACCGCGGCGCGTTTAAACTGCGCCAGGTTAATCACCACCACCGCGCTAACAATCACCACCGCCGCCAACACCACCCGCAGCGAAAGCGGCTCGCTTGCCAACAGCCAGCCCATAAACACCGCCACCAGCGGGTTAACATACGCATACGTCGCCACCAGCGGCATGGGGGCCACCCCAATCAACCAGCTGTAGGCCGAATAACCGATCAGCGAGCCAAACACAATCAGATACCCCAGGCTCCACAACGCCGTGCTCTCCACCCCCGCCAGATTCAGACGCCCCCATTCGCCGGTTGCCAGGCTCACCATCAACAGAGCTGCGCCGCCCACCAGCATTTCCATGCCCGTGGCAAGCAGCGGCGACTTGGGCATTTCGTGATGATGCTCTCGCCCGTAAATCGACCCGCTCGCCCACAGCAGCGCCGCCAACACCAGCGCCCCCGCCCCAATCGGGTCTACCGCCTCCCCTGCGCCTGCGAAATCGCCCGGGCTAATCAGCAGCACCACCCCGCCAAAGCCCAACAGCACCCCCAGCCAGGTCACGCCGCTCATGCGCACACCGGCGGCGCGCCCGCCCGCGGCGCGCACCGTATCGATCAGCGCCATCCACAGCGGGGTCGAGCCGATCAGCAGCGCCGCCACCCCCGAAACAATCCGCTGCTCCGCCCAAGACACCAAACCGTTTCCACCCAACAGAAGAAACACCCCCACCACCCCGGTCGCTCGCCATTGCCGCAAACTTGGGGCCGGTTGCCCACTCAACCGCATCCAGCCAAACAGCAAGCTGCCCGCAGTCAAGAAACGCACCGCCGCAATAAAAAACGGCGGCAGGTCGGCCACCGCAAACCGAATCGCCAGGTAGGTCGATCCCCACACGATATAAATAATCACCAGTGCAACCCAAATGCGTAGTTTCATATGCTTTAAGCGGTTCGCGCGCATCCCACCAAATTTACCATCTATCTACAAATCAGCGACGCCCCTTTTACGAGAGCGTCGCTGATTTATTTTATCTTCCACCAGAAATCATCTCTCTGGTTAGGAAGGGCATTGAACTAAGCTTCTATTACCGGAACTTCAGTAATCTTCGGGGCGGCCTTCTTGCTGCGCAGCACCGCCCACACCACCGCCGCCAGTAACACCAGCGCCACCAACCAACCCACCACCCCCAGCGGCTGGTACTTCACCATCACAGGGGCCGCCAGCAGAGAGACCAGGTTGACCACCTTAATCATCGGGTTCAGCGCCGGCCCGGCCGTGTCTTTCAGCGGATCGCCTACGGTATCGCCCACCACGCTGGCCTTGTGGCGTTCAGAACCCTTGCCGGTATTCTTCGCCAGGTCGCGCGGCTCATCTTCGATGGACTTCTTAGCATTATCCCATGCGCCGCCGCCGTTAGACATAAACACCGCCAGCAGCTGCCCGCACAAGATTACGCCGCCCAGGAACCCGCCCAACGCTTCAATCCCCAGCACCATGCCCACAATCAGCGGCAGCAGCACCGAAATCGTCGCCAGCGGAATCAACTCCTTCTGCGCCGAGGTGGTGGAAATGCTCACCACCCGGGCGTAATCCGGAGTGACCTTGCCTTCCATCAGGCCCGGAATGCGGAACTGGCGGCGCACTTCCTGCACAATTTCGCCGGCGGCGCGGGTCACCGCCCGGATCGACAGCGAGCTAAACAGCCAGGGCAGCGCGCCGCCCAGCAAAAAGCCCACAAACACCCGCGTGTCTGCAATGTTTATCCCGGTGAGCTTCGTAATCCCCAACGATTCCTGCACCCGGCCCACATCCGTTAAGAAGGATGCGAACAAAGACACCGCCGCAATCACCGCCGAGGCAATCGCGATGCCTTTGGTAATCGCCTTGGTGGTATTGCCCACCGCGTCCAGGTCGGCCATAATCTGGCGCGCCTTCAGCGTCACCTCATCATTTTTATCGTGCCACGCCATTTCGCCAATCCCATTGGCGTTATCCGAAATCGGGCCGTATGAGTCCATCGCCACATTGTTACCGGTATGGCTGAGCATACCAATGCCAATCATGGCCACCCCGTACAGCACATAAATCGGATCGGACATCCCGCCGTAAAGCATCAGAGCGAACACAAAACTGATGGCGATGACCACCAGCGCCCACACGCTCGATTCCATCCCCAGCGAAAGACCAGAAAGGATCGTTGTAGCCGGGCCGGTGTCGGTCGCGTCAACAATCTCTCGCACGGGAGCATGCCGGGTGGAAGTGAAATAAGACGTAAGCGGGTTAAAAGCCACCGCCAGCCCCACACCGATTGTGGTTAGCATCGCCAAACGCCAATCGCCGGCGTATAAAATCGCCACCAAGAAGGAGAAGATCACCGTATTGAAGCTAGAGACTTCATAAGAACGGAACATCGATTCTTCCGCATCGTGCGCCCGCAAAAAGGCAATCGGGAACTTCTCCCAAATCGGAACCGTAAACGTCCCCAAGATGGATGAAATCACCCCGATCCCGCGGATAATCAGCGGGTAGACGATCCATTTCAGGCTGTGAGTGGGGTCGATGGCGATAAGCGCCAGGCCCAAGATCAGCGCCGAAACAATAGTCACTTCGTAACTCTCGAAAATATCGGCTGCCATACCGGCGCAATCGCCCACGTTATCGCCCACCAGGTCGGCGATTACCGCAGCGTTGCGCGGATCGTCTTCAGGAATATCCTTCTCCACCTTGCCCACCAGGTCGGCGCCCACATCGGCAGCCTTGGTATAGATACCGCCGCCAACCCGCATAAACAGCGCCAGCAGCGTACCGCCGAAACCAAAGCCCAGCAGCGCATCGGGGGCGGCCTTACCAAAGATAATAAAGATGACCGTGCCGCCCAAAAGACCCAGGCCGTCGGTCAACATCCCCGTCACCGTTCCGGCATAATACGCAATCGACAGGGCTTCATTGAAACCACGCCGCGCCGCCGAAGCCACCCGCACATTGGCCTGGATCGCCATGCGCATACCAAGCTGCCCCACCATCAGTGAGAACGTGGCCCCCACGATGAAGGCAATCGAGCGGCCTAAAGCAATCGCGATTACCGCATTATTGCCAAACTCCTCGGTCGCTTCCATTGTGGGCGGCACTACCCACACACTTAAGAACAGCACCACCGTAAAAACTGCAATGATAGGAAAGATCGTGCGCAGCTGACGGGAAAGATAGCTGTCCGCGCCAATGCGAATAGCATCCCAAACCCTGATCATCTCTGCTTCCCCGCGGTCCTTTTTCATCACCAAACCGCGCAGAAGCCAGGCGTAGGCCAGGCTAATGAAAGCCGTAACCACCACCGCCACAACCGCCCACTGCTCAAAAGCATTTAAACCGTGTCGCGCCAAACCTAAGATGTCCATACTTTTCCTCTTCTATTTTTAGAATTGAAGGGCTGCAAACTCTCTCACACAAACACTCACTGAATAGTAAGAGTACAAGGCTAAATCTTACCATGAGTTACCGGTTTTTCCAATGATTTGTTAATCTATTTTTCTCACCCCACCCCCGCGCCCTCCGTTGACATAACTATTTGCCTCTGTTACACTAACATCAACACACACACAGCCAATATTCCCAACAAACTCACCAAGCGGAGCAAAAT
This sequence comes from uncultured Anaerolinea sp., assembly GCA_964531975.1. Classification (GTDB taxonomy): domain Bacteria; phylum Chloroflexota; class Anaerolineae; order Anaerolineales; family UBA4823; genus RBG-16-57-11. The sequence goes on along the minus strand of CAZHFU010000068.1, from coordinate 1,549 downwards.
CATGACCACCCTCCTTGTCCGAAACGCCACCATCCTTGTGACCATGGATGACCGCCGTCGTGAAATCGCCGATGGCGGTCTTTTTATACGCGACGGCTTCATCGAGCAAGTCGGCCCCAGCGCCGAACTGCCCACCCAGGCCGACGAAATCCTCGACCTCGGCGGCCACATCGTCCTCCCGGGACTAATCAACACCCACCACCACTTCTACCAAACCCTCACCCGCGCCGTGCCCGCCGCCCAAGACGCCAACCTGTTCAACTGGCTCAAAACCCTCTACCCCATTTGGGCGCGCCTCACCCCAGATGACATTCGCATTTCCACCCAAACCGCCCTGGCCGAACTGGCCCTCAGCGGCTGCACCACCGCCTCCGATCACCTCTACCTCTTCCCCAACGGCTCCCGCCTCGACGATGAAATCGAAGCCGCCCGGCAAATCGGCTTGCGCCTCCACGCCTCCCGCGGCTCGATGAGCTTGGGCGAAAGCCAGGGCGGGCTCCCCCCCGACAGCGTAGTGGAAAGCGCCGACGCCATCCTGAAAGACTCGCAGCGCCTCATCGAAACCTATCACGACCCCTCGCCCGGCTCCCGCTGCCAGATCGTCCTGGCCCCATGCTCGCCCTTCAGCGTCACCGGCGAGCTGATGCGCCAATCGGCCCTCCTGGCCCGCCAGTATGGCGTCCACCTCCACACCCACCTCGCCGAAACCGAAGACGAACAAGCCTTCTGCGAACAGCAGTTCGGCCATCGCCCGGTAGCCTATATGGAATCGCTCGATTGGGTCGGCCCCGACGTGTGGTTCGCCCACACCGTCTGGATCGATTCCTCCGAAATGCAGCGCCTGGCCCACAAACATTGCGGGGCCGCCCACTGTCCTTCATCTAATATGCGCCTGGGATCGGGCATCGCCCCCGTCCTCGACATGCTCAAAGCCGGCATGAACGTCGGCCTCGGCGTAGACGGCTCGGCCAGCAACGACGGCTCCCACCTCCTGGCCGAAGCGCGGCTCGCCATGCTCGCCTCCCGCGTGCGCGCCGGCATCATGGGCGCTTCCCTCTCCGGCCAAGACGCCCCTCCACTGATGAGCGCCCGCCTGGCCCTCGAACTCGCCACCCGCGGCGGCGCCGCCGTCCTGGGCCGCACCGACATCGGCTCCCTAGAAACCGGTAAATGCGCCGACTTCTTCGCCATCCGCCTCGATCACCTCGCCTACGCCGGCGGGCTGCACGACCCCGTCGCCGCCACCCTGCTGTGCGCCTCCCAAAACGCCGATTACACCATCGTCGGCGGACAATTCATCGTCAAAGAAGGCCGCCTCGTCTCCGCAGACGAACACAAACTCGTTGAGCGTCAAAACAAAGCCGCCAAACGACTCCTGGCCGGTTAAGGCGGACTCGCCTCTCGCATCCCCCGGCCCCTGCTCTCGCCCTACCTCTCTCATCCCCCGGCCCCTTCTCGCCCTACCTCTCTCATCCCCCAGCCCCTTCTCGCCCTACCTCTCTCATCCCCCAGCCCCTTCTCTCCCCGAAACGGGGAGAGAAGGGGAGCA
>CAZHFU010000067.1:0-8960 GCA_964531975.1 uncultured Anaerolinea sp. | reverse complement strand
CGGCAGGGTTGCGGTGGTTTCCATTTTTGTTTCCTTGGCCGGCTCGGCGACGGGTGTCGCGACCGGCTTGCTGATTGTTGCGGAATCGGCCGTGCCATCCACGCCGAACTCGCCTGTCATCGTCATTGCGCTCATGGTTTTCTCCTGAATCCTTGGCAACCCCGCCATTCCCGGCCTGGCCGAAAATGGTGGGGTGCGCCTTAGGCCTTGACCTTGAAACCGTCCGCGTACTTGGCCGGGTCCTTGCCATCCCACACCACGCCGTCGAGCAGCTTGCTCGACCGCATGTCGCTCTTGGGCAGCGCGACGCCGGCGGCGGCGGCGCCCTGCTTGTAGATGTCGATGCGGTTCACCTGCTTGGCAACGGCCAGGTAATCCGGGTGGCTCTTGAGCAGCCCCCAGCGCTTGTGCTGGGTCAGGAACCACATGGCGTCCGACAGGTAAGGGTAGTTCACCGCCCCGTCGTTGAAGAACTTCATGTGGTTCTTGTCGTCCCAGCTCTTGCCCAGGCCGTTCTGGTAGCGGCCGAGCATGCGGGCGACGATGACCTCGGTGTCGGTATTGACGTAGGACTTCTGGGCGATCGTCTCGGCCGTCTTCTGCTTGTTGGCGATCGAGGCGTCGATCCACTTGCTGGCATCGAGGATGGCGGCGACCGCAGCGCGCGCCGTGTTCGGGTTCTTTTGCACCCACTCGGCGGTCGTGCCAAGAATTTTCTCCGGATGATCGACCCAGATATCCTGCGAAGTCACCGCGGTGAAGCCGATGTTGTCCATGATCGCGCGGTTGTTCCACGGCTCGCCGACGCAGTAGCCGTCCATGTTGCCGACGCGCATGTTGGCCACCATCTGCGGCGGCGGCACGGTGATGGTCTTGACGTCCTTGAGCGGGTTGATGCCCTGCGCCGCCAGCCAGTAGTACAGCCACATGGCGTGGGTGCCGGTCGGGAAGGTCTGGGCGAAGGTGTATTCGCGCTCCTTCCTGGCCACCAGCCTGGCCAGGCTGGCGCCGTCGATGGCGCCCTTGTCCTTGAGCTGGTTCGACAGCGTGATGGCCTGGCCGTTGTTGTTGAGTGCCATGAGCACGTTCATGTCCTTCTTCGGCCCGCCGACGCCGAGCTGCACGCCGTAGATCAGGCCGTACAGCACGTGCGCGGCGTCGAGCTCGCCATTGACCAGCTTGTCGCGCACCGAGGCCCAGGAAGCCTCCTTGGTCGGGATGATCTTGATGCCGTATTTCTCGTCGAACTTGTTGACCGCGGCCATCACGACGGAGGCGCAATCGGTGAGCGGGATGAAGCCGATGCGGACTTCCTTCTTTTCGGGGGCGTCGGAACCAGCGGCCCAGGCACCGCTGCGGACGCCGGGGGGGACCATGGCCATTAGAGAGGCTCCCAAGGCTGTTGAACAAAATTCACGACGTGAAAGGCATGACGGGCGGGCGTCGACGGCTTTTTTATCTTCCATTTCTGGCTCCTTGATCAATAAAATCGAAAAACAAAATGGGCGTCGCATCCGCACCGCCAATCGGCAGCGCGGATGGACGCCCTTGTCCTTGAACCGGATTCCCCGGCTACCGCCCGGCCGCCTTTGACCGTGCGCTTTGTCAGGACTATTGCAATGGCCATGCCAGGCCTAGTTATTTTGGATTAATCCAGAATAACTATCTATTTTTCAATCACTTGGATTCCCGATCCGGGAAGAAAGGCCCGCCCTGGCGATGCACTATTGCAGTGCAGCACGGGCCGGCGCCGCACCCGCTTAGAGCAGCACCCGGGCCATGTCGATGACGTCGCGCGCCACCTTGGCGATGGTCTGGCCGCGCTCCATCGCCAGCTTGCGCATGGCGTGGTAAGCCGCCTCCTCATCGAGGCCGCGCGCCTTCATCAGCACGCCCTTGGCCTTGTCGACCAGCTTGCGGTCAGACAGCTTCTGCGAAATCTCGTCGAGTTCGCGGCGCAGCGCCTGCGTGCCCTCGAAACGGGCGCGCGCCACCTCGACGATGGGCTTGATGCGCCTGGGATCGAGGCCATCGACGACATAGGCCGAAACGCCCGCCTTGACGGCGTCGCGGATGGTCGCCTGGCCGTCTTCCTGGGTGAAGATGACGACCGGGCGCGGCATGTCCTTGTGCATGGCTGCCAGGTTTTCCAGCGTGTCGCGGCTCGGGCTGTCGGTGTCGATCAAGATGACGTCGGGCTGCAGCTTCCCGACTTCCGCCGTCAGGTTTTCGGAATCGGCCAGGATCGCCGCCACCTGGTAGCCGGCAAGCGCCAGCCCGGCGCAGATTTCTCCGGCCCGCGAACGGGATTCATCGATGACGAGTACGGTGAGCATGAGCCCACTTAAGCAAACTTCGAACCAGCTTCCTGCAGCGCCGCTTCGGCCATGGCCTGAACGACAATCTCACACTCACCGATTGCACCGGCCAATGAAAATCGCACTTCCGGCCAGGTCGACCGTAACCGGTCGATGATTTCCGGCACGTCGCGCTTCAGATGCCCGCCCTGGGCAATGAACATCGGCAGCACGACAATCTCCGAGGCGCCGCCGGCAGCCAGAGCCGCCGCGCAGTCGGGCAGCGTCGGCGCCATCAGTTCGAGGAAGGCAAGTTCGACCGTCACATCGCCGGCCCGCTCGCGGATAGCCGCCTGCACGCGGCGCAGCGGGTTGGCCCATTGCGGATCGCGGGCGCCATGGGCGAAGAGAATGATGGCAGTGGTCATTGGCTGAATCTCCGGCTGGGAGGCCGATTATCCCGCCGCCGCGCCCGGAAGACCAGCAGGCGACACCGGCGCCTATGCGCGTGGCGCCGGCAGCAGCGGCCGCCAGGCGAGCGCCAGCAGCGCGAGGACGGTGAACGCGGAACCGGCGTAAAAGGTGAAGGCGGCGCCGAAGCGATCCCACAGCAGGCCGGCGCAGACGCTGGCGAGCAGCATGGCCAGCCCGCTGACCAAATTGAAGAAGCCGTAGGCGGTGCCGCGCAGGTCGGCCGGCGCAGTGTCGGCGACCATGGTCGCCAGCAGCCCCTGGGTGATGCCCATGTGGATGCCCCACAACGCCACCCCGGCCAGCACGCCGCTCCAGTGACTGCTGATGGCCAGCACCAGGTCGGCGGCGAGCAGCACCAGCAGCCCGCCGGCCAGCAGCCGGCCGTGACCGACGCGATCAGACAGCTTGCCAAACGGGTAGGCGGCCAGCGCATAGACGACGTTCATCGCGACCATGACCAGGGGCACCAGCGCCAGCGCGATACCCGACTGTTGCGCGCGCAGAACGAGAAAGGCCTCGCTGAAGCGGGCCAGCGTGAACACGCCGCCGACCGCGACCACCCACCAGTAGGCGGCACCCAGCCGGCGCAGATTGGCGCGGGAAATCGGATTGCCGCGCTTTTCCGCCGGCGGCCGCTCCGGCTCGCGGATGCCGGCCCACAGCAGGGCGACGGCGAGCAGGCCAGGAATCACGGCGACCCAGAACACCGCCCGGAAATCGTCGGCCCACAGCAACATCAGGCCGGTAGCAAGCAGCGGGCCGACGAAGGCGCCGACGGTATCGAGCGACTGGCGCAGCCCGAAGGCGGCACCGCGGATCTGCGGCGGCGCCAGGTCGGCAATCAGCGCGTCACGCGGGGCGCCGCGCACGCCCTTGCCGATACGGTCGAGCAGGCGGGCGGCAAGCACGATGCCAGCCCCCGAGGCCAGCGCGAAAACCGGCTTGGTCAGCGCCCCGAGGGCGTAGCCGAAAACCGCCAAGCCCTTGCGCCGGCCGAGGTAGTCGCTGAGGACACCGGAAAAGACCTTGACGATCAGTGCCGTCGCCTCGGCCAGCCCCTCGATGACGCCGACCATCAGCGCGCTGGCGCCGAGCGTGGTGACCATGAACAGCGGCAGCAGGCTGTGAATCATCTCCGAGGAGACATCCATCAGCAGGCTGACGAAGCCGAGCACCCAGATGCCGGCCGGCATGCGTGCAGGTTGCGGCAGCGCGCTCATGCCGGCGCGCCCGGGTCACTGCAGCAATTTGAGCAACAAAACGAGGTTGACCGCGAGCGAGGCGGCGGCAGCGATCTTCCACAGCAGGAGCGGGTTGCGCTGCACCAGCGGCTGCCGGCGGGGCGCGGCGAACTGCCGACTGGCCCCGCATTCGAGGGCCAGCAGGAACTGCCCGAAGGCGTGCCCGACATGTTCGTGAGGCCGACTGGCCCCGCATTCGAGGGCCAGCAGGAACTCTTCGGCGGTCTCGAAGCGCTCCAGGCCTTCGCGCGCCACCGCCTTGAGCAGGATGTTTTCCAGCCAAACGGGAGTTTCCGGGCGCCAGCGCGTCGGGCGCGCCGGCTCGCCGAATCTCGGCGTCTGGAAGGGTTCGATCTCGCCATACGGATATTTGCGGGTCAGCAGGTAATACAGCGTAACACCGGCAGCGTAGAGATCGAAGCCGGGTGCCGGCGCCGCCGCGGCAAACAGCTCCGGCGCCATGTACGACGGCGTACCGGCCTGATCGAGCGGATCGTCCGGCTTGCGCTCACCGAGACTGAGGGCCACGCCGAGGTCGAGAATGCGCAGCACGCCATCCGGGCCGAGGTGGATGTTGGCGGTCTTGATGTCGCGATGCACGATGGCGAACCGGTGCAGCAGAGCAATGCCCTTGAGCAGCGCCACGCCGAGGCGCGCCACCTCGCCGGCCGGGAAATGCTGGCCGGCGGCGAGCCGTGCCTGCAGCGTCGCGCCGGCGTGCCAGGTCATCAGGTAGTAGAGGTAACTCCTGTCCTCGGCCGGCACGACCTGCGGGAAGAAGGGCGAAACGACCCGCCGAGCGCGCCATTCCTCCATCAGCAGCGGCGCCCGCATCCGAGTCGCCGGCCATCAGCGGCTGCAGGGTCTTCAGCACCAGCTGCTGCCCTCGGCGATCACCGAGCGATTGAGCGCCGTGGTCACCGTCTCGACCGCGCGCGGCACGCCCCAGGTGTCGGGCGTCGCGAAATAATCCGAGCGCAGGCCACGCACCGTGTATTCGGCGGCCTCGCGCCCGCCCCGGTGGCCACGGATGCCGTCGGCGACGGCGGCGATGACGCCCTTGTTGGCAAGTTCCTGGCCGGCCGGCGTGACGACGCCACAGTAGTCCTCGTTGCGCTCGCGCGGGCCGGTCAGCGAGGAATGTCCGACGGCAACTTGCAGGGGCATTTTTGGGCTCCGGGCCTCAGATCCTTGCGACCGTCAGGTGGCTGGCGCCCCAGGGGGTGCGCCAGCGGATCTTGACGCTGGTCAGGCCGACCAGGGCGAAGATCGCCAGCGCGGCAAAGATCAGGAACCCCGCCTAATAGCTGCCGCTCAGCTGCTTCGAGTAGCCGAGGCTGGAGGCCAGGTAGAAGCCGCCGACGCGGTCGGCGACGTTGCCGCCGATCGGCCGCATCAGCAAGCCGGCGAAGACGCAGCCGGCGGTGAAGAAGCCGGCCGTCTTTGGGTCGAGGCCATTCTGGGTGTTGAAATAAATGACCAGCGACGAGGCGAGGCACCCATGGCGGCCCGCCCGCTGCGGCAATGAATCACCCTACCCGGCCCCGTGCGTCTGCGCCAGCAGCACCACCAGCAGAATGGCGAGCGTCAGCGAGACGGCTTTCCAGAAGCCGACCGGATGGCGCTCGATCAGCGGCGGCCGGGTCTTGTTCAGGAAAGCCTTGTTGGGATGGTGCAGGTCATGGATGAACTCCGAGATTTCCTCGTAGCGCTGGAAGGGGTCGACGTGGACGGCCTTGCGGAGGGTGTCGTCGACCCAGGCGGGAATTTCACGTTCGTCGTCGAGCGCGCTCTTGTAAACGAGCTTCTTCTGCGCCGCCCGCGTGCGTGCCCTGGGCACGCGCGTGCCGTAGGGAAAGCCGCCCGTGAGCATCTGGTAGGCGATGACGCCAAGCGAGTAGAGGTCGGCGCGCTGACTTCCCGGCTCGCCGAGAAAATACTCCGGCGCCGCGTAGAGGGCGGCGCCGAGCAGGTTGATCTGCTCGATGGGCGTTTCCACCTCTTCCAGCCCGGCGACGCGGGTGGCGCCGAAGTCGATGATCTTCACGGTGCCACTGTCGTCAATCATGATGTTGTCGGGCTTGAGGTCCTGATGAACCATCTCCAGCCGGTGGAAGGCTTGCAGCCCGCGGGCGATCTGCACGAGGATACTGCGCGCGGTCGCGAGTTCCGGGCGCGGGTGATCGACCATCCATTGCGCCAGGGTCTGCCCCTCGATGTATTCGCTGACGACGTAGATGCTCTGCCGCTGCCGCGTCCGCGAACAGGGCTTGAGGACGTGCGCACTGGTGATGCGGCGGGCGATCCATTCTTCGAGCAGGAAGCGTTCGAGCGCCGCCGGGTTGGCCTGCAGGTCGACGGCAGGAATCTTGATGGCGACGCGCTCGCCGCTTGCCTGGTCGACAGCGAGGTAGATGTGGCTGCGCGCGCTGCCCTTGATCTCGCGCACGATCCGGTAGCCCTCGAATTCTGCGCGTGCCTCGAGCAGCGGCGGACACGGGAGCTCGGAGAGCTGACGGAAGATTTCGTTGGCTTCCGGGTCGGGCAACTGGTCGATACGGATGAGCTGGATCGTCAGATTATCCGTGCTGCCTTGCGCCAGAGCGTGCGCCACGATGCTCCGGGCCGTCGCATCGAGGTCGGTGCCGGCGTCGATGGCGGCCTCGATGGCCAGGGCGTCAGCGTGCTCATACACGCCGTCGGTAGCCAGGATCAGCACGTCGCCGACTGCCAGGGGCACCGTCCGGTAGGCGATCTCGACCTTGCTGTCCATGCCCAGCGCACGCGCGAGGTAGCTTTCCCGTGGTGAGACCCGGACGCGATGATCCTCGGTCAGCTGCGTCATCGCACCGGCGCGCAGGTGGTAGATGCGCGCATCGCCGACATGGAACAGGTGGGCGCTGGCGGATTTGATGACCAGTCCGCTGAAGGTGCAGACGTAGCCGCGTTCGCGGTCGTAGCGGTGCTGGCTGTGCCGGGTCTGCGCGTGCAGCCAGGAATTGGTGGCGGCCAGCACCCGCTCGCCGGATTTTCTCACCGACCAGGCATCGGCAGTGCAGTAATAATCTTCGAGAAAACCGGTGACCGCCGACTGGGCGGCCTCCTGGCTGACCTGGCTGCTGCTGATGCCGTCAGCCAGCGCCACGGCGACACCCTTGGCGGTGAGTTGCGGCTCGTGGGGGATGCAGACCCCGTGGAAATCCTGGTTGAGCGCCTTGCGCCCCTTGTCGGAATGCTGCCCGACAGCGATTTTCAGATGACGTCCCATGGCGTCCCCTGCTCCTGCTGCGGTCGACCGCACAAAACAGCCAGAATCGAAAAAGCCCCCGGCCGACGGTCGGGGGCTGCAGCGCCCTCCACTCAGGCCAGCTTGCGTTTCGGCGCAGTACGCACGTGCGTCGAGTACAGCGTCAGGCCGACGAAAGCGAGACCGCCGATCAGGTTGCCGAGTACGGTCGGGATCTCGTTCCACACCAGGTAGTCGTAGAGCGAGAAGTTGCCGCCCAGCATCAGGCCGGACGGGAAGAGGAACATGTTGACGATGGAATGTTCAAAGCCCATGTAGAAAAAGACCATGATCGGCATCCACATGGTCACCACCTTGCCGGTGACGTTGGTGCACACCATGGCGCCGACGACGCCGGTGGACACCATCCAGTTGCACAACACACCACGGAGGAAGAGGGTCAGCATGCCGGCGGCACCGTGCGCGGCATAGCCGACGGTACGCCCTTCGCCGATGGTGCCAATCTTCTGGGCAACGGCGCTGGGCGGTTCGGTAAAGCCATAGGTCCAGATGATGGCCATCATCACGGCGACGGTCAGGGCACCGACGAAATTGCCGGCGAACACCAGCCCCCAGTTGCGCAGGATGCCAGCCATGGTCACCCCCGGGCGCTTGTCGATCAGGGCCAGCGGACACAGCGTGAATACGCCGGTCAACAAGTCAAAGCCCAGCAGGTAGAGCAGGATGAAACCGACCGGGAACAGGACGGCGCCAAGCAGGGGCTGCCCGGTCTGGACGGTGACGGTGACGGCAAAGGCGGCGGCCAGCGACAGGATGGCGCCAGCCATGTAGGCGCGGATCAGGGTGTCGCGGGTGGACATGAAGATTTTTGCTTCGCCGGCGTCGATCATCTTGGTGACGAATTCGCTCGGTGCCAGATAGGCCATGATTCTTTCCTTTTTCAGATCAATTGCTTGTACGAAGCGCCAACCCGCGCTCAGGATGGAGCTTCATGCCCCGTTGAATTTCCGGCGCGGCATCCCGCGCCCGCTCCTGCAGCTCAAGGTTCAGACGGCGAGGAATACCTCCCCGCCGTCCACCCGGACCCGGAAGGTGGCGCACGAACCGACATCCGGCGCCATCGCCTGGCCATCTTCCAGACCCAGATTCCAGCCGTGCAGCGGGCAGGTCACGCGCTTGCCGTGGACGATGCCCTGCGACAGCGGGCCGCCCTTGTGCGGGCATTTGTCGTGCAGGGCAAAGACTTCATCGTCGGCGGTGCGAAAAATGGCGATATCACCGCCGCTGGCCGGCTTGACGATGCGCGAACCGAGTTGCGGAATGTCTTCCAGTTTGCAGATCAGTGTCCAGTTGCTCATGGTTTTCTTTCGGAAGTGGGTGGAATCAGGAAGCAAGCGCGATCGGGATGAACTGCTTGATGGCGTCGCCTTCGCGGCTGGTTTCCCAAGGGTCGCGAGCGTTTTTCAGCGAATCGAGCAGTCGACCGTAGCAAGCCTTGCGCCCCTCCTCGTCCTCGACGATCTTGCCCTTGACGTAATCGAGGCCGACGCGCTCCAGCCAGTGGCAGGTGCGTTCCAGGTACCAGCCCTCCTCGCGGTAAAGCTGGAGGAAGGCGCCGGCATATTCCATGACCTCCTCGTCACTCCTCACCTTGCACAGGAACTGGGCGACCTCGGTCTTGATGCCGCCGTTGCCGCCGAT
>CAZHFU010000066.1:0-8969 GCA_964531975.1 uncultured Anaerolinea sp. | reverse complement strand
TTTTTTATGCTTGCCGTAATGAGTCCCGTAATGAGTCCTGACTCATCCATCCCTCATTTACCTTACCGAAAGAAAGTCGCGACGATTTGTTGGAGTATTACGAAGCGTGGAGTGGAAGTCTTCGATAAGTACGCATTTTAACAAAATGATTTCTTAAGGCCACGAGAATTGGTCGCTTCCCTTGGATACTGAGGCGAGAATTCAATCGATTATGAGAGAAGACATACTATATAAAAGTATAGCTTGGAATTTCGCCATCACAATGTGGTCAGCTGATGGCAAGTCGATTGAGGCCCAGAATATGTAATTCGTACCATCATGTTCAAAGAGTAATTGATATTCCATATGTTGGTCTAGTTCGATCACCTGAGTCCAAAGTTCACCGGGTTCGCCATTGATCCTGATCTTCTGCTGATGCCCTGAAGTCATCGGGTAATAATCATCACTAGAACGAAACTCAAGTCTCACACGTTCAATCTGAGGCGAGTCTTCCATTAAGGGATGAAAACTGGTAATAACCAATCCACCTTCTTTCACCTCAGGATCGATCGTCCAAGAATCTGGCACTGCCAGGGCGTAACGGCGTAAGCCTCTGGTAGTCCCAATCTCTTTGCTATAAACCACCCAGTCAATATCTTTGAGTAAATCATAGTTGATGAGACGATCCCAGCTGATAAAACTAGTTTCTGTTAAAGTAGGCGATGGGGTAACAATTGGTAGAGTAGGTATGATTTCCAGAGTGGGTGTTACAGTTTGCACACGAAACCCCATCGACTGGTTGGTAGGTCTGGCTTGCTGGGTTTGTGCGATGGTTGTTGCTGTGGCAAATGATGGGCTAAGGATCTCGGTATGAACCTGAAATCCCCCACAGCCAGAGAGCAAGACGAACATAAAGATCCCCAAGCAAGCTACTCGGAGGATGCGAGATAAATCGCAGCCAACTGCTTTGGCAGTTCCAGTCAGATTTCCCATCTCAATCTAATTCACCTTTGTGGGCAACAAAACCCGTACCACTGTTCCCTCAGCTAACCGACTATTGATCTCCATCCGGCCATGGTGCAGAGCAACGATCCGTTGAACCAATGCCAATCCCAATCCACTCCCTGGCTGATCTTGAGCATTTCCCCCCCGATACAGTTCGATGCAAACGGATTCTAAATCTTCAGCAGGAATGCCCCTACCCTTATCGGCAACTTCCACTAAAATGCCGTACTTATCTTCCGTCGCCCGAATTTCAATTCGACAGGACGAACCACTGAACTTGAGCGCATTTTCGATTAGGTTGCGAAACGCCAGGATCAGTAAATCTCGATCCCCACAAACGGGAGCAAGCGGCCAAGGAACTTCTTGAACCGTTACTTGGATCGTTGCTTGTTCTCTTCCAGGGAAGCTTTTCGCCTGCGTGACCGCTTCTTCAAGGATATCTGCTATACGATTGTCTTCACTTTCCATATTGGCTTCATCAAGATCAGCGAGCCGTCGCATATCTTCGACGAGTGTCTGTAATCTCAAGGCTTGATTCCGAATGCGATTTAGCGTTTCTGTCCCGTCTGGATTGCCGGCCAGGCTTTCTTGTAAATTGGTCAATCCCAGACGGATCGTCGTCAATGGATTCTTCATTTCGTGATCTAGGCGGTGCAAAAAACGCTGCTTCTCCAGAGATTGTAATTCCCTTTCCTGGGCGATTTCCCGCCCCCAATTTGACTTCTTTTTATTTTCGGTAAGCACAATGATTACATAACACAAAGAGACCACGATACTAATTAGAAGACCGAGCGCGAGAAGTTCGACCTGGAAATTGCCAAGCACAACAAGGTTTTCAATTACATTCGCTTTGATTAAGGCTGTGAAAAATAAACCTAGAAAGAGTGGAATCAGTGCCAATCCCAAGCGTTGCCAAAGCTGTTTGCTCATTTCTGGCCTGCGACTTCTTTGATGTACCGGTAGCCTGATCCTTTAACCGTCTCTATGAATTTCGGATTTTCAGGGTCGTCTCCCAGGGTTTTGCGAATTTCATTTATTCTGATATCGACTGTCCGTGTTTCATTGAGCGCGCTCCACCCCCAAACCTGGTCCAGTAACCGCTCCCGGGAAATAATCTCCTGGCTGTTGAGCATAAAATACTCCAATACTCCGAATGCTCGGTTTGAAAGCATCAAGTCTTTTCCATCCCAAAAAGCGCGCCGGGTCTGACGATCGAGAATTAATTGATCGGAGCGGAGTAGACGGAAACTGGTGAGAGGTAAGCTCTCGCGTTGGCTGCGTCGGAGAACTGCCTGGATCCTGGCGATGAGTTCGAACGGCTCAAAAGGTTTATTAAGGTAGTCGTCGGCTCCTTCCTGCAAACTGAGCGCCCGTTCGGTTGGTGTACCAACCCGGGTAAGCAAAATGACCGGGGTCCAATTGCCTTGTTGACGAAGTTGCCGCAAAACCTCTCTGCCATCGGTATGGGGCATCAATACGTCCAGGACGACCATGTCAGGAAGTATCAGGTTAACCGCCTTTAAAGCTTGCTCTCCATTCGATGCAGTCGTCACTGCAAATCCTGCTCGTTCCAGCAAGGGTTTGAGTTCATCTAACAAATCTGGTTCATCATCTACTATCAGTAACTTGGTTTTTACCATAGCCGATTCGGTTTATATCATTTTTATGATTGTTGATCTTCCCCTATTTTATCCTGAAGCAGAATCAAATCGCGGTGAGTGTTACTAAACCGTAACGTTTGAGCGTATATGTGTAACCGGATCGTAAAAGATAGATCCTTGTCTCAAGGCTATACTCGTTGAAAATGCTGTTAGGAGGAAACATGAACTCTCGGGTAAGAATGCAATGGCAGGCCGTCGCCCTCATCATCCTTTTTCTGGCAGCGTGTTCCCCTTCACCCACTACACTGGAGACGGAACAGGCCTTGACCCTTCCAGAAACGAACCCCTTCGAGCAAACGGACTCCGGCGCAGGAGGGCGGATTGGAGGGTATTCGGCAGGACCATTAGGTATTGATCCTTTCAAAGGCGATACCATAACTTTCGCCGGCGAACCTATTCAGGTTTCTTTCTTCTTACAAGGTACTGGCACCGATACAGAGGTTGGACTGATATTGTTTCTGGATGGGGTGGTACAGCCTCATCGGGTGATTCAAACTAGCCAAAAGGAAGGCTCATCAGAATCCGACCAAGATTTGATTATGAGTAAACACAGGGTCAGCAGTGACGGTAGGACCGAGTTCACAGTGTCATTCATACCCGCCACCGGTAGGGTAGGAGAGGTCCTTGGTTTAACCCGCCTTTTCTTATTCGAGCCATCCTTTGCTCCCGAAACGGAAAATCAGTCGTTTGGAATTTATCAAGACGGTTCGCCTTACTTACTAGCGCCCGTAAAAATGGAAAAGGATGCTCCACAGCTTGCGGAGGAAAACCTCGCAGACGTGAAGACATCTCCAATACCGCCATCTGAAAAGCAGGCTAATGAACTGAATCCATCGGGAAGGATCAGCCAGCCCCAGTTTCTGTTTTATTCCGGAGAGTTACTTTATCCCAACAAATTGGTTGCGGAAAATGGACAGATCGACCTGACCATCAGCATCTATGGCGGGGTCGAAGCGGATTACCGTGTGACCGTTTTCCTAAACCATCAACCAATCAATGTGGTCGACCATCCTAATTTCATTGTGCGAACGTATTATGACAGGATTTCCACGTACACCTTCACCTTGGATGTTCGAGAATATAGTCGCCTGAACTCTCTTTATGCGGTGATCGTCCCGATTGGACAAAGTTATCAAGACAGTGATATTTATGGCCGGAAGATTGGGTCTATTCTTCTCGTCAATGAAGCTGCGGAACAAATTACCCCAACTATAGAATCCTCCCTGCCAACCGCCAGGAATAGCACGGCCACAACTTTTCCACCGGTTGGCGATCTGGATTTGACTGATTGGTTGGCAGAAAACGGTTTATCCCTTCGATATGGCGAGCCAGGGATTCATCTAGATGACGGTAAGCTCCTGGTATGGTTCGATTCTGCGGCGCTATTCGATTTACGTTCTGGCGAACTGCTTTCTAAAGTGGAGGTCACCACTGGCCCTTCTTCAATTCAAAAAGTCGATTTTGCCAAAAGCGTCATCGGTGTTTTTGAGAAAGACAATGGATGTTTGGATTGTCCGGTCAAATTGGATCGATACGATTCAAATCTTCACCTGATAGATACCGTGGATCTCTCACACGTATTTGATATCCGGATAGATACCCTTCTACCGTTTCAGTGCGCCCTTTCGCAGAGCGGGAGAAACATCGCTTGCGCAAAAGGTGAAAGCGGCCAAATATTGCTCTACGACCTGAACACCAACGACCAAACGGTTGCGTTCGATTTTTCGAAGGGCAGCTTTTCTTCATTTCGCGGGATCAATGCCATTGCTTTTGCCGGGAACGACAGCTACCTGGCGTTTACCGCTGCGGAGAGCTCCGGTTACGGTTTTGGCATCATCGACCTGAATGGCAACCGGCTGGTCGACTATACACACTGGGACGCCGTTGCCGACGCGATCCAGGCTACAGACAATGCGATCTATTTCCACGAGCAATTAAAGGCTCCCCATATCTCACGGTCAGGCAAGATATTCAAGATCGACCTGGACACTTTGGAAAAACAAGTGATTCAGCTTGTCGACGAGGAGGAGAGCAAATACGTTACTGTCTCCCCAACGGGGAAGTTCATCGTTACGGTCACGGATACCGCTGAACCAGGCGCCGCCTACATGGCAGGTTCGATTAAGGTCTACGACGGACAGACCATGGCGTTGATCCGCCAGATAAATCTGGAACGCGGTTTTCCGCGGCTGGTAATCGATGAAGCGAACCGGTGCTTATTCGCCTTTTATTTGGTTGACGAGGATATCAAACTGTTCCGGTACGTTTTCTAAGACTCTCCAGTGTAGAGTCGGCGGTCAATGGCGTAAGCACCGGCAGAGCAATTCCCTAAAAAGGTCCAATACGTTATGTTGCAAATTAGCTCGCTTCAAAAGAAATACGGTAACCAGTATGCCGTTCATGACCTCTCTATTTCCTTTTCGTCAGGGATTTATGGCATTTTGGGGCCGAACGGCGCGGGAAAAACCACACTGCTGGGGATGATAATGGGGGCAATCCAGCCAGATCACGGGCAAATCCTGTTTAATGAGATCCCGCTCGAAAGGAACCGAGGCGCATTTATATCGAAGGTTGGTTATTTGCCGCAAAATCCCATCTTTTACAGGGACTTCCGCGCGGATGAATTCCTTCGCTACATTTGTGAGTTGAAAGACATTCCTAAAGCGGAATGGGCTAACCAAATCGATCATGTTTTGAAAGAAGTAAACCTGACGGATGCGGCCAAGAAGAAAATCGGCGCATATTCCGGGGGGATGCGGCAGCGGCTGGGCATTGCGCAGGCACTCATTGGCGATCCTCAGATCTTAATTTTTGATGAGCCTACGGCCGGGTTGGATCCGATTGAGCGCATCCGCTTCCGAAATACCATATCCCGCTTATCAGCAGACCGAACGATCATTATTGCTACTCACATTGTACCGGACGTGGAGTTCATCGCCCAGACAATCGTGCTCATGAATCAGGGCAAAATTGTCCTTGCAGCTAGCCCGAGCGAACTCCTCCACCAGATTCAGGAGAAGGTCTGGAGCTTGGAAGTCTGTTATCAAGAAGTCGACCAGTTTATCGGGCGTTCCAAGATCAGCAATATCCAGCTTTTTGACGGGCAGTATTGTAGACCGACAATAAAGTTGTTACCTGAACAATAAAGTTGTAGACTGAGACAATTAAGTCCTAACTTTTCATACCCAAAACAGGAGCAACTTTATGGCAAAACGAGACCGTACCAACCCTTTCACTAAGATCGAGGAGCGGATTAAATCCGGCAAAGGTCAAGGTAGAGGCGCAGATTACCAGCCCTGGCTCACGGTGCAAGATGTGCCATCGCAAGGCCTGGCAAGCCGCATTTTGGGGCACAAGACGAAGCGGGTACACCATCTGCTCAGTAAATTGGAGACTGACTTCTTCTGTTTATTAGAGTTTTCTCCCGGTGTGATCGATATCCGCGAACAATTTCCCCTTCTGCCACTTGAAGAAACTCAAACAATAGCAAAAGCTTGTGATGTACGCCATCCCACACACCCCAAAAGTCAGGAATCGGTTGTTATGACGACAGATTTCGCCATTACTTGCCTTCGGGATGGTAAACAAGAGGAAGTGTCCAGAACTCTTAAGTACAGCCAAGACTTGGAATCCAAACGGACGATTGAAAAGCTTGAGATAGAACGTCGCTATTGGCAAAGTCGTCAGATCGATTGGGGCATCGTCACAGAAAAAGAAATGTCATCGGCTCTTACGCAGAATTGTCGCCTTCTGCGCAATTACCTGGAACTGAGCGAATACCAATTACAAAATGACGAAATCGAGAGTATTACGAAATACCTGACCGAGCAAGCAAAACAGCAAGCGATTATCTTGAGAACGCTTGGGCTCGATTGCGACCGGCAGCTTGGCTTTACCCAGGGAACCAGCCTGGCGGTAGCCTATCATTTGATAGCCATCAGGCAGTGGCAAATTGACTGGCAGATCCCGCTCGATCCAGGAAAACCGCTCACTTTGCAGGCTTTGGAGGTGTAGCATGATCATTCAAGTAAATCTGCTCCTTCAAAACGATAGCCAAACGACTGTAAGGAGCATGGACCGTATTCTCTATCTGGATAGTAATGGGAAGAATCTGGTTAAGATTGAAATCTTCAGTTCACAAGCACTACCGGTTTGGCAGCCCGTATCTGAATTAGAACAATTGTTATCCAAGGGCGATTTTCGAGTTATTGAGAGAGATCCACTGTCCAGGCTTTGGGGTTTAGACGAAACCCTGCCGGAGTTATATCGCAATCATCGGGATCAAGCATGGGAAGCAATCAAGAACCTGGTCATGGATGAACAAGGATATCCCAAAGTGGATATATTCATGAGCCAGAAGCGTGGGCCATTAGTTGCAGCCTGCGCCCACCTTCATGGGATAAGCAAGCAAACTGTTTACACTTATTTGCGCAAATACTGGCAATATGGTCAGATGAAGAATGCCTTGCTACCCGACTTTAGAAATTGTGGAGGTAGAGGCAAAGAGCGGAAGATTGCTGTATGCAAATTGGGACGCCCCAACGCTCTTGCTCTGGCTAAGGGCGAATCGAGTGGCGTGGTCATTGACGCAGACATCCAAAAGCGATTCCAGCGAGGCGTAAAACAATTTTACGAGAATCCCCAGAGAATGCCTTTGACTAAGGCTTATCAACGAACCTTAGAGAGCTATTTCAACCAGGGATATGAATTACAAGAAGGTGTTCTGATCCCAATCTTGCCGCCTGCTGAAGAACTACCCACATTTCGCCAGTTTCAATACTGGTATTCCAAACGTGGCCGCCTTAATCCTACTCAAACTGCGATATCACGTTTCACTGAACGGCGTTTCAACTTGAGTCATCGGGCTATTTTGGGAGATTCTAATCAAATGGCCTTCGGTCCTGGTTCGATTTTCCAAATTGACGCGACTGTTGCCGATATTTACCTGGTTTCAAGTCTTGACCCGGGCCGGATTATTGGTCGCCCCGTGCTATATACCATTGTGGATGTTTTCAGTCACATGGTTGCTGGATTTAGCGTCAGCCTGGAAGGGCCCAGTTGGTTGGGTGCAATGTTGGCTTTGGAGAATACCACAACTGACAAAAAAGCCTTTTGCGCCGAATATGGGATTGTCATTTCCAGTGAGGACTTGCCAATCCAACACCTTCCCAGAGAAATTCTGGCGGACCGCGGGGAGATGGAAGGATACAACGCCGACTATGTAGTAAATGGTCTAGGAATAGGAATTTCAAATACAGCACCCTATAGGGCCGAATGGAAAGCAATTGTGGAGCGGAGTTTTCGCCTGGCGAATGATCAGGTAATCCACTGGATGCCAGGAGCGGTTCATTTGCCTCTGGAGAGAGGCAAGCGGGATTATCGCCTGGATGCCTGCCTGAACCTGTCACAGTTTCGTAGTCTGATGATCCGTTTGTTTTTATTTCACAACCGATTTCATGAGCTCAAGGAGTATCGCATGGATAAAACTATGCTTGCCGATCACGTGGAGCCCTATCCGCTGGATTTATGGAATTGGGGGCTACAGAATCGGGTAGGGCAACTACGTCAAGCCGATGCTGATATCATCCGCCAGAATCTCTTGCCAACGGCAGAAGCATCAGTAACTGAAAGAGGGATTATCTTCAGGCGACGACAATATGACTGTCAGAGAGCTTCCAGCGAACAATGGTACGTGCGCGCCAGGGCTAGTGGGCGATGGAAAATCAATGTAGCTTACGATCCACGACAATTAGACACCATCTATCTTCGTTTGCCAAATTGCCAACGATTGGAGCCTTGCTTATTACATGCCAACGAAAGCGCTCTCCGGGGACATGATTGGTATGAGATATTGGATCGGGATGAGATAGAGCGGCAAAAAGAACCGGCCCGGCGAGCGGCCCGTCAACAAGCCGAGGCGGCGCTCGATGCCTATATTGCTCATATCGTAGAACCTGCCCAAGAAACGGCTGTAACCGAACGTAAAGGTCAAAGCAAAAGTGAGATATTGAAAGACATTCGAGAGAACCGTTCCCGCGAACGCGACTTGGAACGCCAAAAGAATACATGGGAGATTGGATCAGCATCCAATATGGATCAAGGCAAACAGGAACAACCGGTTGGGTATATTCCTCCGCCGCGTAATATTGAACTACTGCGTGAGTTAGACAAGGAGATGATGAAAGATGAGTGATTTCTATGCGCCGCGTGTGGTAAGAGGGCAATTGGAGCAGGCCAATTATCAAGACCCTTTTGTTCCAATCTATCGCGGAGAGAGTTGCATAATTCAAGATTAAAAAATAGGCATTCTGTGAGAAAATTTCA
>CAZHFU010000065.1:0-9438 GCA_964531975.1 uncultured Anaerolinea sp. | reverse complement strand
AAGATGCAAGCCTGTGCATCTTTTAGCATAATTAGGAGGATTTTATGGAATACCGTTTTCTAGGACGTTCTGGTTTGAAGGTGTCTGCGCTATCCCTGGGCGCGTGGGTGACTTATGGGGGACAGGTGGGCGAAGAAGTTGCCCAAGAGTGTATGGCCGCCGCGTACGAAGCCGGCGTGAACTTTTTCGACAACGCTGAAGTCTATGCGCATGGCAACGCCGAGACGGTGATGGGCAATGTGGTGCGCAAGATGGGCTGGAAACGCTCCGACCTGGTTATTTCCACCAAGCTGTTTTGGGGCGGGCGCGGCCCTAACGACGCCGGCCTATCGCGCAAGCACCTCATGGAAGGGATTGACGCCTCCTTGAAGCGCCTGCAAATGGATTACGTAGATCTGCTTTTCTGCCATCGCCCCGATAAAAACACCCCCATCGAAGAAACCGTGTGGGCCATGAACACCATCTTACAGCAAGGCAAAGCCTTCTACTGGGGAACCAGCGAATGGAGCGCAACCGAGATTATGCAAGCCTATGGCGTGGCGCGGCGCGATCATCTCATCCCCCCCACCATGGAACAGCCCGAATACAACATGCTGCACCGCGAGCGCGTTGAAAAAGAATATGCGCCCCTATATCGCGAATTTGGTTTAGGAACCACGATCTGGAGTCCACTGTCGAGCGGCCTCCTGACTGGAAAATACAACGACGGCATGCCCGAAAACACGCGCACCTCGCTGCCGGGTTACGAATGGCTGCGCAAAATGTTTGAAAGCGAAGAAGGCAAACGCAATATTGCAAAGGTCGCCCGCCTGGCGCCCATCGCTCAAGAACTGGGCTGCACTCAGGCCCAACTGGCGCTGGCGTGGTGCCTCAAAAATCCGCATGTTAGCACCGTGATTACCGGCGCATCGCGCCCACAGCAGGTGACTGAAAACATGAAGGCGCTGGATGTTGCGGCACAGCTAACCGCTGAAATAATGCAACAAATTGAAGGCGTGTTAGACAACAAACCTGCTGAGGATGAAGACTATCGTTAGAGCTTCAAAAGGAAGGAAAAATATGGACCCTGCGGCAGCAGAATTTGTAAAACATAAACGCCTGGCGATTGTGGGCGTTTCGCGCGATGAAAAGAAATTCGGTAGCGCAGCGTATAAAGAACTGAAACAGCGCGGCTACCAGGTCTTTCCGGTCAACCCCAATGCCACTACGGTGATGGGCGACCCCTGCTACCCAGACCTGATGAGCTTGAAAGACCAGGTTGAAGGCGTGGTGGTCGTCGTACCTGCGGCGCAAGGCGTGGGTGTGCTGCGCCAGGCAGCCGCTGCCGGCATCCGCGATGTGTGGGTGCAGCAAATGGCAGAATCGCCTGAAGTGCTCAAGACGGGGCAGGAGCTGAGCCTAAACTTGGTGACCGGCAAGTGCATTTTAATGTACGCCGAACCGGTGCAGTCGATTCACAAGTGGCATCGCGGTTTTATGCGTTTAATTGGAAAATTGTAACTTTTGTTGTATATTGCGGATTGCTATTTAAATGAATGCTGACTATAATAGCGAGGACCATTTAAGTATGGAGGATTGACGGTTGACCGAAACCCACCGCATTACACAGAGTTTCGATAACGAAACCGACAAAGACCCAGGGCCGCAGCTCCCCGCCGGCTACACCTTGCAAGACCGTTACCTTGTCCAGGGTGTGCTAGGCATTGGGGGCATGAGCGCAGTTTATCGCGCCCGCGATCTGCACTTTCCCAATGTGGTTAAGTTGGTGGCAATAAAGGAAATGGTGAACCGCGCCCTCGATCCAATCGTGCGCAGCACAATCGTACGCAACTTTGAGCGCGAGGCCAACCTGTTGGCCTCGCTTGATCACCGGGCTATTCCTCGTATCTACGATTATTTTTCAGTCAACGAACGTTCTTACCTGGTAGAAGAATATGTGAATGGGCACGACCTGGAAACAGTGATCAACAACAGCACCGAGGCGATCGCGGAAGAACGCGTGGTGCGCTGGGCGATTGAGTTGTGCGATGTGCTGCAATTCTTACATACACATAAACCCGATCCAATCGTTTTTCGCGACATGAAGCCTTCCAACGTGATGATCAACCCCCAAGATCATGTGGTGCTGGTCGATTTTGGCATCGCCAAACCGTTTCAAACCGGGCAAAAGGGCACGATGATTGGAACAGAAGGCTACTCACCGCCCGAGCAATACCGCGGCGAAGCGACACCGGTAGCCGATATATACGCCCTGGGCGCGAGCATGCACCACGCCATCACCCGCCGCGACCCCCGGCTCGAAGCGCCGTTTTCGTTTCACGAACGCCCGGTGCGCCAGATCAATCCCGCCGTCACTCCTCTCCTGGAAGCCGTCATCAACACCGCGCTACAATATGACCCCGAAGACCGCTATCAAAGCGCGTCCGATATGAAAGAAGCGCTGTTAGGGGTGGCGCGCGAAACCGGCATTTTAGGGCAAATTAATACCGCCATGATGCCGGTTAAAAGCACCGAGAACATCAAACCGCTGTGGGAGTTTTCATGCGAGGACGAAATCCGCGGCGGAGGCATAATCGACGAAGAAGGCACGCTGTATATTGGCTCGTACGATCACAACATGTATGCCCTCGACGCCGAAAAAGGCCGGTTCATCTGGAAATACGCCACCGAAGGCGGCGTCGTCAGCCGCCCTGCATTATGGGAGAACAACCTCTACTTTGGCTCGCAAGACCAGCGCCTGCACGCCGTAGTGGCCCGCACCGGCAAAGTCACCTGGACATACTACACCCAGGCGGCCATTCATTCTTCCCCATTTATTGCTGAAGGACACATCTTCATCGGCTCCGACGACCACTTCATCCACGCCGTCAACGCCTCCACCGGGCGCGCCGCCTGGAAGGTAGACCTGGGCTCGCCGGTCCACTCCACCCCCTATATCAACAGCGACCTGGTTTACGTGGGAACCGAGATGGGGGACTTCACCTGCCTGAATTTTACCGGCCAGATAAAATGGCGCATGAAAGCCAAGCGCGCCGTTACCTCTAGCCCGCTGGTCAACAAGAACGTGGTTTACTTCGGCTCTACCGATAGCATCTTGTATGCGGTGGATGCTAATTCTGGTTGGGTTATCTGGCGTTTTCGGCTAAACAAACCAACTATTAGCAGCCCGTGCATGGTGGATAACCTGCTCTTTATTGGGGCGGTGGATGGAGTGATCTATTGCATTGATAGCAGCTCATCGAAAGAGGTGTGGCGTTTTGCCACGCAGCACCAGGTAACCGGCTCGCCGATCATCTATAAAGACTCACTCTACTGCGGCTCGGTCGATGGTTACTTGTACTGTCTGGAATATCGCACCGGGCGACTGCGCTGGAAGTTCCAGACGCGCGGCCCCATCACCGGAACGCCATTTGTTCATCAGGACATTGTTTACATCGGTTCCACAGATCATCGCGTATATGCCCTGTTGGCCTGACGGGTGATATTGCGCCGCCCTTCTGGAGGCTATGGTGTCGAATATATTTTCAAAGCTGTTCACAAAACAACGCAGTCCAGAGAAAACTGCGGAAGACTCTAAAGAAATCGTCACTGCGCCGTTAAACCCTGCCGTGCCGGACCCGGCTCCTGTATCAGAAACGGCCGTCCAAGAGGCGCAGGCTGCTGAAACCGAAATGGAAGCGCAAGCGCCCGCGCCGGACGCGGATATTATGCGCCAGTTCTTCGCCGCCGGCGCCCAATCAGTGGGGCGTGCTCGCGAACACAATGAAGATTCGCTCTATATGCTCACCACCCTGGCGGCCAATAACGATGAATATACCCCCCTGGGTCTCTACATCGTGGCCGATGGCATGGGTGGGCATGAACACGGTGAAATGGCAAGCGGCCTGGCTGTGCACAGCATCGCTAACGCCATTCTTCGCAAGATCATCATCGTCCTCACCGCCATCCACCCCACCGCGCCATCCGCTCCTTTGCAAGAGATATTGGAAGACAGCGTGATGGAGGCCCACAAAATTATTGGCCGGGAAGCCCCCGGCGGTGGAACCACCCTCACCCTGGCGCTGCTGGTAAATCGCACCATGCTCATCGCTCACATTGGCGACAGCCGCGCCTATTGGATACCCACAACCGGCGAGGCGCAAGTGCTCACCCGCGATCACTCATTGGTTATGCGGATGATAGAATTGGGGCAAATTACTGAAGCCGAAGCGGCCATCCACCCGCAGCGCAACGTGTTATATAAGGCCTTAGGCCAGGGAGAATCCGCCGCCCCAGAGATTAGCACCCTGGCGCTTTCGGAGAATAACGGTCTGCTGCTGCTGTGCTCCGATGGGCTGTGGGGAGTGGTTCCGCACGCGGAACTACTCGACATTGTACGCAATACTCCAGATATAAACGCGGCCGTGCAAAAATTAGTTGACCGAGCGAATGAATTAGGCGGGCCAGATAATATAACCGCGGTGCTGGTGCACGTTCCCCCTACCCCTTAACCAGGACTGAAAAGGCATGACAACAAGCGTCAACTACTACGATCTCCTAGATCTGCCTCATGATGCGGTAAACGAGGAGATTCGCCGCGCCTACCACGACGCCGCCAGACGCCTGCACCCCGATATTAACCCCGACCCCAACTCGGCGGAGAAATTCATTCTTATTCAAAAAGCCTACGATGAATTATCAAATCCCGATACTCGCCAGGCCTACGATAAGCGGTTGGATAACGAGAACCGAGATCCGGTCGTCTCTAAAGTCATATACAGCAGCACTCATGTATCGCATATTGAAGAAAAGCAGCTCGTTTACACCCTACTTCAATTCTCGGCCTCCGCCCACTACGGCAACCTGCCCAGCCCGGCGCTTAATCTCTGCCTGGTTTTAGATCGCTCGACCTCCATGCAGGGAGTGCGCATGGATACCGTCAAGACCGCCGCCATTGAGCTAATGCGCCGGCTAAAACCTGAAGACCGCCTCTCTGTGGTGACGTTTAGCGACCGAGCCGAAGTGCTGCTGCCCGCTGGAAAACGCATCGATCACACCCTGGTTGAGACCCAAATTCATATGATCCGCCCATCGGGCGCTACCGAAATCTATCAGGGGCTGGAGGCCGGCCTCACTGAGATTAACCGCTTCTCCAATCGCATCCTCATCAGCCATATCATCCTGATTACCGATGGGCGCACCTACGGGGATGAAGAACAGTGTTTGCGCCTGGCCGACCGCGCCGCCAAACAAGGGGTGCGCATCACCGGCTTAGGGATTGGCTCAGAGTGGAACGACGCCTTCATGGATGAGCTAACCGCTCGCACCGGCGGAGCCAGTTATTACATTTCGCGCGCCAACGATATCAGCGCCTTCTTACAAGACAAATTCGCCGGCCTGACAAAAATTTTCGCCGAGCGAGTAATGCTGCACGTGCAGCCCACCCCTGGGGCGCGCCTCACCTCCGTCTTTCGTTTGCAACCCGAACCCAGCATTCTGCCAGTCGGCGATTCAGAGGATGGGGATATTCCCCTGGGCAGCATACTTAAAGAAGGCAAGCTTTCGGTATTGCTCGAATTTGTCATCCCGGCTATCCCTGAGGAAACCTTTCGTTTTAATATCGCCTCCACCACCTTGAGCTTACGGCTGCCATCTCAACCCAGTCACACCTACCAGTTAACCATCCCACTTAGCCGTCTTACCACTTCGGAAGTCGATACCGAACTGCCCCCGCGCGAAATCTTCCAGGCCCTTTCGCAGATTACCCTATATCGGATGCAAGAACGCGCCCGCCAGGAAATTAACGAAGGCAAAGTGCAAGATGCCAGTTTGCGGTTACAACGCCTGGCAACGCAGCTATTATCGTTAGGCGAAGTTGAATTAGCCCAAACAGCCATTATCGAGGCGGAACGCATCCGGCAAACACATATGTTAAGCGCCGAAGGCGGAAAACAGATAAAATATGGAACACGCTCGTTTCTATTGCCTGCAAAGGTTGAGGAGTCTGGTTCGTTATGATCTTGTGTCCGAATTGTTTACATAAAGAAATGATCGGGGCCATGTTTTGCAGTGAATGCGGGGCACAGTTAATATTCCCTACCGGCGTCCCCACAGGCTCGATCCGGCCCACCACAGCCGGCTTAAGCTCCAAAACAAACGTCCCGCCGGTTCGTCCCCCTGCTCCGGCGCAGCCCGGCGACGCCTCGGTGACGCTCAATATCATCAGCACCGGCGATATGCTGCCCATTAACGGCGCCAATGAATCCACCTTAGGGCGCATTAGCGAGGGACAGCCTGTTACGCCCGATATTGACCTCACCCCGTTTAAGGCCTACGAATCGGGCGTATCGCGCATGCACGCTTCAATTCGAAGCATTGATGAACAAGTGATGGTGACCGATCTAGGCTCGGCCAATGGCACACGCATCAACGGCCGCCAAATCTCCCCCCATATTCCCTATCCCATCAAACATGGAGACATCTTGACCTTGGGGAAATTCAAAATTCAAGTTTTGCTGCATAACCGCTTGTAAATTTTGGGGGGCCGGGCGGCTCTGCCGCCCTACGCCAGGATCGAATAAGAGGAATCTATGCCTTTCACAGTTATCCTTCATATTGCTAACACCGACCCAGTAATTGGCGAAGTGGAAGAACTGCCGTCTGCCAACGACACCATGGTAATCGTCAAAAACCCCCGCCGGCTAGACGGCAAAGACCTACATTATCTATCCGAGAATGTCACCACGGTCTTTTGGCCGGTGGAACGCATGAATTTTATTGAAGTTGTCAGCGAAGGCGAAGAAGATCAGATCATTGGGTTTGTGCGCGAGTAAATTATGCCTGTTGCAGCTCTCATGGATAATCAGTTTCGAGGCCGGCGCATCTTAGTTGTAGACGACGAAGAACGCATGGTGCGCTTCATCCGCCTGAACCTGGAACACGATGGTTTTCGGGTGATTGAAGCTTTTAACGGCACGCAAGCCCTAAACAAACTGCGCGCCGTCATTCCAGACCTGGTGCTGCTCGATGTGATGATGCCCGATTTGGATGGTTTTGAAGTGCTTAGAATGATTCGCGAGATCACTGCCGTGCCGGTGATTATGCTCACCGCCAAAGGCGAGGAAGAAGATCGTATACGCGGCTTAGAACTCGGAGCGGATGATTACGTCACCAAGCCGTTTAGCCAGCGCGAACTGGCGAGCCGGGTGCGTGCGGTGCTGCGCCGCACCGAAACCCCCGGTGCGCCAATGCACGGCATCATCGAGGTGGATGAACACCTCAAGTTAGATTTCGACCGCCGCGAAGTGTGGCGCGATGGCAAGCTGGTGAAGCTGCGCCCCACCGAGTATCGCCTGTTATTTCACCTGGTGCAAAACGCCGGTTGGGTGGTCACCCACGATCAGATTTTGACCAAAGTATGGGGTTACGAATATCGTGATGAACCCCATTATGTGCGCCTGTATATCAACTACCTGCGCAAAAAGTTGGAAGAAGACCCCGCCAACCCCAAGTATATCCTCACCGAACGCGGCATTGGCTATCGTTTTGTCGATTTCCGCCGCGCCCAGGCCGAGGACTCAAAGGAACCCAACCATGGATAATAAAAACGTCGCCAAACAGCGCATTCTATTGGTGGACGATCACGAAGTGGTTCGCCTGGGGTTAAAAGCCCTGCTCGAACGCCATCCCAACTTTGATGTAGTGGCCGAAGCCGGAGCTGCGCGAGAGGCCGTTGAAAAGGTGGAGCAGTTTCAGCCCGATGTGGTGGTGATGGACATTCGCCTGCCAGGCGGTTCGGGCATCGAAGCCTGCGAAGAGATTTCCGAGCGATTTCCCGAATCGAAGGTTATCATGCTCACGTCTTACGCCGAGGACGAAATGCTCTTCTCGGCCATCCGCGCCGGGGCAGCCGGTTATGTGTTGAAGCAAATTGGCGGGGAAGACCTGGTGCGCGCCATCGAAGCGGTGGGCCGCGGCGAAGCTCTGCTCGATCCAGCGGTGACCCAGCGCATTTTCCAAGAAGTGCGCAAAGCCGCCAAAGAAGAGGAAGCTTCGGCCTTCTCGGCTCTGACCCAACAAGAGAAACACGTGCTGCTGCTGGTTTCAGAGGGCAAAACCAACCGCGAGATCGCCAAAGAGCTGTTTTTGGGCGAAGGAACCGTGCGCAACTACGTCAGCAGCATCCTATCGAAGCTTGGGGTGTCGAACCGGGCCGAAGCCGCCGCCTATGCGGTGGAACACAATTTGCGCGATTACCTGTAAACCGCCACATATCGCTTCAACCTCCCCATCCATACCCCGTAAGGGCGGGCTTGAAACCCGCCCTTACCAGGCTAGGCGTCTTTAGCAGCGCGTTCGATCTCACATTCCGGGCAGGGGCACAAGGCGCGCAGGTAGCGCCAGTTGTAAATGCCAAAATTATGCCCATCCTCCCATTCCATCGTCACGGCATAGGACCCCACCGCTTCCAGGTTCTTCAAGCGGGTGGCGGGGGTGTCTTCCAGCTCACGTGTAAACACTTCCGGGTCGGGGTCGCTGCGCATATTTTCGTGCCCGCCCCGGCACATGGCGCACGGGCAAGCATAACGCAGCAGCGCCAAAGGATAGCGGCTTTCATGTCCATCGTTCCAACCCACAATTAGCTCTCCCGCTTGTTTACGAGCGGTAATTTGCGTAGGGAAAATTTCCATCTCTCACTCCAATTAAGGCTCTACAGCCTGTAAATAATTCGCCACGCCCCAACCACGGCGAGTGTCATCATATGGGCCAACCAGGTACCACCAGGTTGAACCGTCGGCTTCTTGGGGACCATCTTCCACCCGAAAAACCTCCGCCTCGCCCGCCAAGAGCATCACTTTCGCGTCTAAACCGGCGGCTTCGCGCAGGCGCAGCCCAGCCCCGCCCGTGCCATTGACCTGCACGAAAGCGCCCAAAGCAATTACGCCGGGAGGCGGGGTGGGAAAGACCGTTCCCGTGGGCGTAGACGGGCCGCCTTGCGTCTCGGTGGGCGGAGGGGTAAGGCCAGGCGCAGCAATAATATTTAACCGCGCAGTAGCCGGGGGCCGGCCCGCTGGGCGAGACATCCAAGCCAGGCCCAGGCAAAGGATTACCAACCCGCTTGCCACACCTAATGCTCCTAAAATAATCGGCCATCTGAGCAGCAAATGCACCGTACCCACAGCCGGGCCGGGCGGACGCGCCGGCGGCTGTGGCGAGCGCTGCGCCGCCTGGTAGTCAATCACCCGTCTTTTCATCTACATCACCCACATCCACGGCTATACCGGCAACAGGAAAAAGGCCAGCGCCAAAATCAAATACACCGCCAGCAGTTCCAGCCCTTCCAGCCAGTTCGATTCGCCATCTTGCGCCACCTGCACCGTCACCAACACCCCCACAACCAATGCCAGGAGTTCGAACATATTAAAATTCAGATGCAGCGGGTTGCCCATTAACAAGCTC
>CAZHFU010000064.1:0-10442 GCA_964531975.1 uncultured Anaerolinea sp. | reverse complement strand
GGTAACCAAATCATACTTGAGGAGTTTCTTTTTTGCTTAGCTTGATACGTATGGGTGTTCATCTCGCTAATCCCATTTTCGATGCTGATCGGTTGTACCGCAGTGCCGATGGTTTCCCCAAGCGTAACGCCCGGTCAGAGTACATCCACGGATGCTGCAACTTATCCTCTCTCTGAATCCGAAGCAACGATCCCAGCTAAAACCCCAGAAGCCCAATCGCAGCTCCAACGATTGCGGATTACCAACCAAAGCGCCCTTACCCTGCACGATCTGGTTGTGAGTTTTCCTGACGAGCGAATCGAGTTTGGGGATATTCCCGGTGGGACAACGACGGAATATCGGGATGTACCGCAAGGCGTCTACCGTTATGCCGCCTACGATGTTGAAGTGAACGGGCAGAAATATCAGCAGCCAGTGGTTGATTGGATGGGCGAAATCCCGATGCAGGGAGAAGCTTTTACCTGTCTTATCGAAGCGGACCCTTCACAGTGGCAAACACAGGGGCACGTGATCCAGTTAGTTCAGGTGAGTACAGATTAACCACAGGTAGACCATTTGCTTTCCACCTTAGGCTTGAAGCCCGTGGCCGACCGGCCCCTCGGAGGGCTATCCGGGGGACAGATCCGCCTGACCGGGATTGCGCAGGCTTTCCTTGGCAAGCCATCTCTATTGTTGTTGGACGAATTGACGCGCGGATTGGACGTAGACGAGCGCGAACGCGTCTTTGCCCTGGCTCGTAGATCTATGCCCGGTCGCCTGATTTTGTTCAGCACCCACGAGCTAACGGATGCCGAACGGATAGCGAACCGGGTTATTCGCTTGCGTCAGGGCCAGGTGAGCTTCTTCGGAGCAGTCGACGGCCTTCGCCTGTAAGTTCAACTCGTTCCCGGTCTAAAAACACCTCACTGACCAGGTGGAGCGCGCCGGTTTCTCCGCTTTACTCCACGTCAGCCCGGAGCGTGTTCGCCAGCACCCTGAACAGGCTCAGATCGCCTTTCCCTTCCAGGAGAATTCGGTAGCCGTTGATTACTGTCAAAATTACTTCTGATCCACCGTCCAGATCTTCTTCGGTTAGCCAGGAATAGGCGGGCAGCCCGGATGACAGGGTCAGAGGTGCTTCTGCCAAAATAGTTCGGGTGGCATCGTGATTGGTCATCAAATCCTTGAAATCAGCGATCGCTTCATCGAAGGTATGAGGTTCTCGATTGAGGACGACGACCGTGATCATGACAATGTGCGGGTCGGCCCCGGATCCCGCCTTTCGGCTGTTAGGGCTTGAGAGAAAAACACCGCCGGGTAAGCGCTGTAGACTGATTTGATGCTCTCATCCGGCAAATCGGTCACCCAGCCCTCCGGAAACTCCAGTGTGAACCCGGCATGCAGATCGGTATACGTGGTGACCTTGATCCCCAAACTTTCATAGGTTTGTACCGGTTGGGGCGGCGTGTGGACGGGGGTCGCGGTCGGTTGAACCGTTGGCGTCGGTGTGTCTACCAGCTCGGATGCGGGCGACACGGTAGCGATCTCTGTGGGTCGGCCGATCACTGTCGCCGTGGGGGAGAGCGGTGCACAGGATGCAAGCGTGAGCAGGGTTGCCAGGAGCAGACTGGTAAAACCGATTTGTTCGACTCTCTTACTGGTCACGGGGCACTCCCCAGAAAAAAACAAGCCCGTTCCAGGAGGCGATCACAACCATGCGCTGGTCGGGCGTTACCCACATGTCACCGTAAAACGAGGTCCCACCCTGGCAGAGCGCCAGCATTTCACCACTGGCGGCGTTCCAGACGTGTAGACCAAACCCGTTACCGGAGAAGAATAATACCCCATCCGGAGAGATCGCTGTCCCTTCCAACGCGCCTTTTCCTATTGGAGACGTATAGGTGACCCGCGGCAGGTACTGCCCCTCTATCACCTGCCCGGTTTGGATTCCTTGTGGACTATACGTGGCAAAGGCCAGTAGATCGGCTGAGAAAGAGACGCTATATACGGGCTGGGCGAAGAGAGTCGTGATTTGACCGCTCTGGAGGTCCACCTGGCGTAGGTCGCCCTGCCCTCCTCCGGGGCAGTTGGCGTATGGGCAGCCGGTGGCCAGCAAGGCGCTCTGCCCATCCGGGCTGAAGGCAATCGAATGGGCCAGCCCTTCACCGGTTTGCGTGGGGATGGATTTTATCAACTGGCCAGCGTCGGGATCCCAAAGCTGCAGAGTCGCATCATCGCCTACCGAGACAAGCTGCCTCCCATCCGGGGAATACTGAATGGTACGCACCGGGCCGGTATGACCCTCCAACGTTGCCGCAGGCGAGCCATCCGCTGCCTGCCAAAGCCGCACGGACCCGTCCAACGCGGCGGTGGCAATCTGCTGCCCATCGGGCGAGAAGCGTGCGGCCAGAACCATGCCGGCGTGCCCTTGGATCTCGATCACCGGCTCGTTTTCGGCCACCGACCATACCTGCGCCCGGCCATCTTCGTAGCCGCCAAAGACGAGCAAGCTCGCATCCGGAGATAAACCCGGCCGGCTGTATTCGTTATAGCCGTATACGCTGAATAACGCCTGCCCGTTGGAAACTTGCAACGCACTGACCCGGGTGGACGTGTTGCTGACCGGGGCCAGCTCCAGGGCGAACAACACCTGCCCATCGAGAGAAAAGGCCAGGTCCCAGATCCCTACCTCCTCACCCTCGCCATAAGGGAGCGCGGGAACCCAGGGTTGCGTCTGCCAGAGGAAACGGCCTTCGGGAACTGCCCAAAGGCTGACCGTTCCATCCAACGAGCCGAGCGCCAGGGTCGCGCCATCGGGTGAAAAGGCCGTCGCTATTACTTCGCGGGAATGGTCTCCAAATTCTGCCAGCAAGCTGCCTGCTTGCCGGCCGCCGTCCCGGATCGACAGCAGCCGTGCGTTGCGGTCGCCGGCCAAAGCCAGCCAATCCCCATCTGGCGAGAGCGCTGCATCGTAAAAGCTCCCTTGCCCGTCGAATTCCCCGGCGAGGCTGCCACTGGCGGTTTCGTAGGCGCGCACTCGTGTGGGGAGGCCCGCCGGATTATCCGAGTGAAAATCCGACAACAACACCCAGATCTTCTGCCCATCTGGGGAAAACCAGGCCAGTGAATCGTCCCAGGGTAATTCAATGTGGATGGCCCGGATCAGGGCGCCGTCGATCGCCGAAAGCAGGCAGAGATTGTTTGTGCGGTCGTGGCCCAGCCAGCTGTAATAATCCCGAAACAGCAGCGTCTGCCCATCCGGTGAGTAGGCCAGGTCCCAGGCGGCATACTGCCCGCAACCCCGTCCCGACAGGTTCAGCGAAAGAATCACCTCATCGCTGGCCAGGTCACGCACGGTTAGGATGGGGTGATAGATCGGCATCCCGGCTGTATCGCCTGTGGCCATCAACTCTGCGCCCGGTTCGCGGTGTACGGTAGCCAGGGTTTTTCCATCCGGTGCAAAGGCCAGGCTGTCGACTGGATTGGAAGATGGGTAGAAGTCCAGCCGCTGCCCACTGGCGGCGTCGACCAGCAGCACGCCGCCGGCGGTCGTTACCGCCAGCAATCTCCCATCGGGCGAGGCTTGGATGGCGTCACCGAAACGACCCTCGCCAACCTGGGTCAGCAACCCCATCCGGGCGGCGTTCCCTTCCGATAAGGTTTCCAGCGGCCAGGAAGGGGGCGCGCTTGAAAGCCCTTCCCCGGCCTGTGGCGTCATGGGCAGGATGGGGCCTCGTGAGGGGGTGTTCGTGGCCGGGGCGACCGGCGTGATCGTCGCCGAAGGGACGGGCTCTGTTACGACCGGCAAGCGGCAACCAGTTAAAACCAACAGAAAGAGCAGAAAGAGGCGAAGAAGGTTATTTTTTGCTTTGCGGTTCGCGATTCTGCCTCCGTTCACGCCATCTCCTCCTGCTCCTGGATCGCCAGGTGATCCTGCCGCCGGCTAATGGCAAAACCCGCTGCGGCTGCCAGGCTGATTCCAGCCAGCCAGTACAAGATCGAGTAAACGACCGGAATCGTCCTCAATGGAAATAAACCGATGTAGGTCAGGTGCGCGCCCATGGTGTACACCCACCAGCCCGGCGGACCATTCAGGAACATGGTCATGAAACTGCCCGCCAGGAGCAGGAAACCCGCCAGCAAGCCGAGGAAATACCGCCGGGTGAGCTGGGTGACGATCATCATCACCAGGCCGATAAACGCCAGTCCCAGGATGACCAGCAAGATTTCTTGGGCCAGATGCGCCAGCGGTGGTCCCGGCTGCAACTTGTGGAAGAAATCCATCGGCAGATTGACCGATTCGGGTAACTGCCGAGCGGCGGTCGAATACCCAGCATCCCAGGGAAGGATCAGTGTGGCAATCAGTGCCAGCAGGACGGTAATTCCCAAAATGTATGTGAGGGTAGCTACGATCAACGTGGCGAGCTTGCCCAGCCACCAGGCCCGGCGTGACCCCAGCCGGAAGAGCATCATCTGTCCCAAATTCGGCTCCGGCAATAGGTCGCAGACCAGATACAGATAGAGCAAGCCAATGGCCAGGTAGATATTGGTGGTGTTGCCCAGCACGATGAACAGCAGGTCCCAGGCATTGGGCTGGGCAACACCAAACGGGCCGCGCGAAAGAGCCAGCACCGCATTCGCGCTGCGGTATGTAATGAAGGCGAGCAAAGGCAGCGCCAACAGCCAGCGCCTGCGCAGCAGGTACCAGCGAAGCTGAAAGGAGAGAAAATGGAGAAAAGCCATGTTGAGCCTCACTATCAATAGATTAACACGCCATGCGGGATTTGCGGGCGAACACTGCCAGGCACACACCTGCTGCCAGGAGCAGCAGCCCGAATTGGACAGCCTGGTTCGCCAGGGTGAATCCATCGTAGGCTTCGAAGGGAAAGAGGGTATAAGAAGGATTCCAGGCCGGAAGGATGTGCAGCGAGCGCTCTTCCAGGTAGGTGAATGCCTGGAAGAACACCAGTGGCGTGGCCAGAGCCACGTAGCGGTTATGGATCACCGCCGATATCGCCAATCCGAGCAAGGCGTACACAAAACCAAAGAGGAAGGCGGTTGCAAGCAAGAATAGCAGGTAGGCGTATGGATTGGCGCTGTACAGCCATCCCAACGGCCCCCACGGCTCAGCCGGAGCCAGGGTCGAATTGGACACGTATCCCTGGGCCAGAAAGCCGACAGGCCCAATGACAATCAGCAAAACCTGCATGAGCAGAATCGAGAAGCTGATCGCGCACCCGCCCGCCAGACCCACTGCCAGCAATTTGGCAGCCTGGTATTTCCGGTAGGGCACGCGCAAGGCGACCTGCCGCAAGAACCCGTGGTTGCGGTCATCGAGTAAAGAGTCGGCAAAAGGCAGGGTTGCCAGCAGCGCCGCGACGAGGGGAAAGGGGGTATAGCTGAGGACGTTCATCAGCAGGTTAACCGGGTGGATCGGCTGCGGGCTGAAAATCGTGCCGCGCCTATAAATGCCAACCGACAGGCAGGCGACTGCGATGGCCAGCACAATCCAATACCGGCGGTTGCGAAATGCTCGGATGAGTTCGACAAAAAAGATACCTTTCATGGGTTATGCTCCTCAGTGGAGGTTTGGGGTTCGGTTTGAGTATACTCGCGCAAGGCTGAAATCATCTCCGCCGGCGAATAGCCCAGGCGGCGCATTTCGATCAAGAAGTTCTCCAACAGGGACCGGCGCATCTCCTCGTGCAAGCGCTGGAGCGCCTGGCGATCCTCGGTGACGAAGGTGCCTTCTCCGCGCCGGGTAACTGCAATTCCCTGACGGATCAACTCCTGGTAGACGCGCTGGATGGTGTTGTGGTTGACTTTGAAGTGCATGGCCGCGTCGATCACCGATGGCAGCTTGTCGCCTGGTTTGTACTCGCCGCGCAGGATGCTGGCGCAGATGCGCTGCACGATTTGGTAGTAGATGGGCTGGGTATCGTCAAAAATGTGATCCATCTTTGCTCTTCTTCAATTTGGACAGAAACGGTATGGGAGTATTACCTGTTCCGCAACCGATAAGGGATGCCAAAGAGGGTTTCCCCTGCGATGATCTCTTCTATCGCCAGCCGGTTTTGATGCGATGGGTACCAGATCACCAAATCCGCCTTTCCGGGGCAGGTGAATGTGTCAATTTCCACTTTGACATCTGGACCGACTTGCTCGATTTGGTGGATGATTTCTGGATGTTTTTCCACAATTTGACTGGCCTCGAGCTCGGTAGGCAACTTCTCACAGGGAAGGTAGTGATTGCGGTTGTCGTAAACAACAACATCGAGGAGCCGGTGTACGATCTTCGTTTGCCTCTCAAGGAGGAAAGCACTCAGGCAGAGAATGCTTAAGATAACAAGAACGATGACGATTGTCTGTTTTTTCATCGTTAATATCCTTTCATTCACCTATGCTAAGCTGCTAGGAATCGGCTCGCCTGATTCCTCTGTAGCCAGCATTAGCTTCCCTCCCCGCATGACATAAATGTGGTCGCACAGGATACGCATCTCGTCGCGGTTGTGACTGGTGATCAAGATGGTCTTACCTTCTTGGCGCAACTTGACCAGGTAGCCATAGATCTCGCGCTGCCCCTCGAAATCCAGCCCGTTGCTCGGCTCGTCCAGAATCAGCAGTTCCGGTTCTTCCATGATCGCCTGGGCCAGCCCTAGCCGCTGGCGCATTCCGGTGGAATACGCGCCGACCGGTTTTTTGTCGTGGGGATCGAGTCCGACGAAGTACATCGTCTCGACGATCTTTGCTGGCGGCGTGACCCCGCGAATGCTCGCCAGCAGCTCCAGATTCCGGTAACCGCTGTTGGCGTACAGAAAGCCGGGGCGGTCGATCAGTGCCCCGGTCGAGCGGGGGAATTCGACTTCCGCCCCTACTTGCTGGTCGAAGATTTGTACGCTGCCGGTATTGGGATAGACCAACCCGGTCAGGATGCGTAAGAATACGCTCTTGCCCGAACCGTTGGGGCCGGAGATGCCATAGATCTGGCCTCGCGGCAGATCGAAATCCAACCCATCCAAGACGAGCCGTTTGCCGAAACACTTGGTGATGCCCCGGGCTGAAATAACCAGGTTTTCATCTTTCATTTGCCAGGATTCCTTTCGATAATCGAACATCTAGTCCGTTGTGCAAAACAACGCGCCGGTTTGCGGTTTCATTCCAAAATAGATGGCATACTAGTTACATAGTACACTGGAATACCTGGGTTGTCAATACCTAATCGATCGTGGATACCAATAATGATAGCCAGGAGCCAATTACTCTTCATACTTGAATATGGCCTGGCCTTAATAGGGTATGATCGGTTTTGTCCCGATTGGCACGTTTTTCCGTCTTATCCATAGAGCACAGCATCATTCGAACCTGCAGGATTTAGTAGAACTGCTCGAGAAGAGGCTTCATGGCGGAAAACAGTATGACATTACCATCCAACAAAGTCAACTCGCAAGCTGACGAGCTCAGAATCATTCAAGCTGCCCGGCAGGATCCCAGGGCGTTTGGCGAGCTATATCTCCTGTACGTCGAACGGGTTTTCCGATATCTCCACAGCCGGGTCGGCAGCGTGCCGGATGCGGAAGATCTCACCTCCCAAACCTTCCTCGTCGCCCTGGAGTCGCTTTCCCGCTTACGGCAGGATGGACGATTTGTACCCTGGTTATTCACTATCGCCCGCAGCAAAGCAATGGATTCTTTTCGTCGAAAGGAAAATACAGCTTCCATTGACGACGTTGCAGACATTCCGATTGGGAGCGATCCACTATCGGAAGTGATCCAAACCGACCAGGCGGAGGCTCTGGCAAAGCTTATTCACGCCTTGCCTGAGGACGAGCGCGAATTGCTGCGCTTGCGGTTCCTCGCCGAGATGAGTTTTCCGGAGATTGCTCACCTGCTCCAGCGTAACGAAGCGGCGGTCAAAAAAACCATCTACCGGTTACTGGTCCGGCTGCACAGCCAGTTAGAGGTTACTAATGAATGAGAAACATTTCTCCCCCCAATTCGAAGAGAGTGTGCGCCAGTCTTTCGGCGTACCCGAAATCCGCACCGAGTTTGTTCGCCAAGCCTACGCTGATTTGATGCAGCGCGCGGCGGCCATGCCTCGCCAAGCTCGCCCTTCCTCCAAATGGAAACCGGCCTGGGGTGTGGCTTTGGCTGTTCTTTCCATACTCGTCATTGGTATCCTGGCCGTTGGGCCTCAGCGGGTCATCGCAGCCGTAGGGCGGATGTTTGGCTATATCCCCGAGGTAGGGATCGTAGAGCAGGGAGCGCCGATTCGGGTCCTGGCCGAGCCGGTCAGCCTCACCCGAGATGGCATCACCGTAGAGATCAAAGCGGCAACCCTGACCAGCGACCAAACCCACGTCGAGGTGGGCATTTTTGGCGTGCCCGCCACAGCCTATCCGGATCGCGAAGACGTGCTCGGCTGCATCGAAAGGCCCTACCTGCTGCTGTCGGACGGCTCTCGCCTGGAAGTCGAGGCTCCGGTTCCCGCCAACATCAACGCAGCTACCTACGTCATGCCATGTATCTTCAATACCTTGCCAGGAACCGTTCCCACTGGTTGGGAGCTGGTGTTGAAATTCGTGGCTGCTCCGCCGGATATGACCGTCCTGGCGGTGATCGAGCTTTCGCCCTCGCCCGAAACCAATCTTGCACAAAATACAGTTGCCCCGAGTGAGGAACCAACCTCCATTGTAGCCGTTCCGGAGGATCATGCCGTCGCCGTCAGCAAAGAGATCGAAACCGAGGACGGATACATCCTGGTCGGCTCGTTCCAGCCTAAGGCGCAGCCGGGCGAGCGCATCGAGGTCACCGGTATCAGCCTCAAGGATGCCAGCGGCAAGGAAATCCCCTATACCCGGCCGTTGGACGTTGCACCGGATGCGCAGTCCATGTATGCAGGCGGGTCGGGCTGGGCGATGCAGTTCAAGGGCTACGGGTTAGCCTATCCCCTGATCATCACCTTCACCGGCGTGCCGGTCCGCGAAGCCGACCCCAACTCGACCGCAGAATTCACCTTCGACGCCGGCGCCAACCCCCAGCCCGGCCAGGAATGGGATCTCAATCAGGAGTTCGAGCTTGCCGGGTATACCTTGAAACTGGTTTCGATCACTGCTAACTCGCGCGGCGGTTACTCATTCCGGTTCTATAGTGA
Source organism: uncultured Anaerolinea sp. (assembly GCA_964531975.1). Taxonomy (GTDB): domain Bacteria; phylum Chloroflexota; class Anaerolineae; order Anaerolineales; family UBA4823; genus RBG-16-57-11. The sequence continues at coordinate 1,312 of CAZHFU010000064.1, read as the reverse complement.
CAAGGTTTATGGCGCGGACGTACAGATTACCGGCTTCACACCCAACGGTGGAGGTGGCGGCGGCGTGGGCGGTCTGACTGACGGAGTGTTTAGCAGAAGCTTGAGCTATTCTCAGCTTCCCACTGGCATCCTCACCGTGAACGTCTCCCATCTGACCGTGATCGGTGACCCGTTTACCTGGCAGGGCCAGTGGACTCCTGCCAACCCTCGAACCAATTTCCCGACCCCGCAGCCGGGAGTATGCCTTAGTAACTCCGTTTCTCTCGACGGTCTCAGCCCGCTCCCGCCCGAGCCGGCCGGGGGGAAGGCGCTGGTCTACGAACAACTGGAGGGCAGCGACCAGTGGCGGCTGGTACTCTATCGCCTGGACGGCAGCTCCAAGCAGGTGGTAGCGGCGGGCGCTGCCTGGGGCGCGCTATCCCCTGACGGCAGCCAGGTTGCCTACTCGCCCTTCTCGAATACCCCGGTCGATATCCATATCTTCGATCTGAACACCCAAACCGTGCGCACGCTCCCTGGCGTCTCGGGAACCGGCTACCACTGGTCGCCGGATGGCCGGCAGATTGCCTACATTGCTTCGGGCAACGGCATTTTCGTGGTCGACGCTGATGGCGCGAACAACCGCCAAATTTCCGCCCTCAGTAACGCAACCATCTTAGGATGGTCGGCAGATGGCCTCCGACTTTATTTTGGGGTTCCTTACACCGGCGGCACGCCTTGGAAGGTATTCGTCCTTGATCTGGCTAGCGGCGTTACAACGGAGCTGTTCAACATAGAGAACGGCACACCCAAGTTCCTCAACCCTAAGCTCTCTCCGGATGGAAACTGGATCGCCTATCGCGGCAAAGACAACAGCAGTCTCTACTTGGTGCGGCCGGATGGCAGCGACATGCATCTCGTGCTCGACGCCCTGGGTGCAGTGGGAATCGAATGGACCCGTTCGAGTTGGTTGGGCGTGAGCCTGAAGGACCCGACTTCAGCCGAATCGGTCCTCGTGTTCATCAAGCCGGATGGATGTGAAACGTACCAAATGCCTGTTTCCGTCCAGGGCGATTTACAAGGACTGTTTATCCCGTAACCGTCCAAGCCACAACGTGAAATAACTGTTCGATTACAGTATTTGAAAAAGGCGGACATAGAGAACCTGCCTGGAGATGGTTTCCGGGCAGGTTTCCTTTTTCCTTTCAAATGATCCGGGTCTTGCCAGGTCGCCAACCTTTCGGGGCATCATTCCAAAATATTTGTGGGAATACACATAACTTTAGTTTCCGCTAAAAACAGATAGCGGAACAGGCCGGGAATTGCTTCCGGC
>CAZHFU010000063.1:0-10443 GCA_964531975.1 uncultured Anaerolinea sp. | reverse complement strand
ATGGTTGAGATACCGGCTGATGGTAGCTACTGAAACACCTGCCAGTCGGGCAACGTCGCGGATGGTACTGGGATTTTTGGTTTTGGGCATAACGAATTTCCTGTAATGTAACCGGTTACTGTATCCGGTTACATTATATAGATTAATACCTGATTGTCAAGCGCCAGATTTCACATCGGTTTGGATGCTCTTTTCAATCCATCGCCTCTATGCTACACTAGTGGCCTGGGGAGGAAAGTTTGACGCCTGTACCTGTTTCGCAAATCGACCCCACCGCCGCTAACCCACTCTTGTTGGCGGTTTTTGGCGCGGCCTTCATGGTCGTTTTGCTGGCCCTTATCATCATCCTCGAAACCTCCGCTTTACAATGGCTCAATTGGGGCGACCTGCGGCCCTGCCTTGCCCTGGCAGTGCGCCTCAACCTGGCCTCTATTATCCCTGGCGGGCTGGCCCTGGCGCTTGTGCCGGCAACAGGTTGGTTGGGTATCCTGCTCTCTTATCTGCTGGCGGTGTTGATTGAAGGCGCGCTCCTGGCGCGGCGCTTGCCGGACCGTCCGGCGCGTGCCTGGAGCAGCGCGGCGCTGATTAACCTGGTCAGCTATGCTATCCTCATCGCCCCCACCTACCTGGTTAGCCTGAACCTGCAATAAGCATGGGGACGTTTGCTCCCCAAATGCCATCTTTAGCTTAATAAGGAGGCGTGTTGTGTCCACCGAAAGCTTCGATTTTGGTCGTGCTCCCATTGTTTGGCGGCCGTCGGCGCATGATGTTGAAACCGCTAACCTGACGGCTTTCATGCGCTTGCATGGGATTAGCGATTACGCCGGGCTAATGCATCGCTCGACTGAAGATGTGCCCTGGTTCACCGAGGCGGTGCTGCAATTTCTCAATATTCGTTTCAGCCAACCATACAGCACCGTGTTAGACCTGTCCGACGGCCCGGCCTGGCCGCGCTGGTGCGTGGGTGGGCGCATGAACATTACCGTTACTTGCCTGGATCAGCATCTCGAAACCCCCACCGCCGCCCGCCCGGCGTTGATTTGGGAGGGAGAAGAAGGCCAAACTCAAACTATCACTTATCGCCAACTCTACGATCAGGTTTGCCGGGCCGCCGCCGGGCTGCGCGCCTTGGGCTTGAAGCCGGGCGATGCGATTGGCTTGTATATGCCAATGACGCCCGAAATTGTGGTGGCCTTGTTAGCCATTGCCCGCATAGGCGCGGTAGCCTTACCGCTGTTTTCTGGATTCGGAGCGGGGGCGATGGCCGCCCGCCTGGCCGACGCCGAGGCCGTGGCGCTGTTCACCGCCGATGGCTTTTTCCGGCGTGGTAAGGTTGTGGCGCTCAAACCCACTGTGGATGAAGCCGCCGTCGAATTGCCCCGCTTGCGCCACGTCATTGTCAGCCGCCGCACGCATCTCGATACGCCCATGACCCCCGGTCGGGATGTGTGGTGGGACGATTGGCTGCCTTCCGATGACGTGTTCGGAAATGGCGCAGCCGCCGATACCTCCGCTGAGGATGTGTTGATGGTGCTGTACACCTCCGGCACTACCGGCAGGCCCAAAGGGGTGGTGCATACCCACTGCGGTTTCCCAGTTAAAGCCGCCCAAGATATGGCCTTTGGCACAGATCTGCACCCCGGCGAGGTGATCTATTGGATGACCGATATGGGTTGGATGATGGGGCCTTGGCTTGTGTTCGGGGCGCTGGTTCTAGGCGGAACGCTGCTGCTCTACGATGGTGCGCCGGATTACCCTGGCCCCGACCGCCTGTGGGCCTTAGTGGAGCGCCACCGGGTTAATATCTTGGGGGTGTCGCCCACGCTCATTCGCGCCCTGGCGGTGCATGGTGAAGAGCCAGTGCAGCGCCACAACCTGGCCTCGCTGCGCGCCTTCGCCTCCACCGGCGAACCCTGGAACCCTGATCCGTGGATATGGCTGTTCCAACAGGTGGGCGGCGGTCGTTTGCCCATTATCAATTATTCCGGCGGCACAGAGATTTCGGGCGGCATTGTCATGGGCAATCCGCTTTTGCCGCTCAAGCCGTGCGCCTTTTCGGCAGCTTGCCCTGGCATGGCCGCCGATGTGGTGGATGAAGACGGACGGCCAGTGCGCGGCCAGGTGGGCGAATTGGTGGTTAAAGCGCCCTGGATTGGCATGACGCGTGGCTTCTGGAAAGACCCGCGGCGCTATGAAGCCGCCTATTGGTCTCGTTTTCCAGGGGTGTGGGTGCATGGCGATTTCGCCGCCATCGACAGCGATGGCTTGTGGTACATCCTGGGCCGCTCCGACGATACCATCAAGGTGGCGGGCAAGCGCCTGGGGCCGGCGGAGGTTGAGTCGATTCTGGTGGAGCATCCGGCGGTGATGGAAGCCGCCGTGATCGGCGTACCCGACGCCATCAAAGGCAGCGAGGTGGTGGCCTTTGTGGTGACGGCGCATGGCTGCACACACTGCGACGAACTGCGCCAGGAACTGCACGACAAAGTGGCCCACGCTCTGGGGAAACCGTTTGCCCCGCGTGAGATCCGCTTTGTCAACGATCTGCCGAAGACGCGCAACGCCAAAGTGATGCGCCGCATGATCCGCGCGGCTTACCTGGGCCTCGACCCCGGCGATACCTCGGCGCTGGTCAATCCGGAGGCAGTGCAAGAGATCGCTCACTCGGAGTAGATCAGCGGCGAACGGTCTCCTGGGATGCGATTTTGTATGCGCCGCTTGTCGAGGTCCGTGGTTTAATAGACGGACGATGATCTTAGTCACTGGTGGGACAGGTTTTGTTGGCGGGGCCCTGCTACGCCGGTTGGCGGCAGAGCGGATGCCGGCGCGGGCGCTGATTCGGCCTTCGGCCGCCTCGCCGCGCCTGCCCAAGGGCGTATCTATTGACGCGGCGGTAAGCAGCCTGGAAGACGAGCGCGGCCTGCGCGCCGCGATGGTGGGGGTAGATACCGTTTTTCATCTGGTAACCGGCGAATGGAAAGGCCCGCGCGTCGATCTGCGCAACGTGGATGTGGATGGGACGCGCAACGTCATCGCCGCCGCTGAAGACGCGGGGGTGAAGCGCATCTTCTACGTCAGCCACCTGGGCGCCGATCGTGGGTCGGCCTATCATGTGCTGCGCGCCAAAGGCATTGCTGAGGAACTTATCCGCAAGAGTAAAATTCCCTCCACCATCTTGCGCACCGGCATCGTCTATGGCCCTAACGATGGTTTGACCACTGGCATCGCCCGCATTTTGGCGCTCAATCCGTTTGTTTTCCTCATGCCGGGCGATGGGAGCGTGCTGCTGCAGCCCATCTGGGTGGACGATTTAGTCACCAGCCTGGTTTGGGCGTCGCAAGACCTGGAAACCCAGAACCGCACCTACGATATTGGCGGCCCGGAATACCTGTCGTTCCGGCAAATTGTGAACCTGGTAATGGAAGCGACCCACATGCGCCGTTTGCTGATTAGCACGCAGCCGCCGCTGCTGCGCGAAATCACCAAGTTTCTTGAATCGATTAACCCCCAGCTGCCGGTTTCGGTATATTGGTTGGATTACCTGGCGGTCAACCGCACCACCGCCATCGACACCCTGCCGCGCTCTTTTAACCTTATGCCCTCGCGCATGTCGATGCGCCTGGGATATTTAAGCGGGCGCAACTGGCGGCGCACACGCGGCCGGCGCTTGCCGCCCAAGAAGCGCCCTTCACCCACTAAATCGCGAGAGGCCTGATGACCCGGATTATCCTCCTGGAAAACATTGACGCAATGCACGCCATCGAACAGCTCCAGCGAGAGGTGTGGCCTGGGGATGATATTGAAGTCGTTCCAGCCCATTTGCTGATTACCGCCGTGCAGAACGGTGGGTTGCTGCTCGGCGCATACGCCGACGAGCTTACCACCCCGCGTCCGGGCGAGCCGCCGCGCGCCGCGCGACCGCCTGACGAGAATCCCGCCGCCCAAGACATCCCGCCCGAAGGCGCGCCGCCCGAAGGCGCGCCGCCCGAACGCCCATCGCCCGAAGGCGCGCCGCCCGACGGGGGGCGCCTGGTTGGTTTTGTTTTTGGCTTTCCAGGCATCTATCAGACCCCCGATGGCCCGCGGGTGAAGCACTGCTCGCATATGCTGGGTGTGCTGCCGGCCTACCGCTCCCAGGGCATTGGTTTTGATCTCAAGCGCGCCCAATGGCAAATGGCGCGCAACCAGGGGTTGGATCGTATCACGTGGACCTATGACCCGCTGCTTAGTAAAAACGCCCATCTAAACATTGCCCGCCTCGGCGCAGTGTGCAGCACATACCTGCGCGATGAGTATGGCCCGCTGCGCGATGGACTGAACGTTGGTTTACCCACGGATCGCCTTCAGGTGGATTGGTGGGTCAATTCACCCCGGGTGCTGCAGCGCCTGGGGACGCGCCCCCGCAAACGGCTAGACCTGGCCCACTATTTGGCCGGCGGGGTGGGCATTATCAATCCGGCTCGCTTAACCGCCGCCGGTTGGCCCCAGCCGCCCGACTTTTCGGCGGCGGAAACCCTGGCCCAAGCCGAGGCGATTGGCCCGCAGCGGCCTTTGCTGCTGATGGAGATTCCAGCTGATTTTCAAAGTTTGCGCCACGCCGATGTTTCCCTGGCGGTGGATTGGCGTTTGCATGTGCGCCAGCTCTGCGAGGCCCTGTTCGCCGCCGGCTATATCATCACCGATTTCATCCACCTGGCGGGTGAAAAGCCGCGCAGCTTTTATGCCTTTAGCCACGGCGAAGCCGAGATTGGCGCTTTCACAAAAATCTAATCGCAGCAAGCTATCAAAAAAGGGACAAAATGATTATCTCTCAACTCGTGATGTACCATGTGCGCATGCAGCTGCGCTCAGCCTTCGAGACCTCCTTCGGGCGGATTGACACGCGTGACTGCCTGATCTTGGAAGCGCACACTCCCGATGGCCTGGTGGGTTACGGCGAATGTGTGGCCGACGCCGACCCCGGTTACTCTTATGAAACCGCCGGCACGGATTGGCTCATCCTGCAAGATTTCATTCTTCCGGCCATCTTGGGGAAAGAGTTTGAAAGCCCCGAAGCCGCGGCGCGCCGTATGGACTTTGTGCGCGGCAACCCCATGGCAAAGGCCGGTGTGGAAATGGCTTTTTGGGATTTGTTCGGCAAACAGGCCGGGCGGGCGCTCAAGAAAATGCTAGGCGGTGTTCGTGAGCGGGTGGAAGTGGGCGTTTCGGTGGGGTTGCAGCCTTCCCCCGCAGCGTTGGTGCAGACGGTGCAGGACTACCTGGATCAGGGCTATCGGCGGGTGAAAATCAAAATCAAGCCGGGGCGCGATGTGAGCGATGCGCAGGCCGTACGCCGCGCCTTCTCCGATTTGCGCTTGCAGGTAGACGCCAATTCCGCCTATCGTCTCGAAACCGCTGCTGCGCTTAAGCCTTTAGACGATCTTAACCTGCTGCTGATCGAACAGCCGCTCGACGAAGACGACCTGTGGGATCATGCTAAGCTGCAAAAAGACTTCCGCACCGCCTTATGCCTGGATGAAAGCATTCTTTCGGCGCGTCACGCTCGCCAGGCGCTGGAAATGGGGTCCTGTCGCATTATCAATATTAAGGCCGGGCGGGTAGGTGGTCTGAGCGAGGGCGTCAAAATTCACGCCCTATGCCAGGCGCAAGGTGCGCCGGTGTGGTGCGGCGGGATGTTAGAGACGGGCATTGGCCGGGCGGCTAACCTGGCCCTGGCTTCGCTGCCGGGTTTCACCTTGCCGGGTGATATTTCAGCCAGCGCCCGCTATTTTTACCAGGACATCATCCGGCAGCCCTTCACGCTTAACCCCGATAGCACCATCACTGTGCCCACCGGCCCCGGCCTGGGCGTGGAAGTGGATCGGCAAGCCTTACATGCCGCTGCGCTGCGCCGCCAGACGTTTTCCGCGGCAAGCCGGCCACCGGCATAACCCATTTGGCTGGGGGGCCGCCTTAGCAACTAACCCAGGCGTCTGCCCCAGCCCCACGAGCAGCTGGACGCCAGCCATCGATATTTTGCGCCATTTTGACTTTGAATGGGTTATACTGTAACCTATTAGGAGGGCAACTTAAAATGCGCACGTATGATATTTCATTGACGCTATCACCGCATCTGCCTGTTTGGCCGGGCGAACCAGGCATCAAGCTTCATCGAATTAAAAGTATGGAGCATGGCGACGCCGCCAATGTGACCGCTGTTGAGATGGGCGCGCACTGCGGCACGCATGTGGACGCGCCCTTTCACTTTTTGGGGGGCGACGCCGCCACGGTAGACTGTTTGCCGGTGAGTGTGCTGGCCGGGCGCGTTTATGTTCTGCACCTGGCCGATGATGTTTCGCTGATTACCGCTGAGGTGCTAAAGCAAGCCGTCATTCCGCCGCGCACACGCCGCATTCTCTTCCGCACCCGCAACTCGAATTGGTGGGCGGCGGGCGATAATACCTTCCACAAAGACTTTGTGGCCCTCAGCATCGACGGCGCACAGTACCTGGTTCGCCTGGGTATACGCCTGGTGGGGATCGATTACTTATCAATTGCGCCCTTTACTGACGGCGCACCCACCCACCGCATGCTGCTCGGTAATAACGTGGTGGTGGTGGAGGGGCTAGACCTATCCCAAGTGACCCAGGGGCGTTACACACTATCTTGCCTGCCGCTCAAGCTGCTAGGCGCAGACGGCGCGCCAGCGCGGGCGATTTTGATTGGCGTGTAGTAAGCCGGCGCATTGCCCAAAGAAAATAGAATTTACAAGCTATACACAATCGATAAAGCCTGTAGTATAATGGCGGCGCTCACCGGCCTGAAGGCCGCGGCGCAACACTGGAGAGGTCGCGTAGTCTGGCTTAGCGCGCACGCCTGGAAAGCGTGTTTCCTGAAAGGGAACGCGGGTTCAAATCCCGCCCTCTCCGCCTTTTTCCAACCTACCTGTGGTGGTTATGACCACTGCGACCCTATATCTCGAGGGTGCGATTTGGGCTTTCTGCGTTTTAAGAATAGTTGTGCACGTGGAAATCAACAAAAAGCACCCGGCGAATTCCGCCAGGGCGCAGAAGGCAAGTAAATGACTGTCACTGCCGCCTTCACGACGGTGATATGGGGTTGGAAGTGTTACGAGCACTTCTGGCCCTTTTATTTTAACCTCTAACCACTAATATCAAACTATGCAGTTGGATCAAGTTCGGTTTGAGTTAATCATCCATTCCCAACCAATCCGCACAAGTCACCACTACAAACTGCCCAGAAGATTCGCTTTGCTTTGCTACTACTCCATCAACCTTAATTTGACAGGAAATTGATCCACTGCTTTTATTTTGGGCTACCAAACTGGCAAAGCTACCTTTTTTCATGTTCACTGCAGTTTCCCAGGGCAGTTTAACTGACGAAATTTGCTCAGTACCGCCTTGAGCATTGTAATAAGTCACCATGGCGCTTCCTTTTCCTTCTACCCGATAAGTGACGATATATGAGGCATCATAAGAATCAAAAGAAGAGCCCGAATTTGAACCGGGTGAATTTCCGCCATTCAGGATAATGTTGTTCAAATCCCGTTTCACCTGGTTGACTTGAGGAACGATGATGGCGAAGTAGACAACAGCAGCCAATGCGATTAAACCTATCAGCACAACCGCAAACCTATTGACATTATTTTGAGGCGACTGACTTGGTGTTTGATCTATCTCCGATGTTTGCTTGGGCGCTTGGGGGGTTACAATTTCAGTCTCGACCGGTAAATCTAGAAATGCAATTTGCTGCAGTTTGGCTAACTGTTCGGTTGCTTTTGGGTTAGCAGGATCGATTTCCAAAACTTTCTTTAGACAATAAGTTTTTTGCTCTATTGGTTCTACTACCTGGCTTAATACGTACCAAGCCCGGGCATTGCGCGGATCATCTTTAACCAGCTGAGAAAGAATTTTTCTTGCTTCTGTCCGCTGACCGGACTTTGCTAAGTTGAATGCCTGCTGGAGGAGTTGCTCGGTATCTGAAGGGGTCATATTCCTGCTTGCCTCTTAAATAAGATTTTTCGCTTAACAAAAAATTTACGCAGTTTGGGTGAATAAAAATAGAAAATTTATTCTATAATACTTCCATGCCTATGCTTATCCACCCTGCATCTTCGACACTTATTGATTATTTGGAAAAGTTTATAGCCGGCGCTGATCGAACATTCGTATCGAATGAAATGACTGTGTCGAAAACCGGGCAGAAAATTACGATTTACCTTTCTGAGATTTCTCATCTCGATGGATCACCACCTCCAGGCCATGCTGCTCGGCCAGACGTTGAATAATCTTTATTACTTCTTCAGTCGAACGGCCTTCTAAATCAATATAGTCATCCTTGCTGGGGACAGGCAAACCAAGAGCGGTATAAGCTTCATCGCCATACCGTGCTATAAGCGCGTCTATTGCCTTTTTAGATTTCGGTTTTTTACCGCGCTTAATCCAATCCCTGGCTAACGAATCGCTCACTCCCAATACGGTCTCAGCGAAAGCAGTTATAGAACCATCTTGACCGTATTTTTCCGCGCGCCATTCATCGTATTTCTTCTGAATCCAGCTATTGAAATCCATTGACCTATTTTACAACTTTATAGAAAAGTATTGACAAATTCGGTTTTAGGCTTATAGTCGGTTTTAGAACTAATTTTAGTCTTCAACAGGAGAGCCATGAACCATAATTTGAGCGAACTCACCCCCAAAAATAACCGGCCCGGGCAGCGTCCCATCAATGTCTGGCTTTCGGATGAGGAAAGCAAGATGATGGAAAAGCTGATGGAGACCGATGTGCGCAGCGTTTCCGATACCATCCGGTATTGTCGGCGGTATGTCAAGGGTTGTGTACTTTCTCAAGGGTAGCTGGCTCCTTGGCAGGCATAGATATTCGCCTGAAATTCAGGCTGCGAATGACCGCATAGAACATTAAGGTGCAGCTATTCTCATTGCGGAAGGTGGCCGCCATCTTATGGCTGCGTTTTTTGACCTCCCCGAACAATCGCTCAATGATGTTGCTGGTGCGGATGAACTTCCAGTGCTTCTCTAGAAAACTGTAGAAGTTCAAACAGGTTTCCAGGTCCCGCTGCAGGCATTCCACTGCGGTCGGAAAAGCCTTTTCGTACTTGGCGATAAAGGCGGCGGCTTCTTGATCGGCTTTCTCCCGGCTGGTCTGATAGAAAATCGCCTTGAGTTCCGGTTCGACCTGGTCCTGGAGCTTTTCCGGGACATACCCGAGCACGTTTTCCATCTTGTGCTTGACGCAACGCTGGCGTTGCGAGGCCGGGAATTTCTTCGTGATCGCATTCAACATGGCTTTATTCCCGTCCGTGATCCACAGAGCCACCTGCACTACGCCGCGATCCTTTAGATTTTCCAACAGATCTTCCCAGGCATCCTGGTTCTCACGTTCACCCACCGTGAAGGCCAGCACATCCCGTCGCCCTTCCTCATCGATGCCAATCACGGCCAGGATCGGCATTTTGCAGCTGGTTTTCTCATAAATGACCGTGAAATAGGTCCCATCGGCATAGCCGTACCGGTAGTGTGCCTTCAGCGGCCGGGTTTTCCAGCCTTGAAATTCTTCTTCCAGGGTGTGGAACACCCGCGAAACCGTCGAAGGACTGGGGTGCGTCCCGGTCAGGGTTTCCACCACATTCCCGACCTGCTCCATGCTCATCCCCTTGACGAACATGTCCAAGATCGCCTCATCCAGCTCCGTCTGGCGCCGTTCATAGCGTTCGAACAACTCGGTCCGAAAACCGTTGCGGGTTCTGGGCACCCGCAGGTTTTCGATTTCACCGGCTGTGGTGATCAAATCCCGCTCATAATACCCGTTGCGATAATCCTTCCGCTGCGGGGTTCGTTGGTAAAGAGCAGCTTGAATAAAGTTCTCGACCTCTTCTTCCAGAATGGTCACCAGGGTGTACCGGATATTCAGGCGCAACTTTTCCCGGAACAATTCGTGAATTGTCGCTTGACGTTCTTCCTGAGACAGCGTATGATCTTTTCTGGGAGCCATGGTTTTCCTCTCTCGGTTTGGTCGCCTGGAAAGGATACCATGTCTCCCCTTTTGAATCTACACAATTCGCAGTATACCGCCCTCAAGGCTGTGGATAGGGGTAAGATGCCTGGTTGTGGGCTTTTTTCTTAGCAGAAGTTTAAGGCAATGACATTACGGTGATGGATAAGGTGATAATTGATCAGAGGCCGAATTATCTGGAGATGGATAAGGGGATAAGTTCGATTTCAGATAATCGCCGGCACCATCAAAAAAATCCTTTTTAACTAACGGAATAAAATTATAAACATATCCATCTATACGTTGAATATGAATGAAACGGTATGCTACATTTGGAAATTGCAGTGCATAGTTCGTAAAGGGATAATTATAGGTATCTGGAGTATGACCGGCAACCCAGTGATAGCGATTATTTGTTCCATAATCTTCAGA
>CAZHFU010000062.1:0-10537 GCA_964531975.1 uncultured Anaerolinea sp. | reverse complement strand
AACCCCCTAACCCCCTTCCCGACGCAGGAAGGGGGAATCTCCCCTTCTCTCCCCGCTTCGGGGAGAGAAGGGGCCGGGGGATGAGAGAGGTAGGGCGAGAAGGGGCCGGGGGATGAGAGAGGTCTCCAGCACTTCGCTGTGTGGTTAGGTTATGTTTGGTTTAAGGGCCGATTAGAATCAGCCTGCTTTTTAAACATCTGCTTAAGACTTTGATACAATGCCTGCATCCAAGTTAAGAAAGAGGCCAAATAGATGAACACGAAACAAACCGTAAGCACCGATAAAGCGCCGAAAGCTCTCGGCCCGTATTCTGTGGCAGTCCAGTTCGAAAACCTGGTGTTTGCTTCCGGTCAGTTGGGGATTGACCCCGCCACCGGCAACCTGGTGGATGGCGGCGTAGAAGCCGAGACGCGCCAGTCGTTGGAAAACCTGAAGAATGTGCTGGAAGCCGCCGGGGCGTCTTTAGACACGGTGTTGAAGACCACGATCTTCTTGCGCGATATGGGTGATTTCGCCACGGTGAACGCCACCTATGGCAAATATTTCACCGCCAACCCCCCGGCGCGGTCTACCGTGCAGGTGGCGGCGCTGCCCAAGGGCGGCGCGGTGGAAATTGAAGCGGTGGCATGCCGGGTGAGTTGATCCTCCTGGTGGATGACGAGCCGAACATTGTCCAGCTAGCGCGGCTGTACCTGGAGCGAGAAAACTTCCGGGTGCAGGCCGTGGGCGATGGCCGCTCGGCCTTACACGCCGTGCAAACGGCGCGCCCCGCCTTGGTGGTTCTAGATGTAATGCTGCCGGAAATGGACGGCTTTGAAGTGTGCCGCACCCTGCGAGCGCAGCATGATTCTACGCCTATTCTCATGCTCACGGCGCGGGATGAAGATGTGGATAAGATTTTGGGCCTTGAAATTGGGGCCGACGACTACCTGACAAAACCCTTTAACCCGCGCGAGCTGGCGGCGCGGGTCAAAGCCATTTTGCGGCGCGATGGGCGCCGCGACCCCGCCCAACCTGAAGAACTACGCCTGGGCGACCTGACCATTAGCCCGGCGCGGCGTGAGGCGCTGCTGGCCGGGCAGGCGCTGGATTTGCGCGCCCAAGAATTTGATTTGCTGTTGACCCTGGCCCAACACCAGGGTCTGGCGCTGACGCGTGAGCAGCTCTTGGAACAAGCCTGGGGCTTTGACTATTATGGGCAATCGCGCACGGTGGATGTGCATATTGGGCTTTTGCGCCGCAAGCTGCGGGCCAGTCGCTCGGTGAGGATTGAAACACTCACCGGTGTGGGCTACAAACTGGTAGTGAAAAATTAGGCATGTTAACTTCTTTAAGGGCGCGCTTGTGGCTTTCGTATTTTCTCATCGCATGTTTAGCAACGGCGATTGTGGCGGCGGCGCTGTTGGTGTATGTGCTGCGCAACCCCACTGCCGATCGCCGCGAGAGTCAACGCTTGCGGGTGGTGGCCTCGTCCATCGCCGTGCGCAGCCCGGTGCTGAGCGCCGACCTGGAAACCGCCCCGCCCAAGCGTCTGGACGACAGCGCCCGTCGCGCCGATAAGGCTTTGAATGCCCGCATTGCCGTTTTCGATGCTGCGGGCGCTCTATTAGTGGATACCCGCGCCACCGAGGGCGGGGCGCTGCCCTCCTTGGCCGAGCTGCGCCGCCCTGACCACCCGCGGCTGCCAAGTTTCCGGGCGAAGGGCGGGCAAGTGTGGCTCTACGCTGTGGCCAACCTGGAAAACGGCGGGGCGCTGGTGGCGGCCGCGCCTCGGCAGCGCCTGGCGTTGCTCAACCTGCTGGCCGATGAATTTGTTCCCCCAGTGGCGCGGGCCTTGCTGGTTGCGCTGCTGGTTTCGCTGCTGATGGGTTTTTGGATGGCGCGTTGGATTGCCAGGCCGCTGGCCGGTTTGGCCGGGGCCGCCCAGGCGGTGGCCGGCGGGGCGATGGGGTACATCACCCCGGCTGGGCCGCGGGAACTGCGTGAAGTGGCCGCCGCTTTCAATGATATGGCCGCGCGTGTAGACGCCGGCCGCCGCGCCCAGCGTGACCTGACCGCGAATGTGTCGCACGATCTCAAAACGCCGCTCACCTCGGTGCAGGGCTTCGCCCAGGCCATCCTCGACGGCGCAGCCGGCGACCCGGAGGCGGTGCGCCAATCGGCAAAGGTGATTTACGACGAGGCCGGACGGATGCACCGCATGGTCAACGATCTGCTCAACCTGGCCCGCCTGGACGAAGGCACACTGCCCCTGGAGCGCGCCCCGGTGAACCTGGCGGCCCTGCTGGAGCAGATTACGCAGCAGCTGATGCCCCAGGCCCAGGCCGCCCAGGTGGCGCTGAGTTATTCCCTGGCGGATGACCACCCCCTGCCGGTTTTAGGTGATTATGACCACCTGGCGCAGGTGTTCACCAACCTGGTGGATAATGCGATCAAGTTTACACCGTTGGGAGGCAAGGTGACGGTGACCGGCGAGGCGTTGGATGGCGCCGCTTGGGTGCAGATTGCCGACACCGGCCCCGGTATCGCCCCGGCGGATTTGGAGCGCATCTTTGAGCGTTTTTATCAGGCCGACCGGGCTCGCCAGGGCGGCGGACAGCGCGGCGCAGGATTGGGCCTGTCGATTTGCCGCCAGATTGTGCAAGCTCACGGCGGCCGGCTCACCGCCGATAATGCTCCTGGCGGCGGAGCGGTCTTCCGTGTGCGCCTGCCTTTAGCCAAACCCGCAGCCGCCGGTGTTGCGCCGCGATGATAAAAGTCTCTGTTATTATCCCCTGTTATAACGAGCAAGACACTTTGCCGTTGCTGCTAGACGCCTTGACGCACCAGACCTGGCCGGGCGAGGCGATGGAAGTGGTGGTGGCCGACGGCATGTCTACCGATGCTACGCGCCAGCGTCTGGCCGAATGGCAGGCGCAGCACCCCGCTCTAAAACTGCGCGTGGTGGATAACCCGCGCCGCAACATCCCCTGCGGACTGAACGTCGCGATTGCCGCCGCCCAGGGGGAGGTGATTGTGCGGCTGGACGCTCATTCGCAGCCTGCCCCGGATTATGTCGAGCGCAGTGTTCGGGCCGTGGAGGCGGGCCACGGCGATAACGTGGGCGGGGTGTGGCTCATCCAGGCGGGGCGCGCCACCGCCACGGCGCGCGCCATTGCCGCCGCCGCGGCGCACCCCTTGGCCGTGGGCGACGCCCAATATCGCCTGGCCCCCCAGGGGGCGGGCCGCCCGGTAGACACCGTGCCGTTTGGGGCGTTTCGCCGCGAATTGGCGCAGCGCCTGGGCGGCTACGATGAGAGCTTGCTGACCAATGAAGATTACGAGTTTAATGTGCGTGTGCGGCAGGCTGGCGGGGTGGTGTGGCTCGACCCTGCCATTCGCAGCGTGTACCTGGCTCGCCCCACCCTGCGCCAACTGGCGCAGCAGTATTGGCGCTATGGCTATTGGAAGGCGCGTATGCTGCGCCGCTATCCCGGCACACTGCGCTGGCGGCAAGCCCTGCCCCCTCTGTTTGTGCTGAGTCTTCCCATTGGCGCGGCGCTGAGCTTACTCGGCGCGCTGAAGCCGGCGTGGTCAATTTTGGGTTTATTATTTATGTTAGAATTGAGTTCTTATGCGCTGATCCTGTTGATGGCGGGAATAACGGCTGCCGTACGTCGAAAAGACTGGGCGCTCGTGCTGGGCGTGCCAGCGGCGATTGCCGTTATGCACCTATCGTGGGGCGGCGCTTTCTTGTGGAGCTTATTGAGTCGATGACTGTGACCGAAAAACCGTCTATACCCTCTGTTCCTCCGGTTACCACCGCTTCGGCGCGCCCATTGTTGCACGTCGCGGCCTGGCGTTTGCGCATGGGCGAGCGCCGCGCCATTCTGCTGCTGGGCGACCTGCTTATGGGCAGCCTGGCGCTGTTTATCGCCCTGTATGTGTGGGGCAACAGTGAACGTTTTCTGGGTTTTTCCATAGATTTTCTGCAGCGCCGTGTGCCGGTTTGGTTCTTTTTCTTGCCCATTATCTGGTTGGCGCTGATGGTGGAACTATATGATGTGCATCGCTCCGCCGATTGGCGGCAAACCTTGCGGGGAGTGGCGGCGGCGGTGGGGGTGGGCGCACTGCTCTACCTGGTGCTTTTCTTCGCCTACAGTGAAGCGCCGCGCTCGCTGCTGCCGCGCCTTGGTGTGGCGACTTTTGTGCTGACCGCCGCCGTGCTGACGATGCTGTGGCGCTGGGTGTATATTCGCATGTTCACCAATGCCCAATTCGTGCGCAAGGCGCTTTTGGTGGGCGGCGGAAAGAGCGGCGAGTTGTTCCTGCAGGCCATCAATTCCCTGAACGCCAAACCCTACCTGATCGTGGGCATTATTGACGACGACCATCGCAAGTTGGGCACACAGGTGGCCGATACACCGGTGATTGGCTGCGGAGAGCAGCTTTTGAACCTGGTGGAAAGTAATCAAATTAGCGATGTGATTGTAGCTATTACCGGGGAAATGCAAGGGGCTTTGTTCCAGGCGCTGCTGGATGCCCAGGAGATGGGGGCTGAAATTGTGCGTATGCCCACCGCCTATCAAGAAGCGTTGGGGCGTGTGCCCATCCTGACCTTAGAAGCCAATTGGCTGCTGCGTTCGTTCGTGGACGAGGTGCGCGTGAGCGGCTTCTTCTTGTTGGCGAAACGCCTGCTCGATATACTCGGCGGCCTGGTGGGTACGCTGATTATGCTGCTGGTGCTGCCCTTTATCGCCATTGCCACCTTGTTGGACGATGGCCGGCCCATTTTTTATACCCAAACTCGCCTTGGCCGCGGCGGGGTGTGCTACCAGATCATCAAGTTCCGCACCATGAAGCGCGACGCCGAAGCCGACGGGCGTCCTCGCTGGGCGTCGGAAGATGACGAACGCGCCTTCCGCGTGGGGCGCATTTTGCGCAAAACCCACCTCGACGAACTGCCCCAGTTCATTAATGTACTGCGCGGCGAGATGAGCCTGGTGGGGCCACGCTCCGAACGCCCCGAGCTGGTGGAGCATTTTCAGAAACATATCCCCTTCTATCGTGCGCGATTGTTGGTGAAGCCGGGCATCACCGGTTGGGCGCAGGTCAACTTTGGTTATGCCGCCACCATCGAAGAGACTGTGACCAAGCTGGAATATGACCTGTATTACATCAAGCGCCGCAGTATCTGGATGGATATCGTCATTCTGCTGCGTACGCCCGCCACGGTATTGGGACTGCGAGGTCGCTAACATGCCACGAATCTTTTTACGTAGTCGCCTGCTGATTGTGGGCGATATGTTGATGATTATGGCGGCCAGCCTGGGGGCTTTGGCGCTGCGCACCGAACTCAACTGGATGTTTTACCTCTATCTAAAATCAACCTATTGGCTGATGGGCATTTCCCTGGTGGTGATGCCCATCGTGTTCCACCGTTTTGGCCTATACCGGCGGCTGTGGATCTACGCCTCCATTCGAGATATGAAGCTGCTGGTGGCGGCGGTTACCTCTGGCTCGGTGATTGTGTCCATCCTGCTGATCGCCCTGGCCGCCGGCAAACTTATCCCCTCCTTCCCGCGCTCCACCTTGGGCATTCAATACCTGCTGCTGCTGATTTTGATCGGCGGTATGCGCATTGGGCTGCGGGTGTTGGCCGAAAGCCAAAGCGGCGTGGTGGAGCAGGGCGGGGCGCGGCGGGTGCTGATTGTGGGGGCCGGCGACGCCGGCGCGCTGGTGGTGCGCGAAATGCAGAAGAACGCCCAACTGCGTTTGAACCCGGTGTGCTTTGTTGATGACGACCCGGTGAAGCAGCGCCAGCAGATTCACGGGGTGCAGGTGGTGGGCACACTCGAAGACCTGCCGCGGGTGGTGCTGATGCGCCGCATTCAAGAAGTGATTATCGCCATTCCCAGCGCGCCGGGGCGCGTGGTGCGCCAGGTGGCCGAAGCCTGCCGCTCGCGCGGCATCCCCTTCCGCACCATGCCGGGCATGTACGAGCTGATCGGCGGCAAGGTGAATGTGAGCCGCCTACGGGAGGTCGAGATTTCCGACCTGCTGCGCCGCGAACCGACCCATATCGAGGATCACCTGGTGGGGGCCAGCCTGACCGGCAAGCGCGTGTTGGTGACCGGCGCCGGCGGCTCGATTGGCCGCGAGCTGTGCCGCCAGATCGCCCGCTGGCAGCCGTCTGGCTTGCTGCTGTTGGGCCATGGCGAGAATAGCATCTTCGAGACCCTGCTGGAGATCCAGGCCGACTACCCCAGCCTGCCGGTTACACCCATCATTGCCGATATTCGCGACCTTGACCGGCTGAGCGTGGTCTTTGAGCAGCACCGCCCGCAAGTGCTGTTCCATACCGCCGCCCATAAGCATGTGCCGTTGATGGAGGCCAATGTGGAAGACGCCATCACCAACAACGTGCTGGGCACACGCAACGTGGTGGAGACCTCGCTCAACTTTGGGCTGGAGCGGTTGGTGATGATCTCTACCGATAAGGCCATCCGCCCGTCCAGCGTGTACGGGGCCACCAAGCGCATGGCCGAGCTGCTGGTGCTGGACGCGGCGCATCGGTCTGGGCTGCCCTATTCGGTGGTGCGGTTTGGCAATGTGCTGGGCAGCCGCGGCAGCGTCATCCCCATTTTCAAACGCCAAATCGCCATGGGCGGCCCCATCACCATCACCCACCCCGAAATGAAACGCTACTGGATGACCATCCCCGAGGCGGTGCATTTGGTGCTGCAAGCCGCTTCGATGGGGCGCGGCGGCGAGGTGTTTGTGCTAAAGATGGGCGAACAGGTGCGCATTCAAGACCTGGCCGAAGACTTGATCCGTCTTTCGGGGCTGGAACCAGAGCGCGATATCGAATTTGTGTATACCGGCATTCGCCCTGGCGAGAAACTGAGCGAAGAATTGTGGGATCAGTGGGCGTCCTATGAAGCCACCCGTCATCCCGATATTGTGCTGCTGGGCGGCGAAGACCTGATGAGCGGCGAAGCCCTGCACCGGGCGGTGGGCGATTTGATCCACCTGGCGCGCGAGGGGGAAACCGAGAGCATCATCCACATTCTGGATGAGTGCATTCCCCAAGCGTCTGTGCGCTGCTCGCCGCCGCCCGATATGACCGCGGTGTTTTGATGCTCGATACCATCTCCCCGGCTGCCTGGGAGCAGTTTTTGGCCGCTTATCCCCAGGCGCATGTATTGCAAACCCCGGCCTGGGGTGCGCTGAAGGCCGATTTCGGCTGGCGCACGCTGCATGTGGTGGCCGGCGCAGCCGGCGCCCAGGTGCTTTTGCGCCGCCTGCCGCTGGGGATGAGCGTGGCCTACCTCCCCAAGGGGCCGGTGGGCGATCCCGCCGCCTGGCCGGATTTATGGCCGCGCCTCGACGCCCTGTGCCGCCGCAGCCGGGCGCTGTTCCTCAAGGTGGAACCGGATGTGTGGCAGGGCCAGGCCGCTCGCCCGCCGGGCTTTTCCGACAGTGATGAAGACATCCAACCCGCCCGCACCCTGGTGGTAGACCTGAGCGGTTCGGAAGACGATGTGCTGGGGCGCATGAAGCAGAAGACCCGTTATAACATCCGCCTGGCGATGAAGAAAGATATCGTGGCAGCGCCAAGCTCGGACATTGACGCCTTCCATCGTATGATGCTGGTGACCGGGGCGCGCGACGGCTTCGCCGTGCACAGCCGGGCGTATTACCAGCGCGCCTACGACCTGTTCCACCCGACCGGGACATGTGAACTGCTGCTGGCGGCCTACCAGGGCCAACCCGTGGCAGCGGTGATGGTGTTCCGGCGCGGGGAACGGGCGTGGTACCTTTACGGCGCATCCACTGGAGAGCAGCGCGAGCGCATGCCCACCTATCTGCTGCAGTGGGAAGCGATGCGCTGGGCACGCCAGGGCGGCTGCCGTTTCTACGACCTGTGGGGCGTGCCGGACGCCGACGAGAGCACTCTGGAAGCCGGTTTCACCGGCCGCGCCGAGGGTCTGTGGGGCGTGTACCGCTTCAAGCGCGGCTTTGGCGGCCACCTGCTGCGGGCCGCCGGCCCGTGGGAGAAGCTGTATTGGCCGGCCACGGTGGGCGCTTATCGTTTGGCGCAGCGCTTAATCAGCCGCTCGGCCTGACCCCATAGCGACTTCCGAAGTCTCCGAGACTTCGGAAGTCTGCGTAATGGGTTAAAATAGGCCCATGTCAATCGACTCTGCCCCGCACATCGAAGATATTTCCCGTTGGAACCAAATTGTGGCCGCTTTGCCGGGGGCAAACATCTTGCAAACCCAGCAGTGGGCGCAGGTGAAGCAGCCGGTGGGCTGGCAGGCGCTGCCGCTGGTGTGGCGCGCCGCCGGCGAGGACGGCCAGGGCCGGGTGCAGGCGGCCGCCCTGGCGCTCAAGCGCCGGGTGCGCCTGGGCAGGCTTGCCGCCCCGCTGAGCGTGATTTACACGCCGCGCGGCCCGCTGCTGGATTGGGCCGACGCGCCTCTGCGGCAGCGTGTTCTGAGCGACCTGGCCGCCTTCGCCCGCAAGCACGGGGCGATCTTTATCAAGATTGACCCGCCGGTGTGGTTGGGCTACGGCCAGCCGGAAACGCCCACCGCCCACGACGACCCGCTGGGCGCGGCGGTGCAGGCCGAGCTGGGCGCCCGCGGCTGGCGCGCCTCCGCTGAGCAGGTGCAGTTTAAGAACACCATGTGGATCGATTTGCGCCCATCTGAAGCCGATATTCTGGCGAATATGCGTCAGAAGGGGCGCTACAACGTGCGCCTGGCCGAGCGCAAAGGGGTGAGTGTGCGCCCGGTGGAGCGCGCCGAGCTGCCGCGCCTGTACGCCATGTATGCTGAAACCGCCCGCCGCGACCGCTTCGTGATCCGCGATGAAGCCTATTATCTGCGCTTGTGGGGGCTGATGCTGGAGGCCGGGCTGGCCGATCCGCTGATCGCCGAGGTGGACGGCGCGGCGGTGGCCGGGGTGGTG
Organism: uncultured Anaerolinea sp.; assembly: GCA_964531975.1. Taxonomy (GTDB): domain Bacteria; phylum Chloroflexota; class Anaerolineae; order Anaerolineales; family UBA4823; genus RBG-16-57-11. The sequence continues at coordinate 1,582 of CAZHFU010000062.1, read as the reverse complement.
GTGCTGCGCTTTGCCGGGCAGGCGGTATACCTGCACGGCATGTCGCTGCTCGAACAGCGCCACAAGATGCCCAATCACCTGCTGCAGTGGGAAGCGATGCGCCGGGCTAAGGCTGCCGGCTGCCATACCTACGATCTGTGGGGCGCACCCGATGTGTTTGACGAGGGCGACCGCATGTGGGGGGTGTATCGCTTTAAGGAAAGCCTGGGCGGGGTGGTGATGCGCGGCCTGGGCGCTTACGACTTGCCGGTGCGCCCAGCCATGTTCCGCCTGTATACCCATGTGCTGCCGCGTCTGCTGGAAGGGATGCGGGCGCGGGCGCGCACACGCTTACAAAGCTCCGTTTGAGGGGGCGCAGCCGGCGTTTAGACTTTTCAATTTTGGGCGGCGGCCGCGGTTCGCCCCGCCCGCCGCCCAAAGCAAAAGCTTCGCAATCGATAACCCTTAAGGAGAGATGATGATTAACCTTCCACGCCTGAAATTCGCCCACCTGCCCACGCCGGTGGAAGCCATGCCGCGCCTGGGGGCGCTGTTCGGCGGCCAAAAGCTGCTGGTGAAGCGCGACGATGAGACCGGCCTGGCCCTGGGCGGCAACAAGACCCGCAAGCTGGAGTTTTTACTGGCCGAAGCCCAGGCCAACGGGGCGCGCTGCCTCATTAGCGCCGGGGCGGCCCAGTCGAACCACTGCCGCCAAACCGCCGCCGCCGCCGCCCGCTACGGCTTGCCCTGCACCCTGGTGCTGTACCCCACCTCGCCCGGCGAAACGCTCCCCGGCCCGCACGACCCGCCCGACGGTAACCTGGTCTTAGACGCCTGGCTGGGGGCCGATATCGTGTGGACTGAGCGCGCCCACCGAGATGAGACCCTCAAGCAAGTTTTTCAACAGCAGTGGGATGAAGGCAAGCGCCCTTACATGATCCCCTACGGCGGCTCCAGCCCGGCCGGGGCGGCGGGGTATGTATATGCCATGCAAGAGTTCATGGCGCAAACTGTGCAAGCCGATTGGATCGTGTTCCCCTCGTCCTCCGGCGGCACACATGCCGGGATGACCGTGGGGGCGCGCTTATTTGGTTACCGTGGCAAGGTGTTGGGGATCAGCGTGGATGAATCGCTTCCGGTTTTACAAAAGCGTGTGGCCGACCTGGCAAGTGAAACCGCCGACCTGTTGGGCGAGAAGCTGCGCTTCACCGCGGACGACATCCTGGCGAACGCCGATTACCTGGGCGACGGCTACGGCATGACCAGCGCCAGCGAGGTGGAAGCCATGCGCCTGTTTGCACGCCGCGAGGGGCTGCTGCTTGACCCCGTCTACACCGGGCGCGCTGCCGCCGGGTTGATCGACCTGCTGCGCCAGGGCTTCTTCAAGCCCAGCGAGACGATCCTGTTTTGGCACACCGGCGGCGCACCGGCCCTGTTTGCCGATAAATATAAGCGCCTGGCGCTCGGTCTGTAATTCTGAATTCGGCCGCAGCCTGGGCCGGGGGAGTTGAAAGAATTATATCCGACGCGGGCGGCTGTCAGCGGATGGCTGTCAAGGGATTAGGGAACGGATTGAGCGGATTGCTGTCAACGGATTAGGGAA
>CAZHFU010000061.1:0-10751 GCA_964531975.1 uncultured Anaerolinea sp. | reverse complement strand
TTCGGCATCAATCACAAAGCCAGAGCCTTGTCCGTTGGGGGTTAAGAAGTTGCCCTGGTCGGTGTAGGTGACGATATTCACAACGGCGGGGTTAACCTGCTGATAAAGGGCGATGAGCACATCGTCTTCGTTGCTGCTCACTGCGGGCAGCGAGAGCGGGGCGGCCTCCGGCTGAGCAAAGGTGGGCGCCGGGCGGCTGGTGGGAACCGCCGCCGGCTCGTCATAGGCCGCTTCAGTGGCTGGCTGCGGCGCGATCTGGGTGACTTGTGTAGGCGCGCCAATTGAAAAGTTGATGGGCGTCATTAGCCCACAGGCCATGGCAAACAGCGGGATGAGGCTTAACCAGATAAGCCGGCGTTTGGTAGTAAGGTTCATCATTGTTTTAAAATCTTCCTTCTATCCCACGGATGGGATGGTAAACTTAGCCAACACTCAATTAGACAGTATAGAATTGATTATTAAGATGTGGATGAATTGAAGATGAAATCTTCCCAGGAAAACACCGCCTCACAGCTCAATACCATTTTGCTCTTATTCGTGATTATACGCCTGGTGATCATCTTTATGTTCACTCCCGAAGGTTGGTTCAATCTCTATACCGACGCATTCTCCTATTACCACGCTGCTCAACAAAGCGAACAAGGCTATTTGCCTGATATCAATATGTGGTATGAGTATCCGCCGCTTTCGGCCTATTGGGTGCAAGGCATTTACGCATTTACGCGTCAGATTTTGCCCCTGGGAGACTTCGAAAGTTTTACCTTTGATTTCTTTGCACGGCTGCTGCGGCTGTCGCTGCTCATACCGGAGTGCGGCATTTTGATTTTGCTGCATCGCATTGCCCATAAGGTGTATGGGATGGTGCAGGCCAATTGGATGGCGTGGGTGTACAGCTCCCTGAGCGCGCCGCTGTTTTACATGATATTCTCGCACCAAAACATTGCCGTGTTTTTCACGCTGCTAAGTCTGTACCTGTATTTGAACCACCGGCGACTGGGGTCGGCGGCGGCTTTGGCGTTGGGGATTCTTGCCAAGCTCACCCCGGCGTTTTTGCTTGGGCCGCTGGTGCGAGATATGTGGCCGGCCTGGAAGAAAGGGGTGGTGTTTATCGGCGCGACGGCGGCAGGCGTGGCGATAGGATATGCGCCGTTTATCATCATGGGCGGTGGGCGGTGGGTATGGGCCAGTTTTACCGCCCTCGCCAGGGGGCATTCTTATGACACGCCGTGGGCGATTTTAGACGGCAATTGGGGGCCGGGAGGGTATGGCCCGCCGGAAACACGGCTCGATTTAGCCCAGGCCGAGCTGGCAAGAGGCAATTTGTCGGTATTGCCCGCCTGGCTGCCGCTGCTGCTGTTCGGGCTGCTGTACGCTTACCTTTTCTTCCGGCCCTATCGCCCTACGCCGGAGAATTTGCTGCGCTTTAGCGCCCTGACCCTGACGATCTTTCATTTGTGGTCGAAGGGGTGGAGCCCACAGTGGATTGTGAGCGTCATTCCATTGGTGTTATTATCGCTGCCTGGCCGGGAGGGGCTGCGGTTTGTCATCGCGCTGACTGTGGCGACGCTTCTGGAATGGCCGTTAGGAGATGCGTTCCAATCGCATTTTTTGCTAGGACTGGCGATCATGGCGCGCACCATCATCTGGGGGGTGTTAGCCTGGCGCTTACTCGCCGACAAAAGTCGTATTGCGCCGCCGGCGCTTAGCGGTTAAAATAAGCTGGCTGATGATGCTCAAGGAGGCTGAAATGAAAAACGCGTCAACGCATGGGCTGCAAGTACGGGTGGGGTTGCGCGCCGGCGCAGTGGTGTGCTACGATACATCGTTTGGCTATTTAACGCCGATCAATACGCCGTGCAGCACCCCGGATTACTTCCCGCCTGCGCCGAACCCCGTTCCGCCCGATCCAAATATCCAGTGGCTGAACTGCCAGCAATGCTCTGGAACGAACATGGGCAATGGACGGCTGGCGGGCGCGAAATGTGAAGTATGTTATACATAACAGGTGCAAAGATGAAAACAAGCCTTTCTTCCCTTCAACAAAAACCGCCTAAGGCGCCGGCGGGTGTGGCAGTGCGTTCAGATGTGCGCGCCGGGGCCTATCGCTGCAACGCATGCGAAGGCAAAGTCATGGGCAACCAGTTGTTTAAGCCCTCCTGCGCATATTGCGAAAAGGCATGAGATTCTTCTTTTCCAAGCCCAAACCTGAGACGGTGATTGTCTCCGGTTTGCCGCGTTCGGGCACTTCGATGCTGATGCGCATGCTGGAGGCGGGCGGACTGCCGCCGCTCACCGATGGACAGCGCAGCGCGGATGATGATAATCCGCGCGGTTACTATGAATTTGAAGCGGTTAAGCAGCTGCGCCAGGGTGAAAACGCCTGGTTATCCCAGGCGCAGGGCAAGGTGGTTAAGGTGGTCTCGGCCTTGCTTAGTTACCTGCCCGCCGGACGCAGCTACCGGGTGATTTTTTTGCGGCGCGCCATGCCTGAAATTTTGGCATCGCAGCGCGAAATGCTGATACGGCAGGGTAAAGACCCCGATAAGGTGTCGGATGCGGATTTGGCGCGTTACTTCGAGAAACATTTGCAACAGGTGACGCAGTGGTTAGCCGAGCAGCCAAACATGCAAGTGTTGTATGTGGATTACAACCAGGCGCTCCAAGACCCACGCCAACCTGTGGCTGAGATTAACCGGTTCTTGGGCGGGGGGCTGGATGAGGCCCGAATGCGGGCGGTGGTGGAACCGGCGCTGTATCGGCAGCGCAAGGGCGAGGCGGTGGAGAAGTAGCCGTGGGGGCGTAAGCGTTTATTTTAGTCGAACGCGGCCAGGCGCATGGCGCTGATGTAACGCTCGATAAAGTGGGGCTCCTGATCCAGGTCAATTTGCTCGGCGCGCTGCGCCAGGCTTTCGCCTAGCGCCCAGCCCGCATCGCTGAGGAACATGGCCGCGCCAAACCCGGCCCCGTTGGCGATGGCGGCCACTTTCTCTTCGGGAACACGGGGGATCAACCCTAAGCCAATGGCCGAAGCAATATCAATTTGCCCGCCAAACGAGCCGGTGAGAATGATTTGGTGTAGATCGGCGGGGGCCAGGTTGAGGCGGGCCATGAGGGTGTCGATGGCGGCGCGGATGGCGCCCTTGGCCTTTTGCAGCTCGCGGATATCCCACTGTTTGACGCCCATATGACCGCCGCGCTCGAGCAGAATTTTGCGTCCGCCGTCGGGGTCTATCACGAGGTGACCCGGTAGGGCGTTGGAGTGAGCCGCCATTCGTCCGCTGGGTTCGATCAGCCCGGCCTGGCGGAAGAGATGCACGAGCTGGAGTAAGCCGGAGCCGGTGACGCCCACCGGTGGTTGGTCGGCGATGGTGGTGAGGTGGAGATCGGGGCCATCGATGCGAGCGGCGGTCACGGCGCCATCCACAGCGCGAGCGCCGCAGGAGATGAACACGCCCTCGAATGCCGGCCCGGCGGCGGTGCTTGCGGTGAGGATGCGGTCTCCATCGGTGACAAGCACTTCGCCGTTGGTTCCTAAGTCGATGGCTGCCAGCGGGCCAGGAGGGTTGGCGTAGTTGAAGTAGGCCAGGCAGGCCAGGGCGTCCGAGCCGACAAAGCCGCCCACAAGCGGGGGCAGGCTCACGCGCACCGTCGGGGAGAAGATGCCATCGAAGATGTGGTCGGTGACGGCGGCGGCGTCGATTATGGCCTGGCGCTGAGCGGGTTGAAAGGGTTTGGCCGCCAGGCTTGCGATTGGCAGGCGGGTGAGCAGGTGGTGCATGGCGACGTTGCACACGATGACGACTCGTTCGACGCGCTTGAGGATGCGCTCCGGCAGTTTGAGGGTGTCGATGGCGTGGTTGATGGAGGCGAGCGCCAGGCGGTGCAGTCGTTCGGCGGCTTCTGGGCTGGATTGGGCGGCCGCCAGGCGCGAGATCACATCGGCGCCATAGACGGTTTGCTGATTCAGCCCGGCCCCGCCGGCGCACACTTCGCCGGTATCGAGCATGGTTAAGAAAGCCGCCACCGTGGTGGAGCCTAAATCGATTGCCAGCCCTAAGGGGGCGGTGGATGACTTGTACCGCTGGCTGACGCGGAAGATTTTGTTTGAGTAGACCACAATCGGGGCCAGGGTGACTTGGGCGTCGCCGGCGATGCGCGCCCGGCAAGCCAGGCGGTTATCGAGCGCCAATTCGCCGGCGGTGAGGTGTTGGCGTTCAATTTCATCCGGGGCGGCTACGCCGTGTTCCACCAGCGCCTTGCACTTGCCGCAGGTTCCCCGTCCGGCGCAGGGTTGTTCGAGGGGTAGGCCGGCGGCGGCGACGGCATCGCCCAGCAGGCTGCCGGTTTCCACCTCAACGCGTTCGATTTTTTCGCCATAGATGACGGTGACGATGGGCATGGCCGCTAACCTTTCAAGAATTGGGCTTGGGTTAATTCCCCACCGGCAGGAACCAGTAGAAAATCGTCGCCGGCCAGGCTCAAATCTTGCGCAGCGAGCAGCAGGCGGCGGGCGTAATCGTCGGAGCCGAGGATTTCTTCGTAGCGCATGCCCCATTGGGCGCAATATTCGGCCACTTGCATGGCTTTGGCGCGGTAGAAATCCATATCCGATTGGGTATGCGCCACCAGGGCAAGGCGGGTATAGTGTTGGTATTGGGTGTTCATCAACCAGCGCGCTTCTTCGTCGCCATATTTCGCCAGGTAATCCTGGTATTGACTGAGCGGGTTGCTGGCCGAATCGATCCAGCCTTTGCTAAGGTAGTAGGTTCCGGGTTCGCCGTTATGCTGCTGCTGATAGGCCTGCCGCGACCCTAGCAGAATGGCGATGCAGTCGTCGGTGCGCGGGATGAGCAGCGTATGCTTTCCGGCCTGGATGCCGTTTAGCCCATTGCCGCACAGCCCATAACCCAACACAATCAGCGAAGGTTCTTGGATGGCGTCGATCTGCTCTTGCAGGGTGCGTTTGAGCTTGCGCGGGGTCACATGCAGGCCATAGTCTAGAAAAGTGACCTGGGCGGGGCCTTGGGGGGGAAAGAAGGCCTCGATGAAGTGTTGAAAAACGCTGCAAGCAATGACAACCAGGGGAAGTGGGGGCACGATGGATTCCTTATAGTGGGCGATTGGGGAATTATACCCTATGACTTGCTGGGACCTCTATCCCCCCCGACCCCCCCTTCCCCCGCGGGGGGAAAGGGGGGAGTAAAAAAAAGGTCGTCATGCAAAAGACATGACGACCTTTTTTTCTATCGTGTGGCGAGGGTGAGATTTGAACTCACATCCAAGGGCTTATGAGTCCCCTGCTCCACCATTGAGCTACCTCGCCAGATGGGAGAATTGCAAGCGCGGCCAAGTTTACTACGCTATATTGGATTTGTCAATAAATCACAGCTTGCGATTGACAAAATAGCGCGCCATTTCTTCTAAACCCTGCCGCTCTGCGCCAGGAGGAAAGGGGGTTAGCAGGTCGATGGCCTGGTGGGCGTAAGCATGGGCTTCTTCTTGGGCGCGCTCGATGGCCCCGCTGCTGCGGATAGACTGCACCAGGCGCAGCATTTCGGTTTCGGTTGGGGTTTTGCCTTCCCGGATCAGCTGCATGCCGGGGTCGCCGGGAGCGCTTTCCAGGTAATACAGGGCTGGCAAGGTAATCAGGCCCTGGCGCAGGTCGCCCGCCACCGGTTTGCCTAAGGCGGCCTGGTCGGCGGTGAAGTCGAGAATGTCGTCCACGATCTGGAAGGCCATGCCGATGAGGTAGCCAAAGCGCCGCATTGTGACGGCTAAATCGGGGGAGACGGGGCTAAGCAGCACCGGCGCTCCGGCGGAAAGCTCGAACAGCGAGGCGGTTTTGGCGTAGATGCGCTGGTCGTAATTCTCGCGGCTGGCGAGGCCGTGGCTAGAGAACAATTGGGTGATCTCGCCGTTCACAATGGTGGCTAAGGTCTCTGCGAACATGTGCATGAGGGTGACGGAATTGGTGGCGGAGGCCAGGCGGGCGGCGCGAGCGAAGATAAAATCGCCGGTTAGCACCGTGGCGGCGGGCGACCACTGGGCGTTGAGGGTGGCGATGCCGCGGCGCAAGAAGGCGCCGTCGATCAAATCGTCGTGCACCAGGGTGGCGGTGTGCAGCAGCTCGATGGCGGCGCCTAATGTCACCAGGCGCTGGGGGTCGCCGCCCAACATCTTTCCAACCATTAAAGCCATGGCCGGGCGGACGCGTTTGCCGCCCGAAGATAATAGATGCTGCAAGGCCGCGGCCAGGTCGGGGTGATGTTGATCGGCCTGGATGCGCATGAGTGCTTCAACTTGCTGCAATGGCTCCTGTACGGATGCCAGGAAATTCACCGTAGTCATTGGGTCGCTTGCCAAGTAAACAACCTCTCCGCGTTGCTCGTCAGGATGTCGTGCCAATCTTCCAGCGCCAGCCCACGCAGGGCGGCGATCTTTTCTGCAATCAAGGCCACGTAGGCGGGTTCGTTGCGCTGCCCGCGGTGCGGCTGGGGGGTCAAGAAGGGGGCGTCGGTTTCGATCAACAGCCGGTTGCCAGGTGAGTTTACCACTACCTGGCGGAGAACGTCGGCCTTTTTAAAGGTGACAGGCCCGGTAACGCCCAGGTAAAAGTTGGCCTGCAAGGCTTGTTGGGCATAGGCCCAATCGCCGCTGTAAGAGTGCAGCACGCCGGGGCGCTGCGCCAGGCTGTGCTGAGATTGGGCTAAGCCGGCCTGCCAGGCGGTGAGGATGGCGAGACTGTCTTGCAGGCAGCGCCGGTCGTCGGGCGAGGCGTCGCGGATGTGGATCACCACCGGCAAATCGAGCTGAGCGGCCAGGTCGAGCTGGGCGGCGAAGAGGCGCTGCTGGTGGGGGTGGGGCGTGGCGTCCCAATAGTAATCCAGGCCAATCTCGCCAATCGCCACGCATTTGGGTTGGCGGGCCAGGTGGGCTAGTGCGGCCACGAGCGCCTCGAGGCCGGCGGGGGTATCGCTGCCGGGAGGGGCGTCGTTAGGATGAACCCCCACAGCCGCAAAGACTTCCGGCACGGCGGCGGCCAAATCCAGCGCCGCGCCGCTGGAGGCCAGGTCTACCCCTGGGTTGAGGATGCGCGTTACACCCGCGGCGCGGGCCCGCTCGAGCACCTCGTCCAGGTCGGCGGCAAATGAGTCGAAATTTAGATGACAATGTGTATCAACCAGCATAGTGAAACCCAGTACAAAGGATTATATCAGGGGATAACACGGCGTGGTAGGGAAAAGCATGAATGCCGACATTTCGGCTAAATTAACGAAGGAAATATCCTTAATTGGGGGATGATGGTAAACTCGGCAGCGCCAGGTTTATGGTGGGGTGGGAGGCGAAGCGGCGCATCGGGAAGCGACGTGAGCCGTTTTGAGCAGACGCACCGCCCGCTGGTAAAGCCTGAGGCAAACCGCCGGGGCGCAAGGCGGCTAACACATGGCGGCTAACAGAATAAGAAAAGACCCTTTACCAGGGTCTTTTCTATGTGAAGCAGCGGTCTTGTTTACCCAACCAGCTTGTTGACTTCGGCCAAGATCATTTCAACTTTGTCCTTGGTGACGCCAAACTGGGCCGCTTGGGGCATCGCCACAAGACTGTTGAGGCTCATGCCTTTCGCCATTTGCAGCATGGGGTTGGCGGCGACACCGGGTACATATTTATCTAAGACCGTCACGGCGCGCGGGTCGTTCAGCAGCTCGCCCAAGGTGGTTTCCATTGTGAAAGCCATATTTCCTCCATTTAGCAGGTGTTGGGAATGAGATAGTATTGATGAGCCTATTTTACCGCACAATCGCACGTGTGCGGGAGTGCGCCGGGTGATTACAGGGATGATTTTCATGTTGGCTACGCATTTGCAATTGCGGCCATGGCGCTGGTGGGGCTGGTATTGGCGAGTGGGCGGCTAACCTGGGCCAGTGGGCGGCGCAACCTGGGGCTGTTGGTGTGGGGGCTGCGCTTAGGCGGCTATGTGGCTTATCGCGAACGGCGGGCCTCTTATGGTAAGGAGCGGGCGAGTGTAAAGGAGCGCGGCAAGAAGGTGGGTTGAAGTGGAACCAGAGTATAATTTCCCAGATAACATCATTCCCGACACACGAAAGGCTGCTTTGGCTATGGCAAGCACGACTGCGATTAGAACCACCCCCGTGCAAGAAGGCAAGTTTCAGACCGGGCGCGCCCTGCCCATCCTGGTGGGGCACTTCATCCACGATACCTTTACATCGGCGGTGGCCCCTTTGCTCCCACTGCTGATCGAGAAGCTTTCGCTCAGCCTCACCGCGGCCGGGATGCTGAGCGCGGTGACGCAAATTCCGGGCATTCTCAACCCATTGATTGGCTATATGGCGGATCGGTTTAGCGTGCGCTTTTTCGTGATCTTTGCTCCGGCGGTGACCGCCACCCTGGTGAGCTTGATTGGAATAGCCCCCAGTTACGCCAGCTTGCTGATTTTGTTGCTGGCGGTGGGCGTTAGCACGGCCTGTTTTCACGCGCCTGCGCCGCCCATGGTGGCGCGCGTTTCGGGCCGGCGAGTGGGCCTGGGGATGAGTTTATTTATGGTGGCCGGGGAGGGCGCCTATACGGTTGGGCCTTTATTGGTGATGTGGGCTGTTTCGCAGTGGACGCTGGAAGGTATTTGGCGGTTGATGTTCTTAGGTTGGGGCGCTACGCTGATGCTGCTGTGGCGCTTGAATAAGGTGGAGGCGCGGCCCGAGAAGGTGGGCAATTTGCGGGCGGTTTTACCGGCGTTTTGGAGCTTGTTCTTGCCAATGGCTGTGTTCAGTATGCTGCGCAACCCGCTGGTGGAGAGTATTTCCACTTATCTGCCCACCTATATGACGCAGCGCGGGGCGGGAATGTGGCTGGCGGGAGCCAGCCTATCCCTGGTGCAGGGCATGGGGGTGGTGGGGGCGCTGATTGTGGGCGCATACAGCGACCGGATGGGCCGCAAACGGCTGCTCATGGCAGCCCAGGCTGCCGCCGGGATTTTGTTGGCGATTTTTGTTTTGTGGGGGCGGGGAATTTGGGCCGGGCCGCTGCTGCTGGCGTTGGGTTTTACCGGCTTTGCGGCCACACCGCTGCTGTTGGTGATCGTTCAAGAGCAGTTCCCCGATCATCGGGCCACGGCCAATGGCTTTTATATGCTGGTTAATTTCTTTTTGCGGCCCATCGGTACGCTCCTGGTGGGGTTCTTGGGCGACCGGCTGGGCCTGGATACGACTTACCTGATTGCCGCCGGATTGGCGGTGTTGAGCCTTCCGGCTATCCGCTGGATGCCGGATAAATAATTGCGATAAGGAGAATAAAAGTTGATCGCCGATTTTGATTCTAAGCTGCAAAAGTATGCCGATGTAATTGTGAATGCGGGGCTGGCGATCCAGCCGGGCCAGCGTTTGGTGGTGAACGCCATGATCGAGGCTGCGCCGCTGGTGCGCAAGGTGGCTGAAAGCGCCTACCAGAGCGGGTGTCGCCTGGTGGAAGTTGTGTATCAGGATGAGGCGTTGGATCTGATTCGTTTTGAGAACGCCCCACGCGATTCTTTCGCCGAGTTTTCGACCGGTGTAGCGGAAATGATGCTTAAACATGTGAGCACCGGCGGCGCTTTCTTATCGATTACCAGCGCGAACCCTGAGCTGCTCAAAGATCAAGACCCCGACCTGGTGGCGCTGGCGCAAAAGACCCGCACGCAACACATGAAGCCGGTTTCGGAACTGCTGCGCCGCAATGCGTTTAATTGGTGCATTGCCGCGTATCCCTCGGCGGCGTGGGCGGCGAAAGTCTTTCCAGAGCTGGCGCTGCCAGAGGCCATCGAGCGATTGTGGGAGGCGTTGTTCCATGTGACCCGCGCCGACCAGGCCGACCCGGTGGCGGCCTGGCAAGCGCACATCGATGATTTGACCGCCCGTAAAAACGCCCTGACACAGCGCCAGTTCCACGCCCTGCACATCACCGGCCTCGGAACCGACCTGACGATTGGCCTGGCGCAGGGACACCGGTGGATGGGCGGCTCGGTGGCGGCGCAGACCGGCGTGGAGTTCATCCCCAACCTGCCGACAGAAGAGGTGTTCACTTTGCCCGACCGGCAGCGGATTGACGGGGTGGTGACGGCCACCAAGCCCCTGAGCTACGCCGGCAACCTGATCGATGGATTTTCGCTCATTTTCGAGAACGGGCGGGTGACTGAAGCGCATGCCATCGTGGGTGAAGCCGCCCTGCTCAAGCTGCTAGATACCGACGAAGGAGCGCGCAGCCTGGGCGAGATTGCCCTGCTTCCGCACCGCTCGCCGGTTTCGTATACTGGGATTTTGTTCTTCAACACGCTGTTAGATGAAAACGCCGCTTGCCATATCGCCCTGGGCAATGGTTACAATTTCTGCCTGGAAGGCGGCGAAACGCTGTCTCAGGAAGAATATCTGGCGCGGGGCGGCAACGCCAGCCTGGTGCATGTCGATTTCATGATTGGGTCGGATGAGGTGGATATTGACGGGTTGTCGGAGACGGGCGAGGTCACGCCGGTGATGCGCAAGGGGGCCTGGGCGTTCTAGCGGAAACGGCGGCCAGGGTGCGGCGGCGCGCAAGCGGGGGGCGGGGCGTTCTGGCGGAAACGGCGGCCAGGGTGCGGCGGCGCGCAAGGGGTGGCAGGGCGTTCTGGCGGAAACGGCGGCCAGGGTGCGGCGGCGCGCAAGGGGTGGCAGGGCGTTCTGGCGGAAACGGCGGCCAGGGTGCGGCGGCGCGCAAGGGGTGGCAGG
>CAZHFU010000060.1:0-11959 GCA_964531975.1 uncultured Anaerolinea sp. | reverse complement strand
CAGCCATCCGTTCCCCTAATCCGTTGACAGCCCCGCGCTGCCGGCCATTCGCGGCCGCCGCGGCGTAAAGCTCACTTCTTCATCCCCCGCCAACAAACCGCTCAGCGGCTCGGCCTCCAGTGCCATCACCCGGCTGTTAGCAAAGAAACCGAAATCAAAGCTGGTCGGCTCACCGGCGCGCTTGCCGGGGATGGGCATCAAGCGGGCGGTGAGGGGTTTGCCCAGGCGCTGGGCGAGCACGGCCACGTCGAGCAGCAGGGCCGCAATCTGCGCCTCGGTCACATCGCCGGGCAGCGGGACGGTATCCAGCCCGGCCCCACATACGGTAGAGAACAGCAGCAGGTCTTTGACGGTCAACACGCCTTCAGCGGCGCGCTGCGCCAGGCAGGCGTCTTCCAGCACCGGCAGCATCAAACCATTGAAACCCACACGTTGATACTGCGCCCGATCCAGGCTGTCGGCCAGGAAGGCCGCCGCGGCTGTCGAACCACAGCCCCCCACCGCCGGCAGGCCCAGGCCTTCCATGGCCGCGCCAAAAGATTCGGGCAGGCTGGGGAAGGGGGCCAGGGTGAAATCGAGGCCCAGGAAGCGCGCCGGAAAGCTGTGCGCCTCGGCCAGGCAGGCGCTTTGCAGCACGGCGGCGCGCCGCTCCACCTCGGCAATCAAACGCCGGCGGGCCTCGCCTAGCGTGGCCGCGGCGCTCACCGCCTGCACTGCCAGGTCAGCGGCTTCCGTCGCCAGGGCAAAGGCCGGCTGCGCCTGCACATCTTCGGGAGCAAAAGCGGCCGGCAAGAATGGCGTTCCGGCGGCCACGTTCGCCAGGGCGGCAAAGCGCAGGTTGGCGAAGCCGTCGGGTGAGAGCGGCGCTAAGCGCCGGATCACCGCCGCGCACGCCCGCGTGGCCGGCAGCGATACCCCGCCTTCGCCAGTGGTCATCAGACCGGTGGTGAACACGTTCTCTGTGGCGGCGATAATTTCAGCCGCTAACGGGTAGGTATGGGGCAGATGCGGCAAGGCCGGGCCAAGCGAAACATAGCTAAAACCATGCTGGGCGGCAGCGCTTTCCAGGTCTTGGGCGTAGCGCCCCCAGGCGGCGTGGTCGGTTTCAGTAGAAAGATGCGCAAACGGCGGCGCGGCCAGGCGCACCGTCTGCACCTCATAGCCGGCGTCTTCCAGGCGTTGGCGTGTGCGCCCCGCCAACTGCGCGGCAATCGCTAAGCGGCGCACATCGAGCGGCCAGCCCGGATGCGTAAAAACGGTGATTGTGCGAATCTTCATCTGGCCTCTCCTCGCTGGCGCACCACCTCAAACATTAACACCGCCGCCGCCACGGCCGCATTGAGCGACTCGCTGCCCCCTGGCATGGGAATATGCACTGCCCCCGTCGCCAGGGCACGACCCGCCTGGCTCACCCCTTCCGCTTCGGCCCCAATTAGCAGCGCCAGGGGGAGCGTAAAATCGGCCTGGGTGTAGGGCAGCGCCTGCTCTACCACTGCGCTTTCATATACGCTTAGCGGGCGCGCCATCTCGGCCAACGCTTCCCAGGCGAGGGCGCGGATTGGCAAACGGAAGTGCGCCCCCATGCCGGCGCGCACCACTTTAGGGGCGAAGGCGTCGGCGGTTTCGGGTGAGCAAAACAGCGCCTGCACCCCAGCGGCGGCGGCGGTACGCAAAATCGTGCCCAGGTTGCCGGGGTCGCGCAGCTTATCCACAATCACCGCAAAACTCAGCGTGGGCGGAATGGGCAAGTCGCGCCGCGCCATCACAGCCAGAACCCCCTGCGGGGCTTCCGTATCGCTAATCGCTTTGAGAACATGACCAGCGGCCAGGTCCAGCTCCGCCCCCTGGGCGGCAAAACCATCCACCACCACCCGACCGCGCGGCGACAGCCCTTCGCCATAGACCACCCAGCGCGCCTGCCAGCCCGAAGCCAGGGCCTCTTCGGCCAGGCGCACCCCCTCCACCACAAACAAGCCTTCCTCACGGCGCGCCCGCGCCGAGGCGTTCAGCTCCTTCGCCCACTTGACCTTCGGATTTTGAACAGAAGTCAGCATCGCCCCACCGCCCGGCGGCAAGCATACCCGCCGTGTTGAACCACGCCTTTACCGGCCGGCGGGGATCAACGGCCCCACCCGCTTGCCGCCCAACAAGTGCATATGCAAATGAAAAACCTCTTGCCCGCCATCGCGCCCGGTGTTAACCACCAACCGGAAGCCGCTGTCATCCACCCCGTGTTCCCCAGCCAGGCGCGCTGCCACGCTAAACAAGCGCCCCAACGCCGGTTCATCGGCTGCAGTAACGTCATTCACCCCAGCCAGATGACGGTTGGGCACAATCAGCAAGTGGACCGGCGTCGCCGGGTGCAAATCCGTGAAAGCCGTCACCAGTTCATCCTGGTAGAGAATATTGGCTTCCGCCTGGCGCGCCACAATCTTACAAAAGATACAATCTTGCATTGGCAGCCATCCTTATCTTTATCCTGGCAGCTGAGCGCGCAGCGCCTCGCCCTCCACCGCCACCAGGTGCGCCGGGGTAATCCGGTTCCACAAACCTTCCGGCGCTTGGGCGTGGACGCGCAAATAGTTATCCGTCAGACCGCTCATCCGCCAACCCTGCGGGCCAAGCGCCGTGGCGCTTTCCCACAGTACCTCCAGCCAACAGCCCACGAAGCGGCTGCGATATGCCGCCGCCGATTCGGCCAGCGCCTGGCGCACCTGGGCGTTGCGGTCTTTGCGCAGGGCGGGGGCCACCTGTCCGGCCATACGGGCCGCCGCCGTGCCCTGGCGCGCCGAGTAGGTGAACACGTGCCCGTCGGCGAAGTTCATTTGGCGCACAAAGGCCAGGCTTTCGGCGAACTCGGCCTCGCTTTCGCCGGGAAAGCCAGTAATCACATCGGTGGTGATCGCCATATCGGGCGCGGCGCGGCGGGCGGCCTGCACCAGGTCGGCGAAAGTTTGCGGGGTGGTCTTGCGCGCCATGCGCCGCAGGGTGGCCGCGCTGCCCGATTGCAGCGGCAAATGCAGGTGGCGGCACAGGCGCGGTTCGGCCCACAGGCTAAAGAAGCCCTCGTCCAAATCCCACGGTTCTAACGACGAAAGCCGCAGGCGGGGCGCAGCGGTTTCTTGCAAGATGCGCTCGATCAAATGGCGCAGATGCGGCCGGCCGGGCTGATCTTGCCCCCACGACCCCAGATGTACGCCGGTTAACACAATTTCTTGGGCTTCGCTTGCCAGGCGGATATCGGCCAAGACCTCTTCCACCGGGCGGCTGCGCCCGGCCCCGCGCGCCACGGTGGTGATGCAGAATGTGCAGCGGTTATCGCAGCCATCTTGAACCTTGATGAAGGCTCGTGTGCGCCGCCGCAGCCCCGGCAAAGGTTGGCGCGCCACCGGCTCTAAATCGAACTGCTCCGGCTCCACCCCCAGCGCCACAGCCGCCAGGTTATCCTTATCGGCGTTGGGCGTCACCCGGCGCACACCGG
Organism: uncultured Anaerolinea sp.; assembly: GCA_964531975.1. Taxonomy (GTDB): domain Bacteria; phylum Chloroflexota; class Anaerolineae; order Anaerolineales; family UBA4823; genus RBG-16-57-11. Next base: position 8,478 of record CAZHFU010000060.1, on the reverse strand, counting down.
GCAAAGCGGCCGCCTCTGCAGGCTGCAAGGTGGCCCAACAACCGGTAACGATGATCTCATCCACCCCCGCCCGGCTAATGCGGCGAACTGCGCCGCGCGAATCAGCCGCCGCCTGGGCGGTCACCGCGCAAGTATTCACCACCGCCAGGTCGGCCTCATCCGGCGAGGCCGCCAAACTGTGCCCGGCAGCGCGAAACTGCTGGGCGTAACGCTCAATCTCCGCCTGGTTCAGGCGGCATCCAATCGTATCTAAATAAATCTTCATGGCTGGCTAACAATAAAATCATCAAAACGAATATCCACGCCGGGCAAATCATACGACCCGGCCACCAGGCCCACATCGCCGCTGGTTAAGGCGGCGTCGTGCACCTGGGCCAACTTGACCCCATTCACATACAAGGTCAGCGTATCGCCCACGCAGTCGGCGCGAATGTGATTCAGCGCCGAACCCTGGTTGATGGCGTCGGTAGGCTGCAGGGCGTCCATGCCGATCAGGCGGTAAGTTTGCCCATCGATCAACCCGATGCCATAATAGCCATCGCTGCTAATCACCAAGGTGTAAAAAGACGAGGGAGTGACAGCCCGGCAAATCACACCAAAGCGGTTATTGCGGTCGCCGCCCACCTTATAGGCATCCACCTCGATGCGCACATCGGCCAGCTCGCGGCCAGCCAGGCTCCAGATATCGATATTGGCATCGTTGACGAAGATGCGGTACATGCCATCGGCGTAATTGCTTTCGCCTTTGGGGGCGGTGACGCGGTTCCACCCGCTGTTGGAGCGCGAAAAGTCGTCCCGAAACAGAGTGCGGTCGCCCAAAGCGATGGCGGGTGCGCCAACCAGGTATTTACATGCCAGGCTGCTAAACGCCAACGCAGCCGCCAACAAGCTTATCAAAAAGCTTCGCCGCATCTTCTCATGCTCCCTATTTTAAAACTAAGCCATTGTACCCGAACATTTCTGGAAACACAAAGCCGCTCTGCCAGTTATGGGCGCATGGCTTCTAAGATGCGCTGCGCCAGGGGCGCTAATATGCCCTGCGGGTCCAGCGCCAACGCCTGGCCGAGATTGGCCCGCGCCGCCGTCGCCTCGCCCAGCAGCCACTGCGCCTGGCCCAGATGCACATAGGCCGGGGCGTAGCCGCGGTCCGCCAAAACAGCGCGCTGCAAGACCCGGCGCGCATTTTCCAGGTCGTTCACTTTGAGCAGCGCCTGCCCTAAGACATCTAGCGCCGCGCCCTGGTCGGGGAAATCGATCACCAGTTGGCGCGCCGCCGGCAGCGCCGTATCCTGCACCTGGTAAGCGTTTTGGAGCATAAATTCGATCCACAAGCGGCGGTAAAGCGATTCACCTGGGGCGCGCTGCACCAGAGCGCGGTAAGCCTCGTTGGCCTGCTCCAAGCGCCCGGCCAGGGCGTGCGCATCCGCCAACTGAACCGCCAGCGCCAGGTTTTGCGGGTCTCGCGCGATGGCGCGCTCAATCAGCGGCGTGGCCTGGTCGGGTTGGCCCTGGCGCATCCAATACAGCGCCATCAGCGAGAGGGCCGCCTGAGAATCGGGCTGCAGGGCAAGCGCCTTCTCCAGCTCCTTGCGTCCGGGGGCGCCATCGGACGGGTGGCTGGGAGGCAGAGGCAGTAAGCTGCCCTGCGCAGGATGCTGAAGCGCCTCGCCCAGGTACGCCCAGGCTTCGGCGTAGTCGGGGCGCAGCACTGCGGCGCGCCCAAACGCCTGGTAGGCCAGGCCCCATTCGCCGCGTTCCGCCAACACCCGCCCGGCCAGCAGTAAATTATAGGCCGGGTCGTCCACGCTGCGCCCGGCCAGCGTGGCTCGCCGCGCCGCTTGGGCCAAAGGGCGGTAGCGCGCATCAAGATTGGCGGCCTGGTCTAGCGCGATCAGGGAGGCGGGGGGGTCAAAAGCCAACTGCACCAGCCCCAACTGCGCCCAGGCGTCGCCGTCGTCGGGGGCGCGCGCCGTCAGGCGCAGCAGCACACCTTCCGCCTTACCCAGGTGGCCTTGCTGCAAAAACCATTCCACCGCCGAGCGCAGCCATGCGGCCTGCTGCGGGCAATCCGCCCCGGCCTGCTCCCACGCCCTGACCGCGGCGTCATCCTGGCCCAGGCGGTGATAAGCGTAGCCCCACTGCCCCCGCGCCGGGCACGAAAGCCCGCCAATTTCCGCAGCGCGTTGATAGGCGGCGACCGCCGCCTGGGCGTAATCTGTGTCGTCGCCGGGCGGTTGGGCTGGGGGTGGCGGATCAGCCGTCTCGGCCAAACCCGGCCCAACCGGTGTCGCTGTAGGGGCGGCGGTGACAGCCGTCCTTTCTGTCTCATCTACCCCATCTGATGCGCCGGTCTGCGCTGCCTGCCAGGCATAGTCCCCGGCCAGTTCCCATAGATCGGCCTGCACCGGGCCAAGCTGCGCCGCTCGAAGGGCGTAAACATAGGCCTGGCCCGGCTGGGTTTGCGCCATCGCCTGGCGCACATAATAAGCTTTGCGCAGGTAATTGGGCGCGCCAAGCAGGGCCGCGGCCGCTGCAGCCAGCAGCCCGGCGGCGATCAGCATTTTGGCAAGGCGTGCATTCATAGCCACGCGCTGATTATAACCCTACCTGGTGGGAGCATTCGGGGATGGTGCGTTTTTAGCTGGTCGGCCCTCCAACCACCCGCCGCCGATTGACCCTTGCCAAACAACGAAATTAGCGTATAATCCTGTGACCAGATTATTTATTCAGTCACAGGACGATCTAATGCCCAAACCATTCACCCCCTCCGAGAAAGCGCACATCAACCAGCTTCTGCTGGAAGCCGGCAGCCGCTTATTTTCCAGCTTTGGCCTGGACAAGACCCGCGTCGAAGACCTGGCCCAGGCCGCCGGAATTTCGAAGGCCGCCTTCTACCTGTTTTACGATTCCAAAGAGAGCCTGTTCTTTGAAGTGCTAGAGCAGCTCGAGGCGGATTTCCGTGTCCAGGTGCTGGCGGTGATCGAACTGCCCGGCCCCACACCGCGCGCTCGGCTGGCGGCGGGGCTGCGGGCGGCTTTCAGCCTGTGGCGCTCGATGCCCATTTTGCAATTCTTCACCTCCAGCCAGTACGCTCATCTGGTGCGGCGCTTGCCCCCGGAAGAAATCCAGGCCCATATGCGCAGCGATGCGGAGTTTATCCATACTCTGATCGACCGCAGCCGGGCAGCCGGGATACCCTTCCAGGTCGACGCGGCGCAAACCCAGGCGCTGTTCCTCACACTGCTGTTCCCCGCCCTGCATCTGCACGATTTTGGCCCCGGCCAACTGGACGCAGCCTTTGACGCCTTACTGGAAATAACCGCCGCCTATTTATTGGGTGAAATCACCCTGGAAGGAGGCGAAAATGTCGCTCGCCATTGAAACCCAAGCCCTCACCAAGCGCTACGGGCGCGTTATCGCCGTGCAAGACCTGTGGCTCAACGTCAAGCCAGGGGAAATTTACGCCTTCCTGGGCTTGAATGGAGCCGGCAAGACCACCACCATTCGCATGCTGCTGGGAATGCACCACCCTTCCCAGGGGCAGGCGCGCCTGTTGGGGCAAGTGGTGCGGCCAGGCGAGCGGCGGCTGTGGAGCCAGGTGGGCTATTTGGTGGAAACGCCCCACGTCTACCCCGAGCTGAGCGTAACCGAGAACCTGGAAGCGGCGCGGCGCTTACACCCCGGCACACCCCCCCAAGCTGTAGCCGAGGTGATTGAGCGCCTGGGCCTGGGCGAATACGCGTCGCGCCCCGCCGGGCATCTTTCGCTAGGCAACCTCCAGCGCCTGGGGCTGGCAAAAGCCCTGATCCACCGCCCCAGCCTGCTCATCCTGGACGAACCCGCCAACGCCCTCGACCCGGCTGGCATCGTTGAAATCCGCCGGCTTTTGCTAGAGCTAGCCCACCAGCACGGCGTGACGGTGTTCATGTCTAGCCACATCTTGGCTGAGGCGGCGCGCCTGGCCGACCGCGTGGGGGTGATCCACCAGGGCCGCCTGCTGCAAGAGCTGGATTGGGCCGAGCTGGTGGGCAATCGCCGGCGGCGGCTGGTGATCGAAACCTATCAGGCCCCCGCCGCCCTGGCCGCCTTACAGGCCGCCGGTTACGACCCGCATCTGCTTGAGGAGGCGGCCCTCGATAACGCCCTCAGCGCCGTCCCCCACCCGGCCGGGGGGCCGCCCCAGCGCCTGGAATTGACCGCCGCCGAGGCGGTGGCCCATTCAGACCGGGCAGCGGAGCGCCTGGCTTTGGCCGGCTGCCCGCCGCGCCAGTTAATCATCGAAGAAGAAGACCTGGAGCAGTACTTCCTGCGCCTAATAAAACAGGCCGGTGAATCCGCCTAACCAAAGGATATTACGATGACCGAAGTTTTAGACGCCCAATTGCGCTCACTGCGCGCCGCTGTGTGGTGCGAATGGCGCAAGCTGATCCGTTCTCGCCTGCCCATTCTCACCAGCCTGGCCTTTTTGTTCGTGCCGCTGGTATGCGCGCTGCTCATGTTCATCTACAAAGACCCGCAGTTCGCCCGCCAGGCCGGGCTAATCGGGGCCAAAGCCGAGCTAATCGGCGGCTCTGCCGACTGGCCCACCTTCATGTATATGCTCGCCCTGGCCGTAGCGATCGGCGGCATCGTGCTGTTCAGCCTGGTGACGATTTGGGTGTTCGGGCGCGAGTACGCCGACCGTACCCTCAAAGACCTGCTGGCCTTGCCCATATCGCGGGGCGCGATCCTATGCGCCAAGTTCTGCGTGGCGGGAGCCTGGTCGGTGGTGATGACGGTGATGGTATATGGCGTGGGCATGTTGGCCGGCCTGCTGGTGGGCATGCCCGGCGGCGACTTGTCGGTGATCGGGCGCGGCTCCCTCATCCTGGCCCTCTGCGCCGGTATGGTGATCTTGGTGGAAACGCCCATCGCTTTCTTCGCCAACCTGGGGCGGGGCTATCTGCTGCCTTTTGGCGTCACTGTGCTGCTAATCATGTTCGCCAATGTGCTGAGCATCATGGGCTGGGGTGAATTTTTCCCCTGGGCCATCCCGATGCAGATCGCGCAGACCGGGCAGCCAATTAGCGGCGTCAGTTTAACCATCCTCCTGCTCACCTGCCTGGGCGGCGTGGTTGCAACCTGGGTGTGGTGGCGTTATCAAGACCTGCCCTAGCGCCGGCGGCAAACCCATCCTTGCATTAATCGCCCGGTTTGATTATCATCACAATCTAGCCCGCAGCGGTGGAGGCGACGATTATGATAGACTTCTCCCTTACTTCGGAACACAAGATGGTGCAGGCCATGGTGCGCGATTTCGCGCAGAAAGAGGTTGCGCCAATTATCGGTGAATACGACCGGCGGCAAGAAATGCCGCCGTTTGTTTTGCCCCGCCTGGGCGAACTGGGGTTGTTGGGGGTGTGCATTCCAGAACGCTATGGCGGCCAGGGCTTTGATTACCTCACTCTGGCCTTAGTATGCGAGGAGTTAGAAGCCATTGATTCAACCCTGCGGGTGATTCTCTCGGTGCATTTAGGCCTTAACAGCCTGGGGCTGCTGCAGTGGGGCTCCGAAGACCAAAAGCAACGCTGGCTGGTTCCCCAAGCGCAGGGGCGCAAAATCGCTTGTTTTGCCCTCACCGAGGCCAACGCCGGTTCGGATGTGGCCGCGCTGTGCGCCAGCGCCCGCCGCGATGGGAACAGCTACCTGCTCAACGGCGAGAAGATGTGGATTTCGCTGGCGAGCAAGGCCGATCACTGCCTGTGGTTCGCCCGCACCGACCCCCACGCCGCCGACCCGCACGATGGCTTAACCGCCTTCCTGGTAGACTTAAACCAGCCCGGCGTCAGCCGCGACGACCTGCACGGCAAGCTGGGTATGCGCGCCGGCTCCACCGGTTGGATCAGCCTGCAAGATGTGCGCGTCTCCCTGGCCGACCGCCTGGGCGAGGAAGGCGAGGGCTTTAAGATCGCCATGTCGTGTCTGGATAATGGGCGCTACACCGTTGCCGCCGGCGCAGCCGGGTTGATCCGCGCCTGCCTGGATGCCTCGGTGAGCTATGCCAGGGCGCGCCCGGCGTTTGGACGTGAGATCGCCCGCTTCCAGTTAGTGCAGCAAAAAATCGCGCTTATGGTACAATCTTATGACGCAGCGCGTCTAATGGTGTGGCGGGCCGGTTGGATGAAGAACCAGGGCCTGCGCAGCACTCGCGAAACCTCGCTCGCTAAATGGTTCGCCACCGATGCCTCTTTCCAGGCGGCCTCGGAAGCCATTCAAATCCATGGCGCGTATGGTTACAGCGACGAGTACCCGGTGGAGCGCTATCTGCGCAACGCTCGTGGGGCGATGATTTACGAGGGGACAAGTGAAATTCACCAACTCATGCAGGCCGGTTATGCCCTGGGGCTGCGCCAAGATGCACCCTTGCGCTGTGAACTGCCGGCCTACGATCCACAAACCTGGCAGGCGTAGCACACCCCAGATTTATGCAAGCCTGGAGCATTGAAAACACAAACCGGCTTCTCCGCCCTTGCGTCGTCTGCTAATGCCAGGAATACCATTTCCAAAGGAGGCCAATTTGAATATCGTTGTTTGTATCAAACAAGTTCCCGATAGCGCCGCAAAGATGGCGGTGGAAGACGGGCGGCCCACCTGGGGCGACGCCCCCTTGGTCATCAACCCGTGGGACGAATACGCCATCGAGACCGCCCTACAACAAGCCGAGGCCGCCGACGGCCAAGTGACCGTGGTGAGCGTGGGCGGTGAAAGCGCGAAAGAAGCCCTCAAGACCGCCCTGGCGATGGGCTGCAACCAGGCTGTCCTGATTTCCGACCCGGCTTTGGAAAACGCCGACAGCCAGGCCGTGGCCCAGGTGTTAGCGGCAGCCATTCAAAAGACCGACGAACCCGGCCTGGCAGTGTTCGGCAAACAAGCCATCGATGGCGATATGGGCGTCACCGCCGCCCAAACCGCCCGCGTGTTAGGCTGGCCCCTGGTCAGCATGGTCGCCACGATCAAGTTGGAAGGCGATCAACTCGTCATCGAACGCGCCACAGAAGACGGTCGCCAATCAGTGAAAACGCCCCTCCCGGTCGTCATCTCGGCCTCCAAAGACATCGGCGAACCTCGCTATCCGTCCTTTATGGGCATCCGCAAAGCCTCCAAAGCCAATATTCCGGTATGGAGCCTGGCCGACCTGGGCCTGGAGGCCCCCCCGACCCGCGTGGCATGGCCCGAAATTAGCCTGCCCCCGGCCCGCGAAGTCAAGACCGAGATCATCACCGGCGGCAGCCCGCAAGAAATCGCCGAGAAACTGGCAGATAAGATCATCGAGGAGAAGGTGCTGTGATGAGCGGAAAAATCTTAGCTGTCATCGATCAATATAACGGAGAGGTGTTACCGGCTTCGTTAGAAATGCTCACCGCCGCCTTCACCCTTTCGGCTAAGCTGGGCGGCGATGTGATCGCCCTGGTGATGGGGGAAGGCGCCCAGGCGCTGGCCGGGCAAATTCTGGCCTACGGCCCCACCCAGGTGTTCTACGCCGACGACGCCACCCTTAAAGACTATCGCCCCGAACCTTACGCCGCCCTGGTAAGCCAGGCCGCCCAGGCCCAAGAGGCCGAGGCGGTGCTGCTCCCCAACACGCTGCGCGGGCGGGAAATCGCCGCCATGGTCGCCATCGATTTGAAGGGCGGCGTAATGCCCGATGTGACCGGCGTGGATGTGGAAGACGGCAAAATCGTGGCTACCCGCCCGGTGTATGCCGGCAAGCTCATCGCCAAAGCCGTTAGCAGCGCCCGCCCCGCCGTCATCACCACCCGCGGACGCGCCTTCAAGAAGCCGCAGGGCGATTCGTCCAAGAGCGGCGCGCCGATTAAGCTCGACCCGGTAATGGCGGAAGACGCCATCCTGACGAAAGTCACCGGCTATGCCGCCGCGGAAGGCGGCGTGAGCATGAACGACGCCAACGTCATCGTATCCGGCGGGCGCGGCGTGTCTAACAACCCGTCCCTTACGCCACCGGCAGGCATGGACGATAAGCAGGCCGAAATTTGGCGCGCCCAGCAGGGCTTCAAACTATTGGGCGACCTGGCCGAGGCGCTAGGCGGAGCCGTAGGAGCCAGCCGCGCCGCAGTAGACGCCGGCTACATCCCCTACAGCCACCAGGTGGGCCAAACCGGTAAGGTGGTAGCCCCCAACCTGTATATCGCCTGCGGCATCTCAGGAGCCATCCAGCACCAGGCTGGTATGCGCTCCAGCAAAGTGATCGTGGCGATCAACAAGGACGGCGACGCGCCGATCTTCAAGCTGGCCCGCTATGGCGTGGTGGGCGATTTATTCGCCATTCTGCCGGCCCTCACCGAAGCCCTGAAGCAGCACCTGGGCCGGTAGGACCTCTCTCATCCCCCAGCCCCTTCTCTCCCCGAAACGGGGAGAGAAGGGGAGCCCTCTGTGACTATAATAGTGAAACAACTCCCGCCAATAATTTAGTGGAGGGCG
>CAZHFU010000059.1:0-12046 GCA_964531975.1 uncultured Anaerolinea sp. | reverse complement strand
AGCTTCCAATTGCTTGAAAGCCTCTCAGATGATGCCTTAGCTTGATACGTATGGGTTATCTTCAATCACTCCCCCTCTCGCCCAGACCTGCACATCCAGCCAACAGTCCACCCCCAGCGCCAATACCTTGCGAACGAGATTACGGCTGTATGCATGCGTTTCTGCTGCTTCGTAGTAGCCTAAATGTTCGCCAAAAAACAGGCGGCCCGGCAGCAGGCAGTATGCCTCAAGAGGGTCATCCTCGGAATCATCGGCCTGGGGGGTCTCGACCTTCAACCTTAAGCCCGGAGGGATGACATAGCGCGCCCCACGCCCATAACCGGCCACGGCTAATTCATCATATTCGATATGCCTTCTTAAAAAGGTCACGACCTGCTGTTCGGTGAAGCCATAGCGCTGCTGCACCTGGCGGCGGGTGAGACCGTTTTCCAGCCAGATATCGCGCATGATGAGCCATTCGGCGGCTAATTGAAACTTGATAGAATTCACCTCAGGGGCTGCAGGGGTGTAATCGGCGGCGCGCCCGCCGATGTACCGGGCGATGGCGGCGTAGATTTGCGGCGCAACCTGCACCCACTGCTCGGGGGGCGCATAATCACGCAGCGCCTGCACGTCGGGGCTGTCCACGGTCACTGGTCGCCAATCGAGTGAATCCATCGACACATCTTCGCTCCCCACTGCCACGGTGTCCAAACTATTGATCAATTCCCTCGACAGCGCAGAGGTTTCGGGGAAGGCCTCACGGCAAAAATCAAAAGCCGACAGCATAAATTTCTGATAGTCAGATCGATACCAGCCGTGGGTATCCAGGTAGCGCAACTGGGCGAGCGGATAGACCCGCTCCAACAAACTTAAGGCAACCATGGCGGTGGAACCTTCATGGATGCAATCATCTACCACCAGGATACGCTGAGGGTCTATGCCGGCAGGCAAGGCGGCGGAAACATGCCCCCGCAGCTGCATGCGCCAATCCAGATGGGTATACAGCCAGGCCAACAGCTTGCCGACCACATACCCGCTTGTATATATCCCCGCAAAGCATACTTCTTCCAGGTTATGCATCTCGGTAAAAACAGTGATCTTTTCTCGCCCCAAATTGACCCGAGCGATGGGCGGAAAAGGCCCCGCCTGCGTGTGATCCCACAAAACTTTCCCGGCAAAAGCCATCCCCCAGCCAGAGTGCATGAGCGCCACGATCACATCGGGGTGAAAATCCAGGATGTTATCGCATACGCAGCGCGCAGCGCGCCACACCATTTCCATCTTCGGTTGTAAGCTTTCGGGGATAGATGGAAAATCTGTCATGGGAAATACTAGCCTTCTCTGAGCGTCCACATAGCGGTGGCTTGAAACCCGCATGGTTGGCGACGTAGATTATATGAAGCAGCCTGGGCTTACACGGGCAAATTATACGCCCCACCACAACTGCGTGTCAATCAATCCAGAGCCACCGACGGCTTTTCCGACAACCGCGCGGCGAAACCGCCAGGCAGCCCGGACAAATTGGGTCGGCGGGCAAATGCCGCCCAATCACCCAGCCTGAACGGTATATAATCAGCAGTAGCTTATGGAGATGAGGGCTGCGGAGATGCGCAAACCAACCTGTTATGCAGTGGTGAGGGGTCGTGTGGAGGGAATATTCAACCAGTGGTTTGGCCCGCACGGCGCCGAAGCCCAAATTAAAGCTTACGCTGGGGCAGTGTACAAAGGCTTCCCAACCCTAGACGCAGCCACACAATGGTACACGGGAAAGACCGGCAAACCACCGGCGATGCACTTCTCGGCCCAAGAAGACAACCTTTCTAACCGCCCACCCGGCCTCAATCGCCCTTTAGGGAGTTCACCGGCCCCGGCCATACAATCTGCGTTGGAGGCCGGTAAGGTGGTGATTTTCACCGATGGAGCCTGCACCGGCAACCCTGGCCCAGGCGGATATGCCGCCGTGCTGCTGTTTGGCGATCAGCGCGCCGAGCTTTCGGGGGGCTATCGCCTCACCACCAACAATCGCATGGAGCTTATGGCTTGCATTCGCGCCCTGGAAAGCCTGAAAAGTAAATCTGCGGTGATTTTATACAGCGATTCGCGTTACGTGGTAGACGGAATCACCAAAGGTTGGGCGCGCCGCTGGAAGCAGCGAGGCTGGAAGAAGCTCGATAAACAAGATGCCGTGAACCCTGATCTTTGGGATAGGTTGCTGGACTTGTGCAACGCGCACGAGGTAGTGTTCACCTGGGTGGAGGGCCACGCCGGCGTGGCCGAAAACGAGCGCTGCGACCAGCTTTCCGTGGCCGAGACCCAAAAGCCAAATTTGCCACCCGATACCGGCTATGAGAATCCCCAAAAATTCGGCCCAACTCAACCCACTTTCGGGTTCTAATGTCCTCGCCCATCGTGCGATGCTGCCGGGCTGCTTTTAACAATGGCCGTCCTCCGGCGGGCGTTACCGGCGCGATTATTTCTTCTCAATGCCGCTCAAAAAGATGATATACTTTACGCTATCAGGAGAACCAACCGATGACTGACCATTTGCGCTAAATTTCCGTGTTTTTTCGGGTAACGACCCGGCATTTTGCGTTGTCATTTTCAGCCGAGGGTGTTGACCCTCGGTTTTTGTTTTCCTGGAGCAGAATATGTTTAGTGTTAGTAACCTTTCCAAATCTTACGGGCCAACCGTCATCCTGGCCGATGTCAGCTTCAACCTTAACCCGGGGCAGCGTGTGGGGCTGGTGGGCCCCAACGGCTGCGGCAAAACCACCCTGCTGCGCATTTTGGCGGGGCAAGAGCGCCCCGATGCCGGCAGCTTCCATTTCCCGCCTGGGGTCAACCTGGGCTACCTGCCCCAGGGGCTTAACCCGGCCCCCGACGAAACCGTGGGCGATTTTCTGCGCGCCGCTCAAGACGCCCCGGAGGCGCTGGCCGGAGAGCTTGCCGGCCTGGCAGAGCAGTTGGCCCGGCAGCCCGATTCGCCCGACCTGCAAAACGCCTACGACGCCGTGCTGGCGCGCCTGGATGACGCCTCCCAGGCGGCCGGGCGCGCCCCGCAGGTGTTGGCCGCCCTGGGCCTGGCCGCCTTCCCCGAAACCACCCCCACCGCCCACCTGAGCGGCGGGCAAAAGACGCGCCTGGCGCTGGCGCGGGTGCTGTTGGGGTCGCCCAGCCTGCTGCTGTTGGACGAACCCACCAACCACCTGGATATCGATATGCTGGAGTGGTTAGAAGACTGGCTGGCGAACTCGCCGCTCACCCGGCGCACCGCGGCGCTGATCGTCTCGCACGACCGCGTTTTCCTCGACCGCAGCGTGAGTGATATTTTCGAATTAGACCCCGAAACCCACCATCTACGCGCCTACGCCGGCGCCTACTCGGCTTACCTGGAGCAGAAGCTGGCCGAACAAGGCCGCCAGGCGCAAACGTACAGCGATTGGCAAGAAGAGCTGGCGCGCCTGCGCCGCGCCGCGCTCACCATCCGCGGCCTGGCGAAGTTCAAGAAAGGCGGAAAGGCCGATACAAACGATAAGTTCGCCGCCGGTTTCTTTGCCAACCGCTCACGCGCCACGGTGAAACGCGCCAAATCGGTCGAAAACCGCATCAACAGCCTTTTAAATGAGGAGCGCGTCGAGAAACCGCGCGCTTCCTGGCAAATGAAGCTCGATTTTGGCGAAGCCCCGCAGCCCGGCAAGCAGTTGCTCACCTTTGCGAACCTCAGCATCGGCTACGGAGAGACGCCCCTGGCCGAGGGGCTGAACGGGGCGGCGCGGCTGGGAGAGCGCATCGCCCTGGTGGGGCCGAACGGGGCCGGTAAGACCACCCTGCTGCGCACCCTGGCCGGGCGGCTCGCCCCCCTGGCCGGACAGGCGCGCCTGGGGCCAAGCACCCGCCTGGGCTACATGGCCCAAGAGGGGGAAACCCTGGCCCCCGCCGAGAACGCCCTGGAGACGATCCTTAAGCTGGCGGCGCTCACCGAAACCGAGGCGCGCGCCTTTCTGCATCAATTCCTGTTCACCGGCGATGAGGTGTTTACCCCCATCGCCAGCCTATCTTTTGGCGAGCGATCGCGTCTGGCTCTAGCCACCCTGGCAGTGAGCGGCTGCAACCTGCTGCTGCTGGACGAACCCATCAACCACCTCGATCTGCCCTCGCGCGCCCGTTTCGAACAAGCCCTGGCCGGCTTTACCGGGGCGATCATCGCCGTGGTGCACGACCGCTACTTCATCAGCGGCTTTGCCACGCACATCTGGGAACTGCGCCGCGGCAGTTTCACCATCGAGCTGGCCCCGTAGGCGCAGGACGCAGACCCGCCGCGGGGGTATAATACCGAGAAACTTTTTGCCGAGGCCGCCATGTCGCTGATTTCAGTCACAAACCTGCGCAAAACCTTCCTCACCAAGCATAAGACCGCCGGTCTGATGGGCAGCCTGCGCGCCCTGGCAAAGCCGTCCTATGCCACCGTCGAGGCCGTGGCCGACATCTCCTTCGCCATGGAGCCGGGCGAACTGCTGGGCTTCATCGGCCCCAACGGGGCGGGCAAATCCACCACGATTAAGATGCTCACCGGCATCCTGCATCCAAGCGGCGGACAAGCCGACGTGTTGGGCTACACCCCCTGGAAAGAACGCCAAGAACTGGCCTTTCACATTGGCACGGTGTTCGGGCAGCGCCCGCAGTTGTGGTATCACCTGCCCGCCATCGACACGCTGACCCTGTTCGGAAAAATTTACGGCTTACCCGACGCCGAAACCCGCCGGCGGATTGCTTTTCTGACCGAGGCGTTTGAAATTGGCGACCTGCTCGAAACGCCGGTACGCAAGCTTTCGCTGGGCCAGCGTATGCGCTGCGAAGTGGCCGCCTCGCTGCTGCACCGCCCCAAGCTGCTGCTGCTGGACGAACCATCCATCGGCCTGGATGTGGTGGCCAAGCAGCACATTCGCGACGCCATTCGCCGTATGAGCCGCGAGGAGGGCGTGGGGGTGCTACTCACCTCCCACGACGCCGGCGATCTGGAAGCGCTGTGCCACCGGGTCATCATCGTCAACCATGGCAAAATCGTTTACCAGGATAAGGTCTCGAACTTGAAGCGGCGTTTTCTAACGCGCAAATTGGTGGAGGTGCGCTACGCCGCCGAAGTGGCGCCCGACTTCCAACTGGAGGGCATGGAAACGCTCAAGACCGGGCGCTACGGCGTCAAGCTGGCCTTCGACACCCATCTTACCCCGGCCGATGTGGTGCTGGCGCGGCTTTCTTCCGCCGGCACGGTGATGGATATCACCATCTCCGACCCGCCGCTGGAAGAAGTCATCGCCCTGATTTACGCCGCCCAACCCCAGGTGCAAAACGATGAATAAATACTGGGCGATCTTCAAGCTGCAGCTCATCAACAGCCTGGCTTACCCCGGTGAGTTAATCGGGCGCGGCCTGATGATGCTGCCCTTTATGTGGATTTTCTACCAGCTGTGGCGCGTGACCTTCTTGGCGGCGGGGACGAGCGAAATCAACGGTCTGACCCTGCCGCGCACACTGTGGTATCTGATGCTGGCCGAGACCATCGAGCTAAGCCGGCCACGCCTGGGCGCCGCCATTTCGGAGGCGGTGAAGGACGGGTCGATTGCTTACATTCTCGCCAAGCCCTACAACTTTTTGCTGTACCACTACAGCGCTTCGATGGGCGAAACCGTGTTTCGCGCCGCCCTAAACGCGGCGACCGGCGGGGTGCTGGTGTGGCTGCTGGTGGGCGCGCTGCCCAGCGTGTGGGGGGCGGTGGTGGTGCTGCCGGCCCTGCTGGGGGCGTGGACGCTCAACTTTTGCATCGCCGCCCTGATCGGCCTGACCGCCTTTTGGGTGGAAGATATCTCCGCCTTCCAGTGGATCTATCAAAAAATGGCCTTCATCCTGGGCGGGCTGCTCATTCCGCTCGATTTTTACCCCATCTGGCTGCAAAATATCGCCCACGCTTTGCCCTTCGCCGCCATGACCTACGCCCCGGCGCGTCTGTTCGTGGATCCCACGCCGGCGGCGCTGCTCTCCACCCTGGCGATGCAAGCCGCCTGGATCGCCGCCGCCGCCGCTCTGCTGGCAGCCGTATACCGCAAAAGCATCTCGGCCCTCACCGTGAACGGAGGCTAAGCATGAAACATTTGCCCTTCCTGCTGGCGCTGTGGAAAGCCAACCTGCTCTCGGCCATGGAATACCGGGTGTCTTTTCTCACCCAAATGATTGGCATGATGCTCAACGACGGCATGTATTTCCTGATCTGGGTGATCTTCTTCGACCGCTTTAAGGAAGTGCGCGGCTGGGGGCTGAGCGATATGTACGTCACCTTCGGCGTCTCGGCGGCCACGTTTGGGCTGGTTTCGCTGCTGTTTGGCAACGCGTTTTTCCTGGGCGATATCATCACCAAGGGCCGCCTGGATTACTACCTCTCGCTGCCGCGCCCGGTGCTGCTGCACGCCGTAGCCGGGCGCAGCACCGCCAGCGGCCTGGGCGATTTTTTGTACGGCTTCCTGAGCTTCGCCGCATCGGGGGCGGCCACGCCCGCCGCGTTTGTGCGCTTTGCGCTGGCGGTGTGCCTGGCGGCCGTGGTGTTCTGCTCATTTCTGATCATTGTGCAAAGCCTGGCGTTTTGGATGGGCAACAGCGCCAACCTGAGCCAACTGGCAGCCAATGCCATGGTCACTTTCGCCATCTACCCCATCACCCTGTTTGATCGCAGCGCCAGGGTGATCCTGTTTACCTTGATTCCGGCGGCGCTGATGGGGGCCACCCCGGCCGGCTTTGCGCGCGGCTTCACCTGGGGCGTGTTGGCGCAAATGCTGGTGGGGGCGGTGGTGTTCCTGCTGCTGGCCATCGCCGTCTTCCAAATCGGCCTGCGGCGCTACGAAAGCGGCAGCGCCATCCAAACCGAAGTGTGAAGCGGTTAAGCCGGCCGCCCCAAAAACGGGCGAGGGGTCGATTTAATTTAGCACATCGCGTAAAGCTCAAATTAAGCAGGAGGGTGGAAGTCGATTTCATTTAACACATCGCGTAAAGCCCAGCGCGAAGGTAGTTGGAACTTGGTCAGCAGATTATGAACATGGCTCTTAACCGTGCTGGTGGAGATGCCCAGGGTCTGGGCGATCTGATCGTTGGTGTAGCTTAAGCGAATATACCAGGCCACTTCCATCTCGCGCCGCGTCAGCGTGGGCCAGGGCAGCAAAGCGCCCTGATCGGCATCCAGCCACGCCCCCCGGCTAGAATACCCCGTCATCTCTGGGCGAGACGAACCAGACCCCAAGAAAGGAAACAGCCTGTAAAGCACTTCACGCCATTGCATCACCCGCTATTATATCGAACAAAAGTTCTGTACATGTAAATTCTGCATAAAGGAGAGGAGGATGAACTCCCTGATGAACTTAGCCCTCTGTCAAACTTCACCTCCGGCCCTTGACGTGCTCACAATATAGCATATAATTGTGTGGTAAGTAATCACCCCATCTATCCCAATTGATTAGCGGAGGAACGATGCGCCGTATTCGTTTGCTTGCCTGCTGGGCGGCTGTTTGGCTGTCAATTAACGCATTAATCGGTTGGCGCAGCCTCTCGCTTTCATCCCCCCTCCCCCCCCAGGTTGAACCTGGCCCCGAAAACTGGACCGCCTTCTTTGACGAACAGCGCCCCAACGGGCAAGTCTTAGCGGCGGTCTTTGACTCTGCCGGGCGATTGTTCATTGGCGGCGAATTTACCGCCATCGGCGCGCTGCCCGCCGCCCACATCGCCATGTGGGATGGCGCTGCCTGGAGCGCCCTGGGCGACGGCGTGAACAATACCGTGAATGCCCTGGCAATTGGCCCGCAGGGGCAGCTGTACGTGGGCGGCAACTTTACCCAAGCCGGCGGCCTGCCCGCCATGTATGTGGCTTCCTGGAGCAGCGCCTCCACCTGGAGCAGCTTGGGCGACGATGCGCCCAGCTTGACGGTATACGCCCTGGCTACCGACGCCGCCGGCGCCCTATACGTGGGTGGAATGTTCAGAAAAGTGGGAACGGCAGCTTTGCCATACCTGGCGCGCTGGGATGGCGTCGCCTGGTCGGCAGTAGGCGGGGGAGTCAACGGCGCGGTTTTCGCCCTGGCCCCGGCCGGCCCACAAGGGATGTGGGTGGTTGGTCAATTTTCGCGGGTGGGCGGAATGTCGGCTAAGGAGGCGGCTTTATGGGACGGTGCGGCCTGGTCGGCATTAGGGTCGGGGCTAAGCGGCGGCATACCACGGGCGGCGGTGGTAGGGCGAGACGGCTCGCTGTGGGTGGGCGGCAAATTTATCATGGCGGGCGACAGCCCGGCTAGCGGCCTGGCCTGGTGGGGTGGCGGGCAATGGCATGTTGTGGAAACCGGCCCCAACTGCTGCTTGAATACGCTCGCCCTGGCAGCCGATGCGGCGGGGTATATCTATGCCGGCGGCGATTATGTCATCCCCGCGGGCACACCGGACTATCTTTATCGCTGGAATGGAACACAGCTGCGGGCCATGCCCGCTAACCCCAGCGTAAGCGTCTCGGCCCTGGCCGCCCACCGCGGCCATCTCGTGGTGGGTGGGGCCGTCGCCAGCGACGCCGCCGCTTTGCTCCGCCATTGGGTGAGCGGCGATGGGGTTTGCGGTCTGGCGGATGGGCAAACCGCCGCCCTTTACCCCGGCGACCAACCCGTCACCGTCACAATCGAGCAGCAGGGTGACCTGGACTGCCTGAGCATCCAGCGCGTGCGCGCCGATCACCCCTCGGCGGGAGACCGCGAACAAACCGGGCAGTTCTGGTCTTTGCGGACGGCCAATGCGGCCGGCGCGGCGGCGCAGTACTACCACCTGAGCCTGACGCTGCCTTTCGCCAGCGCCGGGGAACAAGATCAGGTGTGCGGCTTCACCGGCGGCGAATGGGATTGCGCCGTAGATAGCTTTACGCTTGGAAGCTCACTCACCCGCCATGGCATAACCAGCCTCTCCGACTGGTTGGTGCGCGATGTAGACCCCACCGCGGTGAGCGCGGCGGGGCTTTCGGCGCTGGCCCTGCCCCATGGGCGCGCGGCCCTGGCCTGGGATACCGAAAGCGAAATCGATATCGCCGCCTTCAACTTATATGAGAGCAGCACAGGTGCACTCGCTCCGCCTGCGACGGCGGCGCAGCGCCTCAACGCCGCCCCCATCCCGGCGCAGACCCCGGGGAGTATGTGGGGCGCCCATTATCAGATGGAAATTACCCCCGGCGCGTGCCGCCCGGCGTGTTGGTACTGGCTTGAGGTGCAGCACCGTTCCACCCCCAGCGCCTGGCTTGGCCCACTGGCCGCCCGCTGGGAACAGCGCCTGTTCATCCCCCTGGCCTTCCGTTAGACCGTTCTACGCCCTGGCGGATTTCGGGCGGCCTTTGGCCGAAGGGATGCCTACCCAATCGGGCGGCATCCCAGGGCGCACTGCGGTCTGGCAGACCCCTCATCCTCGCGATCTAGATCCATTCTCCCACCCTACATCTTAAATTCGATCCACAAATCCATCTTGCGGGGCATTGCTTTGGGGGGCCAGCTTTGCTATGCTGGCAGCATGGACACACTTTCGCGTTCTATTCGTGAACATGAGCATAAGCTGCACCTGCTGGAAGCGCCGGATGTGCAGCGGCGCGATCTCACCAACTGGCTGCTGGTGCAGTTGGCGCTGGATGGCCCGGTGCGGGTGCTGGTGGGCGGCAATCGCTACCCCGGCTATGCCATCCATCGCCTGGCGCGGCGCTGCACCAGCCAGCTGGGGCAGGTGTTGGGCCACATTCAGGTGGCGCGCGCCTTCACCTGTTACCAGATGCTGGCCCTGCTGCAGCAAAGCTGCGCCGCCACCCCGTCCGCGCCGGTGGTGATCTTAGACCTGCTGGACAGCTTTAGCGATCAGAACGTGCCGGCCTGGGAGCGCGCCCGCCTGCTGCACGCCTGCGCGGAGCGCCTGCAAAGGCTGGCCGAGCGCGCCCCGCTGCTCATCAGCCTGCGCTTTCCCTTCTCGCCGGAGGCGGCGGTGTGGGTTTCGCTGCTCGAACGCGCCGCCGATTGCATTTGGCAGCTCGACCCCGGCCCCGACCCCACCGTGGTGGTGCGAGCGGCGGCCCCAGACCCGGCGGCGCACCCGGTGGTGGAGAGACCGCGCGCAAACGCCGCCGCCCACCAGCTGCGCTTATTCGATTAGGAGGAATCTATGGGACGCACTTTACCGTCGGTTACGCAAGCCTTCTTGCAAGAGCAAGATGCCTTCGCCCGCTTTCGCCGCGCCTTGCGCCGCAGCGACCAGCTCGTGCTGGATGATCTGTTCGCCGCCGCCCACCAGCACCTGGCCGCCGTGGCCTACGCCGCCCACGCCCTGCCCTTCGAAACGCTGCTGTTAGCCATGCTGCTGGAGCAGCACAAGGAACTGATGCGGATGCGCTGCGCCCTGGAGCGCGTCTGTGCCTCCGACGATGCCGCCCTGGAGCCGCGCGTCTTACCCCGCCCCGCCCCCCTTCCCGACGCGGCAGCTTCTACCAGCAGCGCCGCGCTCTTCGGCAGCGCCGCGCTCACCGCCGCCGCATTGCCCCGCCCTGCGCCGTGCACTTGCGTCCCCGCTGCTTTTGAAAGCCGCACCTCACCGGGCGACGCTGCGTCCCCCGGCGTCGCCACGCTCTCTGGAAACGCTGCGGCCTCCGACGGCGCTGTGATCTCCGCCGCCGCATTACCCCGCCCGGCGCCCTGCGCTTGCGCCGCGGCTAATCGAGAGAGCCGCCGCCCCTGATGAAGCCGCCCCGCCAGGAAAGCGCATGATCGGCTGGGTGCTGGACGTGTACCCGGCGGCGGGGGAGGGGGTGATTGTGTGGCTGCTGGAAGAAGGCAGCCGCCGCCGCCTGCGTTTGCGCCGCCCCTTCCCGGTGACGTTCTTCGCCGCCGGCCCCGACCCGCAGCTGCGCGGCTTGTGGCAGTGGCTGCGCGCTCAACCCGAAGCGCCCCGCCTGAGCCGCACCCACGGACGCGATATCTTCCACCCCGGCCCGCTCACTCTACTGGCCGCCGAGGCGCAAGACCCCGTGGCGCAAACCCGCCTGTTCCAGCGCACCCAGCGCGCCTTTCCAGACCTGACCTACTACGACGCCGACCTGCCCGTGGCGCTGCGCTTCGCCGCCGCCTGCGGGGTCTTCCCCCTGGCGCGTGTGCGGGTGGAGCACGATGAACGCGGCTTCATCACCAGCCTGCACGTGCTCGATTCACCCTGGGATCTGGACCCGCCGCCGGCCCCGCTGCGTGTGCTGCGCCTGGCCCCCAATTGCGACCCGCGCCACGCTCCGCCCGCCTGGGTGGAGGCGCGCTGCGAGCGTTACGCCTATCGCTTCCCGCTCGAACCGGCCCGCCCTTTGCTCATCAACCTGGCCGCGCTGCTGCGCCGCTTCGACCCCGATTTGCTGCTCACCGCCTGGGGCGATACCTGGCTGCTGCCGCATCTGCTGGAGCAAGCCGAGCGCCTGGGCCTGCCGCTGCCGCTCAATCGCGACGAGCGCTTTGCGCCGCTGCATAAGCCGGAGCGCTCCTACCAGGCCTACGGGCGCATGGTGCATCGCGGCCGCCAGGTGCAGCTGTTCGGGCGCTGGCACATCGACGCCGATAACGCTATGATGTATCACGATTACGAGCTGGCTGGGGTGCTCGAATCGGCCCGCGTCACCGCCACCCCCGTGCAGCAGGCGGCGCGCCTCTCGCCGGGGTCGGGCATCTCCGCCATGCAGATCGTCACCGCTTTGCGCAGCGGCCTGCTCACCCCCTGGCACAAGCAGCAGGCCGAGATGCCCAAAAGCAGCCTGGAGCTAACCGCGGCCGATCAGGGCGGCCTGGTCTACCAGCCCATCCCTGGGGTGCATCACAACGTGGCCGCCATCGACTTCGTGTCGATGTACCCCAGCATCATGGCCGCCTTCAATATTTCGCCGGAGACGATGCGCAGCGCCCCCAGCCCCGACCTGCCCGCCGCCCAACGCGTGCCCGAACTGGGGCTGTGGATCGACCCGGATACGCCGGGGCTGATCCCGGCA
>CAZHFU010000058.1:0-12525 GCA_964531975.1 uncultured Anaerolinea sp. | reverse complement strand
CGTTTTGGACCCATTACTCCTTCTTCACCTCCTCTCAGTTAGCGGAAACTAAAGTTAAATAAAGATTACGTAAAAGCAATACCCAAGCTTAGTGATAAGCTAGAACCTGGGCTAAGCAATACAGACGAGAACCAAGAAGATCAAATACAGCAAGTAGATGGAAGCGATAAGCCAGAACTTGGGCCAAGCGATACAGAAGAGAACGAAGAAGATCAAATAGAAACATATGCCCTACCCACACCAGCTGAAATGATGAAAGCGATCATTGAGTATATACGCGAAGCAGAAATAATGCGGCAGTCTGATTGGGGCAGCAATATACTTCACAAGTTAAAGGACGCTCAAGTCTCCCTAGGAACAGTCGCCTGGGAGACCAAGTGGGAGACATACGAATTCAAGTATAAAGATTATGAAGTTAAGGGGATACTGCCCGAACCAGCACGATACTATCATGAAGATATTGGCCTCATTGTAAGAGCTACACCAATCAAATACCAATTCGTTAATTGGAGCTTGCGCTATTACTTAACTGCAGAATATGGAAATGAACAGGAGGATTCAGAAATCAAGAAAAAAGCAGAAAGTAATCGCAATGCAGAAAAATCTAAAGCCGCTATCTTAGCGCTTATTAATCAGCTACGCCAAGCCAATGGCTTAGAACGACTCGAATTATAGGAGGAATATACCATGACCGACGTAAAATCCATTATGACCGCCGACCCCACCGGGTCGGAACTCGTGACCTTTGCCGAGCAAACCGCTGTGGCGCTGGTGCGGGCCAATCTCACCCGCTCACAAATTCGCAACATCTTTACGGAGGTGCGCAAGATCGAAGCGATGTGGGCCACGGACCCTAACACCGCCTTGCGCCGCTTGAATTTGCTTAAACCAAAGTTGGATTACGCCACGGTGCGCAGCGAGGCAGTGGCAGGGCTGCGCACTGTGCTCTCAGAAGCTATTGAGCAGGTGGAAGCAGCGGCCAAAGACTCCGACGAACGCGATAAACGCTTCCAACGCTTCATGGATTTATTCGAAGCCATCCTGGCCTACCACCGCTCTAAAGGCGGACGTAACTAACCTACAACTTTTTCTTTGTGTTTTGCCGCGGCCTCACAGCCAAAAAAACACAGGGCGATAGAATAAGATCGAGTGATCCATAAGGAGCCATACCATGACGGATTTTAAACTTTACGGACGCGTGTTGATTACGGCCAATATCCTGGCGGTGACTGGTCTGCACATTGGCGGCTCGAACACCGGGCTGGAAATTGGCGGCCTCGACAAGGCGGTTATCCGCAACCCATTGGACGGCCAACCCTACATTCCCGGTTCAAGCCTGCGCGGTAAAATGCGCTCGCAAACCGAAAAGGTGTTGGGCTTGGAGCAGAATAATCGGATTGCCAAAGTCACCATCCATACTTGCAAGACTCGGGGAGAATATGAGAAGGGCGATGGGTGTGTGGTTTGTCATGTTTTCGGCGTGCCGGCCGAGCTAGAATTCTCCGGCCCCACCCGCCTGCTGGTGCGCGATACGGCCCTGAATGAAAAAAGCGCTGGTGATCTGGAAAAGGCCCATACGGAACTGCGCTATGCCGAATTAAAAACCGAAGTCGCCATCGACCGGGTGACCAGCGCCGCCACACCGCGCACCATGGAACGTGTGCCGGCCGGGGCGGTGTTCGGCCCCCTGGAAATGGTGTTTGGCGTCTATCAGGCGAACGATTTTGAACGATTGCGCGCCGTAATACAAGCCCTGCAGCTCGTGCAAGACGATTACCTGGGCGGGTCCGGCTCGCGCGGCAGCGGCAAAGTGGAGTTTAAAGATATTAAAATCAGCGCCCGCTCCAACCAAGAATATGGCGTGCAGCACCTCTACCGGGAAGATAAACCGCTCTTTGAAAGCGTTCAAGCCCTGAACGATGATTTTGGTGAATTATCCAAGTGGCTCAAGAATCTGATTAAAGTAGGATAACCCTATGCCTGGAAACGCACTGCACGTCGAAACCTGGAAAATTCGGGGCGGCGGCTTTCACTTTGGCGAACATGGGCGCGGCCAAGAAACCACCATGCTCACCTTCCCTTCCGACAGTCTGTTTGCGGCGCTGCTCGCCCGGCTGGCGGAGCGCGAAGGCGGGGCGGCGGTGGACGATTTCGTGCGCCCCTTCCGCACACCCACAGCCGGCGAAGCGCCACCCTTGCGCCTGACCTCCACTTTCCCCTTTGTGGACCAGGTGCGCCTTTATCCGCTGCCGCTTAACGCCCTCCGCAGCCCGCAGATGCCCGCCGCATCCGCCGCCGCAGAGCATTCACACGTCAAAGACTTGAAGAAGGTAAAGTACCTCTCCGAAAGCTTATTCTTACAAATTTTGCAAGGGCAAGCTTTTGAAACCGTCTACAGGGCAGCCCACAAGCTGCAAGGTGGACAGGTGATCATCTCCCCCGACGAGTTCGCCGGGCTGCCCGTCGCGCTGCAGCTGCCCGAAGCGCGCCTATGGGTGACAGAACAACGCCCCCGCGTGACAATTGGGCGGGCTGATCAAAAATCTAACCTGTTCTTCACTGGTCGCAGCCAGTTCGCCGAGCAATGCGGCCTGTGGTTCGGCATAGCCTGGGGCAGCGCTAACCCGACCATGAAACAACAGGTGCTGGCCGGGTTGGATGATTTGAACGCCTGGGGCCTGGGCGCAGACCGCAGCGCCGGCTTCGGCGGGGTGGCAATCGCTAAGGATCAGGAAATCGATCTCCCCGCGGCGGACGGTCGCCCATGGGTTAGCTTAAGCCGCTACCTACCCGCCCAAGTCGAGATGAGCGCCTTCGATTGGCGGGGCGCCGCATACAGCCTGCGCCGGGTGGGCGGTTGGCTGCAGTCCAATCAATACCACGGCCAACGCCGCCGGGCTATCCATCTCTTAGCCGAGGGATCGGTGCTGGGCGCGTTGGAAACGCCCGCCTTTGGGCGCATCGAGGACGTTCAACCCGTTTACCAAACCGATGGCATCAACCTGGCGCAGCAGCACCCCGTCTACCGCCCGGGGATCGCTTTTCCAGTCGGCTTGGTGGGAGGCGCAGCATGACCGCATACGCAATCACCTTAACCACTCTCTCACCGCTGCACATTGGCGACGGCATCGAGATGCATAAGGACTTCCACTTCGCCGTTTACCAGGGATCAACCTACCGGCTGGATGAAGACGCCATCCTCGATAAAAAATATGATCAGTTAGCTGCGGTGCGCGCTAGCAGCTTTCCACCTCCCGGAAGGCTGTTGAAGGAATTAGATTACCGCGACACCCAACTTTTTCGTTATACCCTCAAGGGTGAACCGCGCGCCTCCGGCACAGACAGCATTTTGCGCTCTTTCATTAAAGATGTATTCGACCGGCCATATGTGCCTGGCTCCAGCCTGAAAGGGGCCTTGCGCACCGCCCTGGCCTGGAACGGCTTCCAGGAAGTGCGAATTAAGCTGGATCGCAACGCTATCGGGCGCCACCGGTCGTGGGCCGGCCAGCCCCTGGAACGCAGGATTTTTGGCCCCGACCCCAACCACGACCTGCTGCGGGCTTTGCACGTTTCGGATATGTTCGGCCCACAAAACCCCGGCGAAAGGCTGATGATCGTTAACGCCCAGGTGATGACCATCAAAGGCCAGGGGTCGCCCATCGAATTGGAAGCGGTGCGCGGCGACACGGCCTTTAAAGGCAGCCTGACCGTAGATGAAACTCTGTTTTCACCGGCGGCAGAGCGTGAACTGCACTTCGCCAACCGGCGCAGTTGGATCGAGCCAACTACCATGCTGGCGCGGGTGAACAAGCACAGCCGGGCGCGCATCGAAAAGCTGGCGGACTGGTTTGAACGGGCCGAAGGCGGGCAAGACATCGCTAAATTTTATCGGCAATTGGGCCAGGCAGCCTTAACCCCGCGGCAAGCCATACTGCAGGTGGGCTGGGGGGCGGGGTGGGATGCCAAGACGCTGTGGACACATTTGCAGGCCGACCCATATCTGTTCGAGAAACTGGTGGAAGAGTTCCGCATGACAAAACGCAGTCGATCCGGTATGCCGCGCCGTCCAGGCGACCCATTCCCCAAGAGCCGCCGGGTGGTCATGCGCATCCAGAATCGCATTGCCTCGCCTTACGGCCCCTTTGGCTGGGTGCTGCTAGAGATAGGAAAATAACATGAAGCTGCTAACTTTCTTAGGAACCGGCAAATATTCATCCACGGTGTATACCTGGCAAGGCAAGGAACATGAATGCTGTTATGCCCCGGTGGCTACCGTCCAATTCTTAGCGCCTGAGCAGTTGATCGTCTTTCTAACCGAGGATGCCCAAGAAAAGGCATTCTCCGGTCTGAAAGACGCCCTGCCGAACACCAATATCTTGCCCGTGCCGATCCCACAAGGCAAGGACGAAATCGAACTATGGGAGATTTTTAGCGTCATCAACCACCATGTGCAAGACGGCGACCAGGTGGCCTTTGACGTGACCCACGGGCTGCGTTCATCGCCGGTGCTGGCGCTGTTAGCCGCGGCCTTCATGCGCTCTGGGCGCAATGTGGATGTGCGCCATGTGCTGTACGGCGCTTATGATGTGCGCGATCAATCCGTCACCCCTCATCGCACGCCCATGTTTGACCTCAGCCCCATGCTCAAACTGCTAGAATGGGCCGACGCCGCCGACCGCTTTACCCGCACCGGCGACGCCCGTTATCTGGCCTCACTGGTGAAAGAACAAAAGAAACCGCTAGCCGAGACATCGCCCGAACAGGCCGGCAGCCTGGGTAAGCTGGAAAGCAACCTTACGGAGCTATCGCAGGCGCTGCGCCTGATTCGCCCATACCAGGCGATGGATGCCGCCGCGGTCTTGCCACAGCGACTAGAGGACGCCCTGCCGGCCATCGAAGCCCGCGCCGCCGCCCGACCCTTCGAACTACTCTTGGAGCAGGTGAGCCATGCCTACTCTCCGATGGGCTTCTCGGCGGAGGAGCGCGCCGCCTCGCCAGCTAAAAACCTGCACATCGAACGCCAGATGATCCGCTGGTACGCCGGGCGCGAGCAGTGGGTGCAAGCAGCTTCGTTGGCGCGCGAATGGCTGGTCTCTTGGGTGATGGTACACCTGGGCGACACCAACCTGAACGACATAACCCAACGCGAGCAAGTTTCTGAGACGATCGGCGGGGATGCGGACGCCTATAAAAAGGCTAAAAGAGCCAAAACGTCTTTCCAGGCTGAAGGCCTGCCCGGTGTGCCCAAGGTCGAAGAGGTGCTGAGCTTATGGCTATCGCTAACTGAGGCGCGCAATGATATCGACCATGCCGGAAAACGCCCCCACCCCCTCCGGGCCGATCAGCTAATCAAGAACCTGGGCGATTGTTTCGAGCGGTTATACGCCTTAGACCTGCCGGAGAGCGCATGACCACCCTCCTATCCATCATCGGCGAGCAGCCCATCCCCAACCTGCTGCCCATCCGCCATCTGAAGCCGGACGCCAACCTGCTGGTGTACACCCGCGAAACCGAGGCGGTGGCGCGGCGCTTGCTGCGCACCATCGGCGCGCCGCTGGATCTTAAGCAGCACATCAAGGCGCCGCCCTACGACCTGCAGCGCATCATCGCCATGATCCAGGAGCGCATCCGCCCCCTGGATGAGGTGTCGATTAACCTCACCGGCGGCACAAAAATCATGTCGCTGGCCGCCTACACCGTGGCCGCCGAGCGACAGCTGCCAATGGTATATTATGAGAGCCGGCGTAACTGCTTGTATCGTTACCGCTTTGAAGACGGCGCCGTGCAGTTACAAGACCCCCTCACGCTGGATACCTCCATCACCCTGGAAGATTATCTGCGCGCCCACCTGGACGATTACAAAGTGGAGGGCTACCACGACCAGGCAGGCGACGCCGGCGGAAAATTCGAGCAAGCCGTAGACCAGGCGCTAAAAAGTCGCGGCTTTGAGACCCTGGCCGGCGTCCGCCCCACTCATGTGGGCAACCAGATCGAAATCGACCTGGGCCTGCGCCTGGGCAACAAAGTGGGCGTGATGGAAATCAAGACCGGAAGTTCCTCCGACACGGTAAAGCGCGGGTTAGACCAGCTAAAAATGGCTTCGGAGCGTGAATTTCTAGGCACATATACCTTGCAGTTCCTTGTTACCGCTGGGCGTGTAGGGAATAATGTCAAAGAGCTGGCCTCTGCCCGCCACGTCACGATCATCGAAATCCCCAATTACCGCGCCGAGATCGGCCTAACGCGCACCCAGGCCGACGACCTGGCAGCAGAGGTGCGCGAGAAATTTGAACCCCGCCAATGATCCTGCTTAACTTCTCTCACCCGCTCACCCCTGACCAGCTCGCCCAGGCCGAAAGCCTGGCCGGTCAGGCGATTGGGCGCGTCATCGACCTGGCGGTGCAGTTCGACCCCCAGCAGTCCTTCGTGGAGCAAGTGCGCAGCCTGGCCGAAAGCCTGCCGCTCTCGGCCCAGGAGATGCAAACCGAGGCCATCCTGGTGAACCCCCCGGCGCTGAACGCCATCGCCGTCGTCTTGCTGGCCGAGCTGCACGGGCGCATGGGCTACTTCCCGCCCATCCTGCGGCTGCGCCAGGCGGCCGGCAGCCTGCCGCCGCGATTTGAGGCGGCCGAAATCATCAACCTGCAAGCTGTGCGCGACGCCGCCCGCGGGGCGCGCTACCACCCCTGAAATGCGGCGGTTTGCCCCCATGTCCCCCCAGCGGTTCGCTTGCCCGTGTTGGGCGGGCGGAGCGCGCATCGGAACCCACCTATGACCGATCTGCTATCCCTTGTCCTCACCCTGCAGCCGCTGTCCGCCACAGGCCGCCCGCCCAATCCGCCCGGCGCTGAGAGCGCATCCGTCTCACCCGATGATGCGAGCGGGCGCGCCCTGCCAACCGACGAGGCCATGGCGCGCCCGCTGCCCACCTGGTGGGGGCGCGCCGCCCACGCCCTGCTGCTGCACATCATCGACCAGGCCGACCCGGCCCTGGCGGTCAGCCTGCACGACGGCGCAAGCGGGCCGCGCCCCTTCACCACCTCCAACCTGATGGGCCGTGTGCGCAACGGTCAATTGGACCCGCAGGCCGCCTATCACCTGCGCTTCACCGCCCTCAGCGCCCCCATGGTGGAGGCGCTGGGGCGCGCCTCCACCACCGGCGCCCTATCCCCCGGCCAGGTAGTGGAACTAGACTACGCCGCCTTCCGTGTGCTGGAAGCGCACACCCTGCCGCCCGCCCCGCCCAGCGACAGCCGCCGCCTACCCACCGACTGGGCCGGGCAGACATCCCACGCCGATTTGAGCGCCTCCTTGCTGCTCTCCCGGCAAGCCCCGCCGCGGCGCTTCACCTTCCAGTTCGCCTCCCCCACCACCTTCAAAACCAGCGAGCGCCACATGCCCCTGCCCATCCCGAACTTGATCTTCGGCAGCCTGCTCGACCGCTGGAATGCCTTCGCCCCGGTGAGCTTTCCGGCGGAAACTCGCCGCTTTGCTGCCGAATGCCTGGCGGTGGGTAGCTTCAACCTGCATACCCGCACGGCGCAGATCAAAGACGGCGCTCAGCGGCACGGCATGATCGGCGCAGCCAGCCTGGTGTGCCTGAATTACGACCGCTATTGGATGAGCATCTTAGCCGTGTTGGCCGCCTACGCCCAATACAGCGGGGTGGGGGTCAACTGCAGCATGGGCCTGGGCCAGGCGCGCCTGGCGCCCGCCGGCTCAACCTTCCTCAAATAGGCCCTCCGCTGCGCCCCCCCGCCCCGAGACCGAGCCCCCCATGCCGCCCATTTACGTCGTCCAACAGCAAGCCAAGCTGCGCATTCACAATCGCCGCTTGCAGATAGAAATGGACAGTCCGGAAAGCAGCCAGGTATTGGCAAGCGTCCCCCTGGGGCAAGTCACCCAGGTGGTGCTGTTTGGCAATATTGGCCTGACAACCCCGGTAATTGACGCCCTGTTCAACCAAAACAGCGAGGTGATCTTTCTCACCCGCCAGGGCGAATATCGCGGGCGCATGGTGGGCGAGTGGACGCCGCATGTGCCGCTGCGCCGGGCGCAGTACGCCCGCCTGAATGAGCCGGATTTTTGCCTGGCCATGGCGCAGGGGTTCGCCGCCGCCAAGCTCAGCCACCAGCGCGCCTTGCTGCAGCGGCATAACCGCGAGCGGGGCGACCCCGGCATTGCCAGTTGCATCGAGCAGATGGCGGAAGCGGTGGCCGGAACGGCCCGAAAGACCACCCTGGCGGCGCTGATGGGGCTGGAAGGATCTGGCACAGCCGCCTATTTTCGCGGTTATCGCCGCCTGTTTGGCGAAGAATGGCGCTTCGATGATCGCAACCGCCGCCCACCGCGCGACCCGGTGAACGTTTTGCTTTCATTGGGCTACACCTTGATGGGCCAGCTCACCGCTTCGGCCATTCAAACTGTCGGGCTAGACCCTTACGCCGGCTTTTTGCACGAGGTGGTTTATAACCGTCCGGCGCTGGGCTTAGACTTGCTGGAGGAGTTCCGTCCGGTGGTAGATGGCATCGCCTTGTGGTGCTGCCGCGGCGGGCAGCTCACCCCGGCGGATTTCACCCCCGGCCCACCGGAGCGCCCCATCGTGCTAAGCGAAGCCGGGTTGAAACGCTACCTGGCCGCCTTCGAGCAGCGCATGGAGCAAACCTTCACCCATCCGCTGCGGGGGTGTAAGTTGCCTCTGCGGCAGTGCCTGGTTGAGCAAGCCCGCCAGGTAGCCGGGCGCATCACCGACGGACCGCCCGGTTATACCGGCATGGGTTTCCGTTAAAGGAGCCGGTATGCAGCGCAGCTTTTACGTCATCGTCTACGATATTAGCAACGACAAGCGCCGGCTCAAAGCCGCCAAGGCGCTGGAAGCGCTAGGCGAACGCGTCCAGCACAGCGTGTTCGAGGTGTACCTGACCCCCACCGAGCTGGAGAGACTGGCAGCCCGGCTAAGCAAACTGGTGAAAGACCCGCAGGATGGCGTACGTGTATACGATCTGTGCATCGCTTGCCGCAAGAAGGCCCGCAGCTATGGCGTTACCCCATTGACCGAAGCGCCTAAAGTATTGATTGTGTAGGCCTGCGCACCCCCCCTTCAAAAAGAGCGGAAAAGTCGGTTATTTACAGGGGGGGTGCGCAAGCAAATATGAAAAGCATGAGAAAAGAGAAATAATGACGGTTCATTTACAAATGTCGGTTATCTCGTCTAATTTGGCGATAATTGGGTGTCCGATTCGTGAAAAAGTGGTAGAATAGAAATGGGTAGGAATTACCTCAGACCCGCAAGGGTATTACGACGTTCACACCACGCTGACGCCTGAGCGGTCACCTTCACCTGTAGGAATTACCTCAGACCCGCAAGGGTATTACGACTCAGTGTTGTGCTCGACCAGGCCGTGGTCACAACCACAGGTAGGAATTACCTCAGACCCGCAAGGGTATTACGACACTGCCCGCTTCGTCCGAAGACCCAAACAACAAGGCATGAGTAGGAATTACCTCAGACCCGCAAGGGTATTACGACTTATGCTATATAATCCGCATAGGCCAGTATTTTGCCGTAGGAATTACCTCAGACCCGCAAGGGTATTACGACTTAGCCATTTTTAACAGGTCTTTCAACTTCTTGTTCGTAGGAATTACCTCAGACCCGCAAGGGTATTACGACTTTGGCGGGCGTGAAACTCTCGACCAGTTCGGCGGGTATGATCCGTAGGAATTACCTCAGACCCGCAAGGGTATTACGACGCCCACTTTGGCGGGCTGATACTGTTCCACGATTGCGGTAGGAATTACCTCAGACCCGCAAGGGTATTACGACTGATAGGCGGCCCAAACGTCGCTATCCACACCACCGGTAGGAATTACCTCAGACCCGCAAGGGTATTACGACTGTAGGCAGCCCAGGCGCCGCGGCCTTCAATTCTGTAGGAATTACCTCAGACCCGCAAGGGTATTACGACGACCCAACCCCAGCATAGGGATTATTGTTACCATCGTAGGAATTACCTCAGACCCGCAAGGGTATTACGACGCAGAGACACCTATTGCCACGACACCCGAACGCACGGGTAGGAATTACCTCAGACCCGCAAGGGTATTACGACCAGCAACTCAGTGATGGGCGGCTCACCATCGAGCGGGGGTGGGTAGGAATTACCTCAGACCCGCAAGGGTATTACGACGGGCAGAGCTCTACCCTCCGTGACCCTGTGGACACCAGGGTAGGAATTACCTCAGACCCGCAAGGGTATTACGACCCATAGGAACGAATCGAAGGGTCTTTGCTCCTTCAATCAGTAGGAATTACCTCAGACCCGCAAGGGTATTACGACAGCACGTATGAGGGTGAGCTTCCCATCCCTCCCAGTGTAGGAATTACCTCAGACCCGCAAGGGTATTACGACACTTCAGCCGGGCTGTTGTGGAGGATTACCATACCGTAGGAATTACCTCAGACCCGCAAGGGTATTACGACATTGGTCATCTAATAAGCGGGCAATGTATTATTTACGTAGGAATTACCTCAGACCCGCAAGGGTATTACGACCAGCCGAGGCGCTGATGGTTATCAAGTGGGCCTCGCTGGGTAGGAATTACCTCAGACCCGCAAGGGTATTACGACGCATGTCATCTATCTTCCACTTCATTACACATGCTGTAGGAATTACCTCAGACCCGCAAGGGTATTACGACACCACTCCCCATGCTCGAGGAAGTAGGCGGCCCATTGTAGGAATTACCTCAGACCCGCAAGGGTATTACGACGTCATTTTGTGATTTCCTTTACTGCTTTTCTTAAATCGTAGGAATTACCTCAGACCCGCAAGGGTATTACGACGTAGCTGAGGCTGTCATCGTCTGCGAGGCTGCTGGTAGTAGGAATTACCTCAGACCCGCAAGGGTATTACGACTGACGAATAAGGTCCAATTTGCTGTTCATCTTATGTAGGAATTACCTCAGACCCGCAAGGGTATTACGACTGACAGTATCCATAGCGACACTCCTTTCTTAGGATATGAAGGTAGGAATTACCTCAGACCCGCAAGGGTATTACGACACATCGAAGCCTTGTCCACATTTGTACTGCCCCTGGAGGTAGGAATTACCTCAGACCCGCAAGGGTATTACGACCGCAGGTCGGCCGCGCTCAGGTCGGCCCCGCGCAGGGTAGGAATTACCTCAGACCCGCAAGGGTATTACGACGAATTGAGGGTGCAGGTGATGCTGGTGGTGGGGTTGTGCTTCGTAGGAATTACCTCAGACCCGCAAGGGTATTACGACCCCGAAGTGTTCGGCGAAGTTAAGTACTATTGCAGTAGGAATTACCTCAGACCCGCAAGGGTATTACGACCGTAGCCAGTCAGGGTAGTCTGGCGCTTTACTGCCGGGCGGTAGGTAGGAATTACCTCAGACCCGCAAGGGTATTACGACCCCATCCAATGCCACGGTTATCTCGAACCCACGGGTAGGAATTACCTCAGACCCGCAAGGGTATTACGACTCACAATCTAAAACGCAGAAATGCGCCGCGAGTTGGGTAGGAATTACCTCAGACCCGCAAGGGTATTACGACCAACGAGTGTTTGGACGTTGCCGCCAACGGGGGGCGCGTAGGAATTACCTCAGACCCGCAAGGGTATTACGACATTGCGCTGATGATGATGCTGTTTGGGTCGCACTCTGTAGGAATTACCTCAGACCCGCAAGGGTATTACGACAACAGCAGCCTGGCCCCCTCCGCCTGGGCCTTCTTGGTAGGAATTACCTCAGACCCGCAAGGGTATTACGACCGACAATTTTCACACCGGGGATGTCACCAGTGGCGTGGCGAGTAGGAATTACCTCAGACCCGCAAGGGTATTACGACGGTGTCATTTGGTTCGCTCCTTTCGTCTGCAATGAGGTAGGAATTACCTCAGACCCGCAAGGGTATTACGACATATACATTTGAGCCTCCTTGCTCATGGGTTGAGGGTAGGAATTACCTCAGACCCGCAAGGGTATTACGACGGGTCCGCCTCGATGAGGTCCTCGAACGTGTTAATGTAGGAATTACCTCAGACCCGCAAGGGTATTACGACGGTTGGCGGGCATCGGGGGAGCCGTCAGGGTGGTAGAGTAGGAATTACCTCAGACCCGCAAGGGTATTACGACCGATGCGGCCCTTGAGGCACTGCCGGGCAGCCCAGATATTGTAGGAATTACCTCAGACCCGCAAGGGTATTACGACTGTGAGGTTTGCTGATGCGTCCAGGGGTTCACCAGGTAGGAATTACCTCAGACCCGCAAGGGTATTACGACGTGGGGACATTGACCGTGCCGCTGACGGTCACGTAGAACTTCAAAGGGTATTACGACGCCACGCAGCCTTGCGCCACGCAAGTCTACCCCGGCCAGGTTCGTAGGAATTACCTCAGACCCGCAAGGAGGGTGTTGCATAATTCAAGGTCAGCCTGATCTGGTCACTCCCCCCGGTTGGTTTTTTGCATCCCCAATTGTCTTTCTTTGATTACTGA
>CAZHFU010000057.1:0-13334 GCA_964531975.1 uncultured Anaerolinea sp. | reverse complement strand
TAACAGATCTTCCTCTCAAGAATTCACGAGTTCTCTATCACTCTTCAGTTGTTAAAGTGCTGTTTTTTACTTCAGGCCCTATAGAGACTAAACGCCGATGTCTTTGTGGACATCGGCTGCTCAGACCGAACAAGCTCTTAGCTTTGGTCTCTGACGCAGAGCGTCGGGCGCATAGCGCCTTTGAAGTTTTTAGCGATCTTCCCTTCCGGGTGAGACCTTGGTTGTTCAAAGTGCGTTGTCTATTATACGCTGTTCTGCCCAGTTGTCAAGGGTACTTTGCCGCTTTTCTGCTCCCAATTTCA
This sequence comes from uncultured Anaerolinea sp., assembly GCA_964531975.1. Classification (GTDB taxonomy): domain Bacteria; phylum Chloroflexota; class Anaerolineae; order Anaerolineales; family UBA4823; genus RBG-16-57-11. The sequence continues at coordinate 13,032 of CAZHFU010000057.1, read as the reverse complement.
CGGAACAGGGCTGCCGGCTTTTCCGCTTTCTCTCCTACGCAGCGTGCCTATAATTTTGTTAATTTGTTGCGCTGGCGGGCTAAAGCGCGCCCTTGGCGCTCTTTTTCCCTGGCTCGATTTCATTATTCTACGGGCTGTTTTCCAGGCAACAGGTCGCTATTATACGCTGATTATCCAGGTTGTCAAGCCATTATCGTCGGTATATCCGGTACAGATTCACCTCGCTCGGTGGCGGTTTCGGCAATATAACCTATGTAAATACGCCGACGCACACTTTTGGCTGCCAGGAGGGTTATTCGCTCACTCCCTCAGCGGCTTTCTTGCTGCCAATCTCCACCAACTGCACCTGCACCTGGTAACGCTTGCCGTTAATCTCCACTTTCTGATTAGCGTAAAAGCCGCGCGAGCCGGTCTTGAACTCCTTGGCGGCGATAGTCAGCACCGCCACCACCTCGTTGGCAGCGGTCTTTATCTCAGCAATCAAGAAATTTGGCGTCTCCATCTCGTACCTCCATATAATAAACGGTGATGATTCTCACGGGCTTATTCCAGGCGCAAGCCGCCCTGGCAGCGTCCAGTCTTGAGAAAGGCCAGCGCCGGCGGCAGCGCCATCCAAAGCGCCGGCTTCAATCGCCAACGCCCGCGCACGTCCTCCGTATCCTCCAAGGCCACGCACAGCATTTGCCGGCGATAGCCCGCCGCATTCCGATCTATCGCCCAGGTGTACACCTCGCCGGTGTGCAGCTGCACCGGCCCCGCCAACCCGGCGTCGGCTTCGCCCAGGCCCACAACGGTTTGCTGAGCCGCCTCCCAATCGTCCAGGTTTAATAGGGCAATGTCTAATTCCACAGCGGCATCGCTGCGCCAGGTTTTAGCGAAGGTTAAGCGCCCCCGGCGGCGGTTGATCCACGCCACCAGAAAAGGCGACTCGCCCTTCAAATTCAACTTCAGGGTGTAACTGGCGACAGGCGTCATCACTGGGGGAATGCCAGCCTTAAGCTTGGCCGCCCAGTGCGCTTCCGCCTGCAAAGCGCCTCGCTGCAGCCCGGCCAGCCTTTCGATTGGGTCAAACGATGGGTTTATGTTCATTTAGTAAATCTCACCGGCGTCTCGCGGCAGGCTTTTGACGTGCCACAGATGCGCCGAAACGCGTTTATCGTCTTCCATCGGATAGGTCAGCCCAATGTGCTGCGCCACATCCTGAGCGGTCATACGAAACAGGTCGGTCATGTTGAAAAGGGCTTGCCAGGTGCATGGGTAATCGGCATGACAATAAGTGTTCTGCAGCAAGCGCCAATGCTTGTTATCCAGGTACTGCTCAAAATGCTTGCCGAACTTACCCGGGTTCACCTTGAAATCGGTGCGGACGCCAATCTGCCAGGTTAGCATTTGCATTAGCTGTGGGCGAATAACCTGCTCTAGCATATATTTGGCATACAGAATTTCCTCTCGCCACAGACCTTTGGCAACATAGGGGCACACCCACCAAAATTCATTGCAGCAATCGGCGAACTGCTTGGGTGTGGGCGGCTTGGGTAGGAAATCATCGTCGCTGGCGGGGGGCAAGCCGGCCAGGAGGCCGTCCTTATCTAACAGCGCCACGCTGTGGCTGTCCAGCTTCAGATTAGCCACCTGGTCGAGCGGGTAGATTGTCAAATCAATGCGGTTGCCATCAGCGAACTGCATCAGGTAGGTGTAGCCGGGGCCGGCGTCGGGCGCGGGGTCGCCCATGTCGTCGGGCAGCTGCATGATGATACGCTCGCCAAAACGCTCAATCCATGCCAGGTTGCGAATATACGGCTGTAGATCGGTCGCCAGGTAAATAATGTCGAAATCCTGGAAAATATCGGGCTGCGCCATTGGATTAGCGCGCGAGCCGGATAATATCACCGCGCGGATGCGCTCGTCTTCCTGGGCGGTATGGAGAATTATATCTAGCATTTCTTGTGGGCTGCGCATAAGGACGTGTTGATCCTTTCCTTCATCAACCAGGGTTACACCAAACGGAGCTAGAGCCATCATTTTAATCCATATCGTGCCTGCCGGAGATAACTCATTACCGTCGGCATATCTCAGTGCGCCAGTGCGAACGAAGTTGAATTATAATCCTGGCAGCCAGTTGTTTGGGATAGCCCTAAATCAATATCATTTGCTGCAGCCGCCCCGAACCATCTTTGAACCGCTTACCCGGAGAAAAACCCATGTTCACTCATGCCATCGTGCGCACCCCCAGCGCCACCCTCAGCCACGGCGTCACCTCGTCCAACCTGGGCAAGCCGGATTACGCCCTGGCGCTCAAACAACATGTCGCCTATATTGAAGCCCTGCGCGCCTGCCAGGTGCAGGTGCACGTTCTAGAAGCCGATGAAGCCTACCCCGATGCCTGCTTTGTGGAAGATACGGCAGTGTTAGCCGAGAATATCGCCGTCATCACCCGCCCCGGCGCCCTCACCCGCCGCGGCGAAGAGCAGCGCCTGGCAGACGCCTTGCGCGCTTTCTACCCGCCCGATCAAACCGCTTACATTATCTCCCCCGGCACACTGGAAGGCGGCGATGTGATGCGTGTGGGCGATAGGTTTTACGTGGGGCTTTCGGAGCGCACCAATCGAGAAGGCCTCGATCAATTCGCAGCGCATCTCAAAGCGCGCGGCTACACTGTTCAGGCCATCCCTTTACAGAATGTGCTGCACCTCAAAACCGGGCTGGCCTACCTGGAAGACAACCTGCTGCTGGCAGCCGGCGAGTTTATCGATCACCCCGCTTTCGCCGCTTTTGAAAAGATTCGTATTCCCTTTGCCGAAGCCTACGCGGCCAACTGCATCTGGGTGAACGGGGTGGTGCTGGTTCCGGCTGGCTACCCCAAAACGCTGGCCGCCATCCAGAGCGCCGGTCGCCCAACATTAGAAGTGGACACTTCCGAGTTCCGAAAACTAGACGGCGGCCTTAGCTGCCTATCGCTGCGGCTTTAGGGGCGCAGCAATGCCGGGGAAGACGGTTCATACCTCCAAAAGCGCCGCATTCACAGCTTGAAGCCGCAGAGCGGGGCGCGCATTTCGGCCCGGAAAGCGGCGCTCACCGGCCAGGCGGGTAGTGCGGCAGCCGTCCGTCCGCCCGAAAACCCCCGCGCCAAGTGTCGGCGCAGCTTCAAATTGCGGCCCGGCCACCAGGGCGACGGATTGACTAAACAGCCCTGGTTCACACCACTCCCTGGTAAAAATCGGCTATCCCGGTGCATATCGTCGGCGGAGGGGCGAAGGCTTGCAGCCCAGCACAACCGCGCTCTGGCGCGCCGAGATTAATTTGTCAACCCCCAATCGATGCCGTCTGCCTTGGTTTGCTTTACCCGGTTTCTAACACCTGGCTGCTGGTCGGCGCTTCCCCTTCTTCCGTCAAGGCTTTGTTGATCGGCAGAATGAACACCGGACTATCGGTCAACTGCACCACCTGCTGCGCCACGCTGCCGGTGAAGAGCAGATCCAGCCCGCCACGTCCTTGGGATGTCATCATAATCAGATCTACGCCTTCGCGCTTACCCACATCCACAATCGAGCGGGCCGGGTAGGAGCCGGTTACAATAGTGCGCACCGTCAGGCCATCGACGCGCAATTCGTCGGCCACCGCCGCCAGATATTGGTGCATGCTGCCTTCCACTTGTTTGCGAATGGCCTGGATTACACTGGCCGGAGCACGATATTTGGCGCTTTCCGGGACTGCCGGAACTGAAATGAGCATCAATTCGCAGTTGAACTGCCGGGCGAACAGCCTGGCGTAGGGCAAAATTTGCTCAGCGAAAGCCGAGCCATCTAACCCCACCAGAATGCGCCCAAAGTGCGGCGCTTCGGCTGGGCCGCTTTCGAACACTTGCACCAAGAAAATCGGAATATCCAACTCGTGCACTAACTTGCTGGATAGCCCCTCCCGCAGCCAGTTCTTCTCCCCCGACCCACCGCGCGTCGCCACAATCACCAGGTCGATGCCCATATCGTCCACCAACCTCGTAGCCGCCTGCACCGGCGACCCCGTCCGCACGGCTGAGTTGACTTGCACACCTGCGGCATGGATTTTCTCTGCCGCCAGCGCCAGGTAGGTTTCCGCGTCCATTTCATTACCCATCTCCGCCCGGAAACTTTGCAAAGTCAAAAGCAGCGTAAGACGGGCACGGGTGGTTTCGCAGATAAATTGCGCCACGGGGAGGGTTTGGGCGGTGTAATCCGAGCCATCGAGCAAAGTCGCCACGTGTTTGATCGCCACCTGGCGGTGTAAGCGCGGGCGGTTGGGGGTGGGCTCCGGCATCCAGGTCAGCGCCAGGGCGCCAGCCTCGCCATTGGGGGCTTCATGTGGGTGCACATCGGCCTGACCAAACCCGAAACCCGCCAGCATGTTCGAGTCGATCTGCCCCAGGTAATCCATCTCCGGCGTAGGTGCGCCGATGCGCCGCCGAAAATAGGTAAACCCGGCATACAGCACCGGAATAAACACCAAATACGCCCAGGCTCCTTCTAGAAAACGCTCTTCAAAGATAATCAGAGTGGCGACGGTGGTTAACAGCGCCGCCAGGCCCGTTCCGGCGATCAGCGCAGCTTTCCGCACCGAAAACTGCGCGGCGGTTTCTCGCACCAACCGCTTCGTTACCGCCCATCCCGTCATGCTTAGCAAAATGAATACGCCCGCCGCGTAAAGCGATAGATAAATCTCCTCGTGTGTGCCGAAGAGTAAGAAACAGAAGCACACAATGCCGATCTCCAGCCACACCGGCTTATCGGCCACTTCATAAAGGTTGCGCTCTCCCATGGCCGCCGGAATGTAATGGCGCTCTTTTAGGCCCAAGGCCAGGTTTTGTAAGCCCTGGGCGCTGGCCGCCGAAGCCGACATGAGGACAAAGACGCCCACCAACGACCCCAAGTAAGCCAGAGGGGCCGGCAAGAGCTTGTCCATCGTCTGAGTGAATACCGACACCCCCTCGTTAGTGGGGTCGGAAAGCGAAAAGATGGCCGGGCCGACGATTAGCATGGTGGCGGCGGTAGTAACCATGACGATCAGCAAGCTTTGAAACGCCATACGACCTTTTTGCCGCGGGGTTCCCTGGAAGGCCGCCACCAGGTTAGCGAACACCTCGATGCCGGTCATCACTGCCAGGATGCGTACATACCCGGCGAGGGTGAAATGCAGGTTGGGGGGTAAAAACGCCTGAACCGAGAGAACCGGCAAGTGCAGCCCCGTGCGCCAAATGGTGGCCCCAATCATCAACCACAGCAAGATCAGCACCCCGGCGGTGGCCGGGCCAAAAGTGCGGGCGGCCATCTTGGGGCCGCGGTTTACCAACCAGCCCACAAACACACTTAAGCCAATCGCGGCAATGGCGCGGTACGGCACACCCAGCACCCGCCCATCTAACATCGGAAAGCGGTCGGCAATAAATGTAACCATGGCCGCCATGCTTACCAGGAAGGTAAGGGTGTATTCGATGAAAGTGATTGCCGCGTTTACCTTCACCGCCCACCCGCCAAACTCATCCTCGCTCAACCCGCTGCCGCCGGAACCATCGGTTACCCACTGCATCACCAGGCGATACATGGCGGAAACTACCACGATCGTCAAGATCGCCAGCCACATCGACCCCCCGAACACCACCCGCGCCGCGCCGGATGCCAGGATAGCGGTTAGGAAGGGGCCAAACACATACAACGGAGAGGTAGCGGGGTCGCCTCCGCCTGCCAATGCCCCTTCAAGCGAATTTTTGAGCTTATGGGAAATGCGCGCCATGTCGTTTTCTCTTTCAGCGTCTATCAACAAAAATCAAACGCAAGAAAGATTATACATGGATAATCGGCTTTGGCCTTCTTAACCGGTGTAAATTCCGTGAGGGCGTACTGGCGCTAAAACACCTGGATGGCGATCAAAATCATCGCCAGCATCATATACACCGATGCGTATTTGAACAAAACCAGGTTAACGCGTGGCGAGGGTCTAAAGGCTATCACAACCGCAGGGATGAGCAAGCCGAGTGATAGCACCCCCAGCAAGCGCAGGAACCCCCAGGCCATCCCCACGCCCCAGCCAGCCAGCCCCATGGCGAGTGCGGCCAGCAGGCTGGATAGGATGATGATGGCATTGGTGGCAGACACACCATACGTTGAGGGAAAGGTAGGTACTCCGGCGGCCTGGTAATCGGCGCGATATCGTATGCTGAAAGTGAGAATGTGAGTGGGGATCCAGAACAGGATGCCCAGCGCCAACATAACGCCAACCCAATCGATGCCGCCCACCGCCAAGGCCCGCCCTGCCAGGATGGGCATGCCGCCCGCAACGCCGCCCCACACAATGCTCCAGCAAGTGCGCCGCTTGAGCCACATGGTGTAGATCACCACATCAAAGAACAGCCCGGCAAAGATCAGCAGGCCAAACAAGGCATCGATGCTCGCCGCCAGGCCCACCCCCACCACCGATAGCAGCAAGCCCACCCGCAAGGCTTCCGTGGCATCGATGGCCTCGGAAGCCAGGGGGCGTTTTTGTGTGCGGCCCATTTTGGCGTCTATATCCCTATCCCACCACATATTCAAGATGGTGCTGCCGCTGATCGAAGCCAGCAGGCTCACCAGCAGCCCCGCCATTGTGGGCAGGTGGAATATCGGGCAGCAGGCGCTCATATAGCCGGTTAAGCCGGTGGCGACTAACAACCCGGTTTGCAGGCTCTTGATGAGCGGCCAATATAGGCGAATTTTGGCAAGCACACTTTTCATTCTTCACTCTCGCAAGTTCCAAATTAATGGAGCGCATACCCCAGGGTTGAGCCTGGCGAATTAGCCGTCACGAGCGCAGCGAAACCCCACCCCAGGGCTAAAGTAGGTGGGGGTGGCATTATTGCGCACCCACAGTCTCAAATCCATAGGATAGGTATCTTTCGAGCCGCCGCGCATAAAGCGATAGTGCATCCCCTCGGTAATATCGCCGATCCACTGCCAGACGTTGCCCGCCATGTCGTATAACCCATAGGGCGAGGCCGAATCCAGCGTTATGTAACCCTGGTAGTTTTTGCCGTTGTAGAAACCCACCGGTGTGGTGCGGGAGCCAAAGGTGTTCATATTCTCAAACGGATCGCCGCTGGCATAATAGTTAGCGTTCTCGCGCAGGATGCTCTCCCCCCATGGAAGCGGGCGTGCATCCACACCGCGCCCCGCCTTCTCCCATTCCAGCTCGCTCGGCAAACGCCAGGCGTTGTAATCGCAGTAGCCCCACGCCCCAAACCAGCTCACCATCGTCATGGGGTGGTTTTCGTAGCCGGATTGGGCGCTAAAGACGCTCCCATCGAAGATGATGCGCTGCGAAGCATCTTTCAAAGGGATAAAAATCCAGTCACCTGCATCAATCTCTTCCTCGTGTTTTACCCCTCGGAACGGATCGCCAGGGTAATAACCCACAATTTGGTCGTCTTGCGCGCGCACGGCGCCATCTGCTAAAGCCTTATTTAGAAAGGCGGCGTATTGCGCCACCGTCACATCCGTCACCATCATCTCATAATCACCGGTAGCCTGGATGGCGTCGTGTTGGCCGAAATAGAAATCTCCCGCCGGAATCTGCGCCCAGGCGCTGGAGTCTATCCCCGTTTCAAAAACCGGCAGGGGAGCGTTCAAATTGACCGGGACGCAAGACGCCGGCAGGAGAAGGCATAGGATCACAAACCCAAACAAACGCTTCACGGCTGCACCTCCTGCGAGAGATCGTGCGTAATTTCTTCTTTCCAACGCCCCCGCTTCTTAAAAAGATCCGTCAAGCGCCAAAGCATCACCCCGGCCAACAAAACCAGCAGCATACCCAAGCCAAAATCGATCATATACATCAACCCATTCACCAACGGCTGTTGCACCGCTTCGCTAATAAACAGGCGCTTCATCTCAAACACGGTGACAGCGGCAAAAGCGATGTCCGAAAAGATGATGATGCTCCAGCCGTACCACTGGCGCAGCTTACCCTTAAGTCCGATCATATCGCCATAATACAGCAAGATGATGGTGGCGATGATGGCCGAAAGTACGTGCCAGTGGCCGGTTAGCTCAATGCGCTCTTCTCGCGCCGGCCAAACACGGAAGATTTCATCTAACTTCACCGCCATAAAAATGCCGATGCCGCTGGTGGTGAAGTTCATAAAGAGCATTTGCCAGGTGGGGCCAAACGTGAGCGGGTCGCGCGTGAGCGCAGCCAGCTTTTGCCCCAGGTTTGGTTTTGCGATATGGGCTGTTCCCTGGCGGATCAGCTTGTCCCAACTCCAAATCAGCAGCAGCAGCGCCGCCAGCATGGAAGGAGTAGCACCCACATAAATGATGGTGTGAGCGATTGGCTCAAGCGGCGTCACCACTCCCCACACGCCCAAATTGAGGACAATCGTCCCCAAGATCATCAAAGGCATGGCAATCTTGTGTAAAATGCCCTTGAAGTTAAGCCGGCGGCCAATGATGAGCGTAATCATCACCGCGATGAGCGCCAACATGATGTGCAGATGCCCAATGACAGCATACTCGAAGGTTGTTTTGTCCGGGTAGCGGATGATATTTTCGGCCAAGAAAACCTGGAAGCCGTTGCCTAAGAACGAGCCGGGCGTGGCCCCAAAGAGCGCCGAGATCACGGTGGTGAGGGCGGCGGCAAAGAAAGCCGTGCGCTCCAGGTCTAATCCATTGGGGGCGTGGGCGTAGGCTTTATCGGTGACATAGTAAGCCCGATTCCACGGCCAAAGCGCAATCACCAACAGCACACCTGCCATGAAGATCAGCGCCAGGCCGGCAATGTATAACCCGTGCAAGGCCCAGTTATGCCCAAAGTAGGCAAAGCCTAGCCCAAAGATCATCGTTACGATATAACCAATAGTCACCAGCGTATTGATGAACAGCTTAAGCATGGCGTTCATCTTGAGCAGGCCAGTGATCATATAGGTCTCAATCGCCACCACCGCCATGGCGATGACGTGATAGAGGATAATAATGCGCCCTTCGCGCTCGGCTTGCACTATATCCATCCCCAGCGCTTTTATCACCACTTCGCGCACGCCCAGCTCGGCCATTGGCCCGGAGAGCATGCCCCACACGGCGGTGATCAGGGCGATCAAGGCAATCGCTGCCAAGATCAACCCTTTGGTGGAACCAAACAGGAACCTGAGACGATCTTTAATCCACGGCATTGAGCAATTCCCTCCGCCTCTCTGGCTTATGCCGCGTTCCAGGCATCCAGCATCTTATGCGTCCCCGGCAGCAATAAGACGACCAGCAGCACTGTGCTAAGCAGCGGGGCTGGCAGGAACATGGAAAAACGATGCACCTCGAACAACGCATTATGCAGCCCCAGCGGATACCCGGCGAACATCGACATGGCCGCCGCAAAAATCCCCACGGGAATGGCCCAGGCCTTCTTCTTAATCGCCCCAAAGATAAACATCGCCCATGCCGCCGCCCCCCACCAACTGACCTGCTGGGTCATCACGTACATGCCGTTCCAGAAGGGGTCATCCTTCGAGGTGGTGTATTTGGCGATGGGGGCTACACCATCAATAAATGTCAATACATACGCCAGACCGGCGACAAAAGTTAATGTAATGATCTTCTTATCCACACCGCCGATAAGGAGCATTCCAAACCACAAAATGGCCGCCAAGATAAACACCACCAGCGTGGGGGTGGGCAAATGGCTGTCCATAGCCGGGATCATGGGGAAGAAGCCTACCAACAGCTGAATGGTGGCGGCCACCGTTCCCCAAAACCAGGCCCACTGCTCCTTGCGGACAAAGCCATACAGCACCGCCGCCCACAGCGCCCCCGCGGTAATACCTATCCAGCCCAGCACGGCATAGGTGATCGTGACCGAAGCCGCTTCATCAGCGCGGCTTTCGAACACCTTGGCGTCGATGACCAGGTTGTATTGCACAGCTAACAGGTACAAAATGATCATCCCGGTCACAATCCCCACAACCGCCAACAGCGCGCCTAACTTCATGTTATTTTTCATCTCATTTGCTCCTTTTATGCGGGTCTAAGAAACGGCCTGATTTTCCTTGGTAGAGACCATCTTCTTCTTTCGGAAGCTTTTGACAATATAGGGCAGCAAGAACAAGTATGCCCCGCTAATCGCCATCACCAACATCAGCAAGGAGGGGACTTTATCGAGCTTTTCCCAAGCCGCCACTGCCTCCGCACTGCCGACCAACTTAATCAATACCGCCACTGGGATGATTAGCGCCGTGGGTACGGCCACCCAGCGATGAAATTTGCGCAACCATTTGCTTAGGAACTTCGTCATATTTTCTACGCCTCTTCTTCGATCTTTCATTCTGATTGTGGATTAACTTTCGTTTCTAAAATCCAAGTTGATCTCTCTGGCGGGACTGGGCGCTCCGGGGGCTTCGATCCGGTTGACCACGCCCCGCACCCCTGGGGTTTGCACCGCCAGCAGCTCGGCGGCGGCGCGCTCGATGAGCGAGTTCGCCTTCCCCGCCAGGTGTACCACTCCGTTCAGCACCCCCACATGCAGCCCCAAGCCCAGGCGCGCATCACCCGCAAAGGCTTCTAAGATGGCCGCCCGCAGCTTTTCATCCGAGTTGGAAACCGTGCTTTCATTCATCATCATTCACCGAAACCAGGGATGCGAACCATTCCAGCTTTAGTGTAAAAGGATAACGCCCATCGCGGTAATACTTTTATCGCATCGCCGCGCGGCAATTCCCTCCCAGATAGCTCGGTTACCGAAGCGCGCGGCGCCCATCCGCCCACATCAGCCCTAAAATAACCCCCCACACCACAATGCGCACCGTCATTGCCACGATGCTCTCCATCGCCACCACGCCATGATAGCCTACCTGCAAGATTAGCATTACCAGCGCATGTACGCCAAACGTGCCCATGGCCGCCGGCATGGCTAACTTGTGGCGCTTCCAAATTAATATCGCGGTGACGAAAATCGTTAACACCCCCATCGTGTAGTTATATAACAGCAGCCAATTGATCACGTAATAACCGGGGTCTCGCCCAAGCAAAGCCTGCCCGCCGGCGAAAATTGCCATTGCGCCAATAATGAACGCAAGAACCGAGGCGATCCTATACAGGTTAGTTTTCACTTTGCCACACTCCTGGAATGACTAGACAAACCGGGCGACTGTTTAAGAGTATAGGCGAGTCCTGCTTACATGGGAACGACTAAAGTCGTATCGGTAGACCTGTCCAGCATGTATGATAGGAGTAACTATATTTTGTTCGCCAACGCGGCGGCCAGGCGCGACGGGTTGTGAACCCGGCTTACAGGTAGGGCAGGGCCTCAGGGTGATCTGATGAATCAAAATGCGTACCATGCTCCTTCAACGATGCGCAAAGCGATAGCACGCTTCTTCGCCGGGCTGTTCATGATGGCGATGGTTGCCTTGGGCATTGGAAGAATAAGCGCTAACTGGGGGGCTTTCCATTGGGGGCGGCTCAACGGGGCAATAGGCTTCATCTTAGCGGCAGCCGGCTTGGGGCTGGTGATATGGTCGGTGCGCGCCGAATTTAAGCTCGGGAAAGGTACGCCCTTTCCGCAGGTGGCCACGCGCACATTAGTCACCAGCGGCCCGTATGCTTATACGCGCAATCCTATGACGCTCGGCGCGTTAGGAATGTATTTAGGGATTGGTGTCGGTTTGGGGTCGAGCGTGGTGATTATCTTAACCGGGCTGGTATTCAGCGGGCTGCTGACTTTTATTTACTATCACGAAACAAGCGAGCTTGCGCAGCGCTTTGGCGAAGCCTACCGGGCATATCGAAAACAAACGCCATTCTTTCTGCCGCGCCTGCACCGCCGGCGGTGAGCCTTCCTGTGAAGGGTCTATCAGCGGTCGGCGCGTTCAGCCAGGCCGTGTGGGTCGAGCAGCACAATGGTATGCTTCTCCACCCGCAGCAAGTTCTCCGCCTCCAAGGTCTTGAGCGCCCGGCTCAACACATCGCGCACCGTACCCAGGCGCACCGCCATCTCATCAAACGTCGTCCACGAACGGCGCGGCACAATCAACTGACCTTCGACCAATTCAGCATGGTGAAGCAGTGTGTGCGCCAGACGCGCCTCCACGCTGCGCAGCGAGAGGTCTTCCACCAGGCTAATATAATACAGCACCCGATGCCCCAAATGTTCGATCAGCGCCATCGCCAAGTCAGGATACCGACTGGTCAAATCTAATATCGCCTCAGCCGGGAAAGCCCACACCTTCAAACCTTCTAGCGCCGATACCGTGCCAGGGTAGGCCGTGCCGGTTAACACGGCAACATCGCCAAATATTTCCACCGGGCGCAAGAAGAGCATGGCTTGCTCGCGGCCTTCACGGGTCATGCGCGTGGCCTTTACCCACCCATGCTCCAGCAGATACACAAATTCAGCCGGCTCGCCTTCTACATAGATCACCTGGCCCATGTCGTAGCGACGCGGCATGGCAACCTCGGCCAGTGCTTGCCGGGTTTCGTCAGAGATGGCATTAAAATAAGGCAGGCGTTGCAGCGCCTGTTTACACTGCATGATGGTTTGCAAGGACATGGCGCCTCATTTTGCGCTTAGATCATAACATACTCTCCCCCTATCATCGCTAATCAATTTTTGCGCCTTCGATTTTTCCCGATTCTTAAAGCGAATTAACGCGAAGAACTGCTCAACCGGCAGGTCAAGCAGTTCGACTTGTGCCCCCAAGCGAATGCGACTGGAACTATGTGACTCCAACCCGAGGTGACAACTACCTCACCACAAGCGGTAAAAATAGCGGATAGTTTCTGATTTTTATTGCGTCTACTCCTACCAAGCTTGAACCCGACGGTTCGACAGTGTTCGCATTTAAAACAACACAGTTATAGGAGGGATTGGAACTAGGATTAAGCTCAAAAGTCCCCAGGTAAACCCACTCATTAGAGTATATCTGTTGATTTATGGTTACCATGCGCCAACCCAATGCTGTCCATATACCGTATACGGCGTTTTGGGACGTGGCATTTTCCCATGGTATCCAAGCATAGAATTTATATCCACCATAGTAATAGGTCG
>CAZHFU010000056.1:0-13763 GCA_964531975.1 uncultured Anaerolinea sp. | reverse complement strand
CAGGAACGCCGTCACCCCCCTGGCCCCCTTTTCTGGGTCGGTAAGGGTATACAGGGTGATAAAATCGGCCACCGGGCCACTGGTGACCCACGACTTGCGCCCGTTAATCACATAATGATCGCCATCGCGCACCGCCCGGCTGCGCATCGTCCCCGCGTCGGAACCAGACATCGGCTCGGTGAGCGAATAAGCCCCAATCGCCGCCCCCGAAGCCACCGGAGTCAAAAAGCGCTGCTTCTGCTGCTCGCTGCCAAACTTGAGCAACCCATAGTCATACAACGAATTATTGACCGACATGATCGTGCCGTGGGCGGCGTCGGCCTTGCAGACTTCTTCAAGCGCCAACACATATGCCAGCGTGTCCATCCCGGCCCCGCCGTAGTCTTCGGGCACTTCAATCCCCATGAAGCCCATCTCGCCCATCTTTTTTATGGTGTGATGCGGAAACTCACCGCTCTCATCAAATTCCGCTGCAATCGGGGCGATTGCCTTTTGCGCAAAATCCCGCGCCGCTTTGCGCATCATTTCATGTTCTTCGGAAAAGGGAAACAGAAATTCGGCCATCCTTATCCTCCTAAAGGCTGTAGGTTGAACCGGCTGCCGGCTGCCCCCGCCGCCGTTGGGCCAATTGGACAAATTATACCCTCAACCCCACGTTAACGCCCTGCTTGGCGGGGCAAATGCAAATTAAACATTGAAACCAGGCCGGTTATCGACAAAAGTGGGCTTTTTCTGCTTGACATCCACGCCATTCCTTGCTATCTTCAGTATACGAGATAAGCCATCCACCCCATGACATCCTCCCCCACCCTCCCCCCCACGCTTCCGTCTGTCGAGCAGCTTTTGGCCCAGCTCCAGGCCGCCGCAGACCCCCAGTCTCTGGCGGGTATGGCGAGATTTGGCGTCAACACCCACCACGCCCTGGGGGTTTCCATCCCCAAGCTGCGCGCCATCGCCAAAACCACGCCGCCTAATCACGACCTGGCTATCCGGCTGTGGGACAGCGGCCTGCACGAAGCCCGCATTTTAGCCAGCTTTATCATGCCGCCCGACCAAATTACCTCCGCAGAAATGGATGCCTGGGCTGCCGATTTTGATTCATGGGATCTGGTCGATCAGGTATGCGTCCTCTTCTGGCGCACTCCATTGGGCTGCCAAAAGGTGTTCGAGTGGAGCGCCCGATCGGAAGAATTTGTCAAACGGGCGGCGTTTGCGCTCATGGCCGAATTTGCCTGGTATGGCCGCCCGGAAGATCATGATACACTGGCGGCCTTCTTCCCAGTCATCGAGGCCCACGCCGGCGATGAACGCAACTTTGTCAAAAAGGCGGTCAACTGGGCGCTGCGCAACCTTGGCAAAAACAGCCTGGCGCTCAACGAGCAGGCCATCGCTTGCGCTCAACGCATCCGGCAGCAGCCTTCCAGGGCGGCCCGCTGGATCGCCGCCGATGCCCTGCGCGAGCTAACCGGCGACAAGGTTCAAACCCGCCTGAAAGCCGGAGCTGCCCGCCCCGCGCGCTAACCAGCGCTTTTTTCCACCCACCTCCGGGCTTTCCATCCTGGAGAGATGTCTTTTCAACGACGACGAGGTTATTATGCCTTCATCTTACCTGTTATTGAACAACCTGCGCTTTCATTACCTGTACTGGAACCAAGACGGTGAAAACAACCCCATCATTTTGCACCATGGCCTGGCCTCCAACGCCCGCATTTGGCAAACTGTGGCCCCCATCTTAGCCCAGGCCGGGCATCCCGTGTTCGCCTACGACGCCCGCGGGCATGGCCTCAGCGATAAACCCGACGATGGCTACGACATTGAAACCATCACCACCGATCTGGCCGCCTTTATCGAAGGCTGCCGCCTGATCCAGCCCATCATCGTTGGGCATTCGTGGGGCGCGTCTGCCGCGTTGCGCTTCGCCGCCCGCTATGCCCTCGGGCCTCTGGCCCCCGCCGGCGTGGGGCTGGTGGACGGGGGCTTTGTGCAGCTCAACGATGGACGGCGCACCTGGGAAGAAATCCGCCAGCGCCTCACCCCGCCCAAGCTGGCCGGTCTGCCGGTGGATACATTTAAGGCCAAGCTCAAAGAATGGAATGCTTCGTGGAATCCGTCTGAAGAAGCCTTGGGCGTCTATATGGCCTCGTTTTCGGTGGACGAAAACGAGCGCATTACCCCGCGCCTCTCCCTGGATCGGCATATGGCGATTTTACACGCCCAGTGGAATTACCCCCTCTACGAAGATTTCGCCAGGGTGCGCTGCCCGGTGCTGGTCATCGCCGCCAAAAACGCCATCGAAGCCCCCGAAGACCGCCCCCATCGCCTGGCTCGCGAAGCCGGGCTGGAACGGCTGCGCGGGGATATTCCCCAGGCGCGCATCATCACCTTTGCCGATACCATTCACGATGTCCCCTTGCAGCGTCCCACCGAATTAGCCCAGGCCATCCTGGATTGGCTTGCCTGAACCGGTTACGCCGTGGGGCGGCGTTGGCCCCAATCCTGCGCCAACCAAAGCGCCAGGCCCAACAGGGCCGCCAATGGCCCGATAAACAAGATTTGCACCAGGCCCAACAGCCCCAAGAAGAATGTAACCGCCTCCGGCAGGTAGGTGGTGGGCCAGGGGCCATTCCATGCCAGGTGCGCCGTTACTAACCCGGCCGCCACAGCCATCACCGCCGCCCCCAACAAAAGCGCCTGGCGCGCGCCGGAGGGTCGTTTCTCTTGCGCCAACCGCCGGCGCAGATACAGCCAGGCCGCCAGGAAGGCCGCCGCCGTGCAAATTCCCACGTGGATCAATAAATCTTCCGATCCGGCCACCCAGCTAATCGTATAATCCAAACCAAAGACGAAGCTGTGCAGCACATGGAAGGACAAAGCATAAATAAGCGCCGCCTGGATCACCGCAAAGGTGTCGGGGCCGCGCCAATGCCACGCCGCCCAAGCCGCCAACCCCAGCAAGACCAACGCGCTCAGCACGCGTTCCGGGCGGCGCGGTTCGTCTCCCAAATTCGCATCGCCGCCCACCGCGGCGCGATAGGCGCTTACCAGCCCCTCCTGCTGCGCCGACCAGGCTTGCGCCGCCCGCGCCCGCTGCCCAGGCTGCCATTGGATGCCCTCCCAAAGCGGCGCGCCCTGCGCCGAAGCCGGCAGCGGCAAGCCCAACAGCGCCGCCACGCTGGGGGCCACATCCACCATGGGCATTTCGCCCGCCATTTTCTGGGCAACCACACCCGCCCCCACCATCACAAACGGCTGCGTCGTGACCACTCGCTCCGAGCCGCCGTGGCCGCCCCGATCTAGATGACCATGATCGCTGAACACCAGCAGCGTATCCTTATTCCAGTCCAACCTGGCGGCGATTTTCCCCAAGGCTTCATCCACCCGCCGGGCGGCGTCGCGGTAAGCCTGGCTGTCGCCCCCTTGGGTGTGACCAGCGTGATCCACCTGGTCGAGGTGGATCAACACCAGGCGGTAAGCGGGGTCGTCCAACCAGGGCAAGGCGTGGCCCAATACCGAGGCGTCCGCCGCGGCGTCCTCGCCCTCCACAAACAGAGATACATCGCGGTTTGGCGGGGGAATAAACCGCTCAAACCAGTAATATCCACCCACGGCCGTCTTCATGCCGGCGCGTTTGGCTGCCGCGAACAGGTTGTCCTGCGTCCAGGGTTGGTAATCGGCAAACGCCAGGTTATTAGCCGCCCCATCGCTAATGTTCTGCCACGCGCCGGTAAACAAAACCGCATAGGCCGGGGCGGAATAAGACGGAGCGCGGCTGCGCATGCTCACCGCCAACCCCTGGGCGCGCAGCGCCTCCAAAGTGGGCATAACCCGATTATCTTGCGATACATCCAGGCGCAGGCCGTCTACCAACACCATCACCACCCGGCGAGAAAGGGCGGCGTCGCCCTGGGCGGCGGGCTGAGGCGGGGCGTCTTTCAATGGCGAGCGATAGGCGTCTATCGGAGCGAAATAGTTATTCGCCCACACAAAAGCCGTCACGCTTGCCGCCAGGAGGAGTAAAACTAATTTTCGCATCATCAGCCCATTCTTTCCGGTTTTTTATCCCATCGTTCGCCGCCCAGGCCGCCTGGCTGGTCAGCCCGTCAAAGGGCGCTCCCCGGTCATCCGGCGTGATCTCATCGCTCCAGGCGGGTGGGCAATTCCGCCCCCGGCCGCGGCGCGCGCCTCCACCCGCCTCGTACATCCGCCACCCGGCGCGGCGCGGGCTTAGGGCGGCGATTGCCAACAGCTCTCGCCCCGGCAGGTTTTTAGCGCCGCCAACCAGGCCGCAAAGCGCTTCAAAACCGCGGCGTCGGTAGACGCCGCCAGGTTATTGAGCTGGTAAGGATCGCTGCGCAAATCGTAAAGTTCTCTTTCGCCCGTCTCATACTCCACATACAGGTAATCTGCGCTGCGCAAAGCATGAAAAGCGGGAATATTGGCGTTATCTTCCTCCCCCTGAGCGGGGTCGCTATCGGGCGGTTCGAGGGTCAGGTCGCCCGCGCCGTTGGCGCTTTCGTAGGAGCTGACTCGCCCGGCGTAAAAAGCCACCGGATAAGCCCCCCGCCACGCCGCCGGGGTGTCGCCGCGCAGCACCGGCAGCAGCGAGCGCCCATCGCAGGCCGTCCCCGTCCCCAGCCCGGCAATTTCGGCCAGGGTGGCGGCCACATCCACGTTGCCAGCCAAAGCTCGGCTTTTCACCCCGGCCGGAAGCCCCGGCCCACGGGCAATAAATGGAACCCGCACATCTTCATCGTATGGAGCCAGCTTACCGGCTTCCATGCGGTGCTGGCCCAGGTGCAAGCCGTTATCAGACATAAAAAAAATATAGGTGTTGTCGAGCTGACCGGTGTCTTGCAGGGTCTGCACCAGGCGCGCTGTCATTTCGTCCACCGCTTGCATCGACTGCAAACGCGCTCGATAAAAATCGTCAATGCCCTGCAAGGCGGCCTCCGAAAGCAGCGGCAGACCGCTCAGAAAAGCCGGTTTATCGCTCACATCCGCCTCGTTGAAGGACGGGCCGCGCGGCGCACGTGCATCCAGAAACAGGCCGGTGTGGCGGGGGGCGGGCACAGACGGGCCATGCGGAGCATAAGTCGAGAGATACATAAAAAACGGCTGGCCGCTCCCCGCGCTGCGGCGAATAAAATCATCCGCCTTGCCCGCCAATACATCGGTCATATAATCGGCCGGGTCTTTTTGATAGTTGACGATTACCCCATTCTCGTTTAGCTTGTACATAAAGTTGCCGTAGGGGTTGCCGCTGCTGGGCACATACCACTCATCCCAGCCCGGCGGCACATACACGCGCTTCTTAGCCGCGCCGGGGTAACCGTTTAGATATTTCCCCAACATCACCGTCCGATAACCGGAAAGCTGCAAACCATATGCGATGGTCTGCTTTTCCAGCCCATTCTTGAAAAAAGTCTTAAAGCCTCCCTGGCTGCCCCCATTGCGCAGAATGCCGCTGTTTTGCGAATATTGACCGAGCAAAATGGTGCTGCGCGATGGGCAGCACTGCGGCACATTGATGATAAACTCATCCAGGCTTACGCCCTGGGCGACCAGCAAATTCTGAACCGCCGGGGTATAGTCCAGCAGCCCAGAGTCCATGTCGTCGGTTAGAATCAGCAGAATGTTGGGGCGCTCATCGCGCCCGGCTGTGGGCGTCGCCAGGCTTTGCGTGGCCGCCCGGCTGCGAGCCGCATAGGCCTCGCTGGCCGGTTGAGCCAGCGCCGCCGGAACCGAGTAGCACGGGCCGGTGCTTTGCGCTGCGGGTTTCGCCCCCCCACAAGCGCCCAGCAGCGCCGCCGCCGTCATCCATAGCAAGCCACACTTCGCCTGGTAGGCTATCTTTCGCATGTTTCACCTTTTCTCATCATATCCATTTGCGCCCCGCAAAGGCCACAGGCGCTTCCGGCGGCCCATCGCGCCAGCCGGGTTGGCCCCGGCAGCCTGGGCGGGCCGGCCCCCGCCGTGCGACGCGGCGCGTTCATCCGCCCCCCCTGATGTCCGCCGCGCCTGGCGTGCAGACGCGGCTGCATAGGTTATCCTCATCCCGGTTGGAACCAGCCGATTATACCCCGATTGGCGCGCGCGCCTGGCCGCCGGGTTTCTCCGGCGCACGGCTCATCGCATATTCTGCCAGCGCCGTGATCGTCAGGCTGGGGTTCACCCCTGGGTTGGCCGGCATAATCGAGCCGTCCACCACGAACAGACCTGGGTAGTTGTAGACCTCGCAGTTCAGATCAATCACCCCCTCGCTATCGTCCCGTCCAAAAGGTACGCCGCCCAAGATATGCGCCGTCATAGGAATATTTAGCAGGCCCTCGTTAATCGTGCCGGCGGCAATACCGTTGGTAAGGCCCGCAAATCGGCGGCTCACTTCGTGCCCAATGTCAATCTTGGCGGCGATGGCGTGTTCGGTATCGGGCATCGAAACCAGGCTGCGCCTCCATAACGTCCACAAGCTGCGCCCCAGTCTCATCTTCACCCGGTTATCTTCGGTTTGCATCACCAAAAGAATGGTGGTGCGCTGCGCCCAACCGGGCAAAATGTGCGTCTTGGCGAAATCCAGCGGGTGGAACACAATCTGCGCCAGGGTCTTTAGCAAACGGCGGCCCAATCCGCCCCCCGATGCCACCAGCGGCCCCGAAAGGAAGCGCATCAACGATGAACCCGCCGGATAGCGCACCGGTTCGATGGTGGTGATTGGATCGGCGTAAAAAATGGAAGTGATGGCGACGCCTTGCGAATAGTCCACGTCTTGATGGCGGGCGCTGGAACCCAAGAGCGCCTCCGAGTTGGTGCGCACCATATCTCCCAGGCGGGCCGAGAGGCGCGGCAGCGAGCCGGTGACATCCCGCATACGCAACAACAAACGCAGCGTCCCAAGCGAACCGGCGGAGAAAATCACGTTGCGGGCGCGCACCCGCCGGGCCGGTTTGACCAGCCACCCCGTGCTGCGGCGATACAGCACCTCATAGCGCGCCCCATCGGCCTGGCCGGGCGGCAGCGGGCGCACGTCGCTCACTTCGCTTTCCGCCGAAATCACCGCCCCCCACTTCTCGGCGAAATACAGATAATTCTTCACCAAGGTGTTCTTGGCGTTATTGCGGCAGCCCACCATGCACGCCCCGCAGTGATTGCAAGTGCGCCGGTCGGGGCCAAGCCCGCCGAAATAGGGATCGGGAAAGACCTGGCCTTCTGCGCCGGGCGGGCCAAAAAACGCTCCCACCGTGGTGGGCCGGAAAGTGGCCTGGGTGTTTAGCTGGGTGGCTATGTCCATCAGAACCTGGTCGGCCGGCCACAGGCGGGGGTTCTCCGCCACGCCCAACATCCGCCGGGCGGTATCATAATGCGGCCGGAGCACGGCCTTCCAATCCGCCAGGTTCTTCCAGGAGGGGTTCTCAAACAACTCATCGGTGGGCGCCATCAAGACATTGGCATAGCCCAGGCTGCCGCCGCCCACCCCGGCCTGATGCAGCACAAACACATCTCTAAACAGCGAAATCTGCAAGATGCCAAAACACCGCAGCGCCGGAAGCCACAAATATTTGAAAACATTCCAACTGGTTTTGGCGAAATCTTCATCGCCAAAGCGTTTCCCCCGTTCCAACACCAAGACGGAATAACCCTTTTCCGTCAATCGCATGGCCGAAACGCTGCCCCCAAAACCGGAGCCAATCACCACGTAATCATAAACCGGCTGCCCCATCACCCACCTCCCCACCACGCTTCAATCTAGCCGCCGGCCCAGTTTGGGCGCACTCAAATCGCATCCAGGCAGCCGGAGAATATTATAAGACATCTTGACGCCCCGCATAAGGTAGGATATACTGGGCTAACTGGTCAGACCACTTACCAGTTGACCGGAGACCCCATGGACGATTGTCCCCCATTGCGCCCGGCGGAATACGCCGAAAAACTGCTCATCGAACGCATCTTAGATGGTCTGTACCCCCTCAACGCCACCCTGCCCGCCGAACGCGAGCTGGCTAAGGCTTTCGGCGTCACCCGCCCCACCCTGCGCGAGGCGCTGCAGCGCCTGGCCCGCGACGGCTGGCTCGAAATCCGCCAGGGCAAACCCACCCGGGTGCGCAACTTCTGGCAAGAAGGCAGCCTGGGGGTGCTTGGCGCGCTGGCGCGTCACCCCGCCCACCAACCCGCCCGCTTTGTGCGCCAGCTGCTTGAAGTGCGCCTGGTTATCGCCCCGGCCTACGCCGCCCTGGCGGTTGAGCATCATCCCGATGCAGTCGCCCGGCTGCTCGAAGACGCCGCCGCCCTGCCCTCCACCCCCGCCGCCTATGCCCGCTACGACTGGCGGCTGCATCACCAGCTGTCGATCCTTTCCGATAACCCGGTTTACGCCCTGATTGTGAACGGCTTTGAAGATCTGTACATTGCCATGGCCACCGGTTACTTCGAAAACGAAAGCACCCGCGCCCGCTCGCAAGCTTTTTATCAAAACCTGCGCCTGGCAGCCATTCACTGCGCTCCCAGCGAAGCCCACGCCGTCACTCACGCCGCCATGCGCGAGAGCTTAGACGGTTTCTAAACACAACCGCATCGATAAGCCAGGCGAACAACCGCCCGGCTCCTGGAGGATTGACGATGAGACGTTGGAATGGTTGGGGTGATGAGCAAACCACCTATCACTTACCCGATTCTGCGGCGGAATATCTGCGCGCCCGCATTGGCGAGGGGCAAACCAACAGCCAATCGGCGCCAGACGCCGCCTTCGATCAGGTGCTGCAAAGCGTTCCGCCTTCGCGCCTGCCCGAACACGCCCTGGTATCCCACGACCCCCACCACCGCGCCTTGCACGCTTGCGGCCAAAGCCTGCCCGATTGGGCCGCGCTGCGCAGCGGCAACATCCCCGCCTTCCCCGATGGAGTGGCTTACCCCTCCAGCGATGAAGACATCCGCCAAATCTACGCCTATGCCCAGGCATGTGGGGCGCGCCTGATCCCCTACGGCGGCGGAACCAGCGTGGTGGGCCACATCAACCCCCAACCCGGCCCAACCCCCACGCTCACCGTCGATATGTCGCGGCTCACCCGCCTGCTCAACCTGGATAAAACCAGCCGCCTGGCCGAATTCGAAACCGGCGTCACCGGGCCGCAGTTAGAAGCCCAGCTGCAAAGCCAAGGTTACACCCTGGGGCATTTCCCGCAATCTTGGGAGCTTTCCACCCTGGGCGGCTGGATCGCCTCCCGTTCCAGCGGACAGCAATCGTTCTACTATGGACGGATTGAAGATCTTTTCGCCGGCGGACACGTTGAGACGCCGCGCGGCCCGCTCGATCTGCCCAGTTTGCCCGCCTCAGCCGCCGGCCCCGATCTGCGCCAGGCGCTGCTTGGTTCGGAAGGCCGGCTGGGCGTCATCACCCGCGCCCAGGTGCGGGTGCGCCCGCTGCCAGACCAGGAAACCTTCTACGGCGTCTTCTTCCCCAGCTGGGAGCAAGGCATGTTGACCGCCCGCGCCCTGGCCCAGGAGAGCGTCCCGGTTTCGATGGTGCGCCTGAGCACCGCCCAGGAAACCGAGACCACCCTGCGCCTATCGGGCAAAGACGGGCTGGCGCGCCTGGCCGAAAACGGGTTGAAGCTGGTTGGCTTTAGCTCGGAACGCTGCCTGATGGTGCTGGGCGTCACCGGGTCGCCCCGCGCCGCCCGCTACGCCCTGGCGGAGGCGCAGCGCCTGGCCCGCCAACACGGCGGCTTTTTCGTGCGCGCCGCCATCGCCCCCGCCATTGGCAAAATCTGGCAGAAAAGCCGCTTCCTATCTCCCTATCTGCGCAACACCTTGTGGGAGCGCGGCTATGCGGTGGATACCTTCGAGACTGCCGTGCCCTGGGCTAAAGTACCCCAAACCGCCCAGGCCATGCAAACCGCCATCCACCAGGCCATCGAACCCCATAACGAACGCGCCCTGGTGTTCGGGCATCTCTCCCATCTATACGCCGATGGAGCCGCCATCTATGTCACCTACCTGTTCCGCCGCGCGGCAGACGCCGGAGAAACCGTGGCGCGCTGGCAGGCGCTTAAGGCCGCCGGCAGCCAGGCGGTAATCGCTCACGGCGGCACAATTAGCCACCAACACGGCGTCGGTCGCGATCACGCCCCTTACCTGATCCACGAAAAAGGCCCCCTGGGTCTAGACCTCATCCAAAGCAGCCTGGCCTGCCTCGACCCGCAAGGCATGCTCAACCCTGGTACGCTGTTGTCTTCACCAAGCGAGAAGTGACCCATGACCAACCCGACCCGTGACGCCGCCTGGCAGGCGCTTTCCGACCCGTGCGATGTGTTAGTGATCGGCGGGGGTGTAACTGGCGCCGGCATTGTGCGCGAAGCCGCCCGCGCCGGTCTGCGCGCCGTGTTGGTGGAAGCTCAAGACTACGCTTCGGGCACTTCCAGCCGCTCTTCCAAGATGGTGCACGGCGGCCTGCGCTACCTCAAAAACGCCCAGATCCGCATGACCTTTGAATCGGTGCGTGAACGCCAGCGCCTGCTCAAAGACGGGCGCGGCCTGGTGACCCCCCTGGGCTTCTTGCTGGCGAATTTCAAGGGCGACGCCATCCCCGGCTGGGTGTTTGGGTTAGGGCTGATCGCCTACGACCTGCTGGCTTTCGATTGGGCGCACCGCCGTTACGACGCCTATGATATGCACGACCTGTGCCCCTCGCTGCGCCAGGAGGCGCTGCAGGGCGGCTATCGCTACTTCGACGCCCAAACCGACGACGCCCGCCTGGTGCTCCGCCTGGTGATGGAGGCGATGGCCGATGGGGCCGTGGCGCTCAACTACGCCCGGGTCGAGCAGCTGCTGCGCGACCCGCGCGGCCAGGTGGTGGGAGCGGTGGTGCGGGATATGACTACAGGCCGCGACTGCACAACAGAAGTGCGCGCCGCGGCGGTGATTAACGCCACCGGTGCGTGGGCCGACGACCTGCGCCAGGCGGTGGGGGGCCGCTGCCGCCTGCGCAAGCTGCGCGGCAGCCACCTGATCTTCCCCGGCGAGCGCCTGCCGCTGCGCCGCGCCGTCAGCTTCCTGCACCCGCAAGACCACCGCCCGGTATTCGCTTTTCCCTGGGAAGGCGTCACCCTGATCGGAACCACCGACATCGATCAAGCTGAGGGGTTGAATCACGAGCCGGCCATTAGCGAGCAAGAGCTGGCTTATCTGCTCGAAGCGGTGCAGCACACCTTCCCCAGCCAGGCTTTGCAGCGCCGCGATATTCAAGCCACCTACGCCGGGGTGCGCCCGGTGATCGATACCGGCTGCCCCGATCCATCCAAAGAATCACGCGAACACGTCTTGTGGGAAGAAAACGGCCTGCTAACCGTGGCGGGCGGCAAGCTCACCACCTTCCGGGTGATGGCCTACGACGCCTTACAGCGCATCGCCTGGCGCTTGCCGGGCGGCATCCGCTGGAACCGGCGCGCTCCGGTGTTGAGCAGCCCCTCCGCCGATTCGCCCCTGGCGGCGGGGCTATCGCCCGCCATGCGCCTGCGCCTGGCGGGGCGCTATGGCGAACAAGCCAACGCCCTGCTAGAGGCGGCCCAAGCCGGCGAACTCGAAGCGATTGAGGCCACCCCCAACCTGTGGGCCGAACTGCGTTGGGCCGCCCGCAGCGAATTTGTGGAACATCTCGACGATTTGCTGCTGCGCCGCGTGCGCCTGGGCTTGCTCGCACCGCAGGGCGGCATCGATCAGCTCGACAAGATCCGCGCCATCGTCCAACCCGAACTGGGCTGGAGCGATGCGCGCTGGAAAGACGAAGCCCAGGCCTACATCCACCAGTGGCAAACGTGTTATTATTTACCTGGATCGTAATTCTGCCGCAATGGTGATCGAGCCACGGCCCCATCCAGTTCATCTACAGCGAGGAAAACATGCCTGGTGATTTAATCATAGCCATTGACGCCGGAACCCAAAGCGTGCGCGCGTTGCTTTTCAACCCCCAAGGCCGCCTCCTGCTGAAAGAACGGGCGCCAATCGAAGCCTATAGCTATCCGCAGCCGGGCTGGGTCGAACAAGACCCAGACCTGTTCTGGCGGGCGGTGTGCCAGGCTTGCCGCGGGCTGATGGCCCAAATGGCGCAGCAGCCCGAACTGGGCGTCGAACGCCTGGCCGGGGCCGCCCTCACCACGCAGCGCTCCACCCTGATTAACCTGGATAAAAACGGGCAGCCGTTGCGCCCCGCCATCGTGTGGCTCGACCAGCGCCGCACCGAGGGGCTGCCATCCTTAGGCGGCCCGTGGGGGCTAATTTTCAAACTGGCCGGCATGCAGCGCACGGTCGATTATCTACAAGCCGAGGCCGAGGCCAATTGGATCAGTCACAACCAGCCGGAGATTTGGCAGCAAACCGAACACTACGTTTACCTATCGGGGTATCTCACCTACCGGTTGGTGGGTCGCCTGGTCGATTCGGACGCCTGCCAGGTGGGCTATATGCCCTTCGATTACAAACACCGGCGCTACTCCTCGTGGTGGGATTGGAAACGTCAAATTATCTCGGTGAAGCAATCCATGCTCATCGAACTTCAGCCGCCGGCCAGCCAGTTGGGGCGCATCACCGCCGCCGCGGCGGAAGCCACCGGCCTACCCGAAGGGCTGCCGCTGATCGCCGCCGCCAGCGATAAAGCGTGCGAGGTGATCGGAGCTGGGGCGCTCGAACCCCACATCGGCTGCCTGAGCTACGGCACAACCGCCACGATCAACACCACCCATCACCGCTATATTGAAGTCATCCCCCTCATCCCCCCTTATCCGGCTGCTATCCCCAATGCCTACAGCCTGGAAGTGCAAATCGCCCGCGGATATTGGATGGTGAGCTGGTTTAAGGAAGAATTCGGACAGCATGAGCAGCGCCTGGCCGAGCAGCGCGGCGTGGAACCCGAAACGCTGTTCGATGAACTGGTGAGCCAGGTTCCCCCCGGCTCCGACGGCCTGGTGCTGCAGCCCTTTTGGTCGCCGGGGCTGCGTGTGCCGGGGCCGGAAGCCCGCGGCGCAGTGATTGGCTTCAGCGGCGCCCACACCCGCAGCCACCTGTACCGGGCGATCCTCGAAGGACTGGCCTATGCCCTGCGGGAAGGCGCCGAGCGCACATCCAAACGTTCCGGCGTGCCCATCACCGAACTGCGCATCGCCGGAGGCGGCAGCCAATCCAACGCCGCCATGCAGCTCACCGCCGATATATTCGGCCTGGCCGCCACCCGCCCGCACATCTACGAGGCCTCCGGCCTGGGCGCGGCGATTGACGCCGCCGTAGGCCTGGGCCTGCACCCCGATTTCTCCACCGCCGTTGCCGCCATGACCCACCAGGGCGACACCTTCCAGCCCAACCCCCAGGCCCACGCGGTATACGAACGACTGTACAACCAGGTTTACCTGAAAATGTACAAGCAGCTCAAACCGCTCTACGAGGAACTCTACCTCACCGATTAGCCTGGCAAGCAATGCATCCTAATACCCGTGCCGGTGTGGGCAATACCTACGCCTTCGTCGGGTCTACTTCAGTAACACGGCAACCCCACAGCGGCGAGCTTAATACCCTTGCACGCCTGAAGCTATTCCAACCTCCCCCCCTTTAGGGGGGGCGGGGGGGGGTCTCATCTACGTCCTAATACCCGCGCCGGTGTGGGGAATTCTTACCACCCACGGCGTTTTGTCTTGACACCCGCGCCGGTCTGGGAACATTACATGTCGGGGCGGGTGATCCTGGAATTGACCCATTACAACGGCGCCCGACACTGCCGGCGGCGC
>CAZHFU010000055.1:0-14685 GCA_964531975.1 uncultured Anaerolinea sp. | reverse complement strand
CTCGAAAGTATAAAACAGGAGCAATTTCACCCCAATTTTTTGAGATGATACGATTCGATAAACAAAATTTTTCCTGAATGGCAGGGTTTTACAGACCAGCGTTTTATCAACGAGGAAGTGACGTATAAGCAAAAGGCGGTCGAAAAAGCGAAAGCTTTGCTCAAGAGTCAGGACTTATTAGATTGCATTGTCCGAGGTGAGTTCGATGATTTCCTGGACAGGATTAGAAGGGTAGCTCAAAGCGGGAAGAACTTGCTTTATCTGGCATCACCCAAATCGAGCGACTTGAGTATCCTATTCCATGAAGGGCTAGACCGGCAAGCATTTTGCCAGGCGTTTGTCGATTTGATCCATGGTCCGGAGCCATCCCCAGAACGGTTGGCGAAGTACGTCGCTTGGGTAGAGGAAAGTCACCTGCCCAACAAATGGACCTTCCCCACCTATTTCCTGTTTGTCTGCCACCCCGAATCGGATATTTTCGTCAAACCCCAAACGATAGGTTGGTTCCTAAAAGCATCCGGGCTGGCGGATGGGCTACCATCGGCTCCCTCTCCAGAGCTTTATGCCCATCTACTGGACCTATGCCAACAACTGAAACATGAGCTTGGAGACTATCAACCGCAGGACTATGTTGATATTCAAGGTTTTATCTGGACTGCTTACCGGGCAAGTTTGCCATCCAAGAAGCTGGCTCATCCGTTTAGCAAGATGTTTCAGGATTGGGACCAGGCCCAGTGGGCTTTTGATTTGCTCCAGTCAGCACTGGAATGCCTTGGAGTACAAACGCCAGACCACCCACTGCTGACCGTTACACTCCGGAGCTATTCAAGCGAGTTCAGGCTGCGAGTCAATTATGGGAAATGGCTGGTACTGGGCATCAATGGTAAAGCCGGCTCGATTTCAAGCATTCATGTGACCCTATACAAAGACAGACTGAAGCTGCCCTCCTTGTATGAAGGTGACTTTACACAGCAACAAGGAGAGCCGCAGATCACCATCTATAAGTTTGAATACAATGTCTTCAAAGCTAATGAAACGGAAATAATGGACTTGTTTGCCAGCACTACGGCTTTTTTGGTCCAACGTTTTTCCGGTTGGCAAAGCTCTCCGCACCATACTCACCACAAGAAACAACTGGCAAATGCTATTCTTCTTCAAGATGAACGCGATAAGGTTCTCTCAAGCGGGATTCAAGCCGAGGCAGAAGGAGAGGGCGCTGTCATTGAAGCGGTGAAACGATACTGGAAAATTGCGCCAGGGGAAAATGCCTGGAACTGGGAAGCCTGCAAACAAGGTGGCTTCATAACCATTGGCTGGGAAGAGACGGGGGATGTCAGCACAATGCAGCCAGAGTCGTTTGCTGCCAGGTGTAAGGTGTTGTTAGAAGAACACCCGGAATGGGGCCCCAGGGGCATTGAGCAGGTCTGGACGTTTGCTCATATCCAGGAGGGCGACAGGGTAATCGCCAACCGCGGCACTCGCGAGGCGATTGGCATAGGCACAGTTACCGGCCCTTACTACTATGTCCCTGGCATTGAACATGGTCATCACTTACCTGTTCGTTGGGATGACATTCAATTAAGACCGATCAGCAAAGGTCATTGGGTCAGAACTTTGATCGAGATGGATCAGAAAGAGTTTGATGAAATACTCAATATTCATCCTGTTTCAGAGCTACCTATCCAGGAACCCTATTTCACTGAGCAAACCTTTACACTTCTCGATGGGCTTCATGCGGATCCTACCCAGAAGTTCTACGGCGATCATAAGCAGGACTTCAAGCAACATGTTGAACATCCCTTCCAGAACTTGATGAAACAGGTTGCAGAGCAGTTGAGCCCCGAAGTACTCGAGCGAATAGAAACTGGGCGCAATGTGTTTTCGCAATTCCATAAAAATGACTATGGTAAGGGCGGCGCCTGGGACTTTTACTGGGGCGCTTTTTATCCGAAAGGTGGCAAGCGAACAGCCGATCCCCAACTCTTCATGACCATAAATTGTGAAGGGATCGAAGTTGGCTTCAGTCTGAGCGATTATGCCGAACTGGCCAGGGGCAGGTTGATGAAGAACTGCTCCAGAAATTCAGAAAAGCTTTTGGAATGGCTGAATGAAATCACCCAGGATCCAGAAATCGTACCAGGCCGGCCACAGCGGTCGATACCTTCAGACGGCGCGTTGGATGGCCCTGCAAAACGTGCTGCCTTTCAAAAATGGTTCGAGCACCCGGAGACCTTCGAATATCGCATCGCAGTGGTTTGGACGAAAGACCAGGTGATCCAAATGTCGCAGGAGCAAATGGTCGAGCGGGTTGCAGAGTTATACCACCGCTTCTTCCCGTTCATGCTTCTGGCAATTAGCGAAGACCCGATGGATGAGATTGCTGAATACCTGGAAATCCAGATTCCAACAGAGCTTCAGCCAGTTTATTCTCTTACTCAGTGTGCCGAGGAGACAGGCATTGAATTGGTAGAGCTGGAGCGATGGATGCGAGCGATTGAACGAAAAAAGCAAGTCATTATCTATGGTCCACCGGGAACCGGGAAAACGTTTTTAGCCAAAAAGTTATCGAAACACTTGATCGGTGGCGGGGATGGATTTGATCAACTTGTGCAGTTCCACCCGGAAGTCTCCTACGAAGACTTTATCCAAGGGATTCGCGCAAAGAAACACCCAGAAGGTGGATTGGATTTCCCTGTACTCCCAGGAAGGTTCATGGAATTCTGTGCAAAGGCCAGCGGAAAGAAGGGCACTTGCGTTTTGATCATCGATGAGATCAACCGCGCCAACCTGGCGCGCGTCTTTGGCGAGCTCATGTATCTACTGGAGTATCGCGCCGAGGAAGTTGAACTTGCCACCGGCAGCCGGTTCAAGATTCCGGCCAATGTGCGCATTCTTGGAACGATGAACACCGCTGACCGCTCGATTGCATTGGTGGACCACGCTCTGCGCCGGCGGTTCGCTTTTCTATCCCTGTATCCTGATTATTCCATTTTACAGAAGTACCACGAGCGAGAGCATACTGGCTTTCCAGTTATGCCGCTGGTAACCGTGCTTGAGCAGCTTAATCAAGCGATTGGCGACCGTCACTATACGGTTGGGCCGAGCTTCTTTTTATGCCCCGATCTGGCGTCGCAGATTGCTGATATCTGGCGCATGGAAATTGAGCCTTATTTGGAAGAGTATTTCTTCGATCAACCAGGTAAGTACCAGGAATTCTGCTGGGAAGTGGTTTCTGCCAGGATATTCGGATGACTGCGACTAACGCGCCAATTGTGTTGAAGGAGTATCAAACCGAGCGCCTTGCGGGAACGAGAATATCCCCGGAAGCTGGTGAGCGGCTGTGGACGAAGTTCCGGGATAAGATCAGTATTTCGCCTCCATCCTTTCAGAATGGCTATCAGTGGGAGCTGACCTCACTGGGCTGGGCCGGTTTCATTCCTTTCTCGGACGAGCTAAGTTTTCACTTGAAACCAAAAGTTCCTTTGGAAAACTTGTTTGGGATGCTCGATTATGCCTACCGGCTCAAGAGCATCCAGTGGCTACCAAAAGATTATCAATCGGAGACCCTGCAGGATTTTTACTCCACCCTGGCAAAGTTGCTGGCGAAACGCATCCTGGACCGTGGGCGGAAGGGCTATTACCGGAACTACATCACGAAAAGAGAAAACTTGCCCTATACGCGCGGGAAATTGAATGTGCGCTCGATAGTGGCCCAACCGTGGAATTCGAAACTGCGCTG
This sequence comes from uncultured Anaerolinea sp., assembly GCA_964531975.1. Taxonomy (GTDB): domain Bacteria; phylum Chloroflexota; class Anaerolineae; order Anaerolineales; family UBA4823; genus RBG-16-57-11. The sequence goes on along the minus strand of CAZHFU010000055.1, from coordinate 10,946 downwards.
CGAGTTTCAGGAAATTACGGCCGATATTGAAGACAATCAAATCCTGGCCTGGACGCTGCACTCGATCTTGCTCAGCGGTCTGTGTTCCGAAGACTCGCGCCAGGTAGTGCGTAACAGCTATGGAAATATCTACCAGGTAGCTTCTCCGCTGCGCTTCACATCTAGAGATTGCACCGGTAGATCGTATAACCGCTTGAATGAGGATTATCGGACTCTACACGCGCTTTGCCGTTTTTTCCTGGAGAACTCCGGGCCTTCATACGAAGTTGGCAACCACAGCATGGTGCCTTTTCTGGTGGATATGGCTCATCTATACGAGCTATTCGTGGCTGAATGGCTGCGCGCCAACTTGCCCTCGGACAGCTATGAGTTGAAAGCCCAGGAGAACCTCAAGATTGGGGAGAACGAACCCATTCACTTCAAAATTGATCTAGTGATTTACGATAAGCAACGGAAACAGCCCATGTTTGTGCTGGATACTAAGTATAAAAATCCCACCAGTCCCGCTCCGGAGGATATTACCCAAATCACGTTCTATGCCACCGCCAAGAATTGTAATCAAGCAGTTCTTATCTACCCGGCGCCGCTCCAGCATCCGTTTGATGCTGTGATAAATGGCATCCATATCCGCACTGTCTCGTTTTCATTGGATGGAGACCTTCAAAAAGCCGGAGAGATACTCCTGGATCAATTGGGAATATGAGGAAAAGGCAAAATTTTATGGTTTCACTGGATAATACCCTAGAACGTATCGCACTTTCGTTTACTGTCAAAGATATTATGGTGCCGATGGATAAACTGACCAAAGCGCCAGACGAAAAAATTGCCCAAGAACTCCTGGACAAGAGCTTGGAATATGATGTTATCCCAATTTATAAGGGCGACGAAATATTTAAGTATCTGGAGCGAGGGCATAACAAGGCAAATTTTATTAAAGTCGCTGATACGATGAGTGATGCTACCAGTATTCTTGAAGTGGTAGATATTCTCCTGCAGCGTCACTTCGGTTTTATCTTAAGTGGCAACCGAGTAGTGGGTTATCTCCATTTCTCCGACCTGAACAACGCACTTGTCAAAATACCTTTCTATGTTATGTTCGAAGCTTTAGAATATGCATTGGTCCAGCGGATTGCTGAATTGGTGGATGAGGATTGCCTACGTTCGGCCATGGATCCAGATCGATATACGGCCTGTGTTGGCAAAATGGAAAGACTGCGCCGAAAAGATGCAGATCAAGCATGGACCAGTTTGCTTCACTTTAGCGAGATCATTAGTGTTGCTCGAAATTTTAAATTCATCGATCTTGATGATACAGAAAAAGATATCCTTGCAAGCATCCGGAATCGGGTTGACCATGCCACTGATCCACTCATTGATGATTACTCAAGTATAAAGAAACTGGCTGTTGCAAAGCGCATCTCACTGAATTTACTGGATAAACTCCAATGACTGGTTATGACATTTTTTACACTGCACCTGATACCGTCGAACAAATTCACTGCAGAGTGTGCCATAGTTTGTGCGATGTGGAGCGTAACCTAACAGGTCCAACCGCTTGGGCGGAGGCAAGTGCCAGGCGCGGCCATTGGCACGATGAATTCGCTTGTCCACATCGTCAGAAAGAATGGCACAAACAAGCCCTGGAGTTGGTACTTGAAATCGAGAAAACGCCGAGCAAACGACTGGCTGAGTTGATGCAGCATGATTTAGATGATTTGCTACGTGCAAATGGGCTCCAGACAATATGAGATTGCGTACCAAGTACATGAGCTGAATAAAAAAGACCCCGGCGTTTGGTCGGGGTCTCATTATTTCTAACTGCAGTCTTACGAATTGCTAATGGCGTCTTCTTCGTAAGCGGAGATCTGCAGCAGGTATTGCGCCGCCAAACAAGTCGAGTTGAAAAGTCTCACCCTTTGGTAGCTGGGTGACCAGCAGCCGCGGCGAGAATGCGATCAACGACCCAGCCGGCGAATTACTCACCCGTACGGTTCGCTCATCCCCAGTCGAGAAAATCCTCAACTTCTCCGCCATCTCCCCCGCGCTGGCGGCCACCTTGCCCTGCAGGGCTTCGCGGATCACCTGGCGCTGGATGTCATCGTCATCGACTTCGACCAACACGCCAGCGGCTTCTTTCCCATACAGGAGCTGCGCCGCTTTCATCTTCTTGCCCATGCGGTCCAGGATGCGCTCCTCGACCGTGCCGGTGTAGGTCAGGAAGTCAACCTGCACCGGTTTATCCTGCCCCAGCCGCCAGACCCGGCGCATGCTCTGCCACAGCACGTACAGCGATGTGGTGGTCTCGTAGAACACCAGGTGGCTGAACATAACCAGATCGAGGCCAGTCTCAACTAACTTGGGATTGACAAGGAGCGAATCCATGCGTGGAGCATTCAGCCTGATCCAGGCCTCCCGTTTAGCCGGCGACATGTCGCCAGCAGAGAGCACGCCTACTCTTGGCGCTTCGACCAGCAGTGGTTCGCCGCCGGGGGCCAGCGTTTCGATGGCGTTTTTCAGCCGTTCGCGGATGTCGCGCGTGCCGGACTGTTCAACAAAGATCAGCGTGCGCAGGCCTTGCTGTGCGTCTGTGCGCACCATCTCGGCCAAGCGCTGCTCTTTGGGTAGCCAGGGTTGTTCGGCGGTGATCACTGCCGGCAGACCCAGGTCGATGGAGCCACCGCGCCGTCCAACGTAAGAGACATTTTCGTCGCGGTAGCCCGAAGCAGGGCGGAAGCGGCTGGTGGAGAACCACACCGACAGCCCGCCCGGATCGCCGGCGCGCAGCAGCTCCAACGCTTTGGAAAGCAGGTAGTTTGAAGCATGGCTGTACTGCTGGGCCTGCGGTTCGGTCATCTCCAGGGGGACAACGTCTTCGTAGACCGGAGGCAGCTCGTAACCCAGATCGGCGATGCCGCCGAACAGGGTGATGGGCAGCAGGTAGCGGATAACGGAGGGCGCCACACCGGGCAGCTCACGCTGGCGGTAGTTCCAGCGCTCGATACCGGTGGACTTGCCCGATTCGCCGGCCAGCGGGTCTTTCTGGTTCCACTGGCGTTCCCACAGGCCGTAGACATCCACGAAACGCATTTTCTCACGGAAGCCAAACAGCCGGCGCAGTTCGGGCGAGCGGCGGTAGAGCAGGAAGAACAAACTGCCCGCCGCGCCGCCAAAAAGTGTGCCGGTCAAAGCCAGCGAGTAACGCGTGGCAGAGAGCAGACGCTGGTCGGCCACACCGATATCGGTGCGGCCATCCTGACACTTATGGATTTCATCTGCCACAACAACCTTGAAAAAACCTTTGAACTGATGCTGCACCAGGCGCGCCAGGCCGACTCTGCGCCAGCGGGTGAAGTTGAACAACGCCGCGTGGCAGGTTGGGCAGAAGCGCGGGATTTTGTCCTCGAAAGGCTTGCCGCATACCGGGCAGGTAGGCAGCTTTTGCCGCTCCCAGAAACGCAGTTCTTCGTTCCAGGTGCGCCGCCAGTGATAGACAACGGCGGGTTTCTCCTCCTGCCCGGCATCGTACTTGGCCGGGTCGAAGGCGACCACCGCCACGGCTTTCTTACCCAGCAGGCCAGAGCGGTAGTCAGCAGCAAAGTCGAACAGGGTGTACTCGTCACGGTCGACGAACTCCACCTGCAGGCCCTCGCCGCTGAACTGGATGGTCGGGGCGATCTTGACCGGCCTCCCTTCCGGGTCTTTATCCCGGAAAGCCAGGCTGTTCAGGATACGCGCAACAGCCTCGATTTTGGCAGCCGGGCAGGCGATACGCGCCTGGCGGCGTCCACCGGGGTCGTTGACCGTGGCCGGTTCAACTTGGCGGCGCGTCGTCGAGACGACATTACCGCCTGCTTCGGCAATTGCCTGGCAGAGCTGGCTCCAGCGCGAGACGCTTTCCCGCACCGGGCGGGTGATTACACGCGCCTGGATCGGATCAGCCGGGTTGGAGGCAATCTCCAGCTCGCGCTTCCACTTCCAGACCATGTGACCGGGGCACATCACAACCGCCGGCCACTCGCCGAGCACTTCCAGCGCGCCGACGGTGATCAAGGTTTTCCCCGATCCCATATCGAGATTTAGGATGGCCGCGCCTTGCGGCGTTTGGCGCATGACCCGTGCTGCAGTAATCGCCCAGTGGCGCTGCATGTCGAACATGCCGCGCCGTTCTCGACCGGGCAGCAGCGGCAGCCCCAGCCCGACCTGGGCGGTGGTTTTCCACTCGGCCTCGGTCGGGTCGAAGTTGTACAGCGGGCGGTTGCGGGTCAGGATCGCATCGGCGATGTCGGCAGAACAGGATTGGATAAAGCGGCTGACCTCACCCGGCTCGGCCAGTTTTTGCAGCCTGCCATCCGGATGAGCGACGGTCAGAGTAGTGACGTGGCGCTCGCGCTCGGTGACACGCGTGTGCGAGTACTCGCCTTCGTCATTGTATTCGGCCTCGCCGTCAGCCTCCACCTGCTTGCGGCTCATGCCTTTGAGCAGGAAGGGCTGGCCGGTCTTGGGGTCGGTGAGCGAAAGCACGCCAGTCTCCTGGCCGGAGATCAGCATGGTCAGGTGGCCGATCATCAGCGGCATGGCCGGGGTGAACGGCGCGCCGACCGGGCGTACGTAAGTCAGGCGCTGGAACTCGGGCGACTTGAGCGGGCTGCACTGGCGTGCGGCGCGCAGCAGGTCGAGCGGTTCGGTAGGGGTATAGGCGAACTTGAAATCGCCTTTGGGCGTGGATGGGATGGCCAAACGAGCATCGCCAGTTGCCAGGGCAGTTATTTCCGCCTCGACCAGGTTGGTGAGCGCTTCGATCTCATCCCGGCCGGGATGGCGATATTCGGCGCGCTTGCCGGTGGCCAGGATCACAACCTGCTCGAAAGCAGCGTAATCCGGATCAGGGAAACGCAGCACCAGGCAGCGTTCATACCAGCCGGCCAGGTGGCGCGCCAGGCTCTCATCGCCCAGCATGGCACGCGGAACGATGATGACCTGGTGACCGCCGGGAACGATGCGCCCGGTGGTCTGGATGACAAACAGGCGCTCGTGGCGGATGGCCTTGCCGTGCTCGTCGCGCATCGGCGACCAGTCGTAAGGCGGATTGTCGAATCCAAGACTGACGCTGTTGGGCGACCAGGTGACGTGATAGAACGACGCCGGCAGCACATGCTCCAGGATGCTTTGCGCAGCCTGGGCGCGACTGTAGGAGAGTTCGATGCCCCAGGTTTCGGCGGGGACGCCCAGGGATTGGGCGAAGGTACGCAAGGCTTCGCCCGTGCCGCAGCACGGGTCAGCCAGGCGAACTGGTTTATCAGCCGAGAACCAGGTAACGATCAATTTGACGATGTGTTCAGGGGTAGGGTAATAGAGCAATTTGCTCTGCGCTTCAAGGCGAGCCATATTATCCTCGATGTGAGTTGTAGATTAAAAGTAGGGGGATGCGATCAGATCGAGATCGCGCCGCTCACGACCGGGCAGCAGCGGCAGCCCCAGCCCGACCTGGGCAGTGGTTTTCCACTCGGCTTCGGTCGGGTCGAAGTTGTACAGCGGGCGGTTGCGGGTCAAGATCGCCTCGGCGATATCGTTAGAACAGGATTGGATGAAGGACCCAACCTGGTTGGGATCGCTGAGTTTCTTGAGCGTCCCATCGGGATGGGCGACGGTGAGCGTGGTGACGTGGCGCTCGCGCTCGGTGACACGGGTGTGCGAGTATTTGCCTTCGTCATCGTACTCGGCCTCGCCATCGGCTTCTACCTGCTTGCGGCTCATGCCTTTGAGCAGGAAGGGCCGGCCGGTCTTGGGGTCAGTGAGCGAGAGCACACCGGTTTCCTGGCCGGAGATCAGCATGGTGAGGTGCCCGATCATCAGCGGCATGGCCGGGGTGAACGGTGCACCGATCGGGCGCACGTAAGTCAGACGCTGGAATTCGGGCGACTTGAGCGGGCTGCACTGGCGTGCGGCGCGCAGCAGGTCGAGCGGCTCGATGGGGGTGTAGGCGAACTTGAACTCGCCTTTGGGGGTGGACGGGATAGCATGCGGCCACTGCCGGCGGCCATCGCCGGCGGTCAAGACGGGTACATCTATCTCAACCAGGCGGGTGATGGATTCGATCTGCTCCCGGCCGGGGTGGCGGTATTCGGTTTGTCGCCCGATTGCCAGAACGACGACCTGAGAAAAGGCCGCATAGTCGGGATCGGGAAAGCGGAATACCAGGCATTGGGTGTACCAGCCGGCCAGGTGGCGCGCCAGGGGTTCATCGCCCAGCATGACGCGCGGCACGATCAAGACCTGGTGGCCACCGGGAACGATGCGGGCGGTGGTTTGGATCGCAAACAGGCGTTCGTGGCGGATGGCCTTGCCGCTTTCATCTCTGAAGGACGACCAGTCGTAGGGCGGGTTGTTGAACGCCAGGCTGACACTGTTGGGCGACCAGGTGACGTGGTAGAACGAAGTCGGCAGCACACGCTCCAGGATGCTCAGTGCAATCTGGGCACGACTGTAGGATAGTTCGATGCCCCAGGTCTCGGCCGGGCCGCCCAGGGATTGGGCGAAGGTGCGCAAGGCTTCGCCCGTGCCGCAGCACGGGTCAGCCAGGCGCACCGGCTTATTGGCCGAGAACCAGGTGGCGATCAGTTCGATGATGTTCTTCGGGGTAGGGTAATAGAGCAGCTTGCTCTGCGCTTCAAGGCGAGCCATAGTTTCCTCGATATGAGTTGTAGATTGAAAGGGGGGAAGGGGATTAGATCGAAATTGCGCCGCTTTTGAGACCCTGGGCGATGACGGCTTCCCATCCGGTATCATCCTTCACCACACGCAGCGCGGCGGTAAAGTCGGGGCCGGCGATGGGCAGGGGCTGCACCAGATTGGCTTCTTGCCCGGCCTGCAGCAGGTATTCTGCCCAGGCGGGCTGGGTGGGCCAGGCGATGGCTAATGCCAAACGCTGGTTGAACTTGGCGGGCAGCGCCTCGCCGGGCGTGGCGATCACATAGAAATGATCGTCACGCTCTTCCTGTGGGTTGCCGGAAAGCGGGTGCAGTAGGGCCGCACTTGTGCCGGCAGCGTTGGCTTTGGCCAGGCTGCCGGATACGTGGATGAAGCCGCGTTTGGCCCCACGCACGTAGGCGTTGTGGGAACGGCCCTTGATTGAGAGCCAGCCTTTGCTGCCGTTGTTGGCCAGCGTGGCGCGGATGGCGATGAGCAGCTCCTTCGATGAGCTGGCAGCCAGGGCGGCCACAAGCTGCGTGTCGTCCGGCGACCAGACCGCCGAGGAGGCGAAGATCATGGCCGAGTCGTTGGCAATGGCGAGTGTTTCCATAGCGGTATCATCTTCGGCCCAGGCCAGCTTCCAGACCACGTAGGCATGGTGATCGGCGCGCAGCAAGGCGTTGATGCGGCGCAGAAAGCGGTAGTCGCTCTCTTCCTGGCGCAGTTCAAGCGTCAGGCCGGGGTCGCGGTCGTCTTCGGTGCGTAGGGTGATACAGTCCGGATGAACGATGGCGCTTGCCAGTTGCAAAGCGGGCTGACCGGCCCACTCGGCGGGCGGTGTGCCGTCGATCAGGGTCAGAACGGAGGCGGCGTAATCCATCTTGAAGCGCCCCCAGTCAGTTTCGTAATCATACGGGTAGCGAGCGCGGCGCAGGCCCAGTTCCTTCATGGTGGGGATGGGCGGAGCATCTCGCTCTGGGTCGTTGGGTGATACCAGGAACTTGCCCTGGCGCTGGAGATCGATGAGACGAACGGTTTGTTCGTAGATGCCTTTAGCGATGTAGGGTTCTTTCATGGGTGTCCTCAGTTGAGAATAGAAAACGGCCCTCAGCTTTGGGGTAAGCTGAGGGCCTGGGGAATTGGTGGCTATGTGCGAATTGTTGGTGGCGGTGGAACGCCTGCCTGGTGGAGGCGCGTGATGAGGCTACGAAAATCCTAGCCCGCGCTCCTTGAGCGAAACAAAGCCGGGAGACGAGCGCCCAATGATCAGGTGGTCTAAGACGGCGATGTCCATCAGTTTACCAGCCTGCACGATTGCCCGGGTCAGGGCAACATCATCCGGAGAGGGCGTTGGATCGCCACTAGGGTGATTGTGCACCAGGATGATGCCATGCGCCATGCGCTGAACGGCGGGCTTAAAAACTTCGCCGATACGCACCTGTGTCATGTTGATTGAGCCGTGATACAACTCCACGATCTCAAGCAGGCGGTTACGAGTATCGAGCAGCAGCACTTTCAGGTATTCCTGTTCGAGCAGGCTCATTTCGTACTGCACCAGGGCGGCGGCATCTGCCGGGCTTTGGATCAGCGGGCGTTCGGCGAAACCGGAGTTTTGCACGCTATCCAGGTTGAGCTTCTTGCCCAGGGCGAGAGCGGCCTTCAGGCGGATGGCGGTTTGTTGCCCGATGCCTTTAACTGACCCGATCTCAGCCACGTGAGCGAGGTATAGACCCCTCAGGCTGCCGAACCGTCTCAGCAAATCATCGGTGATCTCGATCTGGTTCTGACCGCCAACGATGGCAGCCAGCAGTTCGGCCAGGTTGCAGGCGTCGGCGTTCTGAGCGACGCGGTAAGCGGGCTGTTCACGCAAGGGGAGCAGCCTGAGCTTGGGAAGATCATAGCGAGATTGGACTTGAAGTAGTGGGGTGTCCATATGGACTGGGCTCCAGTTGATTGAAATGTAGGGGGCAGGAATAGAATATTCCGACCATGAACGGTGAAGTCTGCAAGCTACACCGGTCAAGATCGGAGTAACAACCACAATAAGGGTAAATTTGGTCTTAAGCAGCCCTAAAGCGACTATACAAATATTGACATTCCAATGTCGTTGTTCTATAATCAGATTAATAAAATATTAAATTTTTTGTCTGTGTTTATCACGGGGTTCTTCTTGGGTCTTTAGAAATTCGCCTACTAAATATAAAGATCGTATTCATGGTTTCCCCAAGATTAGAATGCTTATAAAAGTCAACGAAAGGGAGAAAACAAAATGAGAAGGTCATTATTACGTGTAAGTTCGGGTTCAATTATCTTGCTTTGTGCCTTTATCGTATTTTTCCTGCCCGAGTGGCCTCAGATTGCAGCCTTTTCTGATGTCGGAGTTGCTTACTCAGCATATCCACCACCTCCAATACCAGCCGGCAACTCTGCGCTATCTGACTCTGAACCATATCCTGCTCCTGGTTCGTTACCCCAATTACCAATATCAACCACCGAAGATCGTATTGTTGTCGAAGAAAGTAGCGCTCTATTAGTGGATGCGGAGATTTATGCTTCCATGAATAATGTCAGCCTTGAGGAGGCTGTTCGACGGTTAAAATTGCAAAATGAAATAGGCAACTTAAATGCCCGATTGTCAGAAAATGAAAAGGAGACATTTGCTGGTCTCTGGATTGAACATCAGCCAAACTATCGTGTAATTGTGCGCCTCACCCAGATAGTAGAATCTATCATTCTCCCGTACGTAGAAAACAGCCAATTAGAAAATATAATTGACTTTTCATCCGCAGAGACAAGCCTCCAAAAGCTTGAAGAAAGCCAATCTCAAATTACCCAAATTTGCAATAAATTAGGGATTCTTTGCAATTCCTCAATTAACATAAAAGAAAACTTTGTGGAATTATATGTAACTGACTCGACCTATCTAGAAACAACTCTACAAGCCGCCCAGACCCAATTGCCTGCTAACATCCAAGTGGTCGAAGTTAGTGAATTACCCAGAGAGGTGCAAGATATTTATGGGGGAGTTACATTAGAGTTGAATTCAGGAAGCCCATTGTGTACGGCTGGATTTTCTGTAATAGATTCAAATGGGGTTAAAGGCATCACCACTGCTGGCCACTGCGACAACGATTTGTATTATGATGGAACATCTGTTCCATTTGTAAGTGGTACTGAAGGTGGAGATTTTGATATACAGTGGCAGAGAGGTGACCAAGCTTTTGTTGTAAAAAATTGGATGTATGACGGCAATTACGGTCGTAGTATTTTGAGGCAAGTGTTCAGGGAAAATCAAGCTGTTGGATTCTTTGTGTGTAAGTATGGAATAACAACTGGTCCAGCATGTGCCTATATCAGTTCTACAACCGTTAATGGTGTTAATGTTCGCGTGGATAATATATCTGTACGACCTGGGGACAGCGGAGGCCCATGGTTCATCGGCAATTATGCCTATGGTACCTCTATTTACCAGTGTTGGCTATCTGATGGAAACGATTGTGCAGTCTATGGCTCCGTAGATCATATTTATAACATCCTAAATCTTAAAATATTTATGAACCAGGTATACCTGCCGATATTGGGGTGGAATTAGCTGAGTACCTACCAGTGGAGGTGAAAATGTCCATCATCATTTTGAGCGATGTCTTTTTTTGCAAATTTCTCCGATATCTTAATCCATCGCGCATCTTACGCATGCTTGTGCTGTTATGTTTGGTGGTTTCTTGTATTGCCTTAACGGCTTGTACACAGCCTTCGACCTCCACTGCCACTCCAACTTTATATATGATAATGACAGCCATGGTAGCAAGAGTTAGCGGGGAATTGGTGGAGATAGAGGGATGTATTGGAATAAAACCTAGTGGGCAAGATGATAATTACGCGTTGGTTTGGCCACCCGATCACAAAATGACGATTGAAGACGGTCATGTTCGAGTAGTGTCTGGTTTAGTGAGTGGAAGACGTCGAGAGATTATTTTAACAATAGGAGAATTAGTAGTGATTGGAGGAGGTAGCGTGGCGGATCTTGATGATCAACTGAAACAGACCATTCCTGTCGATTGTCGAGGACCTTATTGGGTTGTTGGAGATGAAATTCTGCCATTAGCTACATTAACGCCATAATAAAGACGTTGGATATAACCAGGCATCTTGTGTTGTAATATGTTTAGTTTAGAAAACATGGGAGGCAAGGGTATTGCCTCCCATACGTATCAAGCTAAGGCATCATCTGAGAGGCTTTCAAGCAATTGGAAGCT
>CAZHFU010000054.1:0-16197 GCA_964531975.1 uncultured Anaerolinea sp. | reverse complement strand
CGGATTGAGCGGATGGGCTGGCAGAGGATTAGAAAGCGGATTGAGCGGATGAGTTGGCAGAGACGCTAGGTTTCGCTGAACTGTACCAACGCCCATGCGCCGCTGAACAGCCAGTGCGGGTCTCGTTCGAAGAGGGCGGCGGGCTGTTCGGGCGACAGACCCACGACGATTTCGGATTTGAGCACTCGCATTGCGAGGATGGGCGCAGGGCGGTAGGCGGTGACCGCGGCGAATGCAGCTTCGAACGGCCAATGGCGGTCGCCTAACCAGCGGCGGTAGTTGGCGTCGCCCTTGCTGATAAGCAAACGGTAGCTGTGCAGCTCGGCCCACAGGTCGGCGGGCATTTGCCAGCCAGACAGCGGCGAAACCCAAAAGGCGTGTGTGCGCCACCCAAAGCGGTCTTGCGCCACAGCCTCCAACAATCGCTGCGCCAGGCGGCGCACCGCCGGGGCGGATTCGCCGCTCACTGAGGCGTAATAAGCCAACGTACGGCTCAGATCTGCCGCCGTAACATCCGAAACATAGGTTGGCGCAGGCTTGACGTAAAAATCGACCCGCGCCGCCATTCCAGTTTGTAAAAGCGCATCCGCCACCAACAGATCGAAGGCCAATTCCAGGCCGCAATTATCGAGCAGGAAGGCCACCGGGCCGGGGGCGGCGGCCAGGCTTTGGATGGCGGCCAGGCTGTCGTCGCGCAGTAAATGGGCGTCCGGCCCAGCCTCCGGCTCGTCCGGCGACTTGCCGCCCGCCGGCCATACCGAGAGATCGGCCTGGTTGCCCCACACCGCCGCCCGCACCAGCTCGGCCAACACCTGGGCCTGGTGAGCGGCGTCGCCGGGCTGGGCGTACAAGCCTTCCAGGCGCTGCGCCCATTGGTTGAGCGATGGCAGCGTATCTTCCATCCCGGCTTGCTTTTGCGGCAGATAGGGGTCCACTCCGGCGCAGGCGGCATGGGCGCCGCCTCGGTAATAACCGGTGGCTTCGAGAATCCGCCGGAAAAGATAGGCCTCCGCCGGGAACCAGGGCGCTTCGAGCCAATTTTGCCACACATAGGGGGCCATATATTGCGCCCACAAGGCGCTGTCGGGAGCGGTGGGGTCCTGAATCGGGCGCAGACTGGTATAGGGCATCTCCCTCGCCAACCCCTCCAAATTGGCGACGACATGCGCCGGCCAGTCGCCTTCCCTTATCACCCGCCGCACCAGTCTTGGCAAGCGGTGATGCATCGAGTCTTCCGTGAACGTGCCGGGGTCGAGGCCGCGCAGCGGGTCGGGTAAGGGTTCCGGCGGGCCAAAGAAGGGCGGCAGCACTTCCACGCTGCCCGCCGCCGGCTGCACCAGCAACCGCTGACCGTTGCTCAGCTGCTCAACCGGCAGCCGATCAATACCGGGCAGCCCGGCCAGGCGGCAGGCCGCCGCGGTGATCGCGTCGCAGTGGGTGGTTAAAATCGCCACGGGGGCCAGGCCATGCTGCTTAAGCCGGGCGAGCGCGTCCACATCGGCAGGCGCAGCCTCACCGCTGGGCAGCGCCAAAATTTTACCCGCCAGCGATTGACCTTCCAATTCATGCCCCTGCACCCGCACCACGCCGGCAGCCAGGTCAATATCCCCAGAGAAGGCGATGGTCTGTCGGCTAACCAGCGCCAAGCCCATCACCGCTGCGCCGGCCTCGCCGGCGCTTATCGTTCGTCCTGTTATACGCATTCTTTCATTTCCTTATACCGACAGGCAGCGCAGCAGCACTTTTCGCCGCTCGGGAGCGCGCCGGTGCTCAAACACATACACCCCTTGCCAGGTCCCCAGGCTTAAGCGCCCATTATCGATGGGGATCGCCAAATGGACAGCGGTGAGCATGGCGCGCATATGCGAGGGGGAGTCGTCGCCGCCCTCCAATGTGTGGTGATGCCAGGGCTGATTTTCTGGGGCCAGCCGTTCCATGAAGGCTTCCAGGTCTTGGCGGGCGGTAGGATCATAGTTCTCGCTTATCACCAACGAGGCGCTGGTGTGCTGAATGTACAGGTAGGCCATGCCTTCGCCCACGCCCCAGGCGTTCACCTGGCGCGCCGCCAGGTCGGTGAAGGGGTACAACCCCTTGCCGTGGGTGGCGATTTCAAGGGTGGCCTTGAACCATTCCATCAGGCGGCCTCGGCTTTCAGATAGCGGTTGAACCAGCGCGAGACGTGTTCCAGCCGAGCGACGCGCCGATCGGTGCGCCCGACGCGCGACAAACCGTGGAACTCATCGGGAAAACGGACAAACTCGGTGGGCACGCCCAGGCGCTTCAAGGCCACAAACACCTGCTCGCTCTGTTCGATGGGGCAGCGATGATCGTTTTCGCTGTGGATCACCAGCGTAGGGGTAACTGCTGCGCCGATATAAGCAATCGGCGAGCGCTGCCAGTGTTTTTCGAGGTCTTCAAACGGCGCGCCGGCATGAACGGTATATTGAAAAGCCCAGTTGAAATCACTCGTCCCCCACATGCTGACGAAATTACTCACACAGCGCATGGGCACAGCCGCTTTAAAGCGCGTGGTGTGCCCCAACATCCACACCGTCATATAGCCCCCGTATGAGCCGCCGCATACCCCCATGCGTTCCGGGTCGATATAGGGTTGGGCGGCCACAAAATCGGTCCAGGCCATCAGGTCGTCGTAATCTTTCGTTCCCCAGGCGCCGTCAATAGCCCCGGCGTGGCTTTCGCCGTAACCGCGCCCGCCGCGTGGGTTGCTGAATGTAACCACATAACCCTGCGCAGCCAGGTAGTAGAATTCGTGCATAAAGGCATAGCCATATTGAGTAAGCGGCCCACCGTGGATTTCGAGAATGGAGGGGTATTTTTGGGCCGGGTCAAAACCTGGCGGCTTGATGATCCAGCCTTGCAGGTCGTTACCGTCGGGGCCTTTGATCCAATGCGTCTCGACTTGCCCCAGGTCGATCTGATCCAGCCAATCGCGATTGAATTGAGTCAGGCGGCGCGCTTGGCCGTTCGGGTGTCCATCCAGCCAATCTTGCGCCATCACCTGGCCGGGGTCGCCAAAATCGGCTTGCATAAATGCGGCGCGGCGCTGCCGGCGGTCGAAGGTCACTGCGCCCAGGCTGCGCTCCCCGTCCATCTCGGTGCGCAGGTCGTCGCCATCCACGCTCACCGATACCATCTTGGTGCTGCCATGCAAGTTCACCGGGAATAGCAAGCGCCGCCCATCGAGCATCCAGGTGGGCGGCAGCATATCTTGCGAGTTAGTATCATTAATCACACCCGACGAGGCGTGCAGGTCATAAGCTGCGGTCAGGCTGCGCGCCGGCGTGCTTCCGTCCACATCGGCCAGCCACACCTGCACATTGCGAAAAGATTCGTTCTCAGCGGCCTGGGCGTAAAAGGCCAGGCGACGGCCATCGGGGGAGAAAGCGGGCAAATGGCAGCTCCAGGCGTCGCCCTCCACCTGGCGCGGTTCGCCGCCGGCGGCGGGCATCAGCCAGACCTTATCCGCATCCGGGCGCGCATCGGGGTCGGGCATACGGTTGGAGACAAAGGCCAGGGTCAGCCCATCGGGCGACCAGGCCACCTGGGTCTCGTCAAACACAGAATGATCGGTGAGCTGCTGAGCTTGGGCGGCGGCCACGTCCACCATCCAGATATGACTGCGCTCGTGAGGCAGATAGCCATAGCCATCGAGCTTATAAAACACGCGCTCATAATGGCGCACTTTAACGCCCAGCTTTTTCTTCTGTTCATCTTTTTGACGCTCAAGCGTTTCGGGGTCGAATTTCCGCACCACCAGGGCCAGGCGAGCGCCGTCGGGCGACCAGGCGATCTCTTGAATTTCGCCGGGGATTTCCACCAGGCGATGGGCTTCTCCGCCATCGGTGGGGATGACGAAAAGCTGCGCGGGGCGCTCGGCGTCCAGCCGGTTGGAGGAAAAGGCCAGCCAACGACCATCCGGCGACCAGGTGGGGGAGCCGTCGTGGTGGTCGCCGTAGGTAAACTGGCGGGGCGGGCCATCGCCGGCGGCGTCCACCATCCACAGGTTGCTAAATTTCTTTTCGGTGGCCTGATCGACGCGCCGGACAACAAAGGCTACACGCAATCCATCGGGCGCAATGCGCACGTCGTTGACAAATTGAAAGCGATATAAATCTGCGGCAGTAATGTGCTCAGCGGTCATGAGGTAAACTCCGTCTCGTCTAATATTGATCGGCCTGGGAGGGCGGGCTGGTTCACCCAGGCTCTAACACAGCGCCATGCCACCGGGGCCGGTTTACGAACGGTAAACATCGCCTGGCAGCAGCGTGGCGAGGATGCAAATACGCCTTCCGCCGGCGCGGCGCGCCATCCATCCGTGGCGCCGCGATCCACACCGGCGCGGCGGGCGATCCGTCCGTGGCGACGCGCATCCGTCCGTAGCGCCGCGCCATCCACACCGGCGCGCTGCGCCATCCGTCCGTAGCGCCGCGCCATCCGTCCGTAGCGCCGCGCCATCCGTAACGGCGCATCGTGGCATCCACACCGGCGCGCCGCGGGCTGGATAAGCCGGCTCCGGCACAGGTATGATACCACTACGGCGGGTTAGCCACAAACGATTTCCATTGGGAGACGAAATCCAAATATTTTTGCGAAGTGTTTTTGATAAATCTCTCCTAAATACCTGGCGATCTATTAAGTACAATGGTACAATTTACCCATGCAGATTAAACTCAACTTCACTCTCACCACCCCTTTAACGCAGCAAATTAGCCAACAGATCGCCCAGCAGATCGAAAGCGGCGCTTTGCTCCCCGGGGCGGCATTACCCACAGTGCGCCAGTTAAGCCGTGAATTGGGCGTGCATTTTAACACCGTGGCCCGCGCTTACCGCCAGTTACGCCAGGCAGGGTTGGTGTGGGTGCAGGTGGGCCGCGGCAGCCGTGTGCGTCCGTCACCGCTGATCGAACACCAGGCGCGCCGCGCCGACCGGGCGAGCCTGGCAGCCCTGGCGGATGCTTTTATTCACACCGCGCAGGCATCCGGCTACACGAAGGCCGATATTCTAGAATGTCTGCAAGAAAGATGTCGGCCCACAGAATAAAAACGCCTGACGAAAGCGCAGTGCGCCGCTGCACGCGAGGCGTTATATAAGCCCCTTCAAACCCCGGCAGCAATATTATTCTTGGGTGTGGATACCTTGCTGAACGCCCGAGCAGCATTAAGTGTTTATGCATTAGGGATGATGCTAACAGCTGGAGCAGGCCGCGACGACCAGGTTGTGTTAACATCTTTCGACAGCCAGCAGGTTTGAGGCGGGTTTCCGATCCCGCCTCAGGCGACTGGGCGCTTCTCACCTTTATTAAATTCCTCCTCACCAGTATGATGCGCCCCCATGGACAGCCTGGTAAATTTGCAGACAGCTCCCCCTGCCAGCTGGTGATGGGTGGCAGCGGTAACTGCGAGCGCCAGGGAAATAATCCCGCCCTAATTATCGGTGGCGTCATTCAAAAAGCTGTGGTTAGTTTGGCGCATCGATCAAAAAAGGGTTCAGCGCACCTCATTCAGTCCGCTTTTTCCTGTGCGCTCCCAGCATCCTCTTCGATTCCATCGCCAGCTGTAAATTCTCTCATTGGCAAATAGATCGCGCCCGGCCAAGCAGAGTGATCATCATGTCTAAGGCGGAAATGGGCAAAATGAATTTGCTTACCCGGCTGAGCATCATTCATGTTCATATGCGCCCATCACGTTTTAACGGTTAAGCTACTTGAATGCGTCATTTTATGCCAGGCGAGTGGATGGGTTTCCGTTATCGCCTGGCAATTTCTATTCCTTCGGTTGAATATTGCTGCGCACAATCCGGAGTCTGCCGCGTCATAGAAAATTCGTTCATCGATTGGATTGCTTGTAATAAGCGGCTTATATCTTTTTGGCCGAGGCGCTTGCACGTTTATCCCCTGCCGGGGTCTAATTCTATTAGACTATTAAGCAGGCTATATCCCTGTGCTGCAACCTTCTAAGATCATATTTAGAAATTGTGTGTTATGCCTCAGCAAGCGGCCGCGTTCTGTAGAGCGCAGCCGCTTGTACAATGGTCGGGTGGCATTCCCTTAGTATCTTTGCAGAATCTGTTTTTACACCGTCCTGGCCGCGTGTCAGGTTTTGTAATCAGCCCACAGTTGACTCAACTGCGCTGCTCAACTGTGGGCTACCGGCAGCGGCTCAGTAAGATAACCGGTGAGGCGGCAATGTTTGGCGCAAATGTTTCACGTGAAACATTCTATAACAATTACGTTTCCAACGCTCCATTTTCATGCGCCCAATCTTCCAACATTTCCTCAATCATATCCAGGTAAGCATCTAAGGCTTCGACCTTGCCGGTAAAAGGCAACCCACTTAACCCTGGCTGCGCCAGGGCGGCGCGCCAGGCCAACGCCTCTTCACTTTCCGCCGGCAGTTGATTAACCGCCCATGTCCAAGATCGCAGCAGCGGCCATAACACCGCCTCCGCCTGCCCATTGAAAATCATAGCCTGGAACGCCGCTGAATAATAAGTCAAACGGTCGGGGTGCAGGCGGGTGAAATGCGGCGTCGCGTCCGCAGGCGCATCACTTTGGGCGCAGGCGGCGCGATAAGCCGCTTGCCATAACAACAGCCAATCTTCCAGGCGCGCCGCCAAGCGCGCCTCCAGGTCGCCGCCCAGCGCCGGCGCGCCTAACAAACCCAGCAGGCCAGCATACAGCCCCGGCTTATTCAACTCCGACGCCCGTTGGCTGAAATGCAGCAAGAAACGACGCTCCGTGAGCGGGGCGCCCGCCAGGCAAGCCGCGGCGTTCACACCCTGTTCCAGCGCATGCAGATAGGTTTCCACCTCCGCCGGCCCGCCGTCGATTTCGTGCATGGGAAAGCTCAGCCACAACCGACGCGCCGCCTCTAACCGGTTGTGAACCCGTGCATATACATGATCCGCACGGTCATACTGCCCGCGCACGCTGGCCTGGGTGAAATCGAGAAAATGCTGGGGATCGTAGAGGATCTTACAGGTGTATAGGGTGGGACCCATCCAGCCGTCTTCGCGCAAACGCCGCGGCTCGCGGTAGTCCTTCTGATCGTGGTGGGCCACGTCCAGGTGAATTTCCTCGCTCATTCGCACCACTTCACGCGGGCGAGGGGCCGGCAGGGTGTGGATGAACACCAGGTCAATATCGGCTGCACCGCCAAGTAAAAAATCGTCGCCCAACAGCGAACCGCACAAATAAGCCGCCAGCAGCCCAGGGCTGCTGCGCACCTGGCGCGCCACTGCATCATCGGCGATTTTCAATAATGTCTCGCGTGTGATCCGCATGCCGGTTTCCTTCCTCAATCCCTTTACATTATACTTGCCTCAGCGCCCTATCACCTGACAACTGCGTAAGTTGCCCGGGGAGAGGCGCGCTCAAATGATTCCCAATCCTAGCCGCCTCGTCCCATGGGCAGTTCTGGCTGGTACGGCAGCAGCTTCAGACCCTGCCGGATACGCGTTTCCACCCAGCTCAGGTCTTGCGGGCTGCGCACAATATTCAAATCGGTGGTGTCTAGCGTCAACACCGGCGACCGATGCGTTTTATTATCTGCAAAAAAGGTCTCATAGGCCTGGTGCAGCTCTTCAATGTACTCGCGCTGCATATTACGCTCGTACGGGCGGTCGCGCATCGCGATGCGCTGCATCAACACATCTGGCGCGGCGCGGAGATAGACAATTAAGTGGGGTGGGGTGATTTTCTCGGCCAAGGCTTCATGCACCCGCCGGTACATTTCTAGCTCGTCGCCGGTCAGGTTGATCTCAGCAAACAAAGCGTCCTTCTCAAATGTATAATCGGCAATCAGGCCATCATTTACGCCTAGCATTTCCGCCACCGTGCGGCGCTGTTGGTGATAGCGGCTCAGTAAAAAGAAGATCTGCGTTTGAAAGGCATAACGCGCCCGGTCTGCATAGAAATCTGTTAGAAATGGATTTTCTTCAAATACTTCTAACATTAAACCGGCCTGGAACGGCTCTTGCAGCAGCCGCGCCAGGGTGGTTTTTCCTACTCCAATCACGCCTTCAATGGCAATGTACATTTGTATCACCTTTTATAGTGTATAATTATATGATTATGTATTATATTATTTGACAAATCCGTCTATTGACATCTCACAAATTTGCGCTACACTCTAATTATTATATCTTTCAAGGAGCAGAAATGTCCGCCACTCTTAATCGCGTGCAATTAATTGGCCGCCTGGGCGCAGACCCAGAAACCCGCTTTACACCAAAGGGAACCAAGGTTTGTCAATTCCGCATCGCTGTTGACGAGCGATGGCGTTCCGCCGAAGGCGAAACCCACGAACGCACCGACTGGTTCCGCATTGAAGCCTGGGGCCGCTTAGGCGAGATCTGCCAGGAATACCTCACCAAAGGCCGGCTGGTATTGATTGAAGGCCGCTTGCAGAGCGATCAATACGAACACAACGGCGAAAAACGCACCGCCACCAAGATTCGCGCCACCAACATGCAAATGTTGGACCGCAAACCAGAGGAGGGCGAACCCGTCACCCCGCCCGATGTAGATGAAGATGAGGACGAATTCCCCTTCTAGCATCTGGCAGGTCATCCGGTCATCGAGGCGCCGCCTCCCATAACCAGGGCGTGCTTACGCCGCCTCGATGGCCTTCAGGAATGCTTCGATTGCCAGCCGCGCCGATTGGTAACGGTGCGGCACACTGCTGAGCGGGCTGACCGAAGCGGCGGCGTCGGCAATCACCCGCGCCTTAGAACCGCCGCGCTGCTTTGCCTGCATATAGGCCATGCCAAATTCAAACAAGGCCCCCATGCTCAGCTTGTAGGGGGTCGAAGCGCTGCCGTCGGGCTGGGGTTCACTCTGCGCCCACGCGCCTAAGCCATTAACCAGGGCCTTCAACACATCACCTGGGGCGGGAGACCGTCCCTCGCCAGATGGCGTTTGCAACGCTCCGCCTCCCGACAAAGCCGCACCGTCGCCAGGCGGAGCGTCCAGCGCATCCGCCAGAGGGATCGCCGCGCCGCCAAGCCCCGCGCCCGGCCTCCCCGGCAGCGGTATGGCTTCATCGGCGACTGCCGATTCGGGCGCGCCCAAGGCCTGCTGTACATACCCCACCAGGTCGTTCACACTAACGTTATAACGCTGGAACTGTTCGCCCAGGCGAGCCAAACCACGCCCGTACACCTCCGCCGAGCCGTTACCGGCCAGGCCCTCCAAAGCACGGGCGGCGCGCTGCATAGCCTGGCTTAGCGGCAGGTCGGGCGTTCCTGCCGCGGCCTGGGCGGCCGCGGCAAAGATTTCCGCCATGTGATCGCCATGATTGCCGTTCACCGGGTCGGCCTGGTTCAGCAGGGCGCGGTTTTCGGCCAACGTCCGCTCCACCGCCGCCAACCAGTCGGCTAATCGGGCTGCATCCGAGTAGGTCATCCGTTCACCGGCAGCGCTTCCAGATCGTCCACCGCCTTCGCCACCACATCGTAACCGCCTTGCCAGAAGGCCGCCGAACGCGCGTCAATCCCCGCTTCGGTCAAAATCTGCATCGGCGCTACCGCCCCGCCCGATGAAAGCAGCTTCAAATAGCGCGGCTTAAACGCCTCGCCCTCGCTTTTGAACTGCTTGTAGAGAGACAGCACCAGCAGCTGGCCGAACGAATAGGCGTAAACATAAAACGGAACCTGGAAAATGTGGGGGATCGACACCCACTCCCAACGAAACTCGTCGGATACCTCCACTGCATCGCCAAGCTGGCCGGTCAGGTTCTCGAAGTACGCCTGGGCCAGCTGTTCCACGCCGGCCCCCTGAGCGGTCAAATCGTGAGCGGTGCGCTCGAACAGAGCAAAGTAAATCTGACGTTGGATGGTGGCGTAGGCGTCGTCCACCTGGCGGAAGAGCATATCGCGCCGCACGCTGGGGTCGGGTTCGATCTCCAGCAGGCGGTCGACCAACATCATCTCGCCAAAGGTGGAAGCGGTTTCCGCCAGGGGAAGGCAGGCATGTTGGGTAAAGGCGCTGTGGTGTTCGGCCAACATCGAATGGATGGCATGACCCAGTTCGTGCGCCAGGGTGGCCACATCATCGGGCCGGCCCTGGTAGTTAACCAGCACCCAGGGGGTCAGGTCGGGGCCGATTGTGGAGCAAAACGCCCCACCGCGCTTGCCCTTACGCACCATGCTGTCCAGGTGGTTCTGATCGAACACGCGCTGCGCCAGGGCGGCCAGGCGCGGGTCGAAGCGCCCAAACGAATCCAACACCATGTCGGCGGCTTGCGAAAAATCGTATCTCTTCTCGGATTGCGTGACAGGCGCGTAGACATCGTAGCGGCGCAAGCGGGGCATCCCCAACAGGCGCGCCTTTAAGCGGAAATAACGCTGAAAAACAGGCGCATTCTTCTGGGCCACTTCCATCAAGGTATCCACCACTTCATCGGGGATATCGTTAATCAGGTTGCGGGCGGCAATCGGGCTGGAGAAATGGCGCATCTCCACCTGCTCGTTGCGCCAGTCGCGCACCACCGTCTGGTAAATTTGGCCCAAAATATCGCCGTCTTCGCCGTAAACTCGGTAAAGTTCCTGGTAGGCTTGCGCCCGCAGTTCAGGGTTGGCGCTGCGCGCATACATCATCAACTCGCCGCGGGTGAGTTCCCGCATCTCGCCGTCCACGGTCATCTTAAACACATAGCGATTGGTCAGCAGATCGTACAGGCTCTCTAACGCCCCCACGCCGGTGGTGTTCTTAATGTTGATGATCTTCTCTTCCGGCTCAGACAGAGTGTGCGGCTTGAAGTGGCGCAGCTCCTCTAGCCAGTAGCGAAAATCGCCAGACGCGGCCAATAAACGCTGGGCGTTGGCGTCATCGAGATCCTTCCACCACAGCGAAAAGAACAGGGTACGATTTTCAAGCTCGGCCATCTTCTGCATCATCTGCGCCATGAAGGTGGCCGCGGCGCTGTCTTGCGTATCGGCGGCGAAGGCCAGGCTGGCGTAGCCGTGGATGCGGTAAGCGCGGCGGGTGATCGTTTCCATCTCGCCAATAACTTTCATGAAGTTCTGGCTGGTGATGTCTGCGGTGAGCAGGGCGCGGCGCTTTTCAAAGTCAGCCACTGCTTGATCTAGCTCTGCCAGAGCGGTTTTCATTTCGGCGCTATCGCGACTGCTAAAAAGATCGTCTAGCGACCAGCGCGACTGTTGATAATCGGTCATCTTAATCCTCTCCTAAATTTATGGGCTAAAGCGAATGTGCATAATTTCGCCATCTTTAACAATATATTCTTTGCCTTCCAGGCGCAGCTTACCCTTGCCGCGCGCCTCGACCATGCCCCCCAGGTCGATCAGGTCTTGATAGGCCACGATCTCGGCGCGGATGAAGCCTTTTTGTAGATCGGTGTGGATCGCGCCGGCGGCCTCCACTGCCGATGCGCCGCGCCGCACTGTCCAGGCGCGCACTTCGTCTTCGCCTACGGTGAAGAAGGATTGCAGCCCCAGCAGGTTGTACGAGGCGCTGATGACGCGCTGCAAACCCAGTTCCTGGATGCCGAAATCTTCCATAAACGCCTGCGCTTCGTCAATCGGCAGTTGGGCCAGTTCCATCTCCAGCTTGCCCTGCAAGGGCAGCAGGTGGGCGCGCCGGTGCGGGTAATCGATGGCGGGCGGCTCTTGATCGTCGCCCAGGTTGAGCAGCAGCAGCACCGGTTTGCGGGTGAGAAAGCCAAAACCGCCCAAGTTCTTCTCATCTTCGGCAGAGATGTCGATGTCGCGCAGCGGGCGCTCCTGGCTGAGCGTTTCGTGGAACATGGTGAACAAGGCATACTCAGCATCGAGAACGGCTTTATCCCGTCCGCCGCCCTTCTTACGCTCCTCAACCAGGCGTTCCAGGCGGCGCTCCACCATCAGCAGGTCGTTAAGCAGCAGCTCGCTGTCGAGCGCGGCGATATCGCGGCGCGGATCGACCACGCCGGAGGGGTGCGGCACGGAAGCGTTTTCGAAACAGCGCACCACGTGAACAAACCCATCCATTTGTTGAAGCTGGTTGAGCAGCAGGCCGGAAAGCCCGGTCTTAGCCGCAGGGGCATCTTCGCCCCCGCCGCCCAAACCGGCGATATCGGCATAGGTCACTTTGGCATAGATCGTCTTGCGCGGCTTAAACATGGCGCTCAGCCGGTCTATGCGCTCGTCGGGCACATCCACCACGGCAGTGTGGACTTCAAAGCGCCCGCCGGTCATGCTGGTGGGCTGATCGCCGCGGGTGAGGGCGTTAAAGATCGTGGTTTTGCCGGCTTGAGGCAGGCCAATGATGCCAAGTTTCATAACAGGTTTGCGCTCCCAGGAGCGGCCGCCAACCGGCCGCCGTGATAATGATAAACTGCACGCGATTATACCTTGACTTCACCTTGACCGCCTGCAAGAAAAAAGATATACTACTGCCTGTTCCACGCCGGAGTGGCGGAACTGGCAGACGCGCACGACTCAAAATCGTGTACCCGGAAGGGTGTGTGGGTTCGATTCCCACCTTCGGCACTATTCAATCTGTTGGGCTTCATCCTGCAGGTGATCAGCATGTTTTGGGTTACCATGACGCCAGGTAAATTTTGTTTTAGTACTCATAGGCGCGCCAGTTAGTAATTAAACCCGGTCGATTAGCAAGCGCGACAAGCAATTGCCAAATTTAGTTCACTGCTGCCTGGTCTGGCAGTTAGATGGGTCGGTAGTGTTCCAACACACCGGCCCTTTAATTTAATCCATGTTACGAAGCGGAGGAGGAGGTATTCAAAATCAAGATAAACGCAAGCCCTATGACTTGAAGAGATATATAGGGGTAGAACAAAAGTAACTGCTTAGAGATTTTCGACCTGGATTGAACGAACTTTAACATTGTCAAAAACATAATAGCCGTGCAAAATATAGGCATGGAACCGTTTCGCCTGCCAAGCGATGATGAGATTGGCGCTGCATACGACCAGGGCAAAGAAGCTGTCATTGAACTTTTCCACCAAACCGTGGGGAAGTTAGCAGAGCGCATCCAACGAATGGAAGATCATCTCGACAAAACCAGTGGCAACAGCAGCAAACCACCTTCAAGTGATGAGCTGAAGAAGAAGCCAAAGAGCCTGCGACGGAAAAGTGGCAAGAAAAGCGGCGGATAGCTTGGGCATCATAGACATACGCTCAAAGCAGTAGCCCAACCCAACCATGTGCAAGTCCACCGAGTGAAGCGCTGTCGTCACTGTCAGGCAAACCTGGAAGATTGGAACGCACCACGGAAATCCTGGAAGACCTGTACGGTCAGACGGTGAGCGAGGGAACAATCCGTCAGGTTGCTGGCGCTGGCTGGGCTGCGGCAGCGGTACCCTGGTGAGAATGAGGCGCTTTTACAGCGTCGCTTAGCCAGTTTGCTGTTGGGAGATGAATTGGCGCGTAAAGTCTATGGCTTGCTCCCAGAGGAAGCCTGATCGTGCTGCCGGAATCCGTTCGCGTATTATTGCAAGTGGTAGAGGTTTTTGAACGCTTGCACATCCCATATCTAGTTGGTGGATCAATGGCCTCAGCTTTATATGGCGTGGCGCGTTCAACCCTGGACGTCGATATGGTGGCTGATATACGCGCAGAGCAAGTCGGCGCGTTGGTCAAGACATTGGGCAAAGCTTTCTACGCAGATGACGAAATGATTCGCGGAGCAATCCAGAGCCGCAGTAGTTTTAACCTGATCCATCTCGAAACTATGTTCAAGGTGGATGTGTTCATACGCAAAGAACGCCCGTTTGACAGGATTCAATTCAAACGCAGGATCGAACAGGTTTTAGTCATTGATCCGGAACAAAAAGCCTTCATAAGCTCTGCTGAAGACATTATCCTCGCCAAGCTTGAGGGGTATCGTCTCGGGGGAGAGGTTTCGGACAGACAGTGGCGTGATATTCTGGGGGTGCTAAAAGTACAGGCTGGAAGGTTGGACATGGATCACCTGCACAAATGGGCCGCAGAACTGAAAGTAGCCAACTTGCTTTTGCGCGCCTTAAAACTGTCCATTGGCTGAAATGGAATTGACTTTCATCAATCATCCACCAGTCGAGGATAGGTGTCAAGCGACAATCTAAGCAATTCCAAGATGTGGGTTTGCAAACCAGATAACGGCGGGACGCGCCGGATGGTTTGGTCTGGCAAGTGGATAATTGTTTGGTCATCGCCCAAAGAATCTCGCAACCAGTTAGCTTAGCCAACCACACAGACTCGCCCTTTTGCAGCTATAATACACCTCACAGGAGGCACTATGGCAACCCTCGATTCCATTCTCGGCGTCATTTTGGGCGGCGGCGTGGGCACACGCCTGTACCCGCTCACCAAACAGCGCGCTAAACCGGCCGTGCCCATCGCCGGGAAATACCGCCTCATCGATGTGCCCATTAGCAACTGCATCAACTCCGGCATCACCCGCATCGCCGTCCTAACCCAGTACAACTCCGTCTCGCTCCATCGCCACATTACCCAAACCTACGTTTTCGACGCGTTTCACCAGGGCTGGGTGGAAATTTTGGCCGCAGAACAAACCCCCTCCAGCAGTGATTGGTACGCTGGAACCGCCGACGCGGTGCGCAAACAAATTAACGAAATTCGAACCACTAAAGCCAAGTTTGTCCTCATTCTAGCGGGCGATCATCTCTACCGCATGGATTACGAACAAATGGCCCGCTTTCACTGGGATCACAACGCCGACATCACCGTGGCCGTGCAGCCCGTGGCCGCCTCAGACGCCGAACGCTTTGGCCTGCTCAAGCGCGACGCCGATTTTCGGATCACCTCCTTTGTAGAGAAACCACGCGATCCGGAGGTGCAGAAGCAGTTCGTCAGCCGCGACGACCCCCAACGCCCTTACCTGGCTTCGCTCGGCATTTACTTATTCACAACCGATGTGTTGATGGATCTGCTGGCCGAAAACGATTACGCCGATTTCGGCAAACAGATCATCCCCAACAATTTGAAGACGCACAATGTGATGGGTTTCGATTTCGACGACTATTGGGAAGACATCGGCACAATCCGCTCGTTCTACGACACCAACCTGATGCTCGCCCGCCCCGATGCGCCCTTCAACTTCTACGACCCGGTGCGCCCCATCTACACCCACGCCCGCTTCTTGCCGGGTGCGGTCATCGCCGGGGCGGCGCTCAGCAACGTGATGCTCACCGAGGGCTGCCAGATTCACCAGGCTGAGATCAGCGATTCGATTGTCGGCTTGCGCAGCCGCATCGCCGGCGGGGTGAAAATGCACAAAACCATCATGATGGGCGCCGATTACTTCGACCCAGCGCCGGGCGCCTCGCAAGAATCACTGCCGGGCGGCATCCCCCTGGGCATCGGCCCCAACTGCCAAATCGAAGGCGCCATCATCGATAAGAACGCGCGCATTGGCGAGGGGGTGGTGATTAAACCCTTCCCCCGCGAGTTCAACAGCGATGAACGCAATTGGGTGGTGCGCGATGGCATCGTGGTCATCCCCAAAAGCACTGTGTTGTACCCTGGAACCTTCATCGGCCCCGAAGAGTAAGCCTGGCGCAAACACCGCGCCAACCAACACCTCCGCAAAAACACCCGCGCACAAATAAAAAAATTGACGGCCAGGCCGTCAATTTTTTTATCTCGCTCATCCGATAATCTAAATGGTTTCGGGAACCAGGGCGGTCACCGAGAACTGGGGTGGCTGCTCGAAGTGCTTCTTCACCGCGCACAGCTCAGCCGTCTTAATCAACGCGGGCAGGTAGTGATCGGGGAAGCCCTGCGGAGCCTGGATTTCTAATTCGATCCGATCCACCATGCCAGTTTGCGGGTTGGCGCTGATGCGTTGGATGATCTTCATCCCCTCGGTGGGCAGGTTACGCTGCCGGCAAAAACCTAGCACATAAATGCCGGCGCATGTGCCAATTGAAGCCAGAAAAGTGGCAAACGGGGTGGGCGCGGCGCCGGTTGGCGGCTGGTCGGTATGCACCGTAAAAGGGCCAAAATGGGCGTCTACTTTTGCGTCGCCCGGAAAATCAATCACCATTTCCATAAGAAGAAACCTCCATAAATTTTCGTGCTTACCTTTGTTTAGATGCACCCACCCCGCCAGGGTTACACGATTGGCGCAGCCAGGAAAAGTAATCAGCAGCGATTCCGCCCACCACCGCGCCCCAGCTTGCGAACACTCGGCGCAGCCCACCACCGCGCTCCAA
>CAZHFU010000053.1:0-17007 GCA_964531975.1 uncultured Anaerolinea sp. | reverse complement strand
GGTGGTCGGTCACGAAGAACACCGCCGCCTGGCCGCCGGTGCGCATGGCTAAGCGCGTCGCCCCGGCGTAATAATAGCTCACGCCCTCATCCAAAGCAGCGACAGCAGGACAATTAAATGAAAAACCCGCCCAATGCCAGAGCGCGCCGCCATACTCGTCCGAAACCAGAAACGAGAAACGAGTATCGTTGACATGCTGCTCTCCCTCCCAGAACCGGCCCATGGATTGTACGCGATGTTACAAGTGATGGATAGATATTATACCCACGGATGAATGGCGTCGAGGGTGATTTTCTGAAGTTTAGACATGAGATGCGAGGCGAGGTCTTCGCGTGTTACGCGGGCGCGAGTCGAACAAATCGCCGCATCCGCTGCGGGAATTCGGGCAGCGGTAACGCAGGGTCATTGGCTTTCACCCATCGGTTGCCTCCAGGCTGCCGCTAGCCGGGTCGGGGGGCGTTTTTGCTGATCGAAAGACAGCGTACCGCGGAGCCGGGTTGGTTATCTCGGGGGCATAAGCCGTCATTCGCTCCGCCCCGGACGGGATATGGCAGCGCTTCACCGGCGTCGCCCCGCCAACGGCTAAAGGCCTAATCCTCCGGATGCGCCTCGTGGTGGTCATAGGCCACAATTTGTGGGAAACGCCGCGCCACCAACACCACGGCCACGATGCAGCCCACCCCACCGCTCACAATGGCAAACGGGACGCCGAACAGCTGCGCCACGATCCCCGCTTCCACCTCGCCCAACTGCGGCCCGCCTTGGAAGAAGATCTGGTTGATGCTGGTCATGCGCCCGCGAATATGATCGGGCGTGGTGAGCTGGCGCACGGTGTTGCGAATGATGGTGCTGACGGAATCGGCCGCGCCAATTACAATCAAGAATACCAGGGCGGCGATAAAGCTGGTGGAAAGGCCAAACGCGATCGTCGCCAGGCCAAACGCGCCTACGGCCCCCAAGAACACCAGGCCCTGCTTGCGAATGCCCGAAAGCTGCGAGATGACCACCCCCGCCGTGACGGCGCCGATGGCCTGCGCAGAGGTTAGAATGCCATAGCCGCGTTCGCCCACGTGGAGAATATCTCGGGCGATAATCGGCATCATCGTGTTGGCCGAGGAGAAGAAGGTGGCGAAGAAATCGATCAGCATAGTGCTGAGGATAATCGGGTTGCCTGCGATAAAGCGAATGCCGTCGCGGATGGCCCCGATGTCTACCAGGCGCTTGTGGGGGATGCTCATCTGCGCCACCGGGCCAATCCGCACCAGAGCGTACAACAGCGCCCCGAAAGAAATGGCGTTAATCACATAGGTGTAACCCAGGCCCCACCGATAGATCACCAGGCCACTGAGCATGGGGCCGG
This sequence comes from uncultured Anaerolinea sp., assembly GCA_964531975.1. GTDB lineage: Bacteria > Chloroflexota > Anaerolineae > Anaerolineales > UBA4823 > RBG-16-57-11. Next base: position 15,647 of record CAZHFU010000053.1, on the reverse strand, counting down.
CAATCGCTCCGGTATTATAGGCGATAGAGTTCAGGCTGAAAGCGTTGGGCAGATCGCGCGCCGCCACCAGGTTGGGAATCATGGCCTGGCGAGCGGGGCTGTCGAAGGCGATGGCTGCAGCCTGGATGGCGGTGAGCAGGTAGATGGCCCAAATGGTGAGGCTGCCAATAAAAGTGAGCCAGGCCAGGGCCAGGGCGGTGAGCGCCATGGCGGTTTGCGTGAAAAACAAGATGCGCCGCCGGTTGAACGTGTCGGCCACGGAGCCGCCGATCAGAGAGAAAACAATCACCGGCAGGATGCGCGCCAGGCCGATGCCGCCTAACGCCAACGGGTTTGGCGTTCCAGTTAGCTCACGGATGTGCCAGTGCAGGGCGGCCAATTGCATTTGCGACCCCGCCACCGATACCATTAACCCGAACCACAGCCAACGAAAACGGGCGTTTTTCAACGCCGGAGGAATGTGAAGCATTGAGGCTTGTTACTTTCTTAGACGAAGGAGTTACCCCCCGCTAGCCGCGGGCGGCTTTCAGTTTCAATGCACGCATAAAATTAAGCGGGGCAATTTTACCACCCTGCGCCCCGGTTCGATTGATTAATGATGCGCTGCACCCGATCAAGTTCCCCAGTCGCGAGGATAAAGGAAGTCGTAACCGATGGTGCGGTTGCCCAGCTTGGCAATCGGCGGCATTACGCGCTTGAAGTGGTAGCGGCGGATGCGCTCGACCACTTTGCTAACCAAACCGGCCTCGAAACCAGCTTTCACCGCTTCCGCCGGGCTGTAACGCTCATCCACCAGCAGGCGCAGCAGCTTATCCGCCTCGGCGTAAGTGAAGCCCAACTCGCCCTCGTCGGTTTGACCCAGCCACAGATCGGCGGAAGGCGGCTTATCGATGATCGGCTGCGGTACGCCCAAGGCCGCCGCCAACTGGCGCACCTGCGTCTTGTACAGATCGCCAAGCGGGTTGAGGGCGCTGGCCGCATCGCCATAGATAGTCGAGTAGCCCAGCAAAATTTCGGTCTTATTGCCCGTGCCCACCACCAGGCCATGCAAGTTTTCCGATTGGTCGTACAAAACAATCATGCGGGCGCGCGCCATGGCGTTGCCGCGCCGCGTGGGGCTGGCGTCGGGAAATTGGGCGAACAACGGCTCCACCATGGCGGTAATGTCAAAGGTGAACGCTTGCACCCCCAGGGCGTTGATCACCAGTTGGGCGTGGGTCAGCGATTCGGGCGAGGAGGTCTTGTAGGGCATGCGCACCGCCACCACGTTCTCCGGCCCCAGGGCGGCGGCGGCCAAATAGCACGCCACGGCGCTGTCCAATCCGCCGGAGAGACCCAAAACGGCGCGCTGAAAACCGGCGCGGGTAATTTCGGAGCGAATAAAATTGACCAGGATTTGCTGCGCCAGGTCGGTATTAATGTTCAAGTTGGCTGCGTCTTGTTTCTCAATCATTTCAATGATCGCCTTTCACCAGCCGCTGCATTTCGCGCATCACCAGGGAGGTGCGCTCGTCGCGCAGCAGCGGCAGGCGGGAGCGAGTGCGATGCAGCTGATCGAGGTCCAACTCGGCCAGGGTCAGGCTTTCTTCGTGGTACGGCGCCTGGGCGATAAGCTGCCCGTTGGGGTCGTACACGGTTGAACCGCCCCAGAAGTTCAACCCGTCTTCATAGCCCACCCGGTTGGTATGCACCACAAAATTAGTAAACAAGCTGGCATAGGCCTGGTTAATGTGTTCCACCCAGCGCGCCGATTCGAGGCGCGGCGACTCGGTCAGGCCCCGCCCAGGCGAGGAGCTGGTGAGCAGCAGCACATCGGCCCCATCCAGCCACAGCAGATAAGGCGGCGAGGCGTGCCAGAAGTCCTCGCAGATCAGGATGCCCATGCGCCCAAAGCGGGTGTCGAAGGCGCGCACCGCATCCCCCTCGCCCACGAAGCGCCCTTCATCAAACAGCCCATAGGTGGGCAAATACACCTTGCGATGAATATGCAGCACCGCCCCGCCGGATAGATAAGCGGCGGAGATATAGAAGCGATGGCGGGCGTCCACCTCCACAAAGCCCACCACCGCATCCACCTGGCGGCTGGCTTGCAGCAGCGGGCCGAAGATCGGGTCGTCGGCGGTGGGGCGCAGCGCCACGGTGGGGGTCAGGTCTTGCAAGGCGTAACCGGTGAGAGAAAGCTCCGGAAAAACCACCAGTTCCGCGCCTGCATGGCGCGCCTGGTCGATGAGCGCCAGGTGCTTTTCCAGGTTGGCGGGGACATCGCCTAAACGGGTATTAATTTGGGCCAGGGCAAGGGTCAGCATTGCTTAATCATACCATGAGCTAAAAAAAAACGCCTATCGGGGCTTTGGGAAAACCGATGGTTTGGAAAGTAAAAGGATGGATGAATTATTTCGCCTGACAGGCCTGGAGGACAAGCTGGCAGCGCCTTAGCCGGTATCGCCCCCCGCCGCAGATCACAAAAGGCGCCCGGTCTGCCCTCCGCCCGCCACTCCCCCGCACCCACCCTACAAAGCGGCTGCTTTCGATGTATAATAGTCAGTAAGGGTCTTTCCAAAAAGGAACCAATATGCAAATACTATTCGATCCCAACATCACCTACCTTCTATTGGCCGGCGGCCTGATATTAGCCGTTATCGCGCTGGCGGCCCCCGGAACCGGCGTGCTGGAACTGATCGCTTTCAGTATGCTGGGTTTGGCCGGCTGGGGCATTGTGGTCAATCAACAGATTTTAAACGAATGGGCGCTGGTTGTGTTAGCCGTAGGAGCGGTCAGTTTCGTGCTTTCCCTAAGCCGCCCGCGTCAAAAATTCTGGCTACCTTTGTCTATTATCGCCCTCATCATCGGTTCCGCCTATATCTTCCAGGGACAGGTTTGGTGGCTGCCGGTGGTAAGCCCCTTCCTGGCGGCTTTAGTGAGCCTGCTTTCCGCCGGCTTCTTTTGGGTGGCAGGCCGCAAATCGTTGGAAGCCTGGCACGCTCGCCCACGTAACGAACCGCCGCTGGTGGGTCAAACCGGCGAGGCCAAATCGCCCGTGCACCGCGAAGGCTCGGTGCAGGTCAACGGCGAGTTATGGAGTGCCTATTCCGATCAGCCCATCCCTAAAGACGGCCGGATTCGGGTGGTCGAGCGCGATGGTTTTCGCCTCAAAGTAGAACCATTGCCGTAGCGCGCTTCCCCTTCCAGGGCGGCGACAAACACGTCTTTATTAAGAAAGGAAACAAACATGGATGGTTCAAGTAGTCTGTTCTTGCTGTGCGCCGTGGGGGCAGTCGTTTTAATTGTATTGATTGTGCTGGCGAATGCGATCCGCATCGTACCGGAATATCAGCGCCTGGTGGTGTTTCGATTAGGGCGCTGCGTGGGCAACCGCGGCCCCGGCATCGTGCTGCTGCTGCCAGGCATCGACCGGGGGGTGAAGGTGGACTTGCGCGAACAGGTGCGCGAGATTCCCCACCAGGTTTCGATTACCAAAGACAACGCGCCGATCTCCATCGATTTCCTGTGGTACTACAAAGTGCTCGAACCCACCGAGAGCGTTCTGCAAGTGGGCAACTTCGAGACGGCCGCCCAGGGCATGGCAACCACCACCCTGCGGGCAGTCATCGGCGGCATCGCCCTGGATGATGTCCTTTCTGAGCGCGAGCATATCAACAACATGCTGCGCACCCGCCTGGATGAAGTCACCGAACGCTGGGGGGTCAAAGTCACCAACGTAGAAATTCGCGAGATCATCCCGCCGCGCGAAGTACAAGACGCCATGAACCGCCAGATGACGGCGGAACGCCAGCGCCGCGCCCTGGTGACCGAATCGACCGGTACTCGCGAGGCCGCTGTGAACGTGGCCGAAGGCGAAAAGCAGGCCAACATCTTGCGCGCCGAAGGCGAAAAGCAAGGCGCCATTTTACGAGCCGAAGGCGAAAGACAATCCCAACTGCTGCGCGCCGAAGGCTTCTCGGCTGCTTTGGCGCAAATCTACGGCGTTGCCCAAACGATCGACACCAAGACCATGACCTTGCAGTACTTCGACACGCTCAAGGCCATGGGCGCTTCGCCGGCCACCAAATACATTTTCCCCATGGAGTTCTTGAGCTTGCTCGAGGGCTTTGTGAAGCCGCCTAAGGCGTAAAGTACTTTAACAGGGGTCGAACCGGCGGTCAGCCTGGCCGCCGGTTCGACGTGTGGGTAGACTTTATCAATGTACCAAATTGAACCTGCCGGTTGGCGAGACCTGAACGCATTGCGCAGCCTGGAAAAGGTGTGTTTTCCCAAAGACGCCTGGCCGATTTGGGATGTCGCCGCCGTGCTGACCCTGCCCAACGTGGTGCGGTTGAAAGCTGTGGCCCAGGGGGAGATGATCGGCTTTATTGGCGGCGATGTGCGCGCCAGCGAACGCCTGGCCTGGATCGTAACCGTGGGGGTGCTGCCAGAGTGGCGTCGGCAAGGGGTGGGGCGGGCTTTGTTAGAAGCCTGCCAGGCCCAGCTGACCATGCCGCGGGTGCGTTTGAACGTGCGCACCACCAACACTGCCGCCATCCGGTTATATGAGCAAATGGGCTACCAGCGTGCCGGTTTATGGCCCGCCTATTACAGCGATGGCGAAGATGCCCTCATCATGGAAAAGCATTTATAATATATCTCGTGGATGCCGGAAATTTGACTGACTATGACCTGATCGTCTTCCCCGAAGAGCTGCAGCGCCTGGCTGAAACGCTGCACCAAGAGAAGACCATTGCCGTTGACACCGAATCGAACAGCCTGTTCGCCTATCGCGAACGGGTGTGCCTGATTCAGTTTTCTACCACCACACGCGATTATCTGGTGGACCCCCTGGCCCTGGGCGAGTTCTCTCCCGATGGCCTGGCCGACCTGAGCGTGTTGAAACCCATTTTTGAAGACCCCCAGGTGGAGAAGATCTTCCACGCCGCCGAGTATGATTTGATGTGCCTGTGGCGCGATTTTGGCATCCGGGTCAACAATATGTTCGACACCATGCAAGCCGCCCATATTTTAGGCATGCAAGAGCTGGGCCTGGGGGCGCTGCTCGAATCAGTGTTCGGGGTGCATTTGGATAAACGCCATCAACGCGCCGATTGGGGCGAACGTCCCCTGACACCCGACCAGTTGCAATACGCCCGCCTGGACACGCATTACCTGATTGCCCTGCGCGACCATCTCTATAAAGAGCTGGAAGCGCGCAAGCTGATTGTGTTGGCGCAAGAGGATTTTCACCATCTAACCGTAGCGAACGCCGGCGATGACCGCCATCCCCCCGAGCGACCGGTAGACCCGTGGCGCATCAGCGGCGCTTCAGACCTCGACCCCCAACAAGCCGCCGTACTGCAAGAACTGGTCGTTTATCGCGATAAAGTGGCTCGCAAGGTAGACCGTCCCCTGTTCAAGGTCATCTCCGATAAAACCCTGTTGGCAATCGCCTTACGCATGCCCACCAGCCGCAAGCAGCTTTCCGGGCTGCCCGGCATGACCCCGCGCCAGGTGGGGCGCTACGCCAAGGGGCTGCTGGCGGCGGTGCAGCAGGGTATTTCGGCTGAGCCACTGCATCACCCCCGCCCGGTGCGCCCCGATGATCGTTACCTGGCGCGGCTCGACGCGCTGCGCGCATGGCGCAAACGCCTAGGCCAAGAGTTGGGCGTGGGCAGCGATGTGATCTTACCGCGCGACTTGATGGCCGACCTGGCTTCGGCGGCGCCCACAACGATGGATGAACTCTCCCAGATCATGGCAGATTACCCCTGGCGGCTAAAATACCTGGGGCTGCAAATCTTAAAGGCGCTCAACCCCAAAACCACCTATACAGAAGAGCCGCCGCAAGCCTAGAACCCGCGGGTTTTTTCGGAAAGTCCAATCTAAGTGCAATCTAAAGGAGGCGGAAGTGAGAATCACATTCCATGGCGCAGCCCGCACCGTAACGGGTTCGCAGCATTTGGTGGAAGTCAACGGCAAGCGCATTCTGCTAGATTGCGGTATGTACCAGGGCAAACGGGCCGAGGCTGAGCGCCGCAACAAGACCTTTCAGTTCGAGCCGGCCTCGCTCGACGCCGTGATTCTTTCCCACGCCCACATCGACCACTCCGGCAACCTACCCAACCTGTATAAGCAGGGCTGCCGGGCCAAGATCTACTGCACCCACGCCACCGCCCACCTGGCAAATATCATGCTGCTCGACTCGGCTCATATCCAAGAGACCGACGCCCAACACGTTAGCTGGAAAAACGAAAGAAAAGGCTTGCCGCCGGTGGAACCGCTCTACACCATTGCCGATGCCGCCATGGTGGCGCAGAACTTTCACGGGCGAGATTACGCCCGCACCTTTCCGGTGACGGATGGCGTGGCTGCCACCTTCTACGACGCCGGGCACATCTTGGGTTCGGCCGGCGTGGCGCTCGACATCGAAGAACACACCCCCGCCGGGCCGCGCCGCGCACGCTTGTGGTTCAGCGGCGATATTGGCCGCCGCAAACTACCCTTGCTGCGCGACCCCGTCTTGCCTATCGACGCCCACTACCTAATCATGGAATGCACCTATGGCGATAAGCTGCATGCCGACCCCGACCTGGCCTACGAGGAACTGCGCCAGGTGGTGCGGCGCACCCTGGAACGCAAAGGCAAGGTGATTATCCCGTCTTTTGCCGTTGGGCGCACACAAGACCTGGTGTACAACCTCAACCGGATGTTTGCCGAGGGGCAAATTCCCAAGGTTCCCGTGTACGTCGATAGCCCCCTGGCGGTGAACGCTTCAGATGTTTACCAGCAGCATAGAGAATGCTTCGATCAGGAAACCGCCGATTTTATCGCCCAGGGGCGGCATCGCGAGGCGTTGGGCTTTAGCACCCTCACCTACACCCGGTCGGCAGACGAAAGCAAAGCTCTGAACGAGCGCAAAGACCCCATGATTATTATCTCGGCTTCGGGCATGGCCGAAAACGGACGCATTCGCCATCATCTCAAGTACAACATTGAAGACTCCAAAAACACCATTCTGATTGTCTCCTGGCAAGCGCCCAACACCCTGGGCCGGCGACTGGCCGACCGCGATAAACAGGTATATATCTTCGGCGAGCCGTATGATGTGCGCGCTGAGGTCGCCACCATCGGCGGGCTTTCGGCGCACGCCGGGCAGAGTTTGCTAGTCGAATATGCCCGCGCCAGCCAGGATCAGCTCAAAGGCGTGTGGCTGGTGCACGGCGAGCCAAAAGCGGCTAAGGCGCTAACCCAACAGCTTGCAGCGGTTGGCCTGCACCGGGTGGACTATCCCGATATGCATGAGAGTGTGGATTTACCGGTAAGTTAAGGAAACCGATGGGCTTATCTTTTCGTTTTGGAACCGTGGGATCGCCTAAAAGCAGCCCTAAAAAGCCGGGCGGCAGCGTGGGGGCGATTATGCGCCTGGCCGAACTGGAGCTGGATGCGCTGGAGTTGGGCTGGGTTCAAGCCGTGCGGGTGAGCGAAGCCACCTGCCAGGATATCAAGGCTGCCGGTTTGCAGCACCTGGTAGAACTAAGCGTACATGCGCCTTATTATATTAACTTAAACGCCGCCGATGAAGAATGGCCTAAATCGCGCCGGCGGCTGATGGACGCCGCCCATTACGGCCACCTGGCCGGGGCCACCGATATTATCTTCCACCCCGGTTCCTATTTCGGAGCCGAGCCGGCGGCGGTGCTGCCGTTGGCAATTCGGCGACTGCAAGGCTGCGTGGAAGAGCTGCGCGCCGCCGGCAACCCGGTGATTTTGCGCCCAGAGACCATGGGCAAATCGGCCATGTTGGGTTCGCTGGAAGATGTGCTGGCATTAAGCCAGGCCATAGAGGGCGTACAGCCGTGTCTCGATTTCGCCCACTTGTACGCCCGCCCCGGCGACGGTTCGCTTAACAGTTACGAAGCCTGGATGCCGATGCTGGATCAGCTGGGTGAAACCCTGGGTGAGCAGGCGCTGCGCAGCATGCACATTCATCTGTCTGGCATCGCCTACGGTCCCAAGGGCGAGAAAGAGCACTTGTGCCTTAAAGACTGCGATCTGGATTTAGACGGGTTGTTCCGCGCCCTGCACGCCCAGGGCGGCGGCGGACGCATTTTGTGCGAAAGCCCGGCGATGGAAGACGACGCCCTGGAAATGCGCCGCGTTTGGCAAACACTCACCGCCGATGAATCCGACTGAAGCCGCCCTGGCGGCGCTGCACGCCCGGCTGAGCGTTTGCCGCCTATGCCTGGACGCCGGCTACAGCATCACCCCGCGCCCCATCTTCAGCAGCCGCATTGGGGCGCGCCTGGTGGTGATTGGGCAAGCCCCCGGCGTCACCGAACCGGTGGCCGGGCGGCCTTTCAACGCCGGCAGCGGCAAGCGCCTGTTCCAGTGGCTGGCTGAGGCCGGCCTCGAGGAAACCTGGTTCCGCAGCACCCAGGCCTTTTTGGCGGTGACGCGCTGCTATCCAGGGCGCGCCAAGAGCGGCAGCGGCGACCGTGTGCCCACCCCCACCGAGCAGAGCCTGTGCCGCCCTTACCTGGACGAAGAGATCGCCCTGCTTAACCCCGGCCTGGTTATGCCGGTGGGCCGCTTAGCCATCGGCCTATATTACCCCGGCAGCACGCCGCTGGAGCGGATCATCGGAACCGAAAAATTGGTGGAGGGCCGCTGGATCATCCCGCTGCCGCACCCGTCGGGGGCCAGCCGCTGGCATCAGAGCGAGGCCAACCGCGCCCTCATTCGCCAGGCGATTGAGCTAATCGCCCGCCGCGCCCAAGAGGCGCTGACCAACCGTCCAACCCCGCCCTAACCCAGGCGCGGAAACTTCCGGCGCAGGGCGGCGCAGTGGTAGAATAGCCGGTATGAGAACAACACCCCCGAAGGCTCGCTCCTGGCGCATTGCGCTGTGCTGCCTGGTCTTAGCCGGCTCTAGCCTGGCTTGCCGATACTTCACCCAGGCGGTGGATAAATTATCCGCCACGCCCACCGGCGGGGCGCAGTATACCGCCGCCGCGCCGCCCACCGAGGCCATCCCCGCTACCCCCGGCATGGCCAAGGCCACCCCCGGCCTGGCGGCGGATGAAAGCGGCCTGGTGGTGTACCTGGCAAAAGACGAGAACGGGGCCGAACCCGCCAACAACTTCGGCCAGGGCGACCCCGTGTATGTATATGGTATGCTTAGCCTGGCCGAAGGCGCCAACCTGCATACAGTGTGGACCGCGGTGCAGGCTGAAGGCAACCAACCCAACACCCTTATCTATGAATATGAAGATAAACCCTATCAGCCCGGCGCATTTTGGTTCCGCTTAGAGTGGCCGCGCCCATGGGCGCTGGGGCGCTACCGCGTGGATATATATATGAACGGGGCGATTGTGCAGAGCCTGGATTACACCATCGTCAACACCAACCTGGCCGAAGCCGCCATCACCGCCCCCACGCTCTCCAAAGATCAGGAAGGGGCTGCCATTGTCACCGCCTTCAACCCCGGCGACACCTTCTTTGTGCAATTCGATCTGGACGCCCCCGCCGCCGATACGCCGGTGCGAGCGGTATGGAGCGCCCGCCAGGTGGAAGGGCTGCCGGCCAACAGCTATATCAATGAATATCTCGTGCTGATGAACAGCGGCCCCAATTGGCTCTCCATCGCCCAGGCGCAACCCTGGGGCTTGGGCGATTATGGGCTAGACCTGTACGTCAACGGCCAACCCTCCCAAAGCCTCACCTTTAGCGTGGTCAAAAGCGAAACCCCGCCGGTAAAATTGGCCGACGCCTACACTGCCCGGGATGAAGCCGGCGAGCAAGCCACGGCCGAGTTTAGCCCTGCCGATGCCATCTATGTGCAGCTATCGCTGGTAGACGTTCCCGATGACACCCAGGTGACCGCCTCCCTGGCCGCGGTGGATGACACCGGCTACCATACGTATATTGATAAATTCCAGGATGTCTTCTCCAGCGGCGATTACTATATTTACTTTACGCCGCAAAGCGCCTGGACGCCGGGGAAATACGTGGTCTACATTTATATCAATGGCAACCTGGACCGCCAGCTCGATTTAACGGTACAGTAAGCGGTGAATGTCGCCGAATTCCAGCGTTTACTCACCCCCACCGGGCAAGCGGCCATAACCGCCGCGGCGGCGCTGCAGCCCAGCGAGGCCGGGTTCTTAAGCGCCCTGGCCCGCCTGGAGCGCGACTACCCGCCAGGCCTGGCGCGCCCCGCCCTGGAAATTGCCATTTTGCGCCGCGAGGCCGCGGTCAAGTTTCCTCAAGCCGATCGGCTTTATTTTACCCGCCCGGCCCTCGAGCAAGCCTCGGCCTATGCGGTGGCGAGCTACCGGGCGCGGCGCTTTGCCGGCTGCGACCGGGTGCTCGATTTAGGCTGCTCGGTGGGCGGCGATAGCCTGGCTCTGGCCGCGGCGGCCCCGGTGCTGGGGCTAGACCTGGACGCGCTGCGCCTGGCGATGGCCAGGGCTAACCTGACCGCCTGCGCCGATGAGGCGCACTTCCCCGCCGATTTCATCCGGGCCGACCTGACCGCCGCCCTGCCGGTGCGGCTTTCCCCCCACACGGGGCTGTTCTTTGACCCCGCCCGGCGCACCGACCGGGGCCGGGTCTACTCGGTGCGCCAATACCAGCCGCCGCTGAGCAGCGTGCGCGCCTGGGCGGCGCAAACGCCTGCGCAGACCCCCGCCCTGGCGGTCAAAATTTCACCGGGGGTCAACCTGGAAGAACTGCGCTCATACGATTGCGCCATCGAGTTTATTTCGCTGCATGGCGAGCTTAAAGAAGCGCTGCTCAATTTTGGCCCGCTGGGCGGCTTTGGACGCCGCGCCACGCTGCTGCCCGGCCCATTTCAGCTCAGCGCCCCGGCTAACACCGCCGCCGATAGTGAAACCGCCCCTCGCCTCAGCCAGCCGCAGGCCTGGCTTTACGAACCCGACCCAGCCGTGCTGCGCGCTGGCCTGGTGCGCCTGCTGGCCGAACAGATCCACGCCGCTCAGCTAGACGCCGACATTGCTTATCTAACCGCTCCCAACCTCACCCCCACGCCCTTCGCTCGCGCCTGGCAGGTGGAAGCCTGGTTCCCCTTCCAACTGAAACGCTTGCGCGCCGAACTGCGCGCCCGCGGCGTGGGGCGTGTAACAGTCAAGAAGCGCGGCTCGCCCATCGAACCAGAGCAGCTCATTCGTGCCCTGCGCTTGAAACCCAATGATTCTGCGGGCGAGCGGGTGCTCTTCTTAACCCACTTGCAGGGTCGCCCCATCGTCATCCTGGCCTGGCCGGAGAAGGCGTAGGGCGCTCAGCCAGCGGCGCTATGCTTATCGGCGGTTGTTCACAGCGAAATATCGCTTTAGGAGAGGAAGACCTCCGCCAGGGCAACCCCCGCCACGATGCGCCCAAGCCGTGGGGTTTTATGGGGTGCGCCGCCCTTCCAGAACAAGGCCGCCCGCCGCCGCCGCCACGGGTCGCCAACCCCCAAACGCCCCCTCGGCAATGGGCTTTGGCAGCGCCCCGGCCCAACCCACCCCAGGGTGTTATAATCAATGCAAGTTTTGCTTCGGCGCACATCCAGGAATGGCTGCATGATCTCAAAATATCTCAGGCGTTGGATTCGCCCCCTTTTACCCGATCACCGTGCGCAAGTGCTAGATCAACTGCGGCGCGCCTCCTCCCCCGATTTCGATTTCTTTTTACTGGTTTTCCTTTCCACCTGCATTGCCACGTTTGGCTTGCTCACCAATTCGGCCGCGGTTGTGATCGGGGCAATGTTGGTTGCGCCGCTCATGTCGCCCATTTTGGGGCTATCGCTGGCCTCGGTCGCGGGGGAGCATCGCATGTTCGAGCGCGCCGCCGGGGGGTTGGCGCGCGGCGTCCTCCTCACTATCGCCCTATCCGCCCTGCTCAGTTGGCTGGCGCAGCTGCTGCCGTTCGATGTGCTAGCCGTCTTGCCGGTAGAAATCGTGGCGCGCACCCGCCCCAGCCTGTTCGACCTGGGCATCGCCCTGGCCGGCGGGGCCGCCGCATCATACGCCCTGGCTCAGCCCGATATGTCCGCCGCTTTGCCGGGCGTGGCAATTGCCACCGCCCTGGTTCCCCCGTTGTGCACGGTGGGCGTGGGCCTCTCGCTCATGGACCCCAACATCTTTTTGGGAGCCTTGCTGCTTTTCGTCACCAACCTGGTGGCGATCTCATTCGCCGGCATCGTGGTGTTTGCATTATTAGGTTTCCGCCCGCGTTACCAGGAAGAGAGAATATTTGGCCTTCCCAGGCACTTCGTTATATCGATCACATTAGTGCTGCTGGTAGCGATTCCTTTAGTTTGGCTCAGCTTACGCCTGGTTAGCCAATCCCGCGACCAACAAGCCGCCCAAGCCCTGCAAACTCGCGCCTACCAGGTGGTGAAGGAGGCGTTAGTCACCTTCCCCCGCACCCAATTAGTGGCGGTGGAAACCAGCCGGGATAAGGACAGTCCAGATAACCTGCATTTGCTCATCACGGTGCGCTCTTCCGAGCTGCCCTCGTATGCACGTGTGCTGAATTTACAAGAAGCGGTGGCGTCGCGCTTGCAGATGCCGGTGTCGATAGAATTGGTGAATGTTCCCATGCTGTGGCTCGACCCAAAGATCCCGCCCACGCCCACCCCCACGGCCACGCTTGGGCCAAGCGCCACGCCGTCTCCCATCCCAACCCGCACATCCACCGCGGCGCCGCCCACGCGCACCGCCACGGCCAGCCCCACGCCCACCGAAACTTCCACCCCCACCCAAACCTATACGCCCACGCCCGTCATGGCCTTTATCAGCGGGCCGAATGGGTTGGGGGCCTATCTGCGCGATACCCCCGGTGGGAAGATCAGCGTGGCGCTGCCCTATGGCGCGCCGGTGCAAATTCTGTACGCCCGAGAGACGCTCGATAATGTCGTTTGGCTGGAAATCCGCGATCTGTTCGGTCGCAGCGGTTGGGTTCCGGCGCACTACCTGGTTATTCGTCCCTAGAAACCTTTAAAGGATATCTATGAGATCATTTTGGATGCGTAAGATTACGTTTCTCTTGCTATTGACATTGCTAACCGGCTGCATGGATGGCCTGTCCACGCCCCGTGCTGCTACAACGCTGCGCGCCACGCGCCCGGCGGAAGCCTGGTACAGCGTGGCTTTTACCACGCCTTCGGCGGGCGGCTCGAAGCGCGGCGGCCCCGACGCCCAACTGGCGCAGGCCATTGATGCGGCGCGGCTGACGGTGGATGTGGCCGTGCTTGAACTCGATTTGTGGAGCCTCCGCGATGCGTTGATTAGCGCCCACCGCCGCGGTGTGAAGGTGCGGGTGGTGATGGAAAGCGAGTACCTCGACGCCCGCGAAGTGAACGACCTGCTCAAAGCCGGCATCCCCGTATTGGGCGACCGCCGCGAGGGCCTGATGCACAACAAATTCGTGGTCATCGACCACCGGGAAGTGTGGACCGGATCGGTCAACTTCACCGTCTCCGATATGTATCAGAATAATAATAATCTCTTGCGCCTGCGCTCACCCGAACTGGCTGAAAATTACACCACCGAGTTCGAAGAAATGTTCATCGACGACCGCTTCGGGCCGGGTTCGCCGGCCAACACGCCTTATCCAAGCATCGAAATACAAGGCACACGCATCGATGTGTGTTTCGCCCCCGATGACGGCTGCGCGGCGAAGCTGGTGAAGGTATTGCAAAGCGCCCAACACAGCATCGACTTTTTAGCTTTCTCTTTCACCTCCGACGACCTGGCCGATGCCGTGTTACGGCAAGCGCGGCAGGGCGTGGCGGTGCGCGGGGTCATGGAAGCCGGCCAGGTGCGCTCTAACGCCGGAACCGAGTTCGACCGCTTTTTCCAGGCCGGGCTAGACGTGCGCCGCGACGCCAACCCGCGCAATATGCACAATAAGGTTTTTATCATTGATGGTAAGATTGTTGTTGCCGGCTCATACAATTTCACATATTCCGGGGATAACCGCAACGATGAGAACATGCTGATTATCTACAACCCCGAGCTGGCCGCCGCTTATGCGGGTGAATTTGATAAAATATTTGAGGCTGCGGCCCGGTAAATCGATCCGCACAACGCCTTGCCGGAACTCGCCGGCCCCCTCACCGCGGGCTGCCAGGTTGGTGGGTTTTTTCAGAGGCCAACCAACGGCGGACGGTCTAACTATAGGAGAAGGATATGGATACACAAGGTAAATTCTATTTGGGGCGCATCTATGACCCCGTGCAAGCCAAGCTCAGCACCGATCCTTTGCTTTACGACCCCGGCGATTTAACCACCCACGCCGTGGTGGTGGGCATGACCGGCTCCGGTAAAACCGGCTTATGCGTTGGGCTGTTAGAAGAGGCCGCTCTATCCGGTTACCCTGCTCTGATGATTGACCCCAAGGGCGATTTAACCAACTTACTGCTGCACTTCCCCGACCTGCTGCCCAGTGATTTTCAACCTTGGGTGAACCCCGACGAAGCCCGGCGCAGCGGTAAGACCCAAGAACAGTTCGCCGCCCAAGCCGCCGAAAACTGGAAGCAGGGCCTGGCCGATTGGGGCATCTCCCCCGAACGGCTGCGCGCGCTGAAAGACGCCGCCCACTTCGCCATTTACACCCCCGGCTCAGATTCCGGCATTCCGGTGAGCATCCTGGCCTCGCTCAAAGCGCCGGCCATCCCCTGGGAAAACAACCGTGAAATCTTGCGCGAGCGCATCTCCAGCACCGTCACCGCCTTGCTGGGCCTGGTGGGGTTGAACGACATCGACCCCGTGCGCAGCCGCGAGCATATTTTGCTATCCAACATCTTTGAAAGCGCCTGGATGCAGGGCAAAGACCTATCGCTCAATGAATTAATTATGCAAACGCAAAACCCGCCCTTCGACAAATTGGGCGTGTTCGACGTGGACACCTTTTTTGGGCAAAAAGATCGCTTTGAACTGGCAATGCTGCTGAACAATATCCTGGCCGCCCCGGCCTTCCAGACCTGGATCGAGGGCGTACCTTTAGACATCCCCAGCTTGCTCTATCACCCCGACGGTCGCCCACGCCACAGCGTGTTCTACATCGCCCACCTCTCCGACACCGAACGCATGTTCTTCGTCACGCTGCTGTTCTCGGCTGTGGAAACGTGGATGCGCACCCAAAGCGGAACCACCAGTCTGCGCGCCCTGGTATACTTCGATGAAATCTTCGGCTATCTGCCTCCCACAAAAAACCCGCCTTCTAAACAGCCCATCCTGCGCATGTTAAAGCAGGCGCGCGCCTTTGGGGTGGGTTTGGTGCTAGCCACGCAAAACCCGGTAGATTTAGATTACAAAGCCCTCTCCAACGCCGGCACATGGATGATTGGCAAGTTGCAAACCGAGCGCGACAAGGCGCGCGTGTTAGAAGGGCTTGAATCAGCCGCCGCCGGCACGGTCAACGCCTCCGTGTACGATAAGATGATCTCCGGCTTGGGCAAGCGGATCTTTCTGATCCACAACGTTAACCGCAAAGGGCCGCAGCTGTTCCAAACCCGCTGGGCCATGAACTACCTGGCCGGCCCGCTGATGCGCAGCTCGCTGCGCAGCTTAAACGCCCTGGTGGGCGCCGATAAGGAAGGCGCCGCCGTAGAACGCATCTCCTCAGCCGGGCCAAAGACCGCCCCCGCCGGC
>CAZHFU010000052.1:0-17229 GCA_964531975.1 uncultured Anaerolinea sp. | reverse complement strand
GGCAAGACCACCATGCTGCGCGAAGCCGCCCGCATCCTGGCCGAGAGCAAGCGCGTCATCATCGTCGATACCTCCAACGAAATCGGCGGCGATGGCGACGTGCCGCACCCGGCGGTGGGCCGCGCTCGCCGCATGCAGGTGGCTACGCCTTCGATGCAGCACGAGGTGATGATCGAAGCGGTGGAGAACCACAACCCGCAAGCCATCGTCATCGATGAGATCGGGCGCGAAGCGGAGGCCGAAGCCGCCCGCACCATCGCCGAGCGCGGCGTGCAGCTCATCGGCACTGCCCACGGCAATTCGCTAGAGAACTTGCTGCTCAACCCCACCCTTTCCGACCTGGTGGGCGGGATCGAATCGGTGACCCTATCGGATGAGGAGGCGCGGCGGCGCGGCACGCAAAAGACGGTGTTGGAACGGCGCTCGCCGCCCACCTTTGATGTGCTGATCGAGATCCAGGAGCGCAATCGCCTGGCGGTGCATCCCGATCTTTCGGAAGCGGTAGACGCCATGCTGCGCGGCTACCCCTTGCCGCCCATCATCCGCTCGCGCGGGGCGGATGGCGAAATTCGCATCGAGAAAGCCCCCATGCCGGGGCGCAACTCCAGCCCGTTCGGGGCGCAGCAAGGCGGGCGCCGCATGGGCGATGGCCGGATGAACGATCTGCGCAGCGAAAGCGGGCAACGCGCCGCCGGCGGCGCCGGTTCGGACGGGCGCAGCAGCCGCGCCAGCCGGCGAGAGGCCTACCCGGGCGGCTATGCGGCGGAGCCGGCTTATGACCCAGTTCCCGACCGTCAGCGCACGGCGGATTACGGGGGTTTCGAATACGAGCAGCCTGCCGCCAGCGGCGGCAACCGCGATGAAGTCATCCGCGGTGAGCGCCCCAATTTGCAACCCCGTCGCATTTACCCCTATGGCGTGGCGCGCAACCGGCTTTCGCAGGCCGCCCACCGCCTGGGCGTGCCGGTGGTTATCGTGGCCGAACCCACCAGCGCCGATGTGATGGTGACGCTGCGCTCCTACTACCGCAAACGCCAGCGCACCATCGTAGACGCCGAAGCGCGCAGTGTGCCGATCTACGTTTTGCGCGCCAACACCATCAACCAGATTCAGCAGTTCTTGGGCGATCTGTTCAACTTATATGTTGAAGATGTCAACGAAGCCGGGGTCGATTCGGCCATGCAAGAGACCCGCGCCGCCATCACCGCGGTGATGAGCGGAGAACGGTGGGTGGAGCTGCCCCCCGCGGCGTCTGCGGTGCGGCGTTTGCAGCATCAAATGGCGCGCGAAGCCAACCTGGTTTCGCATTCGTATGGCAAAGAACCTAACCGGCGGGTGAGGATTTTTCGGGAGCAGTAGGCGCAGCGTGCGCCCATCATGACACCAGGTTACTTTATCACCTTAGAGGGGCCGGAGGGCGGCGGCAAAACGCTGCACGCCGCCGCCCTGGCCCAATTCTTATGCCGGCGCAATTTTCCGGTGCTGCACACGCGCGAGCCGGGGGGCACGCCGATTGGCAACCAGGTTCGCGAAGTGTTGATGGGCTTGAAAAACACAGAGATGAACGCCCGCACCGAGGCGCTGTTGTTCCAGGCTTCGCGGGCGCAGTTGGTGGCGCAGGCCATTCGCCCACACCTGGAACAGGGCGGCGTGGTGTTGTGTGATCGATATGCCGATTCCACCCTGGCCTACCAGGGTTATGGGCATCAGCTGTTTAGCTTACAGGAGCTGCGCCCGCTGATCAATTTCGCCACCGGCGGTCTGACTCCTGACCTGACCCTGCTGCTGGATGTGGATGTGGAAGTGGGCTTGCAGCGCAAGATGAACGAGGGGGAGTGGAATCGCCTGGACGCCTATGACCTGGACTTCCACCGCCGGGTGCGCGCTGGCTACCTGGAGCTAGCCCAGGCCGAACCGGCGCGCTGGGTGGTGATTGACGCCTGCCAGCCGCTGGAGGTGGTGCAGGCGGCCGTGTTTGCCGTGGCGGCAGAGCGGCTGATCGCCCATGCGGGGGGCGTTCGCTCCGCCTAGAAGTCGTCTCCGGCATCCAAGCCGCCGCCCAAGCCGCCGTCTCCCATGTCTGGCAAAGCGGCTTCAATATCTTCGGGGCTTTGGCCGGATTCGAGCCGGTCTACCACCTCGTTAAATTCGGGGCCAACATCTTCGCCCAGTTCGCGGCTCATCTTGCGCATCATGCGGCCCAAGGCTTCGGGGTTCTCATCCAGGCCGTCCAGGTTATCCATATCGGCCAGGCTTTCCATGCGGCTGTCTTCAGATTTTGCCAGGCGCACTTTATGCACCCGGCGCTGCAAGTTGCTGCTGCCGCAGTGCGGACAGGCCACCGCTTTGACGCCATATTCGCTGTAAGTGAGGAATATATCAAAGCGCTTGTGGCAGTCCAGGCAGCGATAAGGGTAGAAAGGCATCATTCCTCCAAGGTGCGGTCAGGTTTTAGGACTGCATCAATTATAATCAAGTGAGTTGCTTTCTTCAAACAAGGAATTAGGGTTAATATGATGGATGATGCGATTTTCGAGCTGCTGCAGCCTACGCCGCTGTTGATTGTTATTTCTGGGCCTTCCGGGGTGGGCAAAGACACGGTGATTGAAAACATGAAGCGGCGCGGCTTGCCGTTTCATTTTGTGGTGACGGCCACCACGCGACCCCCGCGCCCCAATGAAAAACACGGGGTGGATTATTTATTCCTTTCAAAAGATGAATTCGCCGAGATGATCGATCAAGATGAGCTGTTGGAATGGGCGATTGTATATAACGATTTCAAAGGCATTCCCAAGGCGCAGGTGCGCAAGGCGCTAGCCAGCGGCAAGGATGTGGTGATGCGGATAGATGTGCAAGGCGCGGCCACCGTGCGCCAAATTTGCCCCGAAGCGCTGCTGATCTTCCTCACCACGCGCGATGAAGAAGAGTTGGTGCAGCGCCTTACTGCGCGCCAAAGCGAGACCCCCGAAGAATTAAAGCTGCGCATTGCCACGGCCCGTCAAGAAATGAAGCGCATGGGCAGTTTCGATTACGTGGTGCAAAATCGGCAAGACTGTTTAGATACCACGGTGGATGTGATCGAGGCGATTATTACTGCCGAACATCATCGCCCCCAACCTAGAAAGGTGACATTATAAGTGAACCAACCTCCGCAAGACCCCTATTACCCGCAAACCCCGCCGCCAACCCGTTCGGTGGTGGTGTCGCTGCCGGTCGTCCGCCCAATTGTGGCTTATATCCTCATGGGGGTGTGCATCCTGACTTTCATCTTGCAAATGGCGTCGCAAGCCGTGTTGGGGGGTGATCTTCCGGCGGCGCTAGGCATGAAGGTGAATGAACTGATTATCCAAGGGGAGTTTTGGCGGCTGTTCACCCCCATGTTCTTACATGGTTCGGTGCTGCACATTGCCTTTAACATGTACGCCCTTTACATTTTCGGCCCCGGCCTGGAGCGTTCCTATGGGCATTGGCGCTTCCTGGCGCTTTTCCTAATCAGCGGGTTTGCGGGCAACGTGTTTTCGTTTTTGTTCACCAGCGCGCCCTCGTTGGGGTCTTCCACGGCGATCTTTGGTTTACTTGGGGCCGAAGGGATATTCCTGTTTACCAACCGCAAACTGTTTGGGGCGGGAGCGCAGCGCGCCTTGGGCAATATTGTCCTGGTGGCGCTGCTCAACCTGGGCATCGGCACAAGCCCGGGCATCGACAACTGGGGACATGTGGGCGGGCTGTTGGGCGGCACATTCTTTGCCTGGTTTGCCGGGCCGGTGTATGAACTCATCCAGGATATTTATAACCCACAACTGGTGGATCGTCACGGCATGGTGCAAACGCTGCTGTTCGGGGCGGTAAGCCTGGTGGTGTTCGCTGCGCTGGCGGCGATGAAGATCTTGCGCTAACCCCAAGGGGCGCGGGTCGCCCTTGGCGGGCGCTAACCCCAAGGGGCGCGGGTCGCCCTGGCGGGGGCTAACCCAAGGGGCGCGGGTCGCCCTGGCGGGGGCTAACCCAAGGGGCGCGGGTCGCTCTTGGCGGGCGCTAACCCTGGGGGCGCGGGTCGCCCTGGCGGGCGCTAACCCTGGGGGCGGTTAAAGATACTTGGGGGGACGTTTTTCTAAGAAGGCCGCCACGCCTTCCTGGTGTTCGGCGGATTTACGGGCCACCTCTTGCAGGTGGCCTTCGTAATCCAGCACTTCTTCCAGGTTGGGCAGCATGGCTTTATTGAAGGCGCGCTTGGCTAAGCCCATTGCGCCCACCGCCCCGCCGGCCAGCTGGCGCGCCATGAGCGCGGCTTGCGCCTGAAGCTGGTCTGCCGGAACCAGGCGGTTGATTAGCCCCCAGGCCAGGGCTTGTTCGGTGGAGATGGGTTGGTTGCTGAAGGTAAATTCGGCGGCCCGCCCCAGCCCAATCAGCGCCGGCAGCAGCAGCGACACGGCCGAATCGGGGGCGAGGCCCAGGCCGCCAAAACCCACCACAAAGCGGGTTTGGGGGGCGGCGATGCGCATATCGCAGGCCAGAGCCACCCCCAAAGCCGCGCCCGAAACGGCCCCATTCAGGACGGCCAGGACGGGCTTTTCAAGACGCCGGATTTGCAAGATGAGCGGGTTGTAGGTGCGCAGCAGGTGATCGCGGTAGGAAGTTTCTTGGGCAAGTTGAAATTCGGTCACGTCCTGGCCGGCGCTAAAGTTATCGCCCGCGCCAGACAGCATCACCACCCGAGCTGCGGCGCTGTTCGCCGCCTGTGTAAACGCCTGGCGCAGACCGTCGAGCAGCGCCAGGTTCAAGGCGTTCACTTTGGGCCGGTTCATCTGCACACTCAAAACGCCGTCTTCCAGCGTGGTTTGCACAAACTCCGCGCTCATCGCCCACCTTCTTCCCCTGTTATGTAGATCGCCGCAAGAATTGACCCACCACCCCCAACCGGCGCAACTGGGTTCGGTTAAAACAAAACCGGGCTGCAAAGCCTGCAGCCCGGCTTGGGTTATTAGTAGTTTACGCTATCGTCCTGGTCGTCGTTTTCGTCGTATTCATCGCCAAATTCGTCATCGTCAAAATCGCCTTCTTCAACGACAAATTCCGATTCGTCCGCCGGCAGGCGCACCCACAGCATAATCATTTGTCCTTCGTTGGTTTCAAGCGTACGCGCGGCCATAATGGGCGCGTGCGCTTCCATCCCCAATTCGTCCCGGTATTCCAGGTCCATACTATGTCCGTTGCGCCAGGCTTTGTGACAGCGCTCTAACAGCGCCGGCCCATTAAACGTGCGCAGCTGCGTGAGGGCCATGTTGTAAATGGCCGAACTATCGCTCAAACTCGTCGCCCAATCGTCGGCGACGGCTTCGAACGTGGGCGGAGGCCCTTCAATAATCGTGATTTTATCATCCATAATGCTACCTCGATAGGCAGAATCATACCATGTTTTACTATTTGTGGCCTGATAAATTCGTTAGTAGTGTGCATGAATCGACTATAATGAGAAATATGTATAAGCTAGTGATCTTAATCGAACCTTTGGAGAAC
This sequence comes from uncultured Anaerolinea sp., assembly GCA_964531975.1. Taxonomy (GTDB): domain Bacteria; phylum Chloroflexota; class Anaerolineae; order Anaerolineales; family UBA4823; genus RBG-16-57-11. Next base: position 11,715 of record CAZHFU010000052.1, on the reverse strand, counting down.
GAAAACGCCTTTGATGAACAGTGGCCGGCCTTCTTGGCGCAAGCCGAAGCGATTCCTGGGCTGGTGCGGGAGGCTTCGGGGCGGGTGGAGACCATGTTGTTTGGGCAAGCGGTGTATGCGCGCCAACATGAACTCTATTTTAATAGTATGGAGGAAGCCCGGGTTGGGTTGGCCTCGCCCCATGGGCGCGTGGCGGGACGATTGCTGCAAAGTATGACCGGGGGGCGTATGGTTTTATTTTTTGTAGAACACCACGAAGACTCGGCTGAGAACCTGGCGCGAGTGCGGCAGGCCCGGCATGACTGAGCCGCCTAAGACCGCCCCGCAAGATGGGGAGAGCAGGGCGCTGGCGGGTGGGGCCGCCGGGGCCGGCGGGCGGATGCTCGTGAGCCGGGCAGCGCGCTGGGTGAGAGCGCAGTGGCCGGACACGCCCCCCGTGGCGCGCCTTGCCTTGGGGGTCGCCGTCTTGGCTGCAGCCGCCCTGGCGCTGGCGGCGGGGTGGATGGCGTTCCCGTGGGTAAAAACGCATTTTGGCCGCACCCCCAATGTGGCGCGCTTTATCACCCGCCCCGATGAAAACGCCGCCTGGAAGATGCCCGCAAAGACGCGCTGCGGCAGCGCCCCCTTCCTTTTCCCTACCGAGGGCTTTATCGGCTACCTGTGGGGGGATTCCTTTCAGCTCGGCCACACCCACCAGGGGCTAGACATTTTCGCCGGCAGCGAGATTGGCGTCACGCCGGTTTATGCCGCCTACTCTGGCTACCTGACCCGCGAAGCGAGCTGGAAGTCTTCGCTCATCATCCGCATCCCGTCCGACCCGCTGCAGCCCGAACGCCAAATCTGGACCTACTACGCCCATATGGCCGGGCCGGCCGGCGATTCGTTTATTTCGGATGCTTTCCCGCCCGGCACAGTGGACGCGCCCGTGCAGGCGGGCGATTTGCTGGGCTACCAGGGAGATTATTCGGGCAATCCGGCTAACCCGGTGGGGGTGCATTTGCATTTTTCCATCATCCTGGATAACGGCCAGGGGGGCTACTCAAACGAGCTGGCCTTTCAAAACAGCTTAGACCCATCGCCCTACTTTGGTTGGCAGTTAAACAGCCGGGTCAAACAGGGCGCTATTCCGCAGTGCGTCGCCGCACAGGAGACTCCATAATGACGAGCGAAGTGGTTCGGAAAGTGGCCCTGGTGACCGGGGCCGGGCGTGGTTTAGGCCGCGCGGTGGCGGTGGCCCTGGCGCAAGCCGGCTGGGCGGTGGCCGCCAACGATTTAACCCCCATCAACCTGGATGTGACTATGGGGCTGATCGCCGCCGAGCCGGGCCAAGGGCGCGAATATATGGTGGACATTTGTAAGCGCATGCCGGTGCAGGGCCTGGTGGATATGGTGTTGACCGATTGGGGGCGCATTGACTGTTTGGTGAACTGCGCCTCGGTGATGCCGCGGGCCGCAGTGCTGGAGATGGACGAATGGGATTGGCAGCGCACCCTGGATGTGAACCTGAGCGGCGCGTTTTACCTCACCCAGCGCGTGGGGCGGGTGATGGTTGAACAAGGGGCCGGCCTAATTCTGCACTTCACCCTGGTGGAAGGGTGCGACCTGGGCGCACAGCGCGCCGCATTCTTGGCGAGCAAGGCCGGTTTGCAAGCCTTGGCCCGCGAAGCCGCTCGCGAGCTGGCCCCGGCCGGGGTGCGCGTGGAGACCATGGCGCTGGGCGCGCTGGAAAAGGTGGGCCGCGGGGATGTGGCTAACCAGGTGATGCAGGTGATTTCCGCAGCATGGTGAAGCAGCCGGGGAGCTGCATGGTTACGGAGGGTGCATGGAAACCGATGATTTGATCCAGACCGAAATCCAGGGGCGGGTGGGGGTGGCGCGCCTCAACCGGCCGCGGGCGCTCAACGCCCTCAACCATCAGCTTATGCTGGAACTGATGGACGCTCTGGAGGCCTTTGACGCCAACCCCCAGGTGGGAGCGATGGTGGTGACTGGCAGCCTTAAGGCGTTTGCCGCCGGGGCAGATATCAAAGAGATGTCGGCTGCTACGGCGGTGGATATGCTAAGCCGCGACCCGATTGCCCCGTTCGACCGCATCCGGCGCTTGCACAAGCCGGTGATTGCGGCGGTGATGGGCTACGCCCTGGGGGGCGGCTGCGAGTTAGCCATGTCGTGCGATATGATCGTCGCCGCCGAAACCGCCCGCTTCGGCCAGCCAGAGATCACCCTGGGCGTTATCCCGGGGGCGGGCGGCACACAGCGCCTGACCCGCGCCGTGGGTAAGGCCCTGGCCATGGAGATGATCCTCAACAACCGCACGCTCAGCGCCGAAGAGGCGCTCGGCCACGGGTTGGTAAACCGCGTGACGCCGGTGGAGCGCTGCCTGGATGAGGCCGTGGCCCTGGCCCAAGAGATCGCCGCACGACCGGCTTTGGCCGTGCGCCTGGCTAAAGAGGCCATCAACCAGGCTTACGAGGCTTCGCTAAGCGAGGGCCTGGCGCATGAGCGCCGCGCCTTCTACTACCTGTTCAGCACACACGATCAGAAGGAAGGCATGGCGGCTTTCCTAGAGAAGCGTGATCCCACGTGGCGCAACGAGTAGTCGATTTTGAGGCGTTTTTGCAGGCGCTGCACAGCCTGGATATTCCGCCAGGTCGTCCGGTGATTGCCCATGCCTCGCTTTCGGCTTTTGGAGAATTTCGGGGTGGGGCAGACGCCATGGTGCAGGGGCTGCGGCGCGTCTTCCCCAGCCTGATGATGCCCGCTTTCACCTACCGAACGATGCTCGTTCCGGAGGTTGGCCCACCGGATAACGCCATGCTGTACGGCAGCCAGGCGGAGCATAACGCCTATGCGCGCTTCTATCGACCCAACCTGCCTGTTGACCGCTTGATGGGGCGTGTGCCAGAACGGCTGCGCCATGAACCGGATGCGTGGCGCTCGATGCATCCGATTCTTTCGTTTGTGGGGGTTAACGCCGATGTGTATCTGACGGCGCAAAGCCTGGCCGAACCACTGGCTCCCATTGGGCGCATGTTGCAAGACAACGGTTGGGTGCTGTTAGTGGGGGTGAATCAGACCGTGAACACCAGCATTCACTACGCCGAAGCGCTGGCCGGCTGCCACACTTTTACCCGCTGGGCGTTGACGCCGCGCGGGGTGGTGCAGTGCCCTGGTTTCCCCGGCTGCTCCGATGGGTTTGAAGCCCTGTCTCCACGCCTGGCAGGGGCGACGCGGCGGGCGGTGTTAGGGCGCGGTTTGATCCGGGCGATCCCCTTGCGCCCGCTGATAGACGCGGCGCTCGCGTGCTTGCGCGAAGATCCACAGTCGTTGTTGTGCGGGCGTTCTTATTGCGAACGCTGCAGCTGCCGGGAGGGTCTACTTTCTGGAGGCGGAACATGAACCGGCCGGCGGACGGGCAGCCCGGCGCAGGTGGCGCGCTGGGGTTAGATGGTGGGGAAATCGACCCAGAAGGTTGTGCCGTTGCCCGGTTGGCTGCTCACGCCGATTTCGCCGTTGTGACTCTCGACGATGGAGCGGGCAATGGCTAAGCCCAGGCCGCTGCCGCGCACTGCGCCGCTCTTGGGGGCGGAGGTTTCGGCGCGATAAAAACGCTCAAAGACGTGCGGCAGGTGTTCGGAGCTAATGCCGGGGCCGTTATCGCGCACTAATAAGCGGATGGTTTTGGCTTTGGGGCCGGGGCGCAGCAGCACTTCGGCCATGCCGTTTTTGGGGGTATATTTGATGGCGTTTTCCACCAGGTTATACATCAGGCGGCGGAGTTGATCTTCGTTGCCCTGGATGAGCGGCAGGCGCGGTTCGGCGTCGAGACTCAGGTTGATTTCGGCGCGTTGGGCGCGGATTTTGAAGGTCTCGAACACTTCGTGGGCGATATTGCGCAAATTTACTGGGGCGCGCTGGCTGCCCATCAGGCCGGCCTCCAGCCGCGAGAGATCTAGCAAATCGTTGACCATGCGCACCAGGCGATCTACCTCGGTTTCAATATCATTCAGGAACTTAATCGCCACTTCCGGCTCTTCCAAAGCGCCTTCGCGCAAGGCTTCGGTGCGCAGCTTGACGACGGTTAGGGGAGTGCGCAGTTCGTGGCTGGCGTTAGCCACAAAAGCGCGCAGCTCGTTGACGTTGGATTGCAGACGGCTTGCCATGTTGTTGAAGGCTTCGGCCAGGCGGCGCATTTCTTCCGGCCCGCTGGGCTGGACGCGCACCGCCATATCGCCCTGTTCCATGTTTTCGGCAGCGCGGGTTAGCACGGTGATGGGCCGCGCCAGGTTGCGCGCCAGAACCCCTCCGCCCAGGCTTACCAAGATGGCTATCACCAGCGCGGTTAGAATTAGCCCTAAAAGTGAGCGCCAGGCCGCCTCTTGCGTGGGGGCCAGGGGGATGCTGAGGCGCAAGATGCCGGTGACTTCGATTTCGCGCTGGATCAGGGCGGCCACATACATGCGCTGAACGCCGTCCGAATCGGCGCGGATGGCGGTGGCGCGGCTCAGGGGGCTTTCCAGGGCTTGCAGCACTTCGGGAGCGTTGAACTGGTTGGCGCGCGGCGGTAGAACTCCGCTGCGATCTGCCACGGGGAAGCCGTCTTGCTGATAGAGGGTGAACTGGATTTCCGGCGTATCAGCAAACAAGCGCTCAAGCATCTCGCCCAAGTAAGAAACTTGCAGCTTCCCTTCGCTCACCTCTTGGATGGGAAGCTCGAGGGCGCTGCCCGCGGCAAAGGCCAGCCCTTGCAAATTATGTTCGGTTTCGGCAGTGGCAGCCTGGAAAATGTTGCGCCCTGCGAACACGCCCATGGCGATGATGCTGACCAACGCCACCGCCAGGTGCGAAAGCACCAGGCGTGAATTCAACGTGCGCGAAATTTTCATTCGGTTAGGCTAACTCTTCCTGTCCGGCGAAGCGGTAGCCAAAACCGCGCACTGTTTGAATGTAGACCGGAACAGCCGGGTCGTCCTCGATTTTTAAACGCAGCCAGCGGACATGCACATCGAGGGTGCGCGGGTCGCCCACCCAATCATCGCCCCACACCAGCTTGATTAACTCATCGCGGCTCATTGCCCGGCCGGCGTTCTTAATCAAGATCGCCAGCAAATCAAATTCGCGGGCCGAAAGCTGCACCTCGTCATCGCCCTTGAACACGCGCCGCGCCACGGGGTCGAGGCTCACCTGGCCCAGGTTGACCATCTGCGGGGTGGGCGACTGCCGATCTAACTGGACGCGCCGCAGCATGGCATGGATGCGGGCTTGCAGCTCGCGAAATGAGAAGGGTTTCGCCAGGTAGTCATCGGCTCCCACCTCCAGCCCCAGCACCCGGTCGATCTCTTCACCGCGGGCGGTGAGCATAATCACCGGGATGGTGGTAAATGTGCGCAGGCGGCGGCACACTTCAAACCCGCTGATGTCTGGCAGCATCAAATCGAGGACTACCAGATCGGGCTTAAATTCTTCCACAGCCTTGATGGCGGAAAGACCGTCGCCTACAGCTTCGACTTCAAACCCCTCACGTTTGAGGCTGTAAGAGAGCGAGTCGATAATCAATTGTTCGTCGTCAACGAGCAGAATACGCGCCATGTCAACCTCCAGGGATGATGATCTATTTTAACGTGAATCGGGGATAATGGGAGACTATTCTTTTTCCTCTCGGTGCTATAATGACGCCGTGCCTTTATTGTGGCTATCCCTGGCCTATACATTGGGCGTATTACTGGGCGCAGCCTGGGGCGGCTGGTGGGCGGCAAGCGCAGCCATGGCGGCGGCTCTGGCTGTGCTGGCTGTGCTGTGCCGTTGGCTGCGCGGCAGCGCCCGCTTTGGTCTGGCGCAGCAGCGTTGGCAGCGTGGCAGACTACGGCTTGGTGTGGCGCTGCCGCGGCTGATCGGCTCGGCTTGGGGGCGCAGGATGGCGCGCTGGCAGCCGCTGGGCCGAGAACTGCTCAGCATTTTTCCACCCCTGCGGCTGCCTTTCATCCTCCTTTTGATCGCTCTTTTCTTGGGGCTGGCGCGGGTGCAGGCGGCCACGCCGCGCCTTTCTACCGCCCAGGTGGGCTATTACGCCTCCGAAGAGACCCGCTATGTGGTGGAAGGTTGGGTTAGCGACGACCCGGAGGGGCGCGATGGGTATACGAATGCGCGCCTGCGGGTAGAACGCCTGCACCCCACCGGCGAGCTGGGCTTTACCGCGGTGAGCGGCGACGTGCTGGCGCGCCTCCCCCACAGCGGCGATTGGCGCTATGGCGACCGCTTGCGCCTGACCGGCTATCTGCAAAGCCCCACCGCCGGCGAAAGCTTCGACTACCAGGATTACCTGCATAAACAGGGCATCAGCCTGCTGTTTTCGTGCGGAGGGCGCGGCGATGAAGCCTGCGCCGTGGTGATTGGCCGCCAGCACGGCTTTTCGCTGTACGCCGCCATCTTCGCCCTTCGCAGCCAGGCGCGCCAGGCGTTAACCCGGCTGTTGCCCGACCCCGAAGCCTCACTGCTATCGGGGATTCTCCTGGGGGTGGAAAGCCGCATCCCGCAGGCGGTGCAGCGCGCCTTTCAAGATACGGGCACATCGCATATTATCGCCATCAGCGGGTATAACTTCGCCATCGTGGCGGCGCTGCTGACCGCCTTGTTCGGGCGGCTGCTGGGGCGCTGGCGGGGGATGGCGGCGGCCTTCGTGGGGATTGCCGTCTACGCCGCCCTGGCGGGGGCCGGCGCCGGGGTGGTGCGGGCGGCGGTGATGGGTGTTATTGGGGTGTTCGGCGCGCAGATCGGACGGCGACAAGTGGGGGTGAACAGCCTGGTGGTGACGGCCGGCGTGATGGCGGTTTACGACCCCTGGGTGCTGTGGGATTTGAGCTTCCAGCTTTCCTTTGCCGCCACGATGGGCTTGATCCTGTATGCCACCCCCTTGCAAGCCCGCTTCACCGCCTGGGCCACGGGGCGCTTTGGGGCGGCCTGGGCGGATCGCCTGGCCGCGCCGGTGAGCGAATTTGTGCTGATTACCATGGCGGCCCAAGTGACCACCTTGCCGTTAATGCTGTATCGTTTCCAACGCCTGTCGCTATCATCCCTGTTGGTGAACCCGCTGGTGCTGCCCGCCCAGGCGCCGGTGATGCTGTTTGGCGGTCTGGCGGCGCTGCTGGGCATTGTTTGGCCGTGGGGCGGGCAGCTGGCCGCCTGGGCGGTGTGGCCTTTCCTGGCTTACACCATTCGGGTGATTGAGTGGTTCGCCGCCCTGCCGCTGTCGTCGATGGTGTTACCGCCGATCGCCACGTGGCTGCTGCTGAGCTACTACCTGGCGCTGGCCGCCGCCACCGCTTACGCCCCGCTGCTCAGGCGGCATATTCAGCCTCAAGCGGTGGCGCGTTGGGGGATGATAGGGGCGTGGGGGCTAAGCCTGGCGGCGGTGGTGGTCTGGAAAAGCGTTTTCACCGCCCCCGATGGCCGCCTGCACCTGACAGTGCTGGATGTGAGCGCCAATGGACGCTCTGGGCAGGCGCTGCTGATCACCACGGCGCAAGGCCGCCATATCTTGATCGATGGCGGACCAAGCCCCAGCGCCCTGGCCGACGCGCTCGGCCGCCGTCTGCCGCCGGTTGCTCAGGGGTTCGATGCCTGGGTGATCGCCACCAGCAGCGATGACAGCCTGGCCGCTTTGCCCGAAACCCTGGCGCGCTATGCCCCATCGCAAACCATTTGGGCGGCCCCACCACTGGCCTCGTACAGCGCCCGCTTGCTGCACCGCCGTCTGGATGAAGCCGGGGTTCCGCAAACCACCGCCCAACCCGGTCAATCGTTCGACTTGGGCGGCGGGGCGAGATTGGAGTTCCTGGTTCTCACCCGCCGGGGAGCGGTGCTGTGGCTGGAGTGCGACCGCTTCCGCGCCCTGCTGCCCTTGGGCCTGGATTTCGACACCCTGGCTGCGCTGCCGCAGGATGGCCCGCTCCCCGATATTAGCGCGCTGCTCTTGGCCGAGAGCGGCTACGCTCCCCTGGCGCCGCCGCAGTGGTTGGCCTATTGGCAACCGCAGGCGGTCTTACTTAGTGTTTCGCCGGGCGACAGCCTTTTTCGGCCCGAACCGGTTGTGTTGGAGGCGTTGGAAGGCTACAACCTCTTGCGCACCGATCATAACGGCTGGATTGATCTGGCTACCGATGGCCGCCAGATGTGGGTCACGGTGGAACGCAAGTAGCGGGGCGGGGAGGGGCAGACTTCCGAAGTCTGGAAGACTTCGGAAGTCTAATTAGATGGCTGCCATGCGCTGCACGATGTACTGGGCGTCTTTCCCTACGCCGCCCAATAAAGCAGAAGGGAGTGCAGTTTGGAAGTGCAAGCCGACGAAGGATAAACCGGGCGCCAGCGCAACCCCACCGCGCACGTGATGGGGTAATCCAAAATCGTCAAAAATAGGCAGGTGGATCCAGGAAAAATCGGGGCGATAACCTGTGGCCCATACCACTGCCTGCACATCGAGACGCTCGCCATCTACAACGGGCTGCCCGTTGGTTACACCCGCCATCCGACCGATGAGCTGGACGCCGGCCTGGAGGGCATCCTTTCGATTTAAGTGAATCAGCGGATTACCGTGTCGGGTAATGGAAGTCTTCATTTTGCGACCTATCGGTGTGCGAACGCTGAGGATTGTGCTAATGAACCACCAGTAAGGCCGCCCATCGAAATATCTTCCGAGCTTATCGGCAGGGATGCGGCCGACATCGCGCCCCGACAGCCACACCTGTCGCCCGGTTTTCGCCAGCTCGATGGCAATTTCGACCCCCGAATTGCCTGCTCCCACCACCAACACTCGTCCTTGGGGGAGTTCGGTGGGGTTGCGGTAGGAATGCGAATGCAGCTGCACGATACCGGCATGCAGATCGCCGGCAAAAGCAGGGGTATACGGGGATTGATAAGCTCCGGTGGCTACAATCACCCGCCTGGCTTGAAAACGCTGCCCACCGGCATAGATGTGATAGCCGTCCTGGTCGGCGGTTTCCAACCTATCGACCCACACGCCGGTGCGCACAGGCAAACCATAATTTTGAGCGTAAGCGGCCAGATAATCGGCGGCGGCGTCTTTGGTGGGGAAAGCGTCCGGCGGAGCGGGGAAGGAGCAACCTGGTAAAGCGTCAAACTTGGCTGGGGTAAATAAGGTCAGTGAGTCCCAGCGGTTACGCCAGGCGTCGCCTACGTGCTCATATCCATCCAGAATGATGAAATGATCCTGGCGCTGTGCCAGGTAATAGCCGGCTGCCAGCCCAGCCTGCCCGGCGCCGATTACCACTGTGGAAAATACTCTATCGGTTGACATGCTCACCTCTAAGTAGTAAAATGTAGTATAACTATATTGAATATAGTTATACTACAGCTAGTAGAAAAACAAATGAACGGTGGATTAATATTTATGCCCAACAAGAAGATCGGTTTACGCCAACGACAGGCACAGATGACTCAGATATTGATCGTGGATGCGGCGAAAAAACTATTCCTGGAAAAAGGCTATGCTCACACCACGATTGAAACCATTGCTGAGGCGGCGGGGGTGGCGGGCAGCACCGTTTACGCGGTGTTCCGCTCAAAGCGTGGGGTGTTACGGGCTATACGGCAAAGCTGGCACACCGACAGCCGCGTGCGCGAATTTATGAGCGCCGATCATGGGGGTGCGACAGCAGAAGCGCTGCTGGCCGGTTTAGCGCAGGTCACTCGCTTGCAATGGGAGACCGGTTTGGAAGTGATCGCTATCTACCGCAGCGCGGCGGGCGCCGATCAAGAAGCGGCGGCGGAGTTGGCGGAGGCGTTGGCGGGGCGCAAACAGGCGCTCGACGGCTTTACTGCCAGGCTGGTCGCCCATCTGCGCCCGGAACTGGATCTGCCTACGGCTGCGGCAGTTGTACGCGCCTTATGCCAGGCAGAACTGTATGAAGAACTCGTGCAGCGCTCGGGCTGGTCCGCCTTGCAATATCAAGATTGGCTGACCGACGCCCTAAAACACCAATTATTAAGCGAGCGCGCATAACGCTTGTATTTCACTTAAAACCCGCCGGTATCACTGGCCTTTTTGCTGTTCATGCAGTAAAGTTGCCTGGCAAACATGCTGCAAAATTTTACCGGAGTTAAAATGAATATAAAAATGTCACGCCTTACTGTGCTGATGACGGTTATTTTATTGTTTAGCGCATTGACCGGGGCAGCCTCGGCTGCTCCTTTAGCACCCGTGGAAGGGGCGGGTGGCGCCCTGCCGGCGCTGTTTAGCGAGCCGTCGCCGGCGACTATGCGCCTGGCCCCGAAACTGCCCGCCGAGTTGGGGGAAGGGCGCGCTCGCCTGGTGGAGGTGAACGCGGCTGCGCTGGAAGCCGCTCAACCGGGGGCGCGCTTATCGCTGAACCTGTTCGAGGATGTGCAGCTTATCGCCGTAATCGAACATATCGAAGCTCAAGATGACGCCACGCTGTGGAGTGCGACGATTGAGGGCGAACCGTGGGGACGCATGTTCCTGGTGCTAAGCCAGGGGCAGATCGCCATGGATGTGAGCATGCCCGGCGGCCAAACCCAGGCACGCTTTATGGGCGGGCCTTTGTATCGTATCGCTGAAGTCGATCAATCGGTTTTCCCGGAAGAGCTGCCGCCCATCGAAATCGATCTTTCCACGGCGCTGGACGCCGCCCTGACGCCCGACGCACCCCAATCGCTCAGCGATAGCGCCGGCTCCATTGATGTGCTGGTGGCCTACACCCCGGCAGCGCGCAGCGCCGCCGGCGGCGCTACCGCCATGGCGAACCTGATCACGTTAGCCGTGGCGGAGACTAACCAGTCTTACCTTAACAGCGGTATGAGCCAACGGATTAACCTGGTCAAGGCGGTGGAAACGCCCTATACCCAATCGGGCGATATGGGAACCGATCTGGATCGCGCGGTTAACCCCTCTGATGGCTACATGGATGAACTGCCGGGGTTGCGCAACCAGTATGGGGCCGACCTGGTGAGCGTGATTGAAGAAGTGAGCCAATACTGCGGCATCTCGTATCATATGGCGAGCATTAGCAGCGCCTTTGCTCCGTATGCTTATTCGATGGTGGCGCGGGTGTGCGCTACGGGTTATTACAGTCTGGCGCATGAGATGGGCCATAACATGGGGGCGCGCCACGATTACTATGTGGATAACGCCGGCAGCCCCACGACCTACGCGCATGGGTATGTTTCTCTGGCGGGGCGGTGGCGCACGATTATGGCGTATGATTCCCAATGCAATGCCAAGGGTTATACCTGCACCCGGCTGCCGTTTTGGTCGAACCCCCAGGTGCGCTATGGCGGGGCGGTGATGGGTGTGGCGGGCGGCACGCGCAGCAATTGCCCCACCAATAGCACTTCGCAATATGCATGCGACGCTGACAATCACCGCCTGTTAAACGAAAGCGCCGCCACGGCAGCGAACTTCCGCCAGCATGTGGGGGCGCCCATTCCGCCGCCGTGGCAGTGGCCGCATGCGGTTATGCTGCCCATCGTGCGGCGCTAGGTGTCAAAGGTTGCAAAGAATCCAAAGGGGCAAAGGGGCAAGGGGGTGGGGGAAAATGGTTTGCTTATATGCATTCTTTGCAACCTTGCATGGTTGAGGGGACCTCTCTCGTCCCCCGGCCCCTTCTCTCCCCGAAACGGGGAGAGAAGGGCCCTCTGTGACTATAATAGTGAGACAACTCCCGCCAATAATTTAGTGGAGGG
>CAZHFU010000051.1:0-17638 GCA_964531975.1 uncultured Anaerolinea sp. | reverse complement strand
TCACCAGCCGGCTTATCACCGGCCTGCCTGTCGCCGCGCCCGCCGCGGTGGCCGTCGAGGCCTAAACTCTTGAACAGCGCCCGACGCGTGAATAGCTCACGCTCTTCTTTGGTTAACAGCAAATAGCTTGCCGCTGCTGGCCGCAGTCTCTCTGCGCGGCTTCTCTGGCTTTTTGGGGGGATGTTTTTTTATGTGGAAACATACCCAAAATTATATAGAAAATTTGTTCTATTATCGCGTAAAAATCCCCTAAAGATTTTGCCTCTCCCACCTCCGCCCACGTTCTTCAGCTAACCCCGGCCGCCCCCATTGCCAGGTCTCTTCCCCCTCAAGGATGCAAGAATGTAAAGGATGCACACCCCCCCCGGCGCACAGATCCGCCAATTTATCCTGTGATTCTTTGCCCCTTTGACCATTTGCCATTCCCATCGGAGCCTGTTTTTTCATTTGTCAGACAATTGACATCTACGCCCTTGTCTGATACACTTAACCTGTCAGACAACTAAACCCGTGCCAAATTTTGAAATTTAGCGCCCGTGCTTTGCCTGCTCCCCATCCGGAGTGCTGTATAGGAGCGATTATGTCCCAACCTTCCGCCGCCATCACCCGTCAGCTCGTCGATGTTGCCATGGGCCGCACCCCGGCCACCCTCGTCATTCGCAGCGGGCGCTGGGTGTGCGTCCAGTCGGGCGAAATCCTCCCCCACACCGATATCGCCATCGCCGGCGAACGCATCGCCTACGTCGGCCCCGACGCCTCTCACACCATCGGCCCCGACACCCACGTCATCGACGCCCGCGATAGCTACCTCGTCCCCGGCCTCATCGACGCCCACATGCACGTCGAATCCGGCATGCTCACCGTCACCGAATTTGTCCGCGCCGTCGTTCCCCACGGAACCACCACCATGATGGTCGATCCCCACGAAATCGCCAACGTGTTCGGAATGCGGGGCGTGCGCCTCATGGTAGACGAAGCCGCCGCCCAGCCGGTGCAGGTGTGGGTGCAAATGCCCTCCTGCGTGCCCTCCGCCCCCGGCCTCGAAACCCCCGGCGCAACCCTCGGCCCCGATGATGTCGCCGAAGCCATGACCTGGCCCGGCATCATCGGCCTCGGCGAAGTGATGAACTTCCCCGGCGTCTTCATGGGCGACGAAAAAATGCACGCCGAAATGGCCGCCGCCCGCGCCGCCAACAAAGTCATCGGCGGGCACTACGCCTCGCCCGACCTGGGGCTACCCTTCCACGGCTATGTCGCCGGCGGCGCCCAAGACGACCACGAAGGCACTCGCATGGAAGACGCCGCCGCTCGCGTCCGCCAGGGCATGAAGGCCATGCTCCGCTTCGGCTCCGGCTGGAAAGACGTGGCCGAAGGCGTTCGCGCCATCACCGAACTCAAGCTCGACCCGCGCAACTTCATCCTCTGCACCGACGACTCGCATTCCGAAACCCTCGTCTGCGAAGGCCACGTTGACCGCGCCCTCCGCCAGGCCATCTCTCACGGCGTCCCCCCCATCACCGCCATTCAAATGACCACCCTCAACGCCGCCGAACACTTCGGCCTGGCCCGCGACATTGGGCAAATCGCCCCCGGCCGCTTCGCCGATATCCTCCTGGTAGACGACCTCACCGCCTTTAACCCCCGCCTTGTGATCGCCCGCGGCCGGCCCATCGTCGAAAATGGAGACTGGTTGATCGACCTGCCCGCTTATCCTTACCCCTCCTGGGCCACCCAATCGATCCACCTTCCCCGCCCCCTCACCGCCGACGATTTTCGCCTCCCCGCCCCGCACGACGGCCCCTTCACCGCCAATGTCATCGGCGTCATCGAAAACCAGGCCCCCACCCGCCACATGCAGTTCCCTGTCACCGCTCATAACCGCCACATCTCCCCCGATGTTCCTCGCGACCTGGCAAAGATCGCCTTAGTAGAACGCCACGCCGCCAGCGGGCGAGTGCAGGTGGGCCTGGTGCATGGCTTTGGCTTGCGCCAGGGCTGCGCCATCGCCTCCACCGTCGCCCACGATAGCCACCATATGCTCGTCATCGGCTCCGACGAAACCAACATGGCCGCCGCCGCTAACCATTTGGCCCACATTGGCGGCGGGCAGGTGGTCGTCAAAGACCTTCAGGTCATTGGGCAGGTCGCTCTCCCCATCGCCGGCCTCATGTCCAACCAACCCGCCCCCCACGTGGCCGAACAAGCCGAAAGCGTCCTTGAAGGTTTCCGCCAATGCGGCTGCCTCATCCAAAACCCCAACATGCAGCTCAGCCTCTTGGCCTTAGTCGTCATTCCAGAACTGCGCATTTCAGACCTCGGCCTGGTCGATGTCGTAAAATTCGATTTCGTTCCCGTCTTAGAATCCTAGAAAGCAAAGGCGCACCCTAAAAAAAGTATGACTAACCAAACTGTGGCGCAAAGGTTACACGATCAACTCGGACGGGTCATCGCCGACACCCCGCCAGGCCACCGCCTGCCGTCCGAACCCCTGTTAGCCGAGCAGCTAAACGTCTCCCGGGCCACCTTGCGCGAAGCCATGCGCACCTATGAAACCCAGGGCGTCATTCGCCGCAAGCAAGGCTCCGGAACATATGTCAACCACCCCACCCAGGTGCTGGAAAGCGGCCTGGAAGTATTAGAGAGCATCGGCAGCATGGCCGCCCGCTATGGCCTGGAGGTCACCTTTGGGGCGCTGGATGTAGACCGCCGCCCAGCCACCCCGCACGAAGTTGCCCTCTTCTCCTTACAAAATACCCCTAACCAGGAAGTGGTCGATATTACCCGCGTCATCTTTGCCGAAGGCCACACCGTCGCCTATCTAATCGATACCCTCCCATCCCACGTGCTCTCCCCCGAAGATCTAAACAACGGCTTCACCGGTTCCGTGTTAGATTTATTGCTCCAGAACTGCAAGCCGGCCCTCACCACCACCCGCACCGAAATCAACGCCGTCCCTGCCCAACCCCCCGTCGCCCGGGCCCTCGAAATTCAACGCGGCGACGTTCTGCTCAACTTTGTGGCCGACCTCTACACCGAAGACGGTCACATTGTCGATCATTCCCAAAGTTTCTTCTTGCCGGGTTTCTTCCGCTTTCATGTCATCCGGCGCATCAACCATCCACCTGTTGCGTGAAACGCTTCGGGAACCCGCCGCGCTCGCTTCTCCAACCAGAAGCGCCGGCCGGCCCATCGCAGCCTTGCACGATAACTTAATCAATCTAGTGTTCAAAAAGGAGATTTACCAAAATGCGTAGTTTTTCTGGTCGTGATATTCTTTCCCTAAAGGACTTTGAGCGTAACGAGTTCTTCCACGTCCTCGACGTGGCCGCTCAGCTTGAACCCATCGCCCGCTCCCGCCGCAACAGCACCATGCTGGCCGAAAAGACCATGGTCACCGCTTTCTACCAGCCTTCCACCCGCACCCGCCTGGCCCACGAAGCCGCCATGCACCGCCTCGGCGGCGCTGTCACCGGCTTCTCCGATGCCAAGATGACCCGCGCCGGCGATTTCTACCAGGAATCCATCAAAGATACCGTCAAAATGCTCGAATTCTACGGCGATGTCATCGTCATGCGCCACTTCCAGATCGGCGCTCCCCACGAAGCCGCCAAATGGTCCTCCGTGCCCATCATTAACGGCGGCGACGGCTGGGGCGAACACCCCACCCAAATCCTCACCGACCTCTACACCGTGTGGAAAGAAAAAGGCCGCCTCGATGGCCTCAAATGGGTCGCCGTAGGCGATATGCGCATGCGCACCATGCACTCCCTGGCCTATGCCCTCAGCCAGTTCGATTGCCCCGTTACCTTCGTTCATCCGCCCGATTTCGGCTTCCAGAAGGAAATGCAAGACGACTTCGCCAACTACAACCTCAACTTCAAATTCGCCGAACACGTTGAACAGTGCATTGGCGACGCCGACGTGATCCTCGTCGAGCCGGTTGTCCAGCCCGATTACACCAAGAGCCGCGATGAGCGCAAGGGCGACGAAGGCCTCACCCCCGCCAACTACCGCATCACCCGCGAACTCCTGTCCACCAAGGCCAAGTCCGACGCCATCCTGCTCCACTCCCTCCCGCGTATGGACGAAATCCCCGCCGATGTAGACATCACCCGCTGGTCTCGCTATTGGCAAGAAGCCTTCAACGGCGTTGTCATGCGCATGGCCCTACTTGCTCTCGTTATGGGCAAGATGGAATAATCACCCTTTTCTTTGCCGCGCCGCCGGCGCGGCGCGGCAAATTTGGAGATATAAACAATGCAAACCGACCTTCGTAACCGTGATCTAATTGGCGACCTCGACTTCTCTCGTGAAGAAGTTGAAACCGTCCTCGACGTGGCCTTCGACCTCAAGCGCAAGCGCGCCCTCGGCGAACCCCACGCTTACCTGCGCGACAAGGTGCTGGCAATGCTGTTCTTCTTCAGCAGCACCCGCACCCGCGGCTCCTTCGAAGCCGGCATGGCCCAGCTTGGCGGCCATGGCGCTTTCATCGAAAGCAAATCCACCCAAATTTCCCACGGCGATACCCCCAAAGAAATCGGCGAGATCTTCGGTCGCTATTTCGATGGCATCGCCATCCGCCATGTCGATTGGGGCATTGGCAACGGCTACCTCAACGCCGTCGCCCAGGCCTCGCGCGTCCCGGTGCTCAACATGCAGTGCGATATCTACCACCCGTTCCAGTGCCTGGCCGACCTGATGACCATCATCGAGAAAAAAGGCCGCGACCTCCGCCGCAAGAAAATGGTGGTTTCCTGGGCCTATGCCGCTTCCTACCAGAAGCCCATGTCTGTGCCCCAGTCTCTCGTCCTGCAAATGCCCCGCTTTGGCCTCGATGTTGTCCTCGCCCACCCGCCAGAGTTCAAGCTTATGCCCCAAATTATGGAACAGGCCCAAGAACAGGCTCGCAAATTCGGGGCCGGTTTTGAAGTCACCGATGACATGGAAGCCGCCTTCAAAGACGCCGACATCGTTTACGCCAAGTCTTGGGGGGCAATGGTTCACACCCCCGACGCCGAAGAAGGCGCCAAGATCATCAAGAAATATTCCCATTGGATTACCGACGAACGCAAGATGTCGCTGGCAAAGCCCGACGCCATCTACATGCACCCCCTCCCCGCCGACCGCAACATTGAAGTGACCGACGGCGTAATGGACGGCCCCCACTCGGTAGTATACGACGAAGCCGAAAATCGCATGCACGCTCAGAAGGCCGTTATGGCCCTCACCATGCGCAGCTAAGCCCTTACCTGCACCCCCATCAAGAGGAATCATTATGGCAAACAAGAAAGTAGCAGTCATCGCCATCGGCGGCAACTCGCTTATCAAAGACGAAAAACATAAATCGGTCGAAGACCAGTACGAAGCCGCCCGTTCTACCACCATGCACATTGCCGACATGATCGAAGCCGGCTGGGATGTGGCCGTAGGGCACGGCAACGGCCCGCAGGTGGGCTTCATTTTGCGCCGAAGCGAAATCGCCGCTAAGGCCGAAGGCATGCACGAAGTGCCCCTCGACGTATGCGGCGCCGATAGCCAGGGCGCCATCGGCTACTCCCTGCAGCAAACCCTCCAAAACGAGCTGCACCACCGCGGCATCGCCAAGAACGTCGCCACCATCATCACCCAAACCCTGGTAGACCGCAACGACAAGGCCTTTCAGTCGCCCAGCAAGCCCATCGGCTCATTTATGGATGAAGCTGAAGCGCAGCGCCGCGCCAACGATTTAGGTTGGTCTGTGGTTGAAGACGCCGGACGGGGTTGGCGGCGGGTGGTGGCTTCGCCCATTCCATCCGAAATTGTCGAACTGGAAACGGTAAAGACGCTCCTCGCTAACGGCATCATCGTCATCACCGTGGGCGGCGGCGGCATCCCCGTCATCGAAGAACCCAACGGCAACCTCAAGGGCATCGCCGCCGTCATCGATAAAGACTACGCCAGCAGCCTCCTGGCCCAAAAGATCAACGCCGACCTGTTCCTCATCTCCACGGCGGTCGAAAAGGTAGCCATCAACTTCGGTAAGCCCGATCAAAAGTGGCTCGACCGCATGACCCTCTCCGAAGCCAGGCAGTACCTGGCCGAAGGCGTGCATTTTGCCAAAGGCTCCATGGCCCCCAAAATCCAGGCCATTATTTGGTATATGGAGAATGGCGGCAAGCAAGCCCTCATCACCAACCCAGAGAATATCGGTCGAGCAATGCGCGGCGAAACCGGAACCTGGATCGTACAAGATTAATCATCCCCAAAGGAGGACAAATGATATTTGTCCTCCTTTGGTTTTACCGCTATAATGGTATTATTCAAGGATCGCCTGGGTATAAATTAACGCACATCAAATAGTGTATCAATGGCTCAATCAAAAACACCGCATAATCGGCCTGCCCAACTTACCCTGCTCTATTGGCTGCAAATGCTCACCCCTGTATTGGCGGCGCTGGCCGCCCTGGCCGTGGGCGCAGTAATCTTGATCTTCCTGGGCGTGAATCCCTTCACGGCCTACGGAGCCATGATCGATGGCGCTTTTGGCAGCGCCAACTCCCTCGCCGATACGGTAGTAAAAGCCACCCCCCTGCTCTTGGTGGGCGTGGGCATTTGCATCGCCTTCCGCGGCGGCGTCATCAACATCGGCGGCGAAGGCCAGCTGGTAGCTGGGGCGCTGGCCGCCACCATCGCTGCCTTGTTCCTGCCCACCTGGCCCGCCTGGGCGCTCATCCCCCTGTGTTTAGTGTTGGGTTTCATTGCCGGAGGGCTTTGGGGAGCAGTCCCCGGCGCGCTCAAAGCCTATCTTAACGTCAACGAAATCCTCACCACCATCATGATGAACGCCATCGCCGTCCAGGGCATGACCTACCTGCTGCGCGGGCCGCTTATGGACCCCATGCAGATCGAGCAAGGCTCCTTCATCCCCCAAACCGCACGCTTTACCATTGCCGCCGACCTGCCGCGCTTAGCCCCCACCCGCTTACACCTGGGCGTGCTGCTGGCCGTGGTCGTGGCTTTCCTCGTGTGGGTGCTGTTGTGGCGCACCACCATCGGCTACCGTATCCGCACCGTGGGCTTTAGCCCCAAGGCCGCCCGCCGCGCCGGCATTCGGGTAGAACGCTACGCCATGTTAGCCCTGGTGCTTTCCGGAGCCTTAGCCGGCCTGGGCGGGGCAATCCAGGTCTTGGGCGTCAACCACCGCATGTTCACCGATGGCTCGGCCACCGGTTTCACCGGAAGCGCCGGTTTCAATGGCATTGTCGCCGCCTTGTTTGGGCAGCTTCACCCCATCGGAACCATCCCGGCCTCATTCATCTTTGGAGCGCTCATCGTGGGCGCCAATAAAATGCAGCGCGTGGTGCAAGTCCCCTCCGCTCTCATCACCGCCCTCAACGGCCTGTTGGTGGTGTTCGTGGTTGGCTCCGAAATTTGGCGTCGGCAGATCGCCCGCAAGCGCGAGATCCTTCAATTGCCCGATCAAGCCCCACCGCCCAGCGTCCCACCCGACGCCCCACCCAGCCACGATTATCACCCCCTCCCCGCCGACGCCCCCGGAGCCACCGAGCCATGATTAGCCAACTCTTCACCGGTGCGGTTCTCATTGGCATCCTCGCCTCCGGCATCCGCCTCGCCACTCCCTACCTCTACGCCGCCATTGGCGAGACATTCGGCCAGCTTTCCGGCGTGCTCAACCTCGGCATGGATGGCATGATGCTCATGGGAGCCTATTCCGGCTTCTATGTCACCTTCAAAACCGGCAGCCCCTGGCTGGGCCTGCTCGCGGCCATCTTAACCGGCGCCGCCATGGGCCTGGCAATGGGGTTTGTCAGCGTCACCCTAAAAGCCGAGCAGGGCATCAGCGGCATTGGCTTCTACCTCTTTGGCCTCGGCATGAGCGACCTGCTCTTTCAGCTAACATTAGGAACCGTCGAAACCGTCAGCGGCTTCGCCCCTTTGCCCATTCCCTTCCTCTCAAAAATACCCGTCATCGGCGAAATCGTCTTCAACCAAAATATTCTTGTCTACGGCGCTTTCCTGTTAGTTCCCCTGGCCTGGTTTATTTTAGAAAAGACCACCTGGGGCTTGAAGATTAAAGCCGCCGGGCAAAACCCCGCAGCTGCCGATTCCCTGGGCGTCAACATCTACCAGGTGCGCTACGCCACCTGCATCATCGGCGGCGTCTTAGCGGGCGTCGCCGGGGCCTCGCTTTCAATTGCCCTGTTGAATGTTTTTCAGCAAAATCTCACCTCGGGCATGGGCTTTATCGCTGTCGCCCTGGTATATTTTGGCGGTTGGACCCCCAAAGGTGTGCTGCTGGGTTCGCTCCTGTTCAGCACCGTAAATGCCTTACAATTGTGGGTCCAGGTTTTAGGCATTCCCATTCCAGCAGACTTTGCAACCATGCTGCCCTACGTTCTGACTATCCTGGCGCTAGTGTTCGCCGTCCGTAAGGTCACCGCACCGGCTGCGCTCAGCAAAATCTTTGAGCGCGGCGAAGGATAGCCGCCCAACCCCTACGAGATCGACAAGGAGAGAAAGATGAAAAAGTACTTCAACCTGTTTAGTTTTGTGATCGTTCTGGCGCTGCTCCTGGCAGCCTGCTCCCCTGCGCCCACGGCCATACCGCCCAAGCCGCAGGTGGCCGTGCCCGAAGTTCCCGCTCAGCCGGCCCAGCCCGCTCAGCCCGCCCAGCCAGAAGCCGCCGGTCAATTTCGCGTGGCGGTGGTCATGCCCAGCAAGATCAATGACCTCGCCTTCAGCCAAAGCATGTACGACACCCTCACCAAAATCAAGAATGATATGGGCGCCGATAAGTTCGACTTCGTTTACACCGACAACATGTTCGTGGTAGACGACGCCGCCGCCGCCATTCGCGACTACGCCTCGCAGGGCTACAACTTAATTCTCGCCCACGGTTCCCAGTACGGGTCTTCGCTCGTTGAAATCGCTCCCGATTTCCCCAAGACCTCCTTCGCCTGGGGCACAACGGTAGACACCTTTACCGATAAGGGCGTCACCAATGTGTTCGCCTACGAAGCTCGCTCGGAAGAGGGTGGTTATGTCAACGGCGTCATGGCCGCCATGCTCTCCAAGAGCGGCGTCATCGGCGTAGTCGGCCCCATCGAAACCGGCGACGCCAAGTTGTATGTGGATGGCTTTAAGGCCGGCGTGATGGCCACCAACCCCAACGCCACCGTTAATGCCAACTGGATCGGCTCTTTCTCCGATGTGGCCCTGGCCTCCGAAGCCGCTAATACCCATATCAACGCCGGAGCCGACGCAATGACCGGTTCCGCCCAGATGGTGGTTGGCGCAGTGGGCGTGTGCAAAGAGAAAAACATCCCCTGGTTTGGAACCCAATCGGATCAGGCCTCGCTGGCTCCCGATGTGGTAGTCGCCAGCCAGGTCTACAATTGGGAACCCGTGGTCCTTGAGATCATGAGCCTGGTAAACTCGGGCGTCTATGGCGGCAAGGCCTTCGCCGCCACACTGGCAAATAAGGGCCTGGTAATGTCCTACAACCCTGCCTTCAACTTGCCCGCCGAAGTAAAGGCCGCCGCCGAAGCGGCTGTTGCCGGCATCGCCGACGGAAGCATAAAACCCCTTCCATAGCCGCATAACCAGCCTGCAGCCGGCCTGGCAAGGCCGGGCCGGCTGCCTATAACAGCATCGCTCCTGCCTCGGGAGGGCGGCGCATCACAACCACCCCCCGCCCCCCTGAGCCAGGTCACTGAACAGGAAATCAACCCAGCTATGATCGATCAGATGAACACCCTCGCCCGCAGTCAACGACGTATCGCCAGCATCGAACTGTGCGATATTGTTAAGCGTTTTCCAGGGGTCATTGCCAACGATCACATCAACTTCCAGGTGAAATCTGGCGAAGTGCATGCCCTGTTGGGCGAAAACGGCGCCGGCAAAACCACCCTCATGCGAATTTTGTTTGGCCTCTACCCTCCCGATGAAGGGCAGATCCTGGTCAACGGGCAGCCGGTGCGCATTCACTCTCCGGCTGATTCAATCGCCCAGGGTTTCGGCATGATCCACCAACACTTCATGCTGGTTCCCACCCTTTCGGTGGCTGCAAATGTCGCCCTGGGCCTCAAGTCTAGCCGCGGGCTGCTGCTAGACCTGGACGCGGTTTCCCACCGCCTCCAACAGCTTTCTGAACTCTACGGCTTGCAAGTCGATCCGCAAGCTATGGTTTGGCAGCTTTCGGTGGGCGAACAGCAGCGAGTGGAAATCCTCAAGGCCCTCTACCGCGGCGCCGATCTCCTCATCTTGGATGAACCCACCGCCGTCCTCACCCCCCAAGAAGTCACCGATTTCTTTATCACCCTGCGGCGCATGGCCGACGAAGGCCATGCCCTCATCTTCATCAGCCATAAATTGCACGAAGTGCTTTCATTTAGCGACCGTGTCACCGTCTTGCGCAGCGGGCGCGTGGTCAAAACCCTAACCACCAAAGATACCACCCGTCCGGAACTCGCCCGCCTCATGGTTGGGCGCGAAGTGCTCCTGCGAGTAGACCACCCACCCGTGCAAAGCGGCGCACCTCGCTTGCAAGTGCAAGACGTGTGGGTCACCGGCGACAAAGGCCGTCCTGCGCTCAAAGGGGTGAGCCTTGAGGTGCGCGCCGGCGAAATTTTAGGCGTGGCGGGTGTTTCCGGCAACGGACAGCGTGAGCTGGCCGAAGCGATTGCCGGACTGCGCAAACTCACCCAGGGCGAAGTGTTGATCGATCGCCGCCAGGTTGGTGGTTTGCGCCCCGATGAGTTAATCGAGCAAGGTTTGGCCTATATTTCCGAAGAACGCTTTAGCGACGGCGCAGTTAAAGAGCTAAGCGTTGAAGAAAATATGATGATCGAAGAACATGGCCGCCCCCCATTCGCAAACGGCGTATTCCTCAATTTCTCTAAAATTGCCGCCCACACCGAGAAGCTCATCCAAGACTTTGAAATTAAAACTCCCACCCGGCAAACCCCCCTGCGGTATCTTTCGGGTGGCAATGTCCAAAAAATGATTATGGCTCGCGAGCTTTCCCGTAAACCCAGTGTGCTGATCGCCGCACAACCCACCCGCGGCGTGGATATTGGCTCCACCGAGTACATCCATCAACGCCTCATCGCTCAGCGGCAGGAAGGCACCGCCATTCTGCTCATCTCCGAAGACTTAGACGAAGTGCTGAACCTGTCTGACCGCATCGCCGTCATCTTCGATGGCCGCATCATGGGCATTGTAGACCGCGACGACGCCACCATCGAACAGCTTGGCTTGATGATGGCCGGCGTAAACAGCGAGGCGGGGGAGAGCGCGGTTGACCAGCCATAAATCGAATGGCGGCGCGAAAACCAAAAGCATCCATTACGCTTGGTTTTTTGCCTGGGCTGCCCCAGGAAGGCCACAGGCTCATTAAAATCCACCCCGAAGGAGGTGATGCGTACACACAATCTATTTCCATCCGTTGGCCCGTTGGTCGTTACCAGCCAAGTCAAATTCATTACATAGTTACGGAGGAGTAAGAATGCAAACAAATAAGATGTGGCGCTTAATGGCGCTGCTCACCATCATGGCGATGGTTTTCACGGCTTGCGCTCCCGCAGCCGCCCCGGCCGAGACCGGCAGTTTCCAAATCCCCGATATTCAAGACGGCAAGTTTAACGTAGCCTTTGTGCTGATTGGCCCCCATGATGATGGCGGCTACTCGCAGGCTCATGCCGAAGGCATGGAATATGTCCAGGCCAACGTGCCCAATGTTCATACCGCCTACATCGAAAACGTGCCTGAAGGCGCCGACTCCGAGCAGGTGTTCCGCAGCCTGGCCCGCAAGGGCTTCGACCTGATCTATGGCACCTCCTTCGGCTTTATGGACCCCATGGAAACAGTGGCCGCCGACTTCCCCGACATCACTTTCATCCACGTCTCCGGCTATAAGTCGAACGGAACCAACTTCGGCAACTTGTTCGGGGCCATGGAAAACATGAAATTCCTGGCCGGCATGTTGGCCGGCGCCCGCGCCAAAGCCGACGGCAACCCCAAGCTCGGTTATATGGCTACCTTCCCCATCCCCGAAGAAACCCGTCTCGGCAATGCCTTCGCCTTGGGGATGCGCAAGACCTGCCCCGAATGCACCATGGACGTGCGCTGGATTAATACCTGGCACGATCCCATCATCGAAAAGGAAGCTGCGGCCTCCTTGTTCGACGCCGGCGCTCAGGTGGTTTTCACCGGCGCTGACACCCCCGCCGTGGCCGATGTGGCCCAAGAAAAAGGCAAATGGGGCATCACCTATGACTGGTCCGGCTCCTGCAAGGTCGAACGCTGCCTGACCGTACCTTACTGGAATTGGGGCCCTGTCTACACCAAAATTACCAACGAAGTCATCGCCAAAACCTACAAAGTAGGTTGGGATTACTTTGACGCCGATAGCGGCGGCCTGGGTCTGCTCGGCTTCATGGAAGGCCAGGAACTGACCAAGGGCGTGGCCGATCTCCCCGAAGAAGTCATCGCCGAAGTACGCGATATCATGGCTAAGATGTTGGCCGGCGAGTTCACTCGCTTCGACGTGTTCTCCGGCCCCATCAAAGACAACACCGGCAAGGAAATTATTCCTGCAGGTGAAAAGTTCGAACAGGCCGACCTGGATCAGTTCCCCCCCGGAGCGCCAGGCCTGGAATGCAAATACTGCATGTTATGGTGGGCTGAAGGCATTACGGCAGAACTGCCCAAGCCGTAAGCTAAGCCTGTGAAAGTTGGCGGCTCAACCGCTCCCGCGGTTGAGCCGCACCTCCGCTAAACAAGGAGTAGCTATGCAAACATCGCCCGAAAACCTCCCCACAACCCCACCGGTTCCCTGTGTCGTAGAAATGCACCAAATCGTTAAACGCTTTCCGGGCGTCTTGGCTAACGATCACGTGGATTTCTCTCTGCAAAAAGGTGAAATTCACGCCTTGTTGGGCGAGAACGGCGCGGGCAAAAGTACGCTAATGAACGTATTAGCAGGGCTGTACAAACAAGAGGCCGGCGTCGTTCGGGTTAACGGCGTCCCCCAAGTTTTCTCCTCACCCGGCGATGCAATTGCCGCCGGCATTGGTATGGTCCATCAACATTTCATGCTCGTCCCTACCCAAACTGTTACCGAGAATATTTTACTGGGCTTGGATGAACCGCGCTTCAACCTTAACCTCAAATATTACGATCAGAAGATTGAAGAACTGGGGGAAACTTTTGGCCTGAAGGTAGACCCACGCGCCAAGGTTTGGCAGCTCTCAGTAGGCGAACAGCAGCGGGTCGAGCTGCTCAAGATGCTCTACCGCGGGGCGCAAGTGCTCATTATGGACGAGCCTACGGCTGTGCTGGCCCCCTCCGAAATCGACGGCCTGTTTAACACCCTCCGTTCCATGACCGCCGTGGGTAAATCAATCATCTTTATTAGCCATAAGCTGCAAGAAGTCATGGCCATCGCCGATCGGGTCACCGTCTTGCAAAAAGGTAAGCTCACCGCCGCCGGCGTACCCATCAAAGGCATGTCGCGCCAAGACCTGGCCCGCCTCATGGTTGGTCGCGAAGTGGTCTTTCACCTGGAAAAGGAAGCCCACCAGATCGGCCCGGTGGTGCTAGACGTTGCCAATGTGTTTGCCGAAAGCGACAAGGGCTTGCCCGCCTTGCGCGGCGTTAGCTTCCAGGTGCATTCCGGAGAGATTTTAGGCGTGGCCGGCGTGGCCGGCAACGGCCAAACCGAGCTTTCGCAGGTGATTACCGGCCTGCGCCAGGTGACGGATGGTTGCATTGAACTGAACGGTGAAAGAATTTGCAACCAGGGCGCCATGAAGGGCATCAAGGGTGGGATGGCCTATGTTCCCGAAGACCGTAACACCGTTGGTTCATCGCCCAACTTGAGCGTAACCGACAACGTGATTATGAAAAAATACCGCACCCAGCCCATTGCCCATGGCTGGCTGTTGGATATGAATACCGCTACAAAGTTTGCTAAAGAACTTAAAGAAGCTTACGACATCATCGTCCCAACCGTAGAGACGCCTGTGCGTTTGCTCTCCGGCGGCAACTTGCAGCGCGTTATCCTGGCGCGCGAGTTCTCTGGTCAGCCAAGCCTGATTGTCGCCGTCCAACCTACGCGCGGGTTGGATGTCGGCGCTATCGAAGGCGTACATCGCTTACTAAAAGCCCAGCGCGACGCCGGAGCCGCAATCTTGCTCATCTCCGAAGAGCTGGAAGAGCTGGTCTCCCTGTCGGATCGCACCATTGTCATCTATGAAGGCAAGATCATGGGCGAAACTACCGACGACGACATTAACAAAATTGGCATGATGATGACCGGCGTCACGTTGGATCAAATTCAATCCCAAGAAGGCGTGTCCTAATGACCGACCTCACCAACCAACCGGCGGCCCCTGGCCGCAGCACCTTTCCATTCCGCATCCGCCTGGAACCACGCCTGCAAGAACCGCCCGCCTGGTATCCTTTCTTTGTGTCTCTGGTGGCGGTGGTGGTTGCGCTGATTTTGGGCGGCATCGTCATCCAATTTGCCGGCGGCGACCCGATCAAATCTTACGTCCACATCGCCAAGGCCTCTTTCGGCGATATCGGCGTGTTTTCCGATACAATCGTTAAAGCCACGCCCCTTCTCCTCATCGGTCTGGCCTGCACGGTGGCCTTCCGCATGAAGCTGTGGAACATCGGGGCCGAAGGCCAGTTCCTCTTAGGCGCCTTTGGGGCCAGCGCCGTGGTGCTAACCCCCCTGCTGCCCCCCGAAACCACCCCCTGGATTCAAATTCCAGTCATGATGATCGCCGGCATGTTGTGCGGTGCGCTCTGGGGCCTCATCCCTGGCTACCTCAAAGCCAAGCTCAACGTGAACGAAATCATCACCACCCTGATGTTAAACTACATTGCCCTGGCGTTGATTAACTTCTTCGTTTACGCAGTATGGAGCGAAGGCGGCTTTCAAATGTCGCCCATGTTCACCAAAAACGCCTGGCTGCCGCGCCTCACCGATTACAGCGCCGCTGTGCCCGCATTCCGCGGCCTCACCACCCACCTTGGCCTGCTTTTCGGCGTTGCCGCCTCGGTGGTGGTATGGCTAATCCTCTATCGCAGCCGCTGGGGCTACGAAATTCGCCTAATTGGCGATAACCCCCGCGCCGCCAGTTACGCCGGCATCAATATCGCCCGCAACAGCATTTTGGTATTCATGCTTTCGGGGGCGCTGGCCGGCCTGGCTGGCATGAGCGAGATTACCGGCGTGGTCCATCGCCTGCAATCCTCCATCTCGCCGGGCTATGGCTTCACCGGCATCATCGTGGCCTGGTTGGCAAAACTCAACCCCTTCGCCATCATCATCGTTTCGATCTTGTTCGGAGCGCTCATTTTGGCCGGGCGTGAGATTCAACCATCGGGTGTGCCGAAGATGATTCAAGGCATTATCCTGGTATGCCTCATCGCCAGCGATTTCATGATGCGCTACAACATTCGCATCGAACGCACTGCACGGGAGGCATAATGGACTTTATCCTGATCATCCTCAATGCTGGGGTGGCCTCGGGCACAGCCCTGCTGTTTGCCACCATCGGTGAGCTGTTCGCCGAGCGTTCCGGCATCATGAACCTGGGCGTCGAAGGCATGATGCTCATCGGAGCGATGAGCGCCTTCAGCGTCGCCATTAAAACCGGCAGCCCGTGGCTCGGATTGCTGGCGGCTATGCTGGCCGCGGGGCTAATCAGCCAAATTCACGCCTTCATCGTCATCCAACTCCAGGCCGACCAGGTGGTAAGCGGCCTGGCGCTCACCTTCCTTGGTTCGGGCATCAGCCTGGTGCTGGGCGAGGGCCTCAGCAAAGCCGGCACGGTGAGCTTGCTGCCCAAGTTTTCAATTCTGGGCCTCAGCCAAATTCCCATCTTAGGGCCGGTGATGTTCACCAATCACAGCATCATGGTGTACATTGGCTACCTGCTCGTGCCGCTGGTGTGGCTGTACATTAACCGCACCCGCCCGGGGCTGCACCTGCGCGCCATCGGCGAAAACCCGGCCGCGGCTGACAGCCTGGGGATCAACATCTATCGCTTACGCTACTTTTATGTGTTCGTGGGCGGTATGCTGGCCGGTGTGGGTGGAGCCACGATCAGCCTGGCGATCTCTCCCGGCTGGTTCAGCGAACTGACCACCGCCGGCCAGGGCTGGATCGCGGTCGCCCTGGTGATCTTCGCCCAATGGGACCCCATTCGCGCCGCGGTTGGCTCGTATGCCTTCGGAGCGCTGCGGCGCTTGATCCTAGACATTCAAGGCCCCATGATGATATTTGGCTTAGCCAACCCGTTCTACTACAACCCCTTCCTGGGCTTTTTCTTGCAGATGGTTCCCTACGCCTTCACCGTAATCGTCCTGATAATCGGCTCGCGTGAAGCGATGCGCAAACGCATGGGCGCACCCGCCGCGCTTGGCGTTCCCTACGTACGCGGCGAACGCGGCAAATAACCTCAATAAGAAAAAGATTGGGCGGGGCAATGGCCCCGCCCTTTTTTATCATCTCATCCTTCCACCAGCCGCGCCGACATTGTCATCTCACTATTCCAACTACCTCGCCGATTTTGTCATCCAGTAGTCCGGCAGCGGGTCGAATTTTGCGGTAAACTTAACCCATGTCCACCGTTTCTATCTTAACTCTCAACCTCCTTTCCGACCTATCGCGCTGGCGGCAGCGCGGCCCTTGGGTGGCCGAAGGGCTGCGCCAGTTGAACCCCGATGTGGTTTGCCTGCAAGAAATCAAGCTTCCCGAAAACACCGCCCAATATCTAGCCGACCAAACCGGCTTCAGCCAGGTTTTCCTAACCCCCAAAACCGGCCTCGAAGCATCCAAGGAAGGCATCGCCATCCTATCGCGCCTGCCCATCCAGGCTTCCGACTGGCTGCCCCTGGGCGGCCAAAACCGCGTGGCCCAGATCGTCCACCTCCAGCTAAACGGCCGCCCGTTGGTAATCGCCAATGCTCACTTCTATTGGCAGCCTGGCGACTCTCCGGCCCGCCAACGCCAAATCAGCTTCCTGCTCAACCACCTGGACAACCTGCCAGGCAGCCCACCATATGTGGTGTGCGGCGACTTCAACGCCACCCCCGACACACAAGATATTCGCCTGGTTAAGGCGCGCCTGCGCTCGGCCTTCGAGGTTGCCAACCATGCAGAGCCACTCTACACCAGCCCCACTCCGCTGCCGCGTTCACCCCTCGCCATATTACGCACCCTGCTAGGATTCTTTGTGTTCTTACGCCCCCGCATGTTGAAGGCCAAGTGGAAAGGTACGTTGGATTATATTTTTGTCGATGCACGCATCCACGTAGCTTCGGCCCGCCTGGCGCTAAACACCCCTGCTCCCGAAGACCCCCGCATCTACCCTTCCGATCACTTTGGCCTGTTGGCTGAAATCACCCTCTCCTAAGCCTCTCTCGCAGCCGCCCGCCTGCCCTACCTCTCTCATCCCCCAGCCCCTGCTCGCCCCACCTCTCTCATCCCCCAGCCCCTTCTCTCCCCGACACGGGGAGAGAAGGGGAGATTCCCCCTTCCTGCGTCGGGAAGGGGGTCAGGGGGTTAGGCGGTATGTGTCAATGATTTGAAACAACTCATCCTGAAAGATTAGGGGGCATG
>CAZHFU010000050.1:0-18128 GCA_964531975.1 uncultured Anaerolinea sp. | reverse complement strand
GCCGCCGGCAGTGTCGGGCGCCGTTGTAATGGGTCAATTCCAGGATCACCCGCTCCTACAGGTAACAATTCCCCTAAACGTGAGAGGCTATCAAGACGCTGCCGCCTTGTCGTCAACCGTCCTTCCGTTTCGGAAACATTCCCACCCATCTTTTGTTCATTCTTTCACAATCCAAACCATTTCTATCCGATTGCGCATGATTAATGCACCCCGCGGAGATTATTTTTGTCACTTGCCCGCCATTCGCATTTGCGCTATAAACGATTGCATCAGACATTGGCCTATTGAATAGAAACGGAAAATAAAATGTACCTGTCCCACGGATTGGTTAATCAGCGCTCGGCTTGTGCAGCTCCCCAGCTACACGCGCCGGGCGTGTTTTATTTTCGGTAGCTGCTGCTGTTTCCAACGCCTGGTCCCGCCTAATCCCAAACTATCCGTATTAGCCCAAAGATAAAGGAAGGAGCGCATGAATAAAACCGTAACCTTCGAAACACCTGCTTTATACGCCGATCACCACGTGCTGGAGGTGCGCCGTGTCCTCTTGGCCGTGCCCGGAGTGCAAGATGTCTATGCCAGCAGCGCTTTTCGCCTGGTGGATGTGACCTTCGACGAGGACGTGGTGACCGAAGCCCAGCTCGCCGGCGTGTTGGAACAGTCCGGCTACCTGGGCCAGTGGCTGCTGCCGCATGAAATGGGCATCGCCGCTCACCTGCAAACCGATAAGGCCCTCACTTACTTCCGCCACACCGAGATTTTCGATACCAGCCGCCAGGTAGTGAGCTTTGCCCAAAAGGTCAACTATACCGGTAGACCGCTGTGGAACTGCCCTGGGTTCGGGGTGATTAAAAATACGATGGAGGACTAATCCATGCCAAAAGCAAAACGCTCTTACGAAGACCAAACCGCCGACCCAGCGGCCCAGCAAATGCTGATCCGCGCCGATGAATTAGGCATCGGCACCGCCTTCTCCCGCGCCGACGATATGGCTCCCTGTAACATTGGCGGGGCGGGCATGTGCTGCAAAATTTGCGGCATGGGGCCGTGCCGCCTCACCAAAGACGGCCAAACCGGGGTGTGCGGCGCCACCATCGACACCATCCAGGCGCGCAATTTCATCCGCTCGGTAGCCGCCGGGGCCGCCGCCCATTCCGACCACGGGCGCGATATGGCCTTCACCCTCAAAGCCGTGGCGAACGGGGAAGCCGAAGGCTACGAGCTGCGCGACGTTGCCAAGCTGCGCAGCGTGGCCGCCCTCAACCACATCAAGATCGACGGCCGCACCCCGCAAGAAATCGCCAACGATCTGGCCGACCTGTACATGGCTCAATTCGGCCAGCAGCGCGGCGAACTGGTCACCATCCAGCGCGCTCCCAAAAAGCGACAGGAAGTGTGGCGTCAGACCAAGGTGTCGCCACGAGGGGTTGACCGCGAAGTGGTCGAAGCCCTACACCGCACTCACATTGGCGACGATCAAGACGCCGAACACATCCTGATCCACGCCGTGCGCACCGCCCTGTCGGACGGGTGGGGCGGCTCGTTGATCGCCACCGATATCTCCGACATCCTATTCGGCACGCCCGCCCCGGTCTTAGGCCAGGCCAACCTGGGCGTCCTCAAAGACGATATGGTCAACGTGGTCATCCATGGTCACGAACCCACCCTGAGCCAAATGTTAGTGGCCGCTTCGCAAGACCCCGAAATTATTGCTTATGCCCTCGCCACCGGCGCGAAGGGCGTCAATCTGTCCGGCATCTGCTGCACCGCCAACGAAGTGCTCATGCGCCAGGGCATCCCCGCCGCCGGCAACTTCCTGCATCAAGAGCTTGCCATCCTAACCGGCTCGGTCGAGGCCATGATCGTGGATGTGCAGTGCATCATGCAGGCGCTGGTAGGGTTGGCTGCCAACTTCCACACCAAAATCATCACCACCTCCCCCAAAGTTAAACTCAAAGGGGCCACCCACATCGAATTTGATGAGCACCACGCCCTGGTAATTGCCAAAGACATTCTTAAAGCCGCCATCGATAACTACAAAAACCGCGGCAGCATCTCCATCCCGCAAGTTAAAGAAGATCTGATCCCCGGCTTCTCGCACGAATATATCAACTACATGCTGGGCGGCTCGTACCGGGCTTCCTTCCGCCCGCTCAACGACGCCGTGATGTCGGGCCGCATTCGCGGCATCGCCGCCATCGTGGGCTGCAACAACCCGCGCTCTAAGCAAGACTACCTGCATACCTATGTCACCCAAGAACTGCTCAAGCAAGATGTGCTGGTGGTAGAAACCGGCTGCGGCGCCATTGCCTCGGCCAAGCTGGGTCTCATGCTGGGCGACGCCGGTTTGAGCCAGGTTGGCCCCGGCCTGCGTGAAATCTGCGAAACCGTCGGCATCCCGCCGGTGCTGCACATGGGCTCGTGCGTCGATAACACCCGCATCCTCACCGTGCTGACGCAGATCGTGGAAGAAGGCGGCCTGGGCGACGATATTGACCAGGTTCCCGCCGTGGGCCTGGCCCCCGAGTGGATGAGCGAAAAGGCCCTGGCCATCGGAACCTACTGCATGGCCTCCGGCGCGTATGTCATCTTCGGCGGCTCATCGCCCATCTCTGGTATGCCCGATAAGATGGCCGACAGCGACATCGTGGCGCGCTTCCTCAGCCAGGGCTGGGAGAAGCTCTACGGCGGCAAAATGGAATTCATCGCCGACCCGGATGAGATGATCCGCGCCACCCTGGCCCACATCGACGCCAAGCGCGCCGCCCTGGGCCTGCCCGAATACGACCCCACCCGCTTTGGTCGCAGCGGCGATCAGCGCATGCAAGCCTTCGAAGCGATGCCCGACGCGGAACGCCGCGCCGCCATCTATGGCGTGGCTGCGGACTAAAAGGAGATACCTCACATGTCTCGATACATTGCTACCCGCGCCATCCGTGGCGCTAACCTGCTGGTGACTGAAGCGGAACGGATGCTGGCGATGGCTATCGCCGAAAAAGGCCCCGACGCCAAAGTGGGCTTCCCGAATACCGCCTACTACCTGCCCACCATTATGGGTATGACCGGCAAAGAAATCACCACCCTGGGCCAACTGCCCGAAATTTTGCAGCAGGCGAAGAGTATGCTGCACCCCGTGCCTTCGGAAAACAAGTGGACGCCCTACCTGGGCGAGACGCTCGACAGCGGCATGGCCACCCTGTTCGCCGCCGAGATCATCGAAGCCATTCGCTACATCTATAACCTGCAGCCCGAACCGCTGGAAGGCTTCCGCCTGGCCGGCGGAACCGGCCACAAGATGCCCGGCTGCGACGATCTGCTAGAAGGCCATCTGAACGGCCCCATCGACGATATTCAACTGCGCTCGTGGGGCATCCAACTGGTAGACGGGCGCATGCCCGGCTTCGCCGCCATCGTGGGCTGCGCCAAGAACAATGCCGTGGCAGTGAAGATTGTGCGCGAGCTGCAAAAGCGCAACATTCTCACCTTCTTGTGCGGCAACGTCAACGGGCGGTCGATTATCGATCAACTGTTAGAAGAAGGCGTGGAACTGGGTTACGACACCTACACCGTGCCCTTCGGGCGCGATACGCTCAGCGCCATCTACGCCCTGGGTTTCGCCACCCGCTCGGCGCTCACCTTCGGCGGCATGAAGGGCGGCCAGGCCCGCGACATTCTGATGTACAACAAAGAGCGCGTGTTCGCCTTTGTGCTGGCCCTGGGCGAAGTGGACGATCTGAAATACGCCGCCGCCGCCGGAGCGATCAACTTTGGCTTCCCGGTCATCGCCGATACCGTCATCCCCGAAATCCTGCCCTCCGGCATCACCCGCTACGAACACGTGGTATCGATGCCCTTCAACGAAATCCCCGGCCAGGACGATATGGAAAAAGCCGAACGCCTGGTGCAGAAGTGCATCGAAGTGCGCGGCGTCAAGGTCAAAATCTCGGACGTTCCGGTTCCCGTGCCTTACGGCTCGGCCTTCGAAGGCGAAGTGGTGCGCAAGAACGATATGCGCATCGAGTTCGGCGGCAAGCACTCCCGCTGCTTTGAATACTTGCACATGGCCGCCCTCGATGAGGTGGTGGACGGCAAGGTGGAAATCGTCGGCCCCGGCATGGAAAGCGTGCCCGCCCAAGGCAGCATGGATATGGGCATCGTGGTGAGCGTGGCCGGACGCGCCATGCAGGCCGATTTCGAGCCGGTGCTAGAGCGCCAAATTCACTACTTCGTCAACGGCGCTTCCGGCATCCAGCACATCGGCCAGCGCGACATCGCCTGGATTCGCATTTCCAACGCCGCCGCCGATAAGGGCTTCAACCTGGAGCATTTCGGCAAAATCATCCACGCCCGCCTCAAAACCGACTTCGGCGCCATCGTCGATAAGGTGCAGGTGACCATCTTCACCGACCCGGCCCTGGTGCAAGCCTGGCTGGTCAAGGCACGCGAGGCCTACGACTTCCGCAACAAGCGCCTGGCCGACCTGACCGACGACCGCGTGGAGGAGTTCTACTCTTGCACGCTGTGCCAATCCTTCGCCCCCGATCACGTGTGCGTGGTCAGCCCTGAACGCCTGGGCCTATGCGGAGCCTACAACTGGCTGGATTGCAAAGCTTCCTATAATATCAACCCCACCGGCCCCAACCAGCCCATCAAGCTGGGCAAGCTGATCGATTTTGAGAAAGGCTACTGGGCGGGGACGAACGAATACGCCAAGCTGGGTTCGCACGGGCAGGTGAACGAAGTCTCCATGTACTCGATCATGGAAAACCCAATGACGGCCTGCGGCTGCTTCGAGTGCATCGTCATGCTCATCCCCGAAGCCAACGGCGTGATGGTGGTGAGCCGCGAAGATACCACCATGACCCCCGCCGGGATGACCTTCTCCACCCTGGCCGGCATCGCCGGCGGCGGCCTGCAAACCCCCGGTGTGATGGGCGTGGGCAAGTTCTATCTGATTAGCCCCAAGTTCATCTCCGCCGATGGCGGCTTCAAGCGCATCGTGTGGATGTCGCACGTCCTCAAGGAAACCATGGCCGACGAGCTTAAGGCCGTCGCCATTCGTGAGGGCGACCCCGACCTGCTCGATAAGATCGCCGACGGTAACAACGTCTCCACCGTTGAAGACCTGCTGGCGTGGCTGGAAGAACACAATCACCCCGCCATGATGATGGAGGCGATGTTCTAAAAAGGATATTTGTGTTGTCTGTGGGCGAAAGAACATGGCCCACGGACAACACAAAAAAGAAAAGGCATTATGCTGGTTAGAGACTTAATGACGGTGGGTGTGGCAACTTGCCCTCCAGACGCCACGGTGGAACAAATCGTGCGCCTGATCTTGGAAAAGAACCTGGAAGCGGTGGTGGTGCTGGACCCCGAAGAAGGTCACGCTCTGGGCGTGGTGGGGCAAGACGAGTTGGTGAAAGCCTACGTCCTCCCCGAAGCACGCACGCTCACCGCCGCCCAGGTGATGACCGAAGGCGTTCCGCAGTGCCCGGCCGACATTCCGGTGAGCGTAG
The DNA here is from genome assembly GCA_964531975.1 of uncultured Anaerolinea sp. GTDB lineage: Bacteria > Chloroflexota > Anaerolineae > Anaerolineales > UBA4823 > RBG-16-57-11. Next base: position 12,615 of record CAZHFU010000050.1, on the reverse strand, counting down.
CGGCGCAGTTGATGCGCGACCTGGGCGTGCGTGTGCTGTATATTATGCATCACGCCGGGGGAGTGATCTACCCGGCGGGCGTGCTCAGTTACCGGCATCTCCTGCGCCACCTGGCCGCAGAGAACGAAGCCGACCTGCGCGACCTGGGCCTATCGGCGGAACGCAAGACGCCGATTGAGGTGTTCTTGGAACGCCGCGACGCCGCCCGCAAAAAGAACTTAGGACAATAATTCGTCATCTTTTATCGAACCGAAAGCATTAAAGGAGCAAAACTCATGCCTGTTGAAATCCCTAAAGATAAATGGCCCGGGGCAGTGCGCAAAGTGACCATCGGCGCCACCGCAGCCGAAGGCGGCAGCCGCGCCGTTGTGGCGACGGTGGGCGGCGAGACCGCGCTGCCGTTCATGCACTTTGAAGCCGAGATGCCCTGCCGCCCGCTGGTGGCAATCGAGATCCGCGACCGCCGCCCTGAAGATTGGTCGGCGTTATTATTGGAAGCCTGGGGCGATGCGATCAACGACCCCGCCGCCTGGGCCAAAGCCGCCGAAGCTGCCGGAGCCGACCTGATCGAGCTTAACCTGAGCCTTACCGACGCCGCCGGCGCAGCCGCCACTCCCGCCGGGGCCGCCGCCACGGTCAAAGCCGTGCTGGCCGCCACCGGTCTGCCGTTGATGGTGTTTGGCCCCGGTCAAGCCGAAGTGGATAACGAGCTGATGGTTGCGGTGGCCGAAGCCGCCAAAGGCGAACGCCTGGTGTTGGGCGTGTGCGAAGATAAAAATTACCGCACCATCGTGGCTACCGCCATGGCCAACGGCCACCTGGTGAGCGCCCGCAGCCCCATGGATGTGAACCTTGCCAAGCAGTTGAACATCCTGATTGGCGATATGGGGATGCCCGCCGACCGCGTCATCATGGACCCCACCACCGGCGCGCTGGGCTATGGGATTGAATATGGCTATTCGGCCATGGAGCGCCTGCGCCTGGCCGCCCTGCAAGGCGACGCCACGATGCAGATGCCCATGCTGGTGACCCCCGGTTACGAAGCCTGGAAGACCAAAGAGAGCAAAGTGGGCGAAGGCGTGCCCGCCGCCTGGGGCGATTGGCCCGCTCGCGCCATCAACTGGGAAGCCCTCACCGCCATCGCCCTGCTCGAATCGGGCGCCGATATCGTGGTGCTGCGCCACCCCGAAGCCGTGGCGCGTGTGCAGGCCGCCATCGCCGACCTGATGACCGCTTAACCTGAGCGACTCCGGACTGGCGATGGCATAAATCAAAATCATCGCTGGAAGCCCGCCTCGCCGCTTCCATCACAATTTTAGTGGAGAAAAAACAATGGCTCTCTCCGGTATTCAAATTTATAAAATGCTGCCGCAAACCAACTGCAAGGAATGCGGTTTTCCCACCTGCCTGGCCTTTGCTATGAAGCTGGCCGCCAAGCAGGTGGAACTGGCCGCCTGCCCCCATGTAAGCGAAGCATCCAAGGCGCAGCTGGCCGAATCGTCCGCCCCGCCCATTCGTCTGGTGACGCTCAAGGCCAACGGCCATGAGGTGAAGGCCGGCAACGAAGTGGTGCTGTTTCGCCACGAAAAGACCTTCTACAACCGCCCCGGCCTGTTCGTGAAAGTGCGCGACGACCAGCCGCTGGAAGCGATCACCGCCAAAGCGGCCGCGGCTTCCGCCTACGCGGTCAATTACGTGGGCATCTCTCTGGAAGTGGACGGGTTCGCCGTAGAAAGCGTCAGCGGCGACGCGGCCAGGTTCACCGCCGCCGTCCGAGCGGTGCGCGCCGCCAGCCCCAAGCCGCTCATTCTCATCAGCCAAGACGCCGCCATGCCCTGCGGGGCGTTGGAAAGCCTGGCGGGTGAGACCCCCATGCTGTTCGCCGCCGATCAAAACAACTGGGAGGCCATGGCCGCCCTGGCGGCGCAGTACAAGACCACCCTGGCCGTCTCGGCTTCCGACCTGGAGACCCTGGTCGACTTAGTGGAGAAGATCAAAGCCAAGGGTGTAGAAGACTTGAGCCTGCATATTGCCGGCGATTCGCTGGGCAAGCAGTTGGCGCTGGGCACACAAATTCGCCGCCTGGCAGTCAAAAAGAACTTCCGCAGCCTGGGCTATCCGGTGCTGGCCTTCCCCCACACCCTCGAAGCCGCCGCCCAGGCCATCGCCAAGTATGCCGGTTTCGTGGTGCTCGACGATTTCACCCCCGAGGCGGTCTATCCGCTGCTGGTGCTGCGCCAAAACATCTATACCGACCCACAGAAGCCCATCCAGGTGACCCCCGGCGTGTATGAAATCAACAACCCCCAGCCGGAAAGCCCCATCCTGATCACCACCAACTTCAGCATCACCTACTTCTCGGTGGCCAACGAAGTGGAAAGCTCTGGGCTGCCCGCCTGGCTGCTGGTGTGCGACGCCGAGGGCATGAGCGTGCTCACCGCCTGGGCGGCGGGCAAGTTCGACGCCGAACGCATCGCCAAATCGGTCAAGGCCTCCGGGCTGGCCGAGAAGGTGAGCATCAAGCGCATCGTGATGCCGGGGCACGTGGCCGTGCTTTCGGGTGAAGTGGAAGAAGAGCTGCCCGATTGGGAAGTTCGGGTTGGCCCGCGCGAAGCCGTGGATCTGCCCAAGTTCATGAAGCAGGCCCTTTAAAGAGACTGCGCCCCTGGCAGGTAGGCCCGCCAGGGGCGCAGACTTTGGATAACGACCGCGATGAGTCAGTTTACGGTTACCTTTGAACCCGCAGGGCGGGCGGTGCAAGTTGCCGCCGGAACGCTGCTAACCGATGCGGCGCGCCTGGCCGGGGTGGAGATTGGTCAGCCCTGCGGCGGACAAGGCCGCTGCGGGCGCTGCGCCGTGCAGGTGCAGGCCGGCAGTGTGCGCCGCCGCTCCACCCTGCGCCTCTCCCCCACCGACATCGCCGCCGGGTACGCCCTGGCATGCCAGGCGGTGGTGGAGGGCGATTGCGTGGTATTTACGCCGCCGCAAGAAGCAGTGGCGCGCCGCCTCACCAGCGATCTGGCGGCGGCGGAAGCGTTCCCCCCGGCCGATTACGACCCCGCCCGGCATCAAAGCCTGCGCCGCATCCATCTTTCCCTGACCCCGCCCAGCCTGGACGATCAAACCGACGACCGGGCGCGCCTGCTCACCGCGCTGCGCCGTCAGGCCGAGATTGACGCGCTCCACACCCCGCTGCCGGCGCTGAGGCAGCTCACCACGGCCATGCGCAGCCCGGCCGCCCAGTCTAAAGACGGCCCCTGGCTGCTCACCGCCATCCTCGACCGCCGCCCTACCGGCGACCCGCTCGCCGCCGGCTGGATGCTTATCGACGTTCAACCCGGCCATCTCTCCGGCCCACTGTGGGGCGCCGCCATTGACATCGGCACGACCACCGTCACCGCCTGGCTGGTGGACCTCCTCACCGGGCAGGTGGCCGTCCAGGCCGGCGAATACAACGGCCAAATCAGCCGCGGTGAAGATGTCATCAGCCGCATTGTGTACGCCAACAAAAACGGCAGCGCCGGCGAAATGCGCCGCCTGGTGTTAGCCACCATCAACGCCCTGCTGGCCGAGGTGGGCCGCCGGGTGGGCGAAGGCGCCGCCGCGCCGCAAATCTACAAAGCGGTGATCGCCGGCAACACCATCATGACCCACCTGCTGCTCGATTTGCCCGCTAACAACATCCGTCTGGCGCCTTTCATCCCGTCCGCCAATCACCTCCCCCTCATCGAAGGCCGCGAAGCCGGGCTGGACATTCACCCCCTGGCGACGGTAGACTGTCTGCCGGGGGCGGCGTCTTACGTGGGCAGCGACATCACCGCCGGGGTGCTATCATCCGGCCTCGACAACGCCGAGCAGGTGACGCTGTTCATGGACGTGGGAACCAATGGCGAGATCGTGCTCGGCTCGCACGAGTGGTTGGCGGCCTGCGCCTGCTCGGCGGGGCCGGCCTTTGAGGGCGCCGGCGTGGGCTGCGGCATGCGCGCCACGCGTGGGGCCATCGAAGAAGTGTGGATTAACGACCTCACCTACGCACCCACAACTCGCGTCATCGGCGGCGGCAAACCACAGGGCATATGCGGCAGCGGCCTGATCGCCCTGCTGGCTGAGATGTTTATGACCGGCGTGATCGACAAAGCCGGTCATCTCAACCCGCAGCTGCCCACGCCCCGCATCCGCCACGGTGAACATGGCCTCGAATACGTGGTGACCTACGCCAACGAGAGCGCCACCGGCAGCGAAATCACCGTTTCGGCGGTGGACATCGATAACCTGGTGCGCACCAAGGGGGCCATCTATGCCGGTTACGCCGTTCTGGCCGACAGCGTGGGTGTGCCGATGGAGATGATCGAGCATATGCTCATCGGCGGCTCGTTCGGCAAGTATATCAACGTCGAGAAGGCCATCCAGATCGGCCTGCTGCCCGACCTGGCCTGGGATAAGTTCCAGTTCCTGGGCAACACCGCGGTGCGCGGGGCCTATTATGCGCTGCTGGATGAGCGCGCCCGCCGGCGCATCAGCGAGATCGCCGCCAAGATGACCTATATCGAACTTTCAGCCGATAACACTTTTTACGAAGCCTTCATGTCGGCTTTGTTTCTGCCACACACTGATTTGGAGAGATTTCCATCAGTAATGGCAGAGAAGAACGCCGGCGGCGTCCAAGCGAACCCCGGTTAAGCTCAAAAGCCCCATTAAATCATACGTCTCATTTTCAATAGGAGCAAAAAAATGTACATCATCGGCGAAAATATTCACATCATATCGGAAAAAGTCAAAGAGGCGCTCACCAACCGCGACGCCCGGTTCTTTCAAGATCTGGCGGTGAAACAGGTGGAAGCGGGGGCGCAAGCGCTCGATATTAACTTGGGGCCGCGCAAGAAAGACGGCGAGGAAGTCTTCCCCTGGATCGTTAACCTGATCCAGGAAGTGGTGGATGTGCCGCTTTCCTTCGATACCACCAACCTGCTGGGCATTGAAGCCGGGCTGAAGTGCATCACTAAGGCCCAACCGATCATCAACAGCACCTCCGCCGAGCCGGAAAGGCTGGAAAAAACCCCCCTGCTGGCGAAAAAGTATAACACCCGGCTGATCGCTCTCACCATGGGCAGTTCCGGCATCCCCATCGCCGCCGATGAGCGCGTCAACATCGCCGTAGAACAACTGATCCCGCGTATGATCGAGATCGACTACCCGATGAGCGACCTGATTATCGACCCGCTGGTGCTAACCGTGAGCGGCTGCCAGGAATATTGCCCGCACCTGATCGAAACGGTGCGCACCCTGCAATATGCCTGGGACCCCGCCCCGGCCATCTCGGTGGGCCTGTCGAACGTCTCCAACGCCGTGCCCAACGCCAACCGCCCGCTGATTAACCGCGTCTACCTGGCGATGTTGATGGGTGTGGGGTTGCAAATGATGATCGCCAACCCCATGGACGCCTTGCAAAACGAGGTCATCCAGGCCATCGAGACCCACGACGAAAGCACCCCGGTGCGCAAGTTGTACGTCAAGATCGCTGACCGCACCGCCGCCATGGAAGAACCGCAGATGGAAGATGTAGATTTCAGCGACCCCGAGCAGGTTGCCATTTGGAAGACCACTCAGGTGCTGTTGAACAAGGTGATCTACGCCGAATCGTACCTGGAGCAATAAATTTATTCACACTGATAATTTATTTCTCTTCGCCCAGGGCGAATGGAGATAAAAGGAGATAATGGTATGCCAGGTTTAACCCCCGGAAGAAGATGGCAGCCCCCATATAGGGCATTTAAGCGCCTGGACTTAGGGCAGCGGGCGCTGGCGCAAGTGGAGCGATGGGTGAAAGGCCCCATGTTTGGCTGCCGCATGTGCGGCAACTGCCTGCTGCAAGAAACCGCTTTTATTTGCCCCATGGAGTGCCCTAAGGGTATTCGCAACGGCCCGTGCGGCGGCTCTACCGAAGAACACTGCTACGTTGACGAAACCCGCCCGTGTATGTGGTACAAGATTTATGAACGCGCCTTCAAGATGGGCCGCGAAGAGATGCTCTTGGAAGTTCTGCCCCCCCTGGATTGGGATAAGACCGGCGGCGAAACCTGGGGCGACGTGGTGCGCCAGGTGCGAAAGGTGGGCGTGAAAAGCTTCGCCACGTCCATGCTGTCGCGCCAGCCCGGCGAACGCGCCGCCGCCTGGGATTCGGTTTTCCGCCCGGTGCGCCAGCCCGAATGGTGGGGCGGCGACGCCGAATACCACGCCCCCACCTACGAAGGGTACGCCTCCGAATTAGAGCGCCGCTTGCGGGCGGGCGAGTTCGTCGTCACCGGCGAAGTGGCTCCCCCCGTCACCGTGGCTACCAAGAAGCTGACCCAGAACATCGCCATGATTTCGCCCTACGTGGCCGCCATCAACTTCACCGATTGCCCCTCGGCCACCCCGCGCATGAGCAGCTGGGCGTGCAGCACCCTGTGCGTGCAAAACGGCGCCGAACCGGTGATGCAAATCGCCGCCCGCGACCGCACCCGCGTAGGCCTACAAGCCGAAGTGTTGGGCGCAACCGCCCTGGGCGTCAAGAACATCCTGTGCCTGAGCGGCGATTCGATGCGCATGTCGCCCAACCCGCGCGGGCGTATGGATGTGGTGGATATCGACAGTGTGCAAATGCTGTGGATTATGCGGAAAATGCGCGACGAAGGCAAATACCTGGACGGGCGCAGCATGAAGTTCCCCCCCAAGTTCTTCCTGGGCGCAGCCGCCTCGCCCTTTGCCAGCCGCCCCGAGTTTCAGGCCCTGCGCGAACACAAGAAGATCAATGCCGGGGCGCAGTTCTTCCAAACCAACCTGGTGTACGACCCCGACGGCCTGGAAGTGTGGCTGGAAGCGCTGGCTAAACGCAACATCCTGGATAAGGTCTTTATCCTGGTGGGCGTGACGCCCATGAAGAGCTTTAAGGTCGCCAAGTATATGAACGACGAAGTGCCCGGCGTGTTCATCCCCGAAAAGCTGATGCAACGCATGGAAGCTGCCGGCGACGGAGCCGAAGAAGAAGGCGTGCAGATCGCCCTGGAGCTGATCGAACAAATCCGCGGCAAGCAGGGCGTCAACGGCATTCACCTGATGGCGGTGGGTTGGGAAGAGATCGTGCCGAGAATCGTGCGCGAGGCCGGTCTGCTGCCACCCGACTTTGTGGAGCCGCCGGCCAAGCCGGAGGGCGAGAAGAAGATCAAAGCCGTGCCGGCTTAGCCTGCAATCCGAGCAGGATCAACTCTCTGAAAATAAATCCATAAAAAAGCAGGGCGCCTGAAACCAGACGCCCTGCTTTCGTTTCCGCTAAGCAGAAAACTAAACGACCTTAACCTGTGCGGCTTGCAGCCCCTTGGGGCCTTGTTCCACGCTGAACTCGACCTTCTGACCCTCTTCCAGGCTGCGATAGCCGTCGGATTCGATAGCCGAGAAATGAACGAATACATCCGCTCCGTCCGGGCGTTCCAGGAAGCCGTAGCCCTTACTGGAGTTGAACCATTTTACCGTACCAATTACACGTTCTGACATAGCAAACCTTCTCCTGACTTACACAAAAAAATATTAAGTCGTACCTTACTGTCCATCAACTTTATCACAAAACTCCCATATACACCAGCCCAGCTTTAAACTGGGTATTTTCTGGCCTGGTCGATCAACAATGCGCGTCCCGCTAACAAATTAATTGTATAATTCAGCCCACCAATTCATCACAGCGATTCTTATTGGAGAAAAAATGTATCGTATTGAATCCTTGCTCTCTGCCCGCACCTTCACCCACCCCCAGCTAGTTGGCGACCGGCTGGTTTTCATCAGCAACCTGAGCGGCCACATGAGCCTGTATGCCATGAACGTGGGCGGCTCGGTTCCCGAACCGCTGCTGCCGCCCCACCTGGCGCTGGTGAACCCGGTGCTGCTCGAAGGCAGCAGCCTGTTCTACGTCTTTCCCAAGCTGGGTAAGATTCTGGTGATGCTCGATCACGACGGCGACGAGCAGTACCGCCCGATGCTGATCCCCATCGACGGCGGCTACCCCGAACCGGCCTTCCCTGGCCGGTTTGACGATGCCCGCTGCACCATCGCCCTGGCCGACGCCGAGGCCAACATCGTCTACATTGGCTCCGAACTCAACACCCAGGCGCTGATCCAATGCCACCAATGCAACCTGGAAACGGGCGAGACGCGCCTGCTGTCTGAAGGGCCGTACGGCCCCTGGGCGGCAGCGCATTCCCCCGATCACCGGCGCGTGTTGATGCTGCAAGGCTACACCACTGGCGACCACCAGCTCTTTCTCTGGCAAACCGACCAGCCCGAATTGCGCTTGCTCTACGGTCAAACGCTAGAAATGCGCCAACCCGGCCAGGACGTACCCATCAACGCCGTCGCCAACCCGCACTTCACCCCCAGCGGACGCGCTGTGCTGCTCACCTCGGCGGTGTTTGACGACCGCTACAGCCCCGGTCTGCTGCCCCTGGCTGGCGGCGAGATCTTGCCGGTAGACGTAGACGGCCTGGCGCATACTGGCAATGGCGAGCTTGAGCGCCTGGAGCATTTGCACGACGATCGCTATCTGCTGGAATATAACATCGACGGAGCTACCTGGGCTTACGAAGCCGCCTTCGATGAGGCCTCTCGCCGCCTTTCGGTGCGGCGCGTGGTGGTGGGCGAGCGCCCGCCGCTAACCAACGGTATGGCCACTTCGCTGAGCTACGAAGCCGCCTCCGACCGCTTCGCCCTGTCGTATACCAGCGCCGTATCGCCCACCCAAATCTACACCATCGACGATCCGCAGCGCCAGGTGGTGCGCCGCCACACCAACGAGCGCCTGCTGGGCCTGGCCGACGGTCTGCTCTCTCCTGGCGAAGACGCCTCCTACACCTCCTACGACGGCACGCCCATCTCGGCCCGCCTATACCTGCCCGCCGAGCAGTTGGGCTTCAGCGGCCCGCGCCCGGTGGTGTTCTACATCCACGGCGGCCCGCAAGGCCAGGAGCGCCCCGATTTCGCCTGGTTCTCGATGCCCATCATCCAGTTTCTCACCCTCAACGGCGTGGCGGTGTTCGTGCCCAATGTGCGCGGCTCCACCGGCTATGGCCTGCGCTACATGAAGCAGGTGGATCGCGATTGGGGCGGACGCGACCGCCTCGATCACGTCCACGCCCTCACCCAGGTGCTGGCGCACGACCCGCGCCTCGACACCTCCCGCGCCGGGGTGATGGGCCGCTCCTACGGCGGGTACATGACCCTGACCCTGCTGGGCCGCCACCCCGAGCTGTGGGCGGCGGGGGTGGATATGTTCGGCCCCTTCGACCTGCTGTCCTTCTCGGCCCGCATCCCCGAAACTTGGAAGCCCTACTTCGTCCAGGCCCTGGGCGACCCCGTTCAAGACAAGGACTTCCTGGTGGAACGCTCGCCGCGCACCTACCTGGATGATTTGGCCTGCCCGATGCTGGTGATCCAGGGCAAAAACGACCCCCGCGTAGCGGAGGCCGAGTCGAGCGACCTGGTGCAGCATCTGCGCTCGGTGGGCAAAGATATCGATTATCTGCTGTTCGATAACGAAGGCCACGACGTGCTAAAGTTCGAGAACCGCGTGCGCGCCTATAACGCCATCACCGATTTCTTCAAGGAGAAGTTGAAGCCATAAGGGGTAATATAAGCGGGCCGCCGGCGAATAAGCACCGGCGGCCCGCTTGCCAGCGAGCAGAATATTATTGTCATCCAACCTATCACAAGGAGTTAACTTGTCCGACGTTAAAGCCAAAGCTGCGCCTTCCAATAACACCGAAATCGAAAAACGCCTGTGGGAAGCCGCCGACGATTTACGCGCTAACTCTAAGCTCAAATCATCCGAATACTCTGTCCCGGTTCTAGGCCTGATCTTCCTGCGCTTCGCCGATTATAAATTCGCCACAGCCGAGCAGAACATGGCCGCCAAATCCACCAGCCGCCGCCAGGTGAGCAAGCTGGATTACCAGGCCCAGGGAGTGATGTACCTGCCGCCCGAGGCGCGCTGGCAGCGCCTGATGGAGCTGCCCGAAGGAGAAAACATCGGCAAAGCCATCAACGACGTAATGCGCGCCATCGAGGCTCAGAACGAAGACCTGAAAGACGTGCTGCCTAAAACCTACAATCGCCTGGATAACAGCGTGCTGGTTTCGCTGCTCAAAAACCTCAACACCATCCCAATGAAAGTTGAGGGCGACGCCTTCGGTAAAATCTACGAGTATTTCTTGGGTAAGTTCGCCATGTCGGAGGGGCAGAAGGGCGGCGAGTTCTTCACCCCCACCTCGCTGGTCAAGCTGATCGTCGAAATCATCGAGCCGTATCACGGGCGCATCTATGACCCGGCCTGCGGGTCGGGCGGCATGTTCGTGCAGAGCGCCGGCTTCATCCAGCGCCATCAGCGTAACCCGGGCCGCGAGATCAGTATCTACGGGCTGGAAAAAGTGGCCGAGACGGTGCGGCTGTGCAAGCTCAACCTGGCCGTGCATGGCCTGGCGGGGGACATTCGCCAGGGCAACAGCTATTACGACGATCTGCACAGCGCCCCCGGCAAGTTCGACTTTGTGATGGCCAATCCGCCCTTCAACGTGGCTAAGGTGGACAAAGAGCGCCTGAAAGACGACACGGCGCGCTTCCCCTTGGGCATGCCGCGCACCGATAACGCCAACTACCTGTGGATGCAGCTTTTCTACAGCTCGCTCAACCCCACCGGGCGGGCCGGGTTTGTGATGGCTAATTCCGCTTCCGATGCACGCCAATCTGAACTCGACATACGCAAGCAGCTCATCCAGGCGGGCGTAGTGGACGTGATGATCGCCATCGGCGCTAACTTCTTCTACACCGTCACCCTGCCTTGCATGCTGTGGTTCCTGGATCGTGGCAAATCCACCACGCCGCGCGCCGGCCAGGTGTTGTTCATTGACGCCCGCAGCATCTTCAGCCAAATTGACCGCGCCCATCGCGAATTTACCCCGGCGCAGATCGGGCTGCTGGCCGGTCTGGCGCGGTTGTATCGCGGGGAAGATTTGAACGGCTTTGCTTTCGATCCAGGGGTTGAGGGGCTAACCCAGGGACAGGCGGAGGTGTTGGCGCAGGCGTTTATGGATGGGCGCTATACGGATGTGCTGGGGCTGTGCAAAGTGGCGACGATGGATGAGATTGAGGCGCAGGGGTGGAGCTTGAATCCGGGGAGGTATGTGGGGGTGGCGGAGAAGGGAAAAGATGATTCTAATTTCATGGATCATCTTGATAAATTACATGACGAATTGACAGCGCTTAATTTGAAAGCTAGGGAACTGGAAGAACAAATTCAACATAATATATCTTCAATTCTAGGGAAAATTTAAATGGGAGAGTTTATCACTCGGACTCTTGGGCAAATTTGCGATGAGGTTAAAGGCGTAATCCGCACCGGTCCATTCGGTTCGCAACTCCATCAAGCAAACTACAAGGCACAAGGCATTCCGGTTGTGATGCCGAAAGACATCGTTGATGGAAAAGTAAGTGATGCGGATATTGCTCGAATTGGAAGTGAAGATTATGACCGATTAAGTGATCACCGTTTATTTATAGGAGATATCGTATATGCTCGACGAGGAGATGTTGGACGACGCGCTTTAATTCGTGCGGTAGAAGCAGGATGGTTGTGTGGTACAGGATCTTTACGAATTAGTTTAGGGACTAGTGTTGTCGATCCAGTATTTCTTTACTACTTTTTAGGATTACCTAGTACCGTTGCATGGATACAAAAACAAGCTATCGGGGCGACAATGCCCAATTTAAACACATCAATTGTTAGAAATATTAAAGTATCTTATCCACCACTCCATCACCAACGCAAAATTGCCTCCATCCTCTCGGCCTACGACGACCTGATCGAAAACAACACGCGCCGCATTCGCATCCTGGAGCAGATGGCGCAGGCGATTTATCAGGAGTGGTTTGTGAGGTTCCGCTTTCCGGGGCATGAGGGGGTCAGGATGGTGGAGACGGAGCAGGGTGTCTTGCCTGAGGGGTGGGAGGTGACGTGTCTAAGAAACGTAACATCTTATATAAACCGCGGCATTTCACCGAAATATGACGACGAAGCGGAATTTTTAGTCCTAAATCAAAAGTGCATCCGCGAGAACAAAATTAATATTAGTCTAGCACGATCACACCGAGGCACTTATTCGCAAGATAAAGGCATAAGATTAGGAGATGTTTTAATAAATTCTACAGGGATTGGCACACTAGGTAGAGTAGCTCAGGTTTATCAAGAACTATTAAATTATACGGTAGACTCGCATGTAACCATTGCTCGCCCAAATGATCAAGTTGGTTTAGATTACTTCGGATATTCTATTATGGGATTACAGGATTACTTTGATCATATGGGTGCAGGAGCAACGGGACAAACGGAACTTGCTAGGGAAGTGGTAGCAAATACTAAAATATTATTGGCTCCGCCAGATTTACAAATTGAATTTGGTTTAGTTGTTTCACCAATGCGCAAAATGATGATAAACCTGCAAGTAAGTAATACAACCCTTAAATCTAGCCGTGACCTCCTGCTGCCGCGGCTAATTTCAGGAGAGCTGTCAACGGATTTCTAGAGCGGATTGAACGGAT
>CAZHFU010000049.1:0-19446 GCA_964531975.1 uncultured Anaerolinea sp. | reverse complement strand
TCCAGGTTGATGAGACCGCCGGCGGCCAACAGCGCTTGCGCCGCCGCCTCAGCCGTTTCGGGCTTGAGGTTGGAAAGTGCAATCGCCTGCTGATAAGAGATCGCCCCGACCGCCGGCATGGCTTGCAGCAGCACGTCTAGCGGGTCGCCTTGGGATAGGGCTTCCAGGCGCTGTAAGGTGTCTGAAGAGAAGCGTTTGTGACGCTTTAGCGGCTGGGCATCCACCACCGCGCCGCCGCCCAGGGTTTCGCCAGGCGAAGGCCGGCGCAATATGTAGCGGTCGCCGCGTTTGGCGACGATAGGGTCGGAGGTTTCAATTTGCAGCCAGCCGTCTGCGCCGGGGGAGAGGCTTTCGCTGCCAAGTAAGCGCACCCGCGCGGCGGTTTCCGCCGCCCCGATGAAGAATTTCACCTCGGTGTTATGCTTTAGCGCCGCCGAAACATCGGGCAGCAGGTGAAATTGCACATCCAGGCGTTGGGTGGGTTGGTAGTCGCCAGGGTGGGCGATGAGGTCGCCGCGACGTACATCGTCGAGGGGAACGCCGGTGATATTGACGGCGGTGCGGCTGCCGGGCACAGCCTGCTGGTGTTTGTGCTTGTGGGTTTGGAGGCCGCGCACACGCCCCCGCAATCTGCGCGGCAAAATTTCAAGCTCGTCGCCTACATTCAGGCGGCCGTCGAGCAGGGTTCCGGTGACGACGGTGCCAAAACCGGCGATGGTGAAGACCCGATCCACCGAAAGACGCGGGCGGCCCAGGTCGGGCCGGGCGGGACGCTCGGCCAGGCAGGCGGTCAGAGCGGCGCGCAGCGCGTCTAGCCCCTCGCCGGTGCGGGCCGAGACGCGCACAATCGGCGCATCGGCCAATACCGTGCCGCTAAACGCCTGGCGCAGGTCGCTTTCCACCAGGTCTAGCCAATCGTCGCGCCCGTTTTCGTCTAGCATATCGATTTTTGTGAGCGCCGCCACCCCGCCCGGAATGCGCAGCATATCCAGGATGGCGAGATGCTCGCGTGTTTGCGGCATTACGCCTTCGTCGGCTGCCACCACAAACAGCACCGCATCGATGCCGCCAACCCCGGCCAGCATGTTTTCGATGAAATCGCGGTGGCCGGGCACATCCACAATCCCCACTTCTTCGTTCTGGCCGTTAACCGGCAGTTCGAGCCAGGCAAAGCCCAGGTCGATGGTCATCTCGCGCTCGCGTTCTTCCTTCAGGCGGTCGGGATGAACACCGGTGAGGGCTTGCACCAGCGTAGACTTGCCGTGATCGACGTGACCTGCGGTTCCGATGACACGCATAGGTTTAGTTAGCGCACCCGCCCCACTGATCGTTCATAGGATGTCACCCACTCGTGGGCCAGGGCAAGCAGGGTTTGCAGCTGCTTTTCCGACTGCTCATTCATCTGCTGCAGCAGGTCTTGCACTTCTTGGAGGGCGTCTTCGAGGCGAATGACGCGCTCGCCGGTTTTTTCGTTTTGCCGGCCGGACTCGTTGCGCTGCTCTTCCATGGTGAGGGTGTAGTTAGTCCAACGTTTTTGGTCGTCGGATTTGAAAGTCACCCATTCCTGGCGGAAGCGTTCTTCACCCAGGCGTTGGATTTCGGTGATCTCGCTCACCCGGCGTTCTATCTTTTGGTTTAACTCTTCTACGGCCTGCTGGGTGCGTTTGATGTCGCGATAGGTGGCGTCGAGGGTTTGGAGGTTACTTTCGATGTCGTTGGTTTGATTTTCAATCATCTGGAAGCGCGATTGCCAGGTTTTCCAGACGCGTTCGCGTTCCACCTCGCGCAGCGCCTGGTTATCCAGGAAAGCTTGCTGGGCTTCACGGCGTTCGGTTTCTACCGCGGCCATCTCGTTTAAGCGGGCCTCTTGCTTCTTTTGGGCGGTTACGGCCAGCTCCAGGCGTCCGCCTTGTTCATCGGCGCGCTTGCGCAGGGCGGTCACTTCGCCGGTCAGATCGGTGATGCGCTTGGAGTCTTGGCGGCGGCCATCATCCACCAGGCGAATGGTGCGGGTGTACTCTTCTTCGCTGCGGCGCATCAAATCCATGCGGGAGCGGACTTCATCGATTAGCTTGGAAAGGCGGCTTTCTTCTTCGATGCGCGCCTTCAGGCTGCGTTGGATATCCGGAAGCTTATCCAGCTCTTTGCGCAGTTCCACCAGGGAGGCCTCAAGGCCGCGGAGTTCATTGCGACGCAGCTTTTCAGCTTCGTCTTCGCGCTTTTTAATGGCGCGGTCGGCCTCTTCGGCTTGTTGTTTGGCCTCGATGCGCAGTTGTAGAATGGCTTCATCGAAAGTATCCATGCGCGCCAGTAGGGCGGCCTGGTGGTTGATGCGGCCGTCTTGTTCGCGGATCGTTTGATCTTGCTCGGCGATGCGCTGTTCCAGGGCATTCAGGCGTTCCTGAAGCGCCCCCATTTTCAACGTGTCTTTGCGGTGTTCTTCATCCAGCCAATCGACTTGCTTGGCGATTTGATCAACTTCCATGGTGAAATAACTCCTTCAGGGTGTTAGGAAGAAAAGTATAACACAACTCATGGGGCGGCAAACTGGAGCGCCATGGCGGCGATGGTGGGTAAGTAGACCTGGGGAAACAGGCCGACAATGAATAACAACGCCGCCCCTAACCCCAACAGGGCAATTTGCAGGCGGGTTTCTTCCCAGCGCCAGGCGGGCAGTTTAGGGGCAGGCGAGAGGGGGACGGAGGACAGGGGAAGAGAAAATAAACCCGCCAGGTTGCGTAAAACGCCGGTGGTTAAGGCCAGCAGACCCGCCAGGGAAAGAAATGCCGTGCTGAGCGAGTGCCGCCCAACCTGCTGCAGAATGGCGGTGTAAATGGGAAAGGCGGCCAGCAGCGGCAGCCCAGCCATGGAAAACAGGCTCAGCAGAGCGGTGAAAGTGGCCGCCGGAAGGCGGCGCCCTGCGCCCGTTAGGGCGGGCGCGTCGAGGCTGCCTGAGCGGGAGCGCAAAATGCCCAGGCTTAATCCTAAGAGTGCTAAGGCCAGGCCTTGCGGGGCGAGTTCGGCAAAGACCAGGCCAATGTTAGCGGTGGTGTTGTTTTCTACCAGCGAAATGGCAAGCAGGGCGCCGCCCACCTGCGTCATGGCCGCAAACCCCGCCAGCCTCCCCAGGTTACGTTCTAAGGCGGCGCCAATGCCGCCCATGGCGAGCATCAGCACCCCGCCAAAGCGCAGCACGATCGGCAGCGCGGGCAAGATGCTGCTGCTGCCCAGCCGTAAGATAATTTGCAAAGCCAGCAGTCCGGCTGAGGCGGGAATAACAAAGAAAACAAACGCGGCCGAAAATGGGCGGCCCACTTCGGCCAACATGGGCATCCAGGTGTGAAACGGAACCACCCCCATCATTAATGCAAAACCCAGCAGCAGGGTAAAGAACGGCCCCAGCGCGCTTTCGGGCGACTGGGTGGCAGCCAAAGCGGATTCGGCGAATAAAACCAGGCACACCCCACTCAACTGATAGACCAGGAAGCGCAAAATGCCGCGACGGAGAGGCTCGCCAGGGGCCGATAAAACCGGTACGCACAGCAGCGCCACCAAGGCGGTGAGCAGGGCTGCCGTGCTGATGGCCCCAGCCCCCAACGCCGCCGACATTAGCCCCGCAATTGCCAGGCCGGTGGGGGTGAACAAGCGATGGGTGCGCGCCGTGTAAGACCCCCCAAACCAGAAAGCCGCGCTGAGATAGAGCAGCGCCAGCGCCGGACGGAGGTTATTCCCCAGGCTAAAGCTGCCGCCCAGAATTTGCATTGCAGGTTGAATTTCAAAGGCGGGAAACTCGCGCCACAGCCGGATGATGATCGGCGCGCCGATGGGAGCTGTCCAGGCTAGCCAGGCCAACGCCAAACAGACGGCGATGGCCGCCAGGTGAACCACGCGATCATAACGGCGCAAGAAATATAATCCGCCTGCCACAACCAACGGCAGGGCGCTCCAGATAAGCAGGGCGCTGCGCAGATTACTCATCCCGACGCACTCCATCGGAGGCGGGTAATTGGATGGCGCATCGCGAGGTTCATTCGCCGGCCTCCATGGAAGGCGCCATGAGCAGGTAGGAGCCGGCAAGCGCCACCCCCATGGTTACTCCGGCGGAAAGGGCGGCAGTGAGCGGGGTGGCGTTAATGGCTGCATATAAAATTTCAAACCCTGAAAACAAGGTGAGCAAACCCAGCGTGGCGTGCAGCGGGCGAGACGAATAACTCAGCTTGAGAATGCCCATCCCAGCCAGGATAAGCCCGCCCCAGGCCTGGGCGGGGTTGAGCATGGGCAGCCAGGTCATCACGCGGGGCAATTGCGAAAGGATAGCCAGCCATACGATCAGTGTCATGAAGGCATAGAAAACCGGGCCGGGGGAAAGGCCAATCCAGGCTTGCACACGGCCGGTAAGGCGCGCAGTGGGGCGAGTGGAAGGACTGCTTTCAATTGGTCGGTTATCGGCCTGGGAGGCGGCCAGGCTGGTGAGAGCCATGGCTAGCACCGCCCCGCCGACCCAACCGGCCACCAGGCGGGTGAGCGCCATAACCAGCGGCCACTGCCAGCTAACCAGGAGAAACACGCCGATATATTGCAGCGCCAGGGCGGCC
This sequence comes from uncultured Anaerolinea sp., assembly GCA_964531975.1. Classification (GTDB taxonomy): domain Bacteria; phylum Chloroflexota; class Anaerolineae; order Anaerolineales; family UBA4823; genus RBG-16-57-11. The sequence continues at coordinate 14,851 of CAZHFU010000049.1, read as the reverse complement.
AGGCTAAGCCGCCAATCGCTAGAGATGAGCAGAGCCAGGCTGGTGAAGCTGACCAGGCCTGCGGCCAAAACCGCCAACGTCATCCAGGCCATCGGGTTAGCCTCCCACCAGCTGAGCTAAAAGCGAGATGAGCAAAGCCAGGATTACCAAGGCCCACAACAGGCCGGCCTGGCCTTCCAAGACCCGCTCGACCATGGCGGCCAGGGGAGCGAGGGCGTGAAAGGTTCGCGACGCCAGGCGGTCGAACCAATCGGGCGGCAGCAGGCGCAGCGCGGCGAGCAGCCTGCGCCCGGCGCGCCTGGCGGCCGGCAGGCGCTGAGCGCGCTCGTGGCGGGCGGCGAGCGGGGCGCTCCGCGAGGGACGCTTTGGGCTTGCAGACGGCCCGTCTGGGGCGGCCCCCTGGGCGGCTGTTGGCGGCTCGCCCACAGATTGCGCCGCGATGGATGGGCGCGCCTCACCCGGCGGATGCGCGAGGCTGGGGGCGCGCTGCGCGCCTGCGCCCTGCGGGCCGGGCGGCAGTTCCACTCCAGGCGGGCGGGTGCGCGCGCGGGCAGAGCCGCCCGATGAGCGGCGCGCCGCGCCGCGGCTGGCCTGGCGCCGGCGGCGTTGAAGCAGCGGCAGCAAGCCGAAGCCCACCCCCGGCCCAACCAGCGCCAGCAAGCTGGCGAGCGCCCCAGGCCAGTTGGCCGGGTTTACACTCAGGAGCCGGGAAGCGGGCATCCAGGCCGCCAACCACCAACTCGCTAGCACCCAGACCAGGCCCAGCGGATAGATCAGGTACACCCACCGTTCCGGCTGGGGTGGAATGGGCGTGGGGCGCAGGCCCTGGCGGATTATGCCTACCAGCAGTACGCCGTGCGCCGCCAGGAGGATCGGCAGTACAAGCTGCCATGGGCGTTCGGCCATGGCAGCCGCCGGCCAGGTGGGGGTGAAAGGCAGCGCGGCGCTGCTGAAAGCAAAACCCAGCAGGACGCCGCGCGCCGCGCGGCTGCCGATTTTAGCCAACCCCAAGACACCGCCCACGCTGAGGAGCGTCATCCCCCAGGCCAGGGCTGCGTTGGGCCGGCCCAGGGCGGCGGCGGATACCGCCATGCCGCCGGCCGCGCTCAGCCACCAATATAAGGCCGGCGCCGGGCGAGACAGCCAGGCCAACGCTCCCACCAGGGCGGCGGCGGCCGCCATCATAAGAACCACGCCCTGCCACTCGATCAATGGACCGCCCTGGGCCAGGCGCGCCAGCAGCGCCAGGCTGGAGGCGGGGGAGGCTAAGGCCAGCAAAGCGCCCAGGCTGGGGGACGAAGCTATGCCGGATAAACCCGAGGCTCGCAGGGGCAGCACTCCCAGCCGCAGCCCGGCGGCTAACACCAGGGCGGTGCGCATGGCTTCAGCCGGTGGATCGAAACCAAGGCCCTCGCCAAAGCCGGCGGCGCGCATACCGCCATAACCGGCCACGCCTAGCGCCGCCCAGCGCACCAATAGCTCTATGGCGATGGCCTGGTTGTGCCGGTTTTCTTGGGCGAGCAGCAGCCATACCAGGCTTTCGAGCAAATCCGATAACATCCAGGCCAATAACAAGGTTGGCAGATTAGCGGAGAGAACGCCGAAAACCGCTGCGGCGCTGATGGCCGAGCCGGCTGCCAGGCTAAGCCCACTGCCGGCGTCGGCCTGCTCGCCCTGGGAGTAGACCGCTTGAGTGAGGGCCGCCGCCAGGTTTAGCCCCAGCAAGACGATCAAGATCGGCCAGGAAACCGAATCTAAAAGCAGAACCGGCGAGGTGGTGAGCAGCGCAGCCGGCTGCCATGAGGGCAGGGCCAGGCGCAGCGGCCCGGCGGGCGCCAGCGCCAGGGCCACAGCCCAGCCCAGCAGCGCGCCAAGCGTGGCGCTTACCCAGGCCACGGCGCGCCCTGGGCGCGTCCAGCGGCGCAGCCAGATGCTCGGAGCACGCCGCAGCCCAAGGTTCATAAATATGGCTAGAACCGGCAATAACAGCAGCACCACAGGCAGCAAAATCAACACAGAGGCCACGGCGTAAATGTAACTTACGGATTGGGCGCAAGCCACACAAAGGCATGCGCATCTTCCCCGAAGGTGGGGGTGAGCGGATAAACCTGCGCCTTATCGAGGCTGAGGAAGGATAGTTTATCCCCCCCGCCGACTAACAACCCCCCGCTGCCATCGGGCGACCAGATCACCAGGTTCACCCCGGCGGGTAGTTGAAGGAGTTTTTCAAGGCGGCCGTATTGCAGTTCTAACTTGAACAGGGCGGGGGCGGCGTCGGCCCCCTGCACCAACACGCCAATGGGCAGGTAGCCCTTGACGGGATAGCCGGGCCAATCTAGCATGTGAACCGGGATGGTTTTTCGCGACGAATCGAGCATGGGGAACTCGGACGAGGTGAGTTTAAAGACTTTATCGATGGCGAGCAGCTGCGGACGCGTAGCCAGGACGCGGATAATCGTCACGGTGGGGGGGCGGCGGGTGGCCGGGTCGCTGGCCTGGGTGAGAAGCAAGCTGCCATCGGGTAAAAAGCTGACTTGCGTCATGCCGGGGTTTTGGCTATAAGCCTGCATCACAGACGCCACGCGCCCGTTGGTGGCGTCGAGGATGGCGTACCAGGTCACGTTGGAATGCAGCGGGCGCACCTTGGCCAACAGGAACCGCCCCACCGGAGACCATTCTAATTGGGTAAAGTGCACCGGCAAGGAAACGCTCTGGCCTTTGGGGTCGATGACGGAAGCGGCAGGCGGGTGGGTATTGCGGGCCGGTTCACCATCCAACCCGGCGACCCACACGCCGGCCGCGTTAGACCAGGCCAGGCTATCGGCTTTTGGCGACCAGGCCAGGCGGTCGCAGAAGCCGGTTTGGTCGCCGGCGCATGCTCCCAGGCGCAGCGGCGTGGGCAGATCGGGGCCGGTGACATACACCGGTTGGCCCTCTACTTCTGGAATGTAGGCGATGTAGCGGCCATTTGGGGCGAGGGCGAACAGGCGCAGCGGGGGCGATTGGGTGAGCACGGGGGTTCGATCCAGGGTGAGCAGGTCGAGGTGGCTGAGGCGATAGCGCAGCAGGCCATTGGCGGCCATGCCCTCCACCTGGGTATAGGCCACGCTGCGGCCATCGTCGGCGGCGCTGAAGGCGGTCACGCCGTCGGCCAGCATTTCCGAATGCGTGGTGCGGCGATCCCAGCGCATCAGGCGGTTTTCGGAAAGATAGAGCAAGCTGCTCACCGGGATGGCGGCAAAGGCGTGGGTAGCAGTGGGCATAGCCAAAACGGCCGGGGTGGCGGTGGCAGCGGCGGGCGCGGGGGTTAAACTGGCCGGAGCGGTGGGCAGAACGACCTGCCCGGAGGGGGTGGAAGGGAGCGTCGCGCCGGCTTGGGAAACCGCTGCGGTGGTTGCTGCGGTTCCCGTTTGAGTGGGGGCCGCGCCGGACGACGCCTCCACATTGAGCGGACCAACAGCGCATCCGGCCCCCAGCAGCGCCAGGGATGCCGCCAGGAACATGATTGCAAGCGCGGTTAAAGCCCGGCGCGGGGCGGATGAATGCCCGCCGGGCGAGCCTTCCAGTTGGCGCGGTTGGGTGGGAAGGGTTGGGGGACGAAAAACAGCCCGCGCCGGCTGACGCCGGTTTGAATTGGCGCCAGCTGCGCGCCTGGCTAAAGCTGAAACCTGGATGTTTAAAGCTGCCGACAGGTTTTGCCAAAGTAAGACGAGCGCGGAGGATGGGTTCCGCCCCAAGGGGGGTTTATGATAGAAAGGCATGCGCCTTAGATTATAACATCGGACGCTGCGGCTGTCTTACAGCACCGGCGCTCCAGGCGTGCGCGCCAGGTAGCGCCCTCCGCCCGCTTTACCGAACCATTGGCCGTTCGCCACAATGGTTCGACCGCGCAGCAGCACTGTTTCGGGGTAGCCGGTAAGCTCCCAACCTTCGAACAGATTGTAATCGGTGCGGTGCTGGGCGTGGGCTACGCCATAGGTGAGGCGGCGCTGCGGATCCCAGATGGCGATGTCGGCGTCGCTGCCCGGCATAAGGCTGCCTTTGCGGGGGTAGAGACCAAATATCTTGGCCGGGTTGGCGCTGGTGAGCGCCACGAATTGGTTCGGGGTCATGCGCCCGCTCACCACGCCAGTGGTCCATAAGATGGGCAGCCGGTCGCCCACGGCGGGCAGACCGTTAGGGATTTTGGTGAAATCTCCTTGCCCCAGTTCTTTGCCAGGGATGGCGATAGGCTGTCCTTCATAAAGGATGGGCTTTGAGCCATCATAGAAGAAGGGGCAGTGATCGGTGGCCACCACCTGCAATGTGCCGTCTAGAATGCCTTCCCATAGGCGCTGGTTGTCGGCCGCGCTGCGCATGGGCGGCGAACAAATCCATTTTGCGCCATCGGGGCGTTTCAGGTCTTCAACGGTAAAGAACAGGTACTGCGGGCAGGTTTCACCCATCACCGGAACGCCGTGTTGGCGGGCATAATGGAGCATATCCACTTCGCCGGCGGCGTTCATGTGAACGACATACAGCGGCGCTTCGGCCATGGCTGAGATGGCCGATGCGCGTAGGGTGGCTTCTACGGCGCTCCAGGCCGGGCGGGTGTAGGCATGCCATTCAGGAGAGGTGCGCCCGGCGGCCAGGGCTTCGGCGATGAGGGTTTCGATCACATCGCCGTTTTCGGCGTGCACCATGGTTAGCAAGCCGTTCGCCCCCGCCAGGCGCAGGGCCTGGAAAATTTGGTCGTCGGGCAAGCGCAGGCGATTGTTATAGGCGGTGAAGACCTTGATGGTGGTGACCCCCCATTCCGGCAGGCGCGGGATCTCGGCGGCTATGCGGGGGTCGAAATGCGTCAGGTTCATGTGGAAGCCATAGTCGATGGCGGCTTTGTGATCGGCTTTGGCATGCCACCGTTCGATGCAGCCTTGCAGGCTTTCCACATCTTGCGATACGAAGTCGATGGCGGTGGTGGTTCCGCCAAAGGCCGCGGCTTTGTGGCCGGTGTAATGATCGTCGGAAGAAACTGTGCCGAACATGGGCAGCTCAAAGTGGGTGTGCGGGTCTACCCCGCCCGGCAGCACCAGCTTGCCGGCGGCGTCGATCACTTCGGCGTCGGGCGCGTACAGATCCTCGCCCACCTGGGTGATTGTTTCCCCTTCAATCAGGATATCAGCCTGAACAGTTTCCGAGTCGGTAACCAGGACGCCGTTTTTGATAATTCGCATTGCAGCCTCCAATATACGTTATGCTTCTTGCTCGAGTGGGATAAAACCGCGGCCTAGTATTTCTTGAGCGGGCATCACGATGACAAAAGCTTTCGGGTCTACTTCCGCGGCCAGGGCCTTCAACTGCGGGGCCTCGGTGACGGTGAGCGCCACCACCAGCATGGGATGCGAGGCGCCCGAATACATGCCGGTGGCCGGCAGCGCGGTGACGCCGCGGCGCATTTCTTGTAGAATGCGAGTGGACATCTGGTCGGGTTGGTCGGTGATAATAAGGGTGAGCAGCTGAGGTCGGCGGCGGGTGGGGCGGAACCAGGCGCGTTCTTTGAGATGTTCGCTCACGTCTGCCCCATAGCGCGGCAAAATCTCGCCAGAGCCGCTGCGCATTGAAAGCGTGGTGAATGCCAGGATGCCGATGACCAGGGTAAAGAGCGCCACGCCAAGTAAGATGACCTCGCCGCTTACCGGCCCCACGGCGGCGCGCCCGGCGAATATATCCCAGGTGGCCGCCTGGTCGGGGATGAGCAGCAGCCGCGCCAGCCAGGTGACGCCGATGATGGTGTAGATGGCGATGTAGTTGCGGCGTAAGCGCCGACCCACCGCCTCCAGTTGGGAGATATTAAACTGCGGATGGAGCAGGTTTTCGGCCAGCGTTTCAGCCCAATCGTCCCCCGGTTGAAAGGGCGGAATGAGCATGGCGGCGAAGAAGTCGGTTTCCATCAGGCGCACACGATAAGCCCACAACTCATAGTAGCGGTAGCGGCGCGCTTCAATCGATAGAAACAGCGTGACCAACAAGATATTCAACAAGATGACGATATGGTTGCCGGTTTGAGTGAAGGCGAACGAGATGGCCGCGCCGGTGGTGATGACGGCCCAGTTGGTGGTGGTGTCCAGCCGCTGTCGCCAAACATTTGCGCGCGAGACCTCTGCCCGAAAGAAGTGCACCATGGCCGTGGTAAATTCGGATGAACGCAGTTTGTAGCCGCGAAATGTCCAAACAAAGTCATTGGGATCGTCTATGAAGCGCCTGCCTTACCCGCCAAGATGTGTTCTTAGCGACTATTATAACCTAACAAGGCAGCCAGCACTTCATCCGGCAGATCGACGCCCGGCGGCCGCCCGGCCTGGTAGGCCTGGCTGTTCTCCAGGCGATCATACAAGGCGCGCCACATGCTGCGGCGTTGATCGTGCTGCAGCACCAGGTCGTTGAGGGTGTGGGCGTTGAGCAGGTTCTCGCCGGTGGTATATAGGAAGGTTAGCCGACGCCAGCCCTGGGCGCGCACCGGATGCGGCAGCGGGCTGAGCGGCCCAAGCTGAACCTTGTAATATTCCCGCTGTGCGTGAGGATGGTCGGGTTCGTCGCGCAAGAGTTCGGCGCGAGTGGCGAGTTCGTGCCCAAGGACGGGGGCCGCATAGCGAATACATCCACCTTCATCGCCCCCAAAGGCGCTGGTTTGGTAGAAGGCCAGGTAATCTACGGCGATGATTTTTGGCGCGCTGCGCAGGGGGATGCGATACCAGCCCAGCAGCCGGGCGATTTCAAGCTCGCGCGGCGATTTGAGAATGGCAACCAGTACCAGCGACGTGGAGGTGAGGGCTTCGGGCGACATGGGGATATGGATCTTCTCCTAGCTAAACAGCGCCTGGACATCTTCGACTGTGATGTTCTTGAAGAAGGAGCCTTCGGTGGTGATGATCTGATCGACCAGGGCGCGCTTGCGGTCTTGCAATAGCAGGATTTTCTCTTCCACCGAGTCTTTTGCGATGAGTTTATACACAAACACGGGCTTATCCTGACCGATGCGATGGGTGCGGTCGGAGGCTTGCATTTCCACGGCAGGATTCCACCATGGATCGATGTGAATCACGTAGTCGGCGGCGGTCAGGTTGAGGCCCAGGCCGCCGGCCTTGAGGCTGATGAGGAAGAAGGGGATAGTGGGGTCGTTTTGGAAGGCGTCCACGCGCTCCTGGCGGTTGGTGGTCTGGCCGTCGAGGTAGGCGTAAGGCACATCGCGGGCGTCTAGCTCGGCGCGCACCAGGCTGAGCATCTTTACAAATTGTGAAAATACCAGCGCCTTATGCCCTTCCGATTGCAGCGTCTCGAGTGTGTCGAGCAGCAGCTCAAATTTCGCCGAATCGGCGCGATATTTCTCGTCTACCAGCAGCGGGTGATTGCAGATTTGGCGCAGTCGCAGCAGCCCTTCCAAGATCTTCATGCGGCTGTTATCCAGGCCGTTATCTTCCACCATGCCCAGTAATACGCCGCGGTAATAATCGCGGGTTTTGTTATACAGTTTGCGCTGCGGGACGCTCATATCGCATGTGAGCATGCGTTCGGTGCGCGGCGGCAGTTCCGGGGCCACCTGGTCTTTGGTGCGCCGCAAAATAAACGGGAACACCATCCGGCGCAAGCGCATGGCCGCGCTTTCATCTTGCTTTTTCTCGATTGGCGCTCCAAACTCGTTTTTGAAGTACTGCATCGTGCCGAGTAAGCCGGGGTTGAGAAAGGCAAATTGCGACCATAACTCGGAGGTGGAGTTTTCGATAGGTGTTCCGGTAAGCGCCAGGCGATTGTGGGCGCGCAGCAAATGCGCCGAGCGGGCGGTTTGCGAGGCGGGGTTCTTGATGGCCTGCGATTCATCCAGGATGGCGTAGTAGAAGGTATAGCCGTGTAAGAATTCAATGTCGCGCAGCATAACGCCATAGGTGGTGATCACCAGATCGACATCGTTGAAGACGGCCGTGTCTTTAGAGCGGGCGCTGTCGAAGAATTCTAGAATGCGCAAGTTGGGGGTAAAGCGTTCGGCCTCCCGCTGCCAGTTAATTAGCAGCGAGCGCGGCACAACCAGTAAGCTGGCTGCCGGTGGGCGCTTAGCCGGGTCGGCATAGAGCGATTCGAGGAATACCAGGGCTTGCACGGTCTTTCCCAGGCCCATATCGTCGGCCAGGCAGCCGCCAAATTCAAAATCGTGAAGAAAATGGAGCCATTCGAAGCCCGCTTTTTGGTAGGGGCGCAAATCGCCGGTGAAGCCTTCCGGCAGAGTGAGCTTGGGGATGCCGGCGAAGTTCTCGCTGGTGAGGGCGCGCAGGCGTTCGCGGCGGCGTTGGTATTCGGCGTCGGTCTCGGCGCGGTCGGCTTCGCCCAGGGCTTCTTCGAGCAGGGTGATATGGTGGCGAGATACATGCAGGCTGTCTTCGCCGCTCTCGCTGAGATCGAACAGCTGCTTGTAACGATCCAGCCAATCGCTGGGGATTTCGCCGATCGAGCCATCGGCTAATTTGATAAAACGCTCGCGTTTGCGCATCACGCGGCGCAGATCGTTAAAGCCCACGTCTACATCGCCAAACCGTACCACGGCATGGACATCGAACCAGTCGATGCCCGAAGCCACGTGGAATGAAATAGTGGGGGTGTTGCGGTTGACGCGCGCCAGCTTGAGCTGCTCTTCGCCATAGATTTCAAAGCCCTGGGCGGCCAGCTTGGGCAGATAGTTTAGCAAGAAGTCAACCGGATGCGTGCGGGCGCGCAGTTGGAAGACGCCGAATATACTGGTGCGTTTCAGGCCGAAGGCGGCGGAGCCGATTTTTTTGGCCGCTTCTTCTTCCACCTCGGGTTGGCGGTAGATGCGCAGCAAGGTGGCGCTATCCGGCCGGCGCTGGACGCTGCTTGGGGGAAACGCCGCGCTGCTGGTTACTTCCGCATCGCCATAACCAAAGCGCAATTGGGCCTCCAGCGAGCCGTTATTCTCTGATAGATATAAACGGGGGGTGGGCGGCTGGTTCACATCATCCCAGGCCAGGGCGTCGCCGCCAAGTTCGAATCGCTGCGCCAGGCTGAGCAGATATTGATCCAGGAAATTCTCTTTTGCATCTTCCGGGATAATGAAGTTGGGCGTCTTCATAAATCGGTCGAGCAGGGTGAAAAACTCTTCGTTATTCACCTGGAAAATTAAGTCATTGAACAGCAGCCAGGAGCCGTCTGAAGTAAGGCTGATTAGCTCATCGTCATCATCGTCGCGCTTGAGCGCGGAAATCTTCATATCGGGTTGGCCGGGCGAGGTGAGAATGCCTTCCAAAGACAGGTTAGGCCCGTCATTGTTCAAGTCGATGCGCAGCTCGACCAGCCCCGGCAAGATGTGGATTAGCCGTGGTTGGGAGTGGTCTTCGTTGAAGAAGATGGCCGCTTGATGCGCCCTGAGCAAGTACAGGTAATCGGCCAGCGCCGCCGAGCTATAACCGGAATAGGAGGCATAACGATAATAGCCAACATGGCTTTGACTATGTTCGATGATCAGGTTCGCCAGGTTAACCAGCTCTGGCGAGCAGTTCAGGCAGTCTTTTGGGTTTAGCCGCCGGGGAGAGCGCAATTTGGCTTGCAGCGCCGTCTCGTTTATCAGCAGTGCGTTGGCGTCTTCGGGCCGTTGAATGACTGCGGCGCGCATTTCGGCGCTCAGGTGGGAGGCGGAAATCACGTAGGGGATAATCTTGACAGCGGTATTGTAGCCGGTATCGTTGATGTATAGGGCGAAGAATAACAGGTAGGGCGAGCTTTTGCCAGCCTTGTTTGTGGAACTCGGAGCTAAAGAGAGCACCGTATTCAGCTGCCCCTGCCAGAGAGGTGGGCGGTTGGTCTGTATGTCTTGATAGAGGGTTAACCAGGAGGCTACGGCATGTTCGCAGACGAGGCCCCGTGAGGCGTGCAGGCACGAACATTTGAGAAAAATGTGTTCGTTTTTAATGGTCAATTCTACGTGATAGTTGCGTTTATCGGTTACGGTGAAAGTCGCGGTCGTATCCGTCCGATTATCCAACTGAACGACATGGGCGTTAAATAGGGCCTCACCAGTGGTGTAGGTGGAGCGGTCTACTACGCGGCGTAATCTTTGAATGTCGAGGGTTTCGGGGTCGATTTTATACATGGCATCATCACAGAAACGACGGCGGCGTAGTTTAGCCGCCGCCGTCGCTCATTCTATCACAAAATTGGGGTTGATGATTGGTTTACAACACCTACAATAAACCGACCTCGGCGTTAAATTCTTCGATGAGGGCGTCGATTTCATCGGCCTGGCCCTGGTAGCCAGTCCAGTAATCACGGTCGTACCATTGGGCTTGAATTTCTTCGTAAGTGCGGCCCTGCTGTTCCACCCAAGTGTAGTACTTGAGATTATGGATGCGGCGGCGGTCGGTATAGCTTAGCTCGGCCAGGTGGTCGGTGGATTCTCCATGCAGGTAACGGGCGAAATCCGCGGCGGCGTTGAGTTCAGAATATTCGCCGAACTCGGCTTTCAATTCCTCCAGGCGGCTTTCATACAACTGCATCGAATCGGTCAAGATGGTGATCATAACGTCGTGTTCGTCCATCTCGTAATACTTGGCGGCTTTGATCGCGGAAAGGACATTGGAGATGCCGGAAAAGCCCATCAGGTTCAGGTTGGCGATGGTGGCTTGAGGCACGCCCTGCTTTGCCAGGTAGGCCTGACCGGCAGGCTCGTTGAACAAGCGCGACAGGTTGACCACAGCCTGGTCGTCGATGGCGACGATCATATCGGTGTTTTTAGAGTTGTGCACCCAGGGCACGTGCTTATCGCCAATGCCTTCGATGCGGTGAGCGCCGAAGCCGTTTTCGAGCAGGGTGGGGCATTGCAGCGCTTCGGAGGCAACGATCTTGCTGTAGGGGAAGATTTGCTTCATATAATCCCCGGCGGCGATTGTTCCAGCGGAACCGGTGGCCGAGGCCATGCCGCGATACTCATCTTTGGGGCCCATCACCTGCTTGAGCATATCTTCCATGGCATGACCGGTCACTTCGTAGTGCCACAGGTAGTTGCCAAACTCTTCAAACTGGTTGAAGATCATCAGTTCCTGGCCGGAGCGGCGCAGTTCCCAACATTTATCGAAAATTTCTTTGACGTTTGATTCCGAGCCGGGGGTGGCGATGACTTCGCCGGCGATCTTCGATAGCCAATCGAAGCGTTCTTTGCTCATGCCTTCGGGCAAGATGGCGATTGATTCGCACCCCAGGAGGGCAGAATCATAAGCGCCGCCGCGGCAGAAGTTGCCGGTTGAGGGCCAGACGGCTTTTTCGATGGTGGGGTCGAACTGACCAGTAACCAGGCGCGGAACCAGGCAGCCGAAGGCGGCGCCCACTTTGTGCGCGCCGGTGGGGAACCATTTGCCAACCAACACTACGATGCGCGCAGGTACCCCAGTGAGGCTGGAGGGCAGCTCCATGTAATTCACCCCGCCGAAACCACCGCCGCTCGACACCGGTTCGTTATACCAGTTGATGCGGAACAGGTTGAGCGGGTTCACGTCCCACAAGCCCACGTTTTTTAACTGTTGTTTGATTTTGGCGGGCGCGAGGGAAGGGTTCTTCATTTGTGCGAAGGTGGGAATGATGATATTGCGTTCCCGCACGCGTTGGATGGCGCGCTGGCGGCGTTCTTTTTCAATGCTCAGGTCGATTGTAGCCACAGAAATTTCTCCTAGATGGATGGATGGGATGGTTTTTGAAGAGCGGCGCGCCCTTCAAACAATGAATTTAATCGAGGTCTTTGGGTGCTTCGCGAACAATATATAGTGGGCGGCCACGGGCTTCGTCGTATAAACGTCCCAGGTATTCACCCAAGATGCCAAGCGAAATGAGTTGGACGCCGCCCAAGAACAGCACAGCAATTAGCGTGGAGGCCTGGCCGTAAAACTGCTGCGTGCCCACCATGCGTCCGATGATGACCACTGGGATGGCGATGATGGCAAGGCCGGCGGACAAGAAGCCGATATAGGTGGCGATTTGCAGGGGGATGAACGAAAAACTGGTGATGGCATCGCTGGCGAGTTTGAACATTTTGTTGAAAGGATAATGGGTTTCGCCGGCGAAACGCGCCGCCCGGTTATATTTCACGCCGATTTGTTTGAAGCCCACCCAAACCGACATGCCGCGCAAAAAGCGATGCCGTTCGCGCATGCCATTCATCACGTTAACCACCTTGCGGTCGAGCAGGCGGAAATCTCCGGCGTCCATGGGGATTTCGATATCGGTGAGTTTTTGGATGAGGCGGTAAAACAGGCGGGCGGTGAAGAGCTTGAACCAGGTTTCGCCTTCGCGCTCGCTGCGCACGGCATATACCACTTCAAAGCCTTCGCGCCAGCGGGCTACCAGATCGGCAATGACTTCGGGCGGGTCTTGCAGATCGCTGTCGATGATGATAACCGCCTTGCCGCGGCTGTAATCCAGGCCGGCTGTCACCGCCAGCTGATGCCCAAAGTTGCGGGCGAAGATGACCGGGCGCACGTGCTCGTCTTGTTGGGCCAGGCTGCGGATTAGATCGGCGCTGTCGTCGCGAGAGCCATCATCTACGAGCAAAAGCTCCCAGGGTTCGCCCAAGGCTTCCATCACCGCGCTCACACGGCGATAGAATTCCGGCAGGGAGCCGGATTCGTTATATACAGGGGCGACAATGGAAAAAATTGGTTTCATAGGGAAGATGTCTGACAACTTATTATACTCCAAATCTTGAATGTTGGTTAATATTAATGTATTTTACTAGCCTGGCGGGGAGAAACTTAAGCAGAATCCCTATGTTTTAAAGTGCAAAATTCTTTATGATTTGTGAATGGAGGCAAACAAAACATGGATGAAGTCTTTCGGGTGGTAATAAATAGCATTGTGGTCTACTTTTCAGCTATCTTTATGATGAAAATCGGCGACAAACGGGTTCTAGGTAAAAACACTACATTTGATATTCTGTTGGGCATCATCCTCGGTTCAGTGCTGAGTGGGGCGATTAATGGATCGAGCAAACTGCTCCCCACCCTGGCAGCTGCGTTTACCCTGGTGATTGTTCATTGGGTCATGGCATGGGCTTCATATAGGTGGCCGGGGATGAGCAACTTTTTTAAGGGGCGAGTGTGGACGCTGGTAAAAGACGGGCAGCTTCAAGAAGCGATGATGCGCAAGACGCATGTTAGTCAATTCGATATGGAAGCAGCCATGCGGTTGGATGGCAGGCAATTAGACCTATCGGAGGTAAAGTTAGCCTGTCTCGAGCGGGATGGCAGCATTAGTGTGGTATTGAAGCCAGAGTAAAGCTTCCCCCAAAGAGCTTGCCGGTGTTTGGCAAGCTCTTTGGGGGAAGATGGGCGATTAAGCGGCCAAGATCTTCTTGACGGCATCGAGGGATGGTTCGATGATGGGCGCGGCGCTCACGGCTTGCATGGCTGCGCGCACATCTTTAAGGCCGCTGCCGGTGTTCAGCGCCAGCACATGGTCATCCGGCGTTACCAGGCCTTGCTGCACGGCTTTGACCAGACCGGCGTAAGAGGTCGCCCCAGCCGGTTCGGCAAAGATGCCGGCTTTGCCCATGGCGGCGATGGCCTGGAGAATCTCCTGGTCGCTGACCAGCAGATAGCGCCCGCCGGTTTGGGCAGCGGCCCGCACCGCGCGCACGCCGTCGCGGGGCAAATCTACCGCGATACTATCCGCCAGGGTATTGGCCTGGACAGGGATGATGGTTTCGCTGCCGGCAAAGTAGGCGTTGGCAATGGCGGCTGACCCTTCGGCCTGCACGCCGAAAATCTGCGGCGCTTTTTCGATCCAGCCCAGGGCGATCAGATCGCGAAAGCCCTTGTGAATACCCGAGATGATGTTGCCATCGCCCACCGAGACGAAAAGCTTCAAGTCGGAGAGCGGGAAGCGGAAGCCGGCGTTGCGATGCCACTCCCACACTTCCAGGCCGGCGGTCTTTTTGCCTTCGAGGGTGAAGGGGTTGAAGCCGGTGTTACGGCAGTACCAGCCGAATTCTTGCGCCGCCTCGATGGTGAGGTCGAAGGCTTCATCGTAAGTGCCATCCACCAGAATGACTTGCGCGCCGAAGATGAGAAGTTGAGCGATTTTAGCCGGCGGGGCGGTTTTGGGAGCGAAGATGACGGCCTTCTGGCCCACGGCGGCGGCCATGCCGGCCAGGGCGGCTCCGGCGTTGCCGGTGGAGGCGGTGACGACGACTTCGGCCCCGATTTCACGCGCCCGGCCCACCACCACGGCGCTGGCGCGGTCTTTGAAGGAGGCGGTGGGGTTGCGGCTCTCGTCTTTGATGTATAAGTTCGGGAGGTTTTGCTGTTGGCGCAGCAGCGGTGGGGCGAATACGGGCGTCCAACCAGCGGCGTGCAGCGGGGTTCCATCGCCGCCCGGGTTGGCCACCGGCAGCAGCGGCAGGTAGCGCCACAGGGAGGTTTCCGCTTGCGGGCCGCCCACGAAACCCTGCGGCCCTAAACGGCGGTTAATGGCGTCAACGTCTAGAACCACGTCTAGATTGCCGCCATCTTGTGGGCAGGTGTAGGTGATTTCGTCGGGGCCATACTCACGCCCGCACAGCGAGCAGCGATAGCCGAGGAAATTTTGCATAGTAAAACTCCTGAGAATGGAATGGATTAATAAACTGAGCGGCGACGGACGTGGCCGCGGCTTTGAGTATATCACAAATTGTCTGACAAATTGGCGGATTGGGGTTGGGCGGCTGCGAGAGGCGTGCGGAAACGGCAGCCGGCGAGGTGGGGCTGGGGGATGAGAGAGGTGGGGCGAGCAGGGGCCGGGGGATGAGAGAGGGCACCAGCAGTCCAAATCCACATGCATCTACGGG
>CAZHFU010000048.1:0-20880 GCA_964531975.1 uncultured Anaerolinea sp. | reverse complement strand
GGCCAAAGCCTACCGCGGCTTTCGCTGCGCCGCGCCGTGAACGCTTGCCCCTCGCCGCCGCCCTCGCCAGGCCCTATTTGCAATAGACAATCGGCTGTCCATCTGCCGTGCCCGTGCGAATCACACCCCTGATCCAATTGATTTCCGGGTTACGGGGGTCTAAGTGATGCAGCACCCAATACGACACATGATACGCCCCAATACTCTGATCGCGAACGTGTTGCAGGAGCGTCTCCGGCCCCCATTCCAAGAAACCGTCTGGGATTTTCATATTGCCGACTTCGTACGCCAATTTGGTCTTGCACACATCGTAAAACCTTGATGGGGCGCCTTGCAATACATGGCTGCCCTCGTGCGCCAAAACCGAAGCCACCTGGTAACGGTTGCCAAGCAAATCTTTGCGGTTCAATTCCATCACATGAGTGCCGCTATAAGTAAGCCCCAATACCCCGCGCAGCTGCGCATAAATAACAACCGAATTATCTCTGCCAAAGAAAGCCGCCTTCAGCGGCTGCAAATCCGGTGCGTCAAAAAGCTGCAGGGCTTCGTTCATGTGATAGAGCTGCACCAGGGATAAGGAACGCTCTAACAAAAAGAAACCCACCTCCACGCCTTCAACCGGAAAGTAGTAGCGCGGGAATAGACCCGTTTTAGAATAGGCATGATTCTTTGCGTAGGCGTCTTGTAAAGTAAGGAACAAAACCTGATCGCTGGTAATCTGTTTCTTGGCGTTGCTGGCGCGCCATTCATAGTTCTCTAGCTGGCGCGCGTCCGCCTTCAATACCACCCGGCCCTTGGCGTCCAGGTAATCCACCATCGCCGCCTGGGCATCAATCACCGGAACCAGGCCGTCAATCTCCGGGGCCAGCAGCAACCCTGCCGGGCGATATTTCGCATCTCGCGCCACCAGGTACGGGCGTGCGTCCTCTGGCGCAACAGCAAACAGCCGCCACTGCACCACACCGTCATCATCGCTCACCCCCAAAACCCGAAACGCCACCGGAGCATCTTCAGGAACGCGTCGCCCATCTAATAATTCTTGGTACTGCCCCCACTCCTGAAGAAAACCATTCAACTGGTGCAGTTGAGCAGCATCCGGCTTTTTCTCTCGGCTTGCAAAAGCCTCCCATAGAGCGGCCTGCTCCGGCGGCAGCTCCAATTCCGCCCACCCATCAGATTGCATCACCTGCGCCAGGCGTTCTTCCGGCGCAAGCATGGTGGGGGTAGGCGACAATGTTGGCGTGGCGCTCACGTCACTGGTGGGCCTGGAGGTGGCCGTTGGCATGGCGCTTGCCGTGCTGGTGGGCGCGCTGGTTGGCGTAAAAACGGTTGGGATGGCCGCAGGCGGCAGTGTGGGTTCCGCAGTGGCGCTCCCCTCCGGCCTGGCGCTTTCAACCGGCAGCTGCGTGCTGGTTTGCCCGCAAGCCGCCAGCCAAAAGAAGGCGATGCTTAAGATCAACGCTGTGCCGAGTGGTTTC
Source organism: uncultured Anaerolinea sp. (assembly GCA_964531975.1). Taxonomy (GTDB): domain Bacteria; phylum Chloroflexota; class Anaerolineae; order Anaerolineales; family UBA4823; genus RBG-16-57-11. The sequence goes on along the minus strand of CAZHFU010000048.1, from coordinate 19,402 downwards.
ATTTATATTCCTCAAGGTTCATTATTTTTACTGCTCACAAGATGCTATGCCAATTTGTTATGATGCCGCCTGGGTCTTGCCATGGGCAGTTTTCAGAAATTAATGATCGCCTTGGAAACCCCCACATCCCCTAATTTTATCACCGCCAAACAGTCATTTGCAAGAATTCCAGAAACACGATAAACTTATTTCGGTTCAATCCGTAGACAGAGATAAGATTATTGTGACGCGGCGCCTTCGCCGCCCAATCAATGATAAAATTGGTCTGATGGAGAAAACACGATGAAAATAATTGCCTATATTGCTGCCGCCATCCTGATTTTCTTTGGCGTATTGTTTATTTGGGGCGCATTCTCGCCCACCGCGCCGGATGGCTGGATTTTGGTGGGCGGCGTAAGCGTGCTGATCGGCTTCGGCCTGATCTGGTTCGCCTCGCGACGCCTCTCCTCGGCCAATGGCGAAGCGCCTAACGTCACCCTTCAGGTGGATTTACCAGCCAATGTTAATCTAGATACCCTCAAATGCAAATCTTGCGGCGGTGTGCTCGATCCGCAGAAGGATATCAAAATGGTGGCTGGAGCGCCGATGGTGGTTTGCCCCTACTGTGGCACAACTTATCAAATCACTGAAGATCCAAAATGGTAAGCACCCTCCGGTTTTAAAATCGGTTGCAAAACCAACCGGTGAGTAGTTGCAAACATTTTAAAAAAGGAAATAAAATGAATAGAATACGCTGGTTTGTTCTGCTGCTTGTCTTGCTATGGGCCGGGATGCCTGTTGCAGCCGCTGCCCAAAGCTACCGTTTTTCATTAAACGCCTTACAGCTAGACGTATTTATCAACGAAAATGGTTCGGCCAGTCTAGATTATCAATTTAGCTTCACCAACTCCCCCGGCGCTCACCCCATCGATTACGTAGACGTGGGCATGCCCAACAGCAGCTTTTCCATGAGCGGCGTAACCGCCGATGTCAACGGCCAGCCGGTGCAGGTTTCGCGCAGCGATTACGAAGGCGACGGCTCTGGCTTCGCCATCGTGCTGGGCAGCCGCGCCATTCCTGCCGGCGCAAGCGGCGTGGTGCATGTGTTTGTACCCGACGCCGGAACCTGGCTTCGCACCGATAGCAAAGACCCCTCCTATGCTTCATTCGAGGTCGCCACAACCTTCTTTGGCTCCGAATATGTCAGCGGCAGCACATTTACCACGGTGAGCATCCATTTCCCGCTCGGGGTGCAGCCCTCGGAACCGCGCTGGCACAGCGCCCCTTCCGGCTTCCCCGCCGAACCCACCACCGGCATAGACGGGCGCGGGGGCGTCGTCTACACTTGGGCAAACCCAAAAGCTTCCGGTTCAAAATCTTATAAATTTGGCGCATCCGCTCCAGCCACCTATTTTCCGGCTGGGGCAGTAAAAACACCCGGCTTCTTAGAAAACTTAGGCATTGACCCCGACACCGTGCTTGGGTTCTCTTGCTGCGGCGGGATCGGTCTGTTGATCCTCGGCCTGAGCGCCTTAGGCGGCGCGGCCAACCGCAATCGCAAGATGCAGTACATGCCTCCCAAGGTGGCAATCGAGGGCATGGGCATCAAACGCGGCCTCACCGCCGTCGAAGCCGCCACCCTGATGGAGACCCCGCTCGACCGGGTGTTGACGATGATCTTATTTGGCCTGGTGAAGAAGAACGCCGTCACCGTGGTCAGCCGCGACCCATTAGAGATCAAAGCCACCGTCCCCCAGCCGCCGGATTTATACGAATACGAAAAAGACTTCATCCGCGCCTTTCAACTCAAAGCCAAAGAGCGCCGCAGCGCGCTGCAAAATACCACCATCGACTTAATCAAGAGCGTCACCGCCAAGATGAAGGGCTTTAGCAGCAAAGAAACTGTGGCCTACTATAAAGATATTATGGAACGGGCCTGGAAGCAAGTTGAAGCCGCTGAAACCCCAGAGATCAAAAGCGAGAATTACGACAAGTATATGGAATGGACGATGCTGGATCGCGATTACGACGACCGCACCCGGCGCGTATTCACCGGCCCGGTGTTCCTTCCCCAGTGGTGGGGGCGCTACGATCCCACTTTCCGCCCATCAGGCGCCTCCACCGTCGGGCGAACAGGCCTCCCAGGCAGCGGACAGTCTTCCGGCGGCGGAAGCTTTTCGCTGCCCAGCCTGCCCGGTTCAGAATTCGCCGCCTCCATGGTCAGCGGGGTGCAAGGCTTTTCAGCCGGCGTGTTGGGCGACCTGGCAGCCTTCACCGGCGGCGTGACCAATAAGACCAATCCGGTTCCGGTATCCACCCCCACCCGCGGCAGCTCGCACGGCGGCGGCGGCTGCGCCTGTGCGTGCGCTTGCGCCGGCTGCGCCTGCGCCTGCGCCGGCGGTGGCCGGTGATCCCTGGCCGGCAGTCTCTCGTGAGCCAAACGCTGCGCCGGTGGGTCACGCGTCTCCACGGCGCGGGCGCAGCGCCCAATGCCCACGCGCCGGGCAGCTTAGACGCGCCCGCTTCATCCGGGGCGCGCCTGGTTCGCTACCAGCGTAATCATGGCCCCGAAAAAGCCCGCATTCACCTGCGGATTGACCCCGACGGCAGCGGCGTTCTCCTCGTTAATGCCAACCGGGTTATCCATCTTAACCCCACTGCGGTCGGTATGGCGCAGCTTGCCCTGGATGAGACCCCTCCCTCCGAGGCGATCAAACAACTTTCCCGCCGTTTCCATGCCCCGCGCCGGCAGCTCGAAGCCGATTATCTCGATTTCACCGCCCAGCTTTCCGAAATTATCCGCCCCGATGGCGCCTGCCCGGTTCACGACCTGGACCTGGAAATTACCGCGCCTTTCTCGGCCACCCCTACCGCCCCCTACCGCATGGATCTCGCGTTGACCTACCGCTGCAACAACGATTGCGCCCACTGCTACAATGCCCGCCCGCGCAACTTCGCCGAGATGGACACCTCCCAGTGGCAGGCGGTGTTAGAGCGAGTTTGGGAGCTGGGTATTCCCCACGTGGTTTTTACCGGCGGCGAACCTACCCTGCGCCACGATCTGCCAGATTTGATCGCCTATGCCGAAAACCTCGGCATGGTGACCGGTCTCAACACCAATGGACGCCGCTTGCAAGACCCCGCCTACGTGGCCCGGCTGGTGCAAGCCGGGTTGGATCATGTGCAAATCACCCTCGAATCGCATGACCCCGCCATCCACGACGCCATGGTGCGCCTCCCCGGAGCCTGGCGGCAGACAGTCGCCGGCATCCGCCAGGCGCTGGCCTCGCCCCTGTACGTGATGACCAACACCACCATGCTGGAGGCCAACGCCCCGCCCCTGGCCCAAACGCTCGATTTTTTGGCGGAAATCGGTGTGCCCACGGTGGGGCTGAACGCCCTCATTTACTCCGGGCGCGGCGCGCAGGTGGGCACGGGTTTAAAAGAAAGTCAGCTAACCCCCCTGCTTGAGTTAGCCCGCGCCAAAACCGACGCCAACCAGCAGCGGTTGATCTGGTATACGCCCACCGAATACTGCAATTTCGATCCGATGTCGTTAGATTTAGGCGTCAAAGGCTGCACCGCCGCCCTGTATAACATGTGCATCGAACCCGATGGGGCAGTTCTGCCTTGCCAATCCTACTATGAACCCTTAGGCCGCCTGCTGAGCGATCCGTGGGAGGCTATCTGGAATCACCCCCTGGCGCTGCGCTTGCGCCAACGCCGCTACCTGGCCGAAAAATGCACCGGCTGCGCCTTGCTGGCTGAATGCGGCGGCGGCTGTCCATTAAAAATCGAAACCCCAGTAGAAGAAGGAAGCAAAAACCTATGACCGCACTCTTGCGACCTTTCCAACGCCTGTTTAAAGGTCCGGCGAGCATTCCCCCCGGCATGTATCATTATCAATCGCCGGCTGACGACGCCCGCAATTATCGCCTGCATTTGCGCATGGAAGCTCACGGCGGCGGCGTGCTCATCGTCAACGCCGCCACGGTTCTGCATCTCAATCAAACCGCCGCCGAATACGCCTACTACATGGTGCAAAATATCTCCCCCGATGAAGCCGCTCGCCTGATGTCTGCTCGCCGCCATGTGTCTAAAGCCCAGGCGCGGCAAGATTATCTCGACCTGGCTGAACGCATCCAGCTTTTGGTCAGTACTGAAGATCTCGATCCTGAAACCTATCTTGATTTCGACCGCCAATTGCCCTTCACCGGGGAACTCAGCGCCCCCTATCGCCTCGATTGCGCGCTCACCTACCGGCTGCCCGACGACGAACCCGCCGACGCCGCCCCCATCGAGCGCGTGGCCCGCGAACTCTCTACCGACGAATGGACGACAATCCTGGATAAGGCCTGGCAAGCGGGCATTCCCCACGTCATCTTCACCGGCGGCGAACCCACTCTGCGCCAAGACCTCGCCGAGTTAACGGCTCACGCCGAGACGCTCGGCATGGTCAGCGGGTTGCTCTCCGATGGGCTGCGCCTGGTGGAAGCGGGCTATTTAAACCAGTTGCTCCAGGCTGGTCTAGATCACCTTACCATCGTTCTGCAGCCCGAAAATGAGACCTCCTGGCAAGCGGTGAGCAGCGCCCTGGTTGAAGACTTGTCCGTAAACATTCATTACACGTTAACCACCGATCAGCTCGACCCTGCTGGGGCGGCGCTGCAGCGCCTGGTGGATATGGGGGTTCGCAATCTTTCGCTCAGCGCCAACGACCCCGCTTTGGCCCATGCCCTCAAAGACCTTCGCGACCAGGCCGCCGTGCGCCGGCTGAACCTGGTGTGGAACCTGCCTGCTCCATACTCCCGGCTGCATCCGGTGGCCTTTGAGGTAGACGACGCCCTGATGGAAGGGGCCGGGCGCGCCTGGCTGTATGTTGAACCCGATGGCGACGTGCGCCCCGCCCAGGGCGACCCGAAAATTCTAGGGAATTTCCTTAAAGATAGCTGGGAAAAGATCTGGAAGGGCAGCTAGTCGGCTAATCGCTCAAGATCTTATGCTCGGCAAAGGCATCTCGCACCGCCTGGTGCAGCAGTTTCTCCACCGGCTGGCGGTGCGCCACGGTGGCGCGGGCGGTGATGCTCAACTTAGAACAGCTCTCCGCGGCGCTATCCCACCAGGCATACCGCGGCGCCACAACAATATCATCCGCCAGGCGGTTATCCTGCACTGCCGCAGCAATCGCTTTATCGGCCAGGTCTTGGGCGTCTGTCCGGCTTACCCCCCGGCACACCGGCATTTCAAATTGCACCAGGCCCCAATCGCGTGAATGATTGGTTGCCACGCGCACTTCGCCATGCGCAATGCTATACAGCTCGCCGTTATCGGCGCGCAGCCAGGTAACTCGCATGATTATCCGCTCAACCGTACCGGTCTTATCTCCAATGGTAACCCGCTCACCCACACTATATTGATTTTCCACCAATAAGATCAAACCGGAAATATAATCCTTCACCAGGGTCTGCGCCCCCAACGAAATACTCACGCCAATCACCCCCAGGCCGGCCAAAATGGGCGCAATATCCACGCCCAAGCGGGAAAGCAAGCTGAATAAGGCTAACCCCACCACCAAGAATCTGATTAACCGAGCGCCAATATCCAGCAGGGTGTTTAAGCGCGCCAGCCGCTCCAGGTCTTCTGTCACGGCGTAATCGCTCTCCAGGCGCGCATGCACCGTTGACCGGGTTAAATTCACCAAACGTAAACCGAACCAGGCCGCCGCCACGATAAAAACGATGCTTATCAACACATCCGCGCGTCTAATTAATGCTAGCAGTTCGCTGAAATCTATTCCACTCATATTTTCGCACCACTCGCCCATTGACAGGGCGCAATCCACGCGGGCGGCGGCATTTATTGCGCGCCGCCCGCGGTCGTCTCACAGCCTAAACCCGCCAACAGCCAAATTAACGACGGTTGAATAGGCCAGTAACCACCAGCAGCAGCGAGGCCCCTAATACTGCCACCACAAAACTTGGGAGATTAAATGCCGCGATGAAGGCCTGCCCAGTCAGGAGGCTGTAAAGCCACCCTCCAATGAACGCCCCAACCACGCCAATGGCAATGTTAGCCAGGCAGCCCATGCGGCTGTTCCGCCCAGTGATGATGCTGGCTACCCAGCCCGCCAAAGCGCCAAAAATAATCCAAGAAATCAAACTCATCTTCAAATCCTCCTTTGCAATGGTCATTATATCAAATATCGCCTGGTCGCCATGTCGGCGTAACACCTGACTCTATCCATTAAATACGTAACTCAAGTAAAATAGTCGCATGATCGATTGGCACGCTCGCTACACGCAGCAAGCCCAGTGGACAGAGGCGCTGCGCAGCTATTGGATCGGCCAGGCGCGCATTCAACCCGGGCAGCGCGTCCTGGAGGTGGGCTGCGGCACGGGCGCAATCTTGACCGGGCTGCCGGGGCAGGTCTTCGGCATCGACCTGGACGCGACCGCCCTGAGCGTGGCTCAAACCACCGCCCCCCACGCCTACCTGGCGCAAAGCAACGCCCTCAGCCTGCCCTTCGCCGCCCACACCTTCCACCTGGCGGTGGCCCACTTTCTTCTCTTATGGGTGACCGACGCCGCCCAGGCCGTGGCCGAAATGCGGCGTGTGCTGCGCCCCGGCGGATGGTTGATGGCGCTGGCCGAGCCGGATTATGGGGGCCGGGTGGATTACCCCGCCGCCGGCCAAACCCTGGGGCGGCTGCAAACCGAAGCCCTGGCGGCGCAAGGAGCCGAACCGCGCATGGGCCGGCGCTTGCAAGCCCTATTCTCCCAGGCCAACCTGAAGCAGGTCAGCGGCGGCGTGCTCAGCGGGCAGTGGAGCCGCTCCGACCGGGCGGACGAGACCCTGTCCACCGATCCACTGCGCCCCACCGCCTCCGATCATCCCGGCCACCGCCCAAAACTATCCCCCGCCCAGTCTCAGGAACAGGCTGTTTTGCGCGCCGACTTATCTGGCCGGGTTCCCGCTCTCTACCTGGCCGCGCTGCTAGAAGAAGACGCCATGGCCTGGGCTGCCGGAGAGCGCACCCTGTTCGTGCCAACTTTTTACGCCGTTGGTCGCAAATAGCCCCGGCGCGCCCGATTGGGTTGGCCGGGCGCCCATCGGATGGCGGCAAGCCATCCCGCCTCCCCTACACCCCGCCCCTTTGATGCATAGCCGACTGCTTTTGCTCTGCGCCCACCCGCTCAGGGAAGGGCCACCCAATCGGAAATTAGCCAAATATCTCCAAAGTCGGTGGGAACGGCCTCCGCGGGGCGCGCCGCCAGTATCGGCGCAGCAAAAGCCGGCAGATCGGCGGCCATATCCACCACCAACACGTTCTGAGTTTCGGCGCTGTCAAACACAAACACCACTTCTTGCCCATCACATTCCTGGCTAAAACACTGCAGCAGGTAGGTCTTATTCCATTGCAAATTTCTCTCAAACGGCAGCGCCGCACCGTTAAAGCGCACCTCGATGAGCTGTCCCAGCGGCGCATACACATCAATTTCACCCGCCCCGCGCGGAGAGCGCAAACGGGTGGTCACAATCCGCCGACCGGGTTGGTCTTCGCTGCCCAGCACCTCCAGGGTGGGTGCGGGCAGCTCGCTCATCGGCGCATCCATGGCCGGGCGGGCGTAGTTCGACCACGGGTAGATGGGTTTGACTTCTAACGCCAGCGTTTCACGCATCGCCTGCGGCGCGAGGTCATACGCAGCTCGGACGGCGAAGAAGGCGTGGTCGGCCGCGCGATCTTCCAGGTAAGTAATCGATACCGATTGCGGGGCCTGCGGCGTGAAATTCGGCGTCAGCGCCGCCCACCCAAAACCAACCAGCGCCGCCGCCAGGAGGGCAATCGGCAAGCCGCGCCCCAGCCATGGCGATGATGGATAATCCACGCCAAAGGCTAACACCCCGGTCAGACCTAACCCAATGAAAGCGCCTAAGGCGAAACCCATATTGTACCCAAGCGCGGCTTCAATAAACAGAGCCAGGGGCCACCAAATCAGCCCCGCAAACAGCAAACCCGCCAGGCCGGCCACACTTAGCCCCAACTTTTGATAGACGCCAGGTAAAACCGCAGCCGCCAACAGCAGCGCCGCGCTAAGCAGCGCCGGCAGCACAAAAATGGTCGCCACACCGGGCAAAGCAAAAGCCAGCCCCACGCCTAAAACCGCCCACCATAACCACACCCCCAACGCCGCCCCCCAGGCCCCGGCGCGCCGCCCAAGCCCGGCCGCTCCCAGCGCCGTCACCAAAGCTATCCCCGCGACCACCATCAACCGGCTGGGAAGCAGGCTGCTCCAGGCGAGCTTCGCCGGACCGCCCACCAGGGTCAGGAGATACGGGAGTAACCAACCCACCCCTGCACTCAACAGCGTGGTTGCCAGGGGGGCGCCCAGCCCCCAAATTAATCCGGCTCCATGCAGCCAACCACGCCGCACCGCCATCCAGGCGGCCGCCAGGCATAACAGCAGCGCCGCCGCCGCCGCCACAGCTTGCATCCGTTCCGTCATCACCGCCAACCCCAGGCCCAGCACATCCACATAGGCGGCGTCTCCCTCGGCCTGGCGCAGACTTTCCAGGTTGGTTTCTCGACCCAAGTTGAGCGCCGCCCCCAGCACGTTCTCGCCCCCATGCTGCACGCCGCCCCAATCCAGGTGCGCCAGATCGTCGATGGGACTGTGATAGCTGGCGGCGTTGCCCAGCATGGCGAAATTCAAGCCGGTTAGACCACCGGCCTTAAAGGCGCTCATATCGGTGTCGTTCGGCAAAGTCTTATACAGGCTGTAGGCAAACGAGCTGGCGCGCGGTTGGCCGCCGCTGCGGCGCAGCGCCTGGATAAGAAAAACGTTGTGCTCCCCGGTTTCAAACATATAATCCAAACCCTGGTTGCCGCGCGCCTCGATATTGATCACCGCCGCCACATTGGCGTTGAGCGGCTGCTGCATCCAACTGCGCGCCCCCCACAGCCCCAGTTCCTCGCCGTCCGTGAACAACAGATTGAGCGGTCGGCAAATGCCCCCGCCGCCGGCGGCCCGCAGATGCGCCTGCCAGGCCCGAGCGCTTTCTAAGACAATCGCCAGCCCCGAACCGTCATCGGCTGCCCCAGGGCCTCCGCCGGTCGAATCGTAGTGCGCCGCCAGCATCACCGCCGCCGGGTCGTCGCCACAGGTTTGGGTTGGCGCAATAGCCGCAAAAACATTGGTGACATACACACACATGTTGGCGTTCGGTTGGTCGCTATCACACTGCCAGCCAGATTGCAGCTGCGCCTCCAGGCCCAGGTTGCGCAGCTCGTCCAGCAATCGCTGCCGCATGGCGGTATGCGCCGCTGCGCCCACCGGATGCGGCCTCTCATCCCCCAGCAAACGGGTTAAGGTTTGCTCGGCGCGCCCGGCGGAAAATTCTTCCTCCGGTGCGTTAGCGGGTAGAGGCGCAGGTGTGCGACTGCGCGCCAGCGCCAGGGTAAAGCTCAACGCCAGCGCCAAGATGGCTGCAATGAAAATCCCTGGGGCTTTGTGCTCATGAACAACGGGTGTGGGGGTCATTTTTTCTCCATTAAGAAAGATTTTGCCCCCATTTTACCCGATGAAACTGCCGTTCCTCCCCCAAAGAAAACAAAAAGCTGCCCGAACTTGCCAGGCAGCTTGATCATAAACCTTCCCGATGCGCTAATTTATTCCTCGATGGGCAGGCCCACTTCGATTTGACCATCCACCACCCGCACCGGGTAAGCGCCGATATCGTCCACTGCCGGCAGGCTGAGCACCTTCCCGGTGGTGACATCGAAGCGCGCCCCATGGCGTGGGCAAATCACTTCAAAGCCGTCCAATTCGCCGTCGCCCAACGGGCCGTTATCATGGCTGCATAAATCGTCAATCGCAAAGTATTTTCCTGCAATGTTGAACACCACAATCGGCAGCCCGTCAATATCCACAAAAATGCGTTCCCCATTGGGCACATCGTTCGATTGGCCGATGGGAATATATTCTACTTTTTTATCGTCCATTTCCACATAATTGAACATTTTTACTCCACCAGGTCGTCGGAGGCTTCGCCCAGGCCATACACACCGGCTTTCAACACCTTGAGAGACAACAAGGCGCACTTCAAACGCACCGGGCCAAGCTCCAGGCCTAATAATTCCATCAGGTCGTCTTTATTAAGCGATTTTACCTCGTCCAAGGTCTTCCCCTGGACGGTTTCCATCAGTAAATCGGCGGCAGCTTGCGAGATGGCGCAGCCATGCCCATCGAAACGCGCCTCGCCCACCCGCCCGCTGTCGTCCAGGCGCAGCTCAACCCGAATATGGTCGCCGCACAACGGGTTATCGTCTTCAAAGGCGATGTCGTGCGGGTCGAGCGCGCCGCGATACAGCGGATTCTTGTAACGGTCGATGATTATTTCGCGGTATAAGTCGTCCATAACAGCCTACATTCCAAACCTCTCGCGCACTTTATAAAGCCCTTCCGCCAATCGATCCACTTCCGCTTCGGTGGAGTAGAGATAGAACGAAGCTCGTGCTGTTGCGGGCAGGCCAAAACGATCATGCAGCGGTTGAGCGCAGTGATGCCCGGCGCGGATTGCCACGCCGTAGTGATCCAGAATTTGCGAAACATCGTGCGGGTGAATATCGGCCAGGGTGAAAGACGCCACCCCGCCTTTGTGTTCGGGGGCCGGCCCATACACCGTCACCCCCGGCACTTCCGCCAGCCGGTCGAGAGCGTAGCGAATCATCGTCTGTTCGTGCGCCGCGATGGCCTCCATGCCCACGCTGTTCAGGTAATCAATCGCTGCTCCAAACCCCACCGCTTCGGCAATCGCCGGCGTACCGGCTTCAAATTTGTAGGGAATGGTGTTTGGCGCAAACGACCGCAAATACACCCGCTTAATCATATCGCCGCCGCCCATAAAAGGCGGCATCGCTTCGAGCAGGCTCTTGCGGCCATACAAAACCCCAATCCCGGTGGGGCCAAGCATTTTATGCGACGAAAAGGCCAGGAAGTCGGCGTCCAGCGCCTGCACATCCACCGGGAAATGCGGAACCGATTGCGCGCCATCCAGCACGGTCACCGCGCCGGCGGCGTGCGCCAGGCGGATGATCTCCTCGGCCGGGGTGATCGTGCCCAACACGTTAGACATGTGCGTGAAGGCCACCAGTTTCGGCCCCTGCGCTAACAAGCTGCGATAAACGTCCAGATCGAGCAAACCGTCGTCGCGCACCGGAATCGCCTCGATGCGCAAATCTTTCTCCGCCGCCAACATGTGCCAGGGAACCAGGTTGGAATGATGCTCCATCTCGGTCACGATGATCAGGTCGCCGCGCTCGAGAAATCTGCGCCCCCACGAGTACGCCACCAGGTTGATTGATTCGGTGGTGTTACGGGTGTAGATAACTTGCCGCGCCGACGGGGCGTTGATAAAGTCGGCAATCTTCTTCCGTGCGCCTTCATACAAGGCGGTTGATTCTTCGGCCAGCACATGAATACCACGATGGATATTGGCGTTCGAATGCCGGTAAAACTCGTCCATGGCATCGATCACCGTTTGCGGCTTCTGGCTGGTGGCCGTGCTGTCCAGGTACACCAGGGGCGCGCCTGGGTGTACTTCCCGCTCCAAAATCGGAAAATCCGCACGAATACGGGCCACATCGAGCGTCAGGGCGTTATTCATCTTCATCATCTTTTTGTATCGCCGGCAGAACCGGTTTCGGTTTCACTTTATAACGCCGCTTAGCGGGTTTACGAATATTCGTTGAATTTTTTGGGCACCACAATACATGGTCTGGAACCATCCAGCCATCGGTTAAATAAACACTCTCACGGAACTGAATCGCGAGCATCTTGGGGTCCACTTGCACGACCGTCCCCAACAACCAATCGCGCACCCGGTCGCCCTGGTATTCGTGATCGCAAAACACTTCTACCATATCGCCGACACGGAAGCCTTCATCACGATCAGGAGGTGAAGTAAAAAATAGACCAGACATCTAAACCCTCCATACAACACACAAAAACTTTAGGGAGCAATGTTCATGCAAAAGTTCACATGCCCATCGCCAGGTATTACAGCGCCTCTCCCCGGCGGGCGACCGGGCTAAAACACCGGAAACCCGCCAGGTTCAGCATCCCGCTCAGGCCATCTTTTCCATAATGGCGTCTTGGAACCGTGTGCGCACACCCTCGAAGGGAATGCGCTGCATGATGGGATCGAAGAAGCCCTCCACGATCAAACGTTCCGCCTCGCGGTAGGGAATGCCGCGGCTGCGCAAGTAAAACACTTGCTCGGCGTCGATTTTACCCACCGTCGCGCCATGGGTGCAGCGCACATCATCCGCCAAAATTTCCAGGCCGGGGATCGAATCCGCCCTGGCATTCGGGCTTAGAACCAGGTTGCGATTAGCCTGGTAGCCATCGGTTTTTTGAGCGCCGGGGGCCACATAGATCATGCCCTGCCACACACTGCGGCTGTGATCGCGCAATGCGCCTTTGAACAGCAGATCGCTGGTGGTGTTCGGCGCAAGGTGATTCTGCTGCGTATCGTGGTCAAGATGCTGGTCGCCATCGGTGAAGTAAAAGCCCGACATGCGCCCCGTGGCCCCGCGTCCCGCCAGGTCAATCTGCGAGAAGTTCTTGGTCACATGGCTGCCTATCGCCCCAAAGATCCAATCCAGGGTGGCGTCGCGCCCCACCAGAGCGCGCTCGTGGCTGATGTTCCATACATGGTCTCCCCACGATTGCAGCTCCACAAAGTGCAATTTCGCCTCATCCCCCACCACAATCTCCACCAGGCCGCTGTGCAAACTTTGGCCGGTGGGTTCGGTGATGGAAGCCGATTCGTGAACGTAAGTAAGTGAAGCGCCATCATCCACCCACACCAACACATGGTCAATAAAGGCCAGGCCCGTGCCCGCCCCCCAGGCGATGCTGTGAAGCGGCTTCTCGACATGCACGCCGCGCGGCACATACACCAGCACGCCGGTTTGCGCCAACGCCGCCGCCATGGCGGCGAATTTTCCGTCAGACGCCGGAACCGCCCGCCCCATTAGTTTACTCAACAATTCGGGGTGCTGTCGTTCGGCGGTCTGCAAATCGGTAAAAATCACGCCCTGGCGAACCAGTTCAGGGGCTAAGTCGCACTGCACCCCGCCGGCGGTTAAAACCAACTGCCCGCCATGCGCTTCCCCGGCCAGGGGCTGGAGCAATTCTGCAGGCGGTCCATCCAGGCGCTGCGCCAGGGGGTTGTGGTTGCCAGGCAAATGCACCCCCGCCGGGTGCAAGCCGCGGATATCAGTCCGCCGCCACGGCTCATCATTTGTAGTTGGGATGGGCAAGCTTTCAAAAAGCTGCCATGCCTGGCGGCGATAATCGCCCAACGGGCCGGCCTCCGAGAAACCGCGCACCTGTTCGGAAGTAAAAATAAATTCTTTGGGCGGCGCGCCGGCGCCACGCCCTCGAGATACTACCACGCGTTCAGCCATGCTTGTTCTCCGTTAACCAATCGACCCGGCCATCTGAAGCTGCACCAGGCGGTTCATCTCGATGGCATATTCCATGGGCAATTCTTTGACCAGTGGCTCAATAAAGCCCGAAACCACCATCGTGGTGGCCTCTTCATCTGAAAGACCGCGGCTCATCAAATAGAAGAGCTGCTCTTCACCCACCTTCGAAACCGAAGCTTCGTGCCCCACCGTCACATCATCTTCATCGATCTCGATATAAGGGTAAGTGTCGGAGCGGGCAGACGTATCCAGCAGTAGGGCGTCGCAAACCACGTTCGATTTACTACCCTCTGCGCCTTTGAACACCTTAATCAGACCGCGGTAGGATGAGCGCCCCGTGCCTCGACTAATCGACTTCGAGGTGATCTTGCTGCTGGTATGTGGGGCAAAGTGCAGGGCTTTGCCGCCGGCGTCTTGATGCTGTCCTTGCCCGGCAAACGCCATCGACAAGATTTCTCCATGCGCTCCCGGCTCCATCAGATAGCACGATGGGTACTTCATCGTCACCTTCGACCCCAGGTTGGCGTCCACCCATTCCATGGTGGCGTCGCCATAAACCATCGCCCGTTGGGTCACCAGGTTGTAGACATTGTTCGACCAGTTTTGAATGGTGGTGTAACGCACGCGCGCCCCACGCTTCACCACGATCTCAATCACCCCAGAGTGAAACGAATCGCTGTTGTAGGTGGGGGCGGTGCAGCCTTCCACGTAATGCACCTGGGCGCCTTCGTCGGCAATGATCAGGGTGCGCTCAAACTGGCCGATGTTAGCCACGTTCAGACGGAAGTAGGCCTGCAAAGGCAAATCGACCTTCAGCCCCTTGGGAATGTAAATAAACGATCCACCCGACCACACCGCGCTGTTAAGCGCGGCGAATTTATTGTCTTCAATCGGAATGATCTTGCCAAAATACTCCCGGAACAAATCGGGGTGTTGGCGCAAACCGTCTTCAATGCTCAGAAAGATCACGCCTTGCTCTTCAAGGTGCGCCTGCACCTTGTGATAGACCATCTCTGATTCATACTGCGCGCCCACGCCAGCCAGGAATTTCCGCTCGGCCTCCGGGATGCCCAGTTTGTCGAAGGTATTCTTAATCGTCTCCGGCACGTCTTCCCAACTGGCGCTTTCAGAGTCAGACGGCTTAACATAATAATAGATCTCATCCAGGTTCAACGAAGAGAGATCAGGCCCCCAGGTGGGCATGGGGCGCTTGTAAAAATGATCCAGCGCTTTCAGACGAAATTCCAGCATCCACTCCGGTTCACCCTTCATGGCTGAAATCTGCCGGACAATATCGGCGTTTAATCCCTTCTCCGCCCTGAATACAGACGTATCTGGGTCGCTAAATCCATACTTGTAATCACCCATACCTTGCAAAATTTGTGCGTCATTATCCATGTGGACTACTCCGCTATCTTCTCACGAATCCAATCGTAACCATGTTCTTCCAGGTGCAGCGCCAGCTCAGCCCCGCCCGATTCCACAATGCGCCCGTCTAGCATAATATGAACAAAATCGGGCTTAATGTAGTTCAGGATGCGCTGATAGTGTGTGATCACCAGCGCGCCCAATTCTGGGCCGCGCAGCGTGTTTACACCCTCGGAAACAATGCGTAAGGCGTCGATGTCGAGGCCCGAGTCGGTCTCATCCATCACGGCAATTTCTGGCCGCAGCACGGCCATTTGCAGCACCTCGGCGCGCTTCTTCTCGCCCCCGGAAAAGCCTTCATTCAAGTACCGTCCAGCGAAGGCATGATCCATCTTGAGCAGATCCATCGTGTCCTTCAGCATACGGCGAAATTCGGGAACCGCTACGCCCTTATCCTCCGGGTTGATCGCCCGACGGCGCGAGTTAATCGCCGCCCGCAAAAAATTCGCCACCGATACCCCCGGTATCGAGACCGGGTATTGAAACGCCAAAAATAATCCCAGGTGCGAGCGTTGGTCGGTTGCCAGTTCTAACAGGTTCTGGCCTTTAAACCACACTTCACCCTGGGTAGCTTCGTAATTTGGGTGACCCATTAGGGTGTAAGCCAGTGTGGATTTACCCGTTCCATTCGGCCCCATAAGGGCATGTATTTCACCTTGGCGTACAACTAAATTGACGCCCTTTAAAATCTCTTTACCTTCCACGCTAACGTGTAGGTCTCGAATATCCAGTTCCGACATCGCACGCTCCTGATGATTAGGTCTTAATTAACCGGCGCATTTCGCCTGATTATCAACGGCTGGTATTATAGCAGGGTAGAAAAGGATAGTCAATGTTTTTTAATATAAATATCTTAATTATTGACAAAATGAATGTGCTTTGTTATACTGCCTGAAGTGCCCGAGTTAAGTTAATGCCAGGCGGGTTTAATAAGCCGGTTTGCGCGTTCATCTCACCACATCGTTGTGAGATGACCAGGAATGAGCGTAATGGATTTTCCAGAAGTTGAGGCGAAGAAAAACACCCGTGAGCGCGTTTTACAGGCGCTGCTTGCCCGCGAACGCTGCACGATAAATGAATTAGCCGAGCTGGTGGATATCAACCCCATCTCGGTGCGTCATCATATTGGGCGGCTCGAAGCCGATAACCTGGTGACCAACGAGGAAGAACGCCACGGGGTTGGACGGCCACGGCGCTGTTACTATCTCACCGAGAAGGGGCGCGAACAGTTCCCCACCCGCTACATCCGCCTCACCCTCCGCCTGCTAGAACAGCTCAAAGAGACCGTGCCCCCGGCAATGATCGACCGCATCTTCAAACAAATCGCGGTCGAGATGGCTTCCGATTATCGCAATGAGGTCGAGGGGCTGTCTGTCGAACAGCGATTGCAGCTTGTCCAGGCGCTGCTAAACAGCGAAGGCTTCAATGTTCATATCGAAAAGGTGGATGACAATTACATCATTCGCGAATCTAACTGCCCATATTTTCATGTGGGGCAAACTCACCCGGAGGTCTGCTCGGTAGACCAAACCCTTATTTCCACCATTCTTGATGTTCCTGTCCAGAAAATTCAGTGCATGCTGCGCGGCGACGCCCACTGCACTTACATCATCCCTGGAAACTTAATTCCGGTAAACAAGTAAGGAGCTTTTAATGACCGATACCCCTAAGAACCAACCTGTCTGGGATATTATGACCACCCATCCCGAAATGGTAGAACATTTTAAGAATATGATGCGCGAAGTCCGCGACCCTGAAATTGGCCTGGATGTCATTGCCTTAGGAATGATTCGTAATGTAACCATCCAAGACGGCCAGGGCAGCATTTATATGATCCTCACCACTCCCTACTGCCCCTACGGCCCGGCCATGCTAGAGATGACCCGAAAGCAGGCCGAAGCCGCCCTCGAGATGCCCGTCACCATCGAGCTGGGCCTCGAAATGTGGGATTTCAACATGATGGAAGATGGCGCAATGCCTGAATGGGGCATGTGGTAGACCCCAATGATGGCGTAGGCGGCCAAAGTGGGCTAACCCCAACCCAAATTTCATCTTCCCATTAAATATACTGTGGTATAATCCAACACCGCGCCGCTACAGGCGGCTTTTGTGTGTATTCTTGATATTTGAGTAAGGGATCGAAACATGAACACGAATGAAATGCTGAAATCCGTAGAAGCCGTCGATAATCCGAATCTGCCCGAAATTATGCCGGGTGATACGGTAAAAGTTTTCCTGCGCATCAAAGAAGGCAACAACGAGCGCGTTCAGGAATTCCGCGGCACCGTAATTCGCCGTCGCAGCGGCGGCCAGGCCGCTAACTTCACCGTGCGGCGGGTTGCCAGCAATGGCATTGGGGTAGAACGCACCTTCTTGCTGCGCTCTCCGCGCATCGAAAGAGTGGTCGTCGAACGCCATGCCAACGTCCGCCGGGCGCAGCTCTACTTCTTGCGCCAACGCACCGGTAAACGGGCAAACCTGCGTCAGAAATTTTCATAATCTACCCTGGGTTGCAAAGGCGCAAAAAAGCTAAACACCGCTTTTTGCGCCTTTGCATTTAACCGCTTACCTCCGCCCTTAGACATCTGATAACAAAGCATTCTTCTGGAGATTTTGCCATGCAGCCACCCCTGATCGGCCTCACCGCCTACAAATTTCACAATTCCTCCGGCCTTCCCCAATCTGGCCTGGGCGAGGCTTACACCCGCGCCGTGGCGCACGCCGGGGGGCTGCCGGTCATCATCCCCTTGGGGCTGCCTGAGGCCCAGCTCATCCGCCTGGCGCAGCGCCTGGATGGCGTGCTGTTCACCGGCGGCGGCGATATCGACCCGGCCCGCTACGGCCACGCCGCCCACCCCCTGGTGGATGATGTGGATGCTGAACGCGACCGCACTGAATTTGTCCTATTAGATCATCTCCTAAAACAGCAAACGCCCATCCTCGGCATTTGCCGCGGCTTCCAGGTCATCAACACCGGGTTGGGCGGCACACTCTTTGAAGACATCCTGGATCAAAAACCTGGGGCGCTGCGGCATCAGTATTACCCCAATTACCCGCGCGACCTGACCCCCCACACCGTGGAGGTGACCCCCGGCAGCCGCCTGGCCGAGATATTAGGCCAGGGCGGCCCGCTGCCGGTTAACAGCCTGCATCATCAAGGGGTCGAAGACCCGGCTCCGGGCCTGGTTACCTGCGCCGTCGCCCCCGATGGCTTGATTGAAGCCCTCGAACAGCCCGATCACCCCTTTCTGGTAGCGGTGCAGTGGCATCCCGAATGCCTGCCCGATCATGCCCCCATGCAGGCCATCTTCCGCGCCTTCGTTGCCGCCGCGGGGCGCTAACATGACTACGGTCGGAGTGTTCGATTCGGGCGTGGGCGGCTTATCCGTGCTGCGCGCCTTGCGCCAGGCCATGCCGTCCATCGACCTGGTGTACTTCGCCGACCAGGCGCACGTGCCCTATGGCCCGCGTCCGTTGGAGGAAGTGCGCCGTTTCGCGCAAGAAATTACTCACTTTCTGATTGGAGAAGGCGCTCAGCTGATTGTAGTAGCCTGCAACGCCGCTTCGGCGGCCGCTCTGCTGCATTTACGCCGCTCCTTCCCAGCTACGCCTTTCGTGGGGATGGAACCGGCCGTCAAACCCGCCTCCGAGAGCACCACCAGCGGCGTGGTGGGTGTGTTAGCCACCCCGGCCACCCTTCAGGGAGCGCTGTACGCCTCCCTGGTCGAGCGTTTCGGCCACGATGTGCGCCTGCTGCCAGACGCCTGCCCCGGCCTGGTGGAGCAAATCGAGCAAGGCGCAGTGAACGGCGCAGCCGCCCGGCGCATTCTCAAGAACGCGCTGCACCCCATGCTCGCCCAGGGCATCGATACGGTGGTGCTCGGCTGCACGCATTACCCCTTCGTCATCCCACTCATCCAAGAGATCGCCGGGCCGGCGGTGCGCGTCATCGACCCAGCCCCCGCGGTGGCGCGCCAGGCGCAGCGGATGCTGGAAAGCAGCGGTTTACCCCAGGCCGGCGCAGCCGCCACGCGGTTTTACACCAGCGGCGCGCCGGCGGCCTTATCCGCCGCCCTGGATAAGCTGCTGAAGCTGCCCGGTCAAAGCGTGACGCATATCCGGCTTAGCCAGGATTAACCGCCGTCAATCGGCAGCCCGCAGCTGCATATCCGCCGGTAAAACCTGCCGCCCCTTAAAGTTTTCGAAGGTAAGATCGTTAAACGGCAAATGCAGCCGTTGGCGCAATAATTCGAACAGAGAGGTGTAACTGGCCGGCGCGGCCGCCTCAATATCCAGGCCCAGGCGGGCGCTCAGGCTCTCGATGCTCTCCGCGTCTGCGCCTTCTATCTCAACAAACGCCCCATACGGCAGCTCATCCAGCACCACCTCGGCCCCTTCCCAGGCATAGGTAGTGCGGTATTTCTCGTAAACAAAGATCACCTGGTAATTCAACGCTTCCAAGAAGGCCTTCGCCGCGGCGAAATCGCTCACCTCAAATTCAAT
>CAZHFU010000047.1:0-21981 GCA_964531975.1 uncultured Anaerolinea sp. | reverse complement strand
GCCGCCTGAGGCTGGAC
This sequence comes from uncultured Anaerolinea sp., assembly GCA_964531975.1. Taxonomy (GTDB): domain Bacteria; phylum Chloroflexota; class Anaerolineae; order Anaerolineales; family UBA4823; genus RBG-16-57-11. The sequence goes on along the minus strand of CAZHFU010000047.1, from coordinate 21,964 downwards.
CCAGCGCCGCTGCCCTTCCAGGAATTCCTCTCCGAACTCGCGCGCATGGTGCAGCCCCAGGCCGAGGGCAAGGGCGTACGCCCCACCATTTCACGGGCTTCCGCCCCAATCGCCAACGTCTCGCGGGTGCGTTTATTCACCGCCACCCATGAGGGTTCGTTGATGGTGATGCCTTTACCCCGCACATGAACCAGGGTGTTGGCTGTGCCCAAGTCAATGCCAATATCCAACGAAAAGAGACCCCACAGCCAATCGAACAGTTTAAAGGCCATAGGAGTTCTTTCTGTCGCGATAAGGCGACGATTGGCATAGGATGACTGCAATCGAACACATAAGCGAAAAGATTATACCAGAGAACCCCGTTGAACAAAAAGCTCGCGAAATTTAGGCCGCAGCCTTCCGATGTGGCGTATGCGGTTTTTGGAGTATGGGACCCCTCTTATCCCCCGGCCCCTGCTCTTCCCGACACGGGGAGAGCAGGGGAGCTTCACCCTTCCCGCGTCAGGAAGGGGCCAGGGGGGCAGGTCTTACACCCTTCATCAGAACATCAGGTCATTAACCTTCTGAATGGTATCCGGGCGGGGGCGCAGGCGATCTTCCTTCATGCGATTAAGCGGCGTTTCCGAGAGATTATACAGATCCAATAAGCTGGGCTGGGTTTGATTGATATACACCAGGCCGGTTAGAAGCCATCGCTTGGCATTGGCTTCTTCCAGCAAGCGCATGGCTTCGGCCCGGTCGCACGGGTCGTAATCGCGCTCCAGCTTCTTGAGAATAACCTTTGAGCCATCATGCATGGTCACTTCGGTGGTTTCGCCTTCGCCGTACTCCACCATAATATCTTCAGCCGGCGGCACATAAGCCAATTCGTGCAAGGCCACTTCGTGTTCTCGCCCCCATGAATACGAATGCACCGATTCGTCTTTGTTATTAAAGGTAACACATGGGCTAATGATATCCAACACGGCAATCCCATTGTGGCTCATGGCGGCCTTAATCAGCTCCTTCACCTGCTTCGGGTCGCCCGCAAACGAGCGCGCCACAAACGTGGCATTGCCAACCAGGGCTTCCCAGGCAATATCCACTGGCAGGTAGGGGTTTTGACCCTGGCCTTTCAACTGCAAGCCCTCATCGGCAGTGGCCGAAAACTGGCCTTTGGTGAGACCATACACGCCGTTATTTTCGACGATATACACCATCCGCAGGTTGCGGCGCACCACATGCTTAAATTGGCCCATGCCAATGCTGGCCGAATCGCCGTCACCCGAAACGCCAATAGCGCGCAAGGTGTGGTCGGCGAATAAAGCGCCCGTCGCCAGCGAAGGCATGCGTCCGTGCAAACCGTTAAAACCAAACGAGCGGTTCAAGAAATAGGTGGGGCTTTTGCTTGAGCAGCCAATGCCGCTAAACTTGACCACTTCTTCCGGCACAATTCCCAATTCGTAACACGCCGCAATAATCTGGCTCGAAATGGAGTTATGCCCACAGCCCTGGCACAATGTGCTGGGGTTGCCGCGATAATCGGCCTTCGTCAGGTTCACCAGGTTAACCTGAGCGCGAGTTGCACCAGTTTGTTCGCTCATCTTACTTCTCCTCCTGGGCCAAAATGGCCTGGCGCACAAAACGCGCCGAAAGCGGTAGGCCGTCCGTATAGGCAATAGAGCGCAGCTTGGGGGCCAAATCGGTAAATTCCAAGGTGAGCAGCTGGTTCAGCTGCCCATCGCGGTTCATTTCAATCACATAGGTATAGTCGTGGGCGCGGATAAATTCCCCAACTTCATCACTGAATGGAATGGCGCGTAAGCGCAAGAAGTGGGTTGCAATGCCCGCTTGGGCTAATTGGATGCGCGCTTCGCTAATCGCCGGCTCGGTGGAACCAAAGGCGATGATGCCGATCTTGGCCTGGCCGGCGGTGTCAATCACCGGTTTGGGCATATACTGCTTGGCAGAATAAAACTTCATCTTCAGCCGCTCGAGCAGATCGTGCCAATTCTTATTATCTTCCGAGTAGCGCGCATACGGATCGTGCCCCGTGCCGCGGGTGAAGAAAGCCGCCGATGGGTGGCGATTGCCGGGTAAGGTACGATAGCCGATATGGTCGCCGTCTTCATCTAAATAGCGCCCCCATTTGCCATCACGGGCTTTCAAATCTTCTTCCCACAGCACCTTGCCCCGATCCATAGGGGTATCGGGATACTGGAAGGGTTTGGTCATCCATTGGTTCATTCCAAAATCCAGGTCGGAAAGCACAAACACCGGCGATTGCACCCGGTCGGCAATGTCGAAGGCGCGCCAACCAAATTCAAAACATTCATCCACCGACCCCGGCAGCAATATCACTTGTTGAGTATCGCCATGGCCAAGGAAATAAGCGAAGGTCAGATCGCATTGTGCGGTGCGGGTGGGTAAGCCGGTGGAAGGCCCCACGCGCTGCACATCCCATACCACGATGGGGATCTCCGCGAAATAGGCCAGGCCGGCATATTCGGCCATCAAGCTCAACCCTGGGCCGGAGGTGCTGGTCATCGCTCGCAGCCCCGCCCACCCTGCGCCAACCGCCATACCAATCGCCGCCAGTTCGTCCTCCGCCTGCACCACGGCATAGGTGTTCTTGCCTGGCTCTTCAGGGTCTTTGCGCAGAACGGGCAAGTATTCAACCAGCGTTTCAGCCAACGATGAAGCCGGGGTGATGGGATACCAACCGGCGAACTGCACACCACCGTAGATCGACCCCAGCGCGCCGGCGGTGTTGCCGTCGGCCATGATATAGCCTTCCGTGGCGTTCATCGCTTCCACGCGGTAGGGGTCTTGCTTGGTGAGGTTGGCTTGCGCCCATTCATAGGCCGCCGTAATCACGTTATAGTTCAAGTCAATCGCTTTGGTCTTGCCTTTGAAGTGAAAACCCAGGGCGGCGTTAATCTTCTCCATATCGATGTCCAACAACCAGGCCACCACACCCACATACACCATATTAGCTACATAATCGCGCAGATTGGCAGGCGCGCCGGAATCGCGGGCTAGCTTCTTCACCGGCATAGGATACACGGTGATGTCTGTACGGGGAATATTTAGCTTGATGTCATCGGCATATAAAAAGACTCCGCCCGGCTGTGTATCGTTTAAATCTTTGGCAAAGGTGGCTGGGTTCATCGCCACCACAATCTCTTGGGCTTCACGCCGCGCCAGGTAGCCGTCTTTGCTCACGCGGATGGTGTACCAGGTGGGCAACCCCTGGATGTTAGACGGGAACAAGTTCTTGCCCGAAACCGGGATACCCATGCGGAACAAAGCGCGTAAAATAGTAAGATTCGATGTTTGGCTACCGGAACCATTTACCGTCGCTACGGTGATCGAAAAGTCGTTGATAATCGGCTCATCGATCCCGGCCGGTTCGGATTGCTGCGTAGCTTGCGAAACGGTCATAGCTTCTCCTTTTGATTTTCAGAAAACAGGCGCGGCGTTCGCCCCTGCCATTATGGCCGGTGGAACAGCAAATCCTTATGCTGACTCAGCGCCTGATAACCACGCTCCAAATCACCCTGGCAAATGGCGTCTACCATTTGTTGGTGATAGGTCCATACCTGACGTAAATAATTGTAGTCGGCGTATAAATTTAACCCCACCGCTTCATAGGCCGCCCAATAGGCTTCGAGCAACCCCTGCACAAAGGGGTTCTCCAGGCGATGATAGATGAGTAAATGCAGTTGGCGATGTTCTTCGTGGGGAATTTGAATCGGCGCTTCGCCAGGCTGACCGTTCAACTTTTCCCATGCCGAACGCATTAACGCATTGAGAGCCGATTTGTCGTCTTCAGTAAGGCGAGCGGCCGCTTCCATCCAATACACCGCCTCGATGTGGTTGCGCAGATCGGAATAGGCCATGAACAGGCGGCGATCAATGGTGACGGCGTAGGATAAGCTCTGCCATACCGCCGGCAAAAAGCTGTAGGGCAAGGGACGAATGCCAGTGCGCGGACGCACTTCCACCAGGCCCAATGCCTTCGCCACCTCCAACTGTTCCCTCAACAGCGCCACGCTGACCCCCATCTCTTTACTCATCTCAGCCAGTGAAGGCAGGCGAGCGGCAGGCGCATCTTCAGCTGCGCCTGGTGGGGTGTGCGCCGCCAGGTATTGGAGAAAATCTGAGGAAAGATGAACTGTTGGCATAGCCTCCCCGGCTTCAAGCATGCGATTAATCCGATCATTACGGGCGTTATTGTATCATAAGTCGCCTCTTTTAGCGATAGCAATGCCCAGGCGCGGCGCACCTTTCGCCGTGCAGCAGCCCCCATCTTGCCCACCCTGGGGGTGATTGTCGAATCACCCAATCGGTTCGCTAAAATACTCCGCTTAGCGCAAATCGGTTGATGACAAATAAGACATAATTTGGTAAATTCTAGCCTGGATAAACCATAACCGAAGGAACCTTGCCGCCGATGTTAAGGTCTGCTTCTTTCCAACCCCGTCGTGTAATCATCGCCTCCAGCCATGCGCTCTTCGGCCAGGGACTGCGCAGCCTATTGCATGATCGGCAGCAGGCCGATGTACAAGTGGTGAGTATGGCTGCCGATATTGACGAAGCTATATATGCTCTTGAGCATCTTGATCCCGACCTGGTGATTGTCGATTACGACGATGAGGGGCTGAATCGAGAGGAGTTTTTGGCACGCTTTATGGAAGGCAAAAAAAAGCTGCGCGTGGTGCTGCTTTCCTTGCTTTCCGATAAAGAAGCAATCGTCTATGATCGACGCACCCTGGCCGCAGCCCAAATTGACACCTGGTTAGAAGAATGGAGCAGCGATGAAAATGATCTGTAACCTTCACCGCCGGCGGCTGTGCACACCCACGATTCTTTCAGGAGAGACCGCATGAATAATCGCCTATCGCGACCTGTTCACCTGGTGATCGCCGGAATACTGGTATTGATCGTTACAGCTTTACTGATCTTCGGCATGCAGTACGTACGCCTGCTGCCGCAGGCCGCCAGCGCGCAAGCGGAACCGATCGACTGGCTGTTCAACCTGGAGTTCCAGGTGATCGCCTTTCTTTTTTCGCTCATCGTGGTATTCATGCTGTACAGCATGATTGTCTTTCGCCGCCGCAAGGGCGATCTGAGCGACGCCCAGCACATTGAAGGCAGCCGGAACCTTGAAATCGCCTGGACGGCCGCCCCCCTGGCTTTGGTGATGGTGTTTGCTTACCTGGGCAGCACCACGCTGGCCCAAACAATAGCCCCTGAACCCCAACCGCTGCGCATTGAAGTTATTGGCCGGCAGTGGGCCTGGAGTTTCGTCTATCCCGATAGCGGCGTCACCTCCGACCGGCTGGTGATGCCCCTGGGCAAGCAGGCTCTGCTGCTGCTTTCTTCAGAAGATGTCATTCACTCTTTTTGGGTTCCGGAGTTTCGCGTCAAGCAGGATGCGCTGCCCGGCGGCCCGGATTTTGTGCGCCCCCTGCGCATCACCCCCACCCAGCCCGGAACCTACACCCTGCGCTGCTCTGAATTATGCGGACGCTTACACACCACCATGGTTGCCACGGTGGAGGTGCTGCCCCAGGCCGATTTCGACGCCTGGTTGGCAAAAGAATCGGGCCTAACCGCCGACCCGGTGGGGCGCGGTGAAAAGTGGGCCAGGCAGTTCGGCTGCATGTCTTGCCACAGTATTAACGGAACCCGCCTGGTTGGCCCATCTTGGAAGGGCCTGTACGGGCATCCTGTCAACCTGGCCGATGGATCAACCGTGATCGCCGATGAGGCCTACATCAGAGATTCCATTTTGAACCCAGACGCCCAGATCGTGGCGAGTTTCCCGGCCGGGGTTATGCCCAAGCAGTTCATCGATCCCGTGTCTAAGCAGCCCATTAGCGACGATCAGATCGCCGATATGATCGCCTATATCAAGACCTTGAAGTAGTGGAGAACTGGTATGGAGCAAACCTACAACCGTTCGATCTTTTCGATTGGCCTGGTGCGCGGCCTGCTGTATATGGTGGGCGGCATTGCCGGCGGAGGGCTGCTGGTTAGCATCATCCGTCTGCTCACCGGCGCGCAGGTCATCTACCCCTGGAATAACGACGCCCACACCTATTTTCTTAGCGAACCAGCCTGGGTGGTGGGGATGATTTTTGGCTTCCTGGCCTTTATGGTCGGATCGGGCGTAATGGACGATTGGTTCAAATGGATCAACGGCGTCAGCACGCCCGACCATCCCACCGACGCCTTCCCTTCCGGCCTGCGCCGCTACCTGAGCGCCACCTTCGACCACAAGGCCATCGGGGTGCAATATGGGTTGACCTCGTTAATCGTTATGGGCATTGCGGGCATCTTCGCCCTTATTTTTCGCTCCGAACTGGCCGTTCCCGGCGCAGAGCAGGTGGTTACCTACCAAAACTACAACACCGTGATGAGTCTGCACGGCATTGTGATGATCGTGGGCATCTTGTTGGGGGTCGCGGCCATGTCGAACTACCTGGTTCCCCTGATGATTGGCGCCAACGACATGGCTTTTCCGCGCTTGAACGCCCTGGCCTTTTGGATCAACGTGCCTGCCGCCATTATCCTGCTCAGCAGTCTATTATTCGGCGGCTTCGATACCGGTTGGACCGGCTACCCCCCGCTGAGCCAGAAAGCCCCCATGGGGATGGATATGTTCTTCCTGGGGGTTTACTTTGCCGGCCTGTCGTCCATCTTAGGGTCGATTAACATCCTCACCACCACCATTCGCTTGCGGGTTAAGGGGATGAACTTTTTCCGCATGCCCATCTTCGTGTGGAGCGCCGTGGCGACGGCGGTCATCGCCTTCTCGGCCACGCAGCTCATCGGTCTCTCCTTTCAGCTGGTGCTGTTCGAGCGATTGTTTGGCATGAGCTTTTTCAACCCGGCGGGCGGCGGCGACCCAATTTTGTTCCAACACTTGTTCTGGTTCTATTCGCACCCGGCGGTCTATGTGTTTGTCCTCACCGGCCTGGGCATCATTAGCGAGCTGCTGCCGGTATTCACCCGCAAGCCTTTGTTTGGCTATAAATGGGTGGCCCTCTCCAGTTTTGGCATCGCCCTGGTGGGCTTCCTGGTGTGGGCGCATCATATGTTTACCAGCGGCATGCAAAGCTACCTGCGTGTGCCTTTCATGTACAGCACGCTATTGGTGGCAATTCCCACCGGTGTGAAATTCTTTAGCTGGATTGCCACACTTTGGGAAGGCAAAATCTCATTTGAAACGCCCATGCTGTTCGTGCTGGGGGCAATTTCAATCTTCCTGTTGGGCGGCTTAAGCGGCCCCCCCAACGCCACCGTCGCCACCGACCTGCACCTGCAAGACACCTATTGGGTGGTGGGCCACTTTCACGCCACCATGTTTGGCGGGTTCATCTTTCCCTTCTTTGCCGCCTTATACTACTGGTTTCCTAAGATCACCGGGCGCATGTATAACGAAACCCTCGGGAAGATCCACTTTTACCTGATGCTGCCGGCCTTCTATGTGCAATCGCTAGGCCAAATGCAGGTGGGCTTGTTGGGCATGCGGCGGCGCATTGCAGATTACGATCCATCCCAGGGAATTAGCACCCAGCACCTTTGGATTACCATAGCGGCCTACGTGATTTTCATTGCAGTGCTAATTGGCGTCTCCAACATGTTGTACAGCGCCAAGCGCGGGCGCATCGCCGGGCGCAACCCCTGGCGCTCGCGCTCGCCAGAGTTCATGCTGCCTTCGCCCATTCCCGTTCACAACTACGCTGCTCCCTTTGATGTGATTGGAGAACCCTACGATTACGGTCTGGATAACGCCTATGTGAGCATCGACCCCGACCGGGTGCATTTACCACCCACCGCACCCGAAGACCCCGCCATGGCTCCCGATGGCAGCGCCGCCGGAACTGCGTCCGCCGACTAATGATTGGTCGAAGCGGGGCCGGCTGGCAAGTGAAAACCCTTTATCAGGAGGAAGAATGAACGAGAAGAAACAGCAATTATACCGGCCAGGCGCGATGGTGTTGATTATGCTTGGCATTATGACGATGGTCGAATTTCTAATTGGGTCGCTGGCTGGGGCGTGGTGGGGGCCGCTGCTGGGAATAGCCGCCCTGAAAGCTTACTTAATCCTCAAGCATTACATGCACATTGGGCGGGTGTTCGCCAGCGCCGAATCTGAGAGTGAGGTGCAAGAATGAGCAGCGCCAACCCTGCCGCTCCCCTCACCTCAGACGTGGTTAACTACGCCCGCAGCGCCGGCACAAATCGCATTGGCTTGTGGTTCTTCCTGGCCTCAGATGCCTTTGTTTTCGGAGCGCTGCTCATCGCCCGTTTCTATTTGCTGGGCACGGGTGTGCGGCCAGAGGTCAATCAGGTGATCGGCTTCATCGTCACCGGCGTGTTGTTGGTGAGTTCGTTCTTTGCCAACCGGGCCGAAACCGCCATGCGCTTTGGCGATCTGCGCACCTTCAACCGCTCGTTTCTGATTACGATTAGCCTGGGGGTGATCTTCCTGCTGGGGGTGGTGGGGGTTGAGTGGCAAATTACCCCCGCCGGCCCTGACGCCGGAGCGGTATACTCCCTGTTTTATACCATGACGGGCTTCCATGCCTTCCATGTGTTCACCGGCGTGGTATTTTTGGTGATTGTCCTTCGTAACGCCCGCAAGGGGCTGTACACACCGCAGCGCCACTTCCCGGTTGAAGCGGCGGCGGTCTACTGGCACTTCATCGATGTGGTGTGGGTATTCTTCTATACGGCGCTGTATCTCATCGGCCATCCGCCCGTTTAAGGCAGATGCCGCCGGCGTTGTGCAGCTTGTGAGGCCATGAAACATGTCGCGGACAGTGTGGATTTCGATCATCATGGGAGCAGCAGCCCTGCTAGCGGGTGGGGCGTGGTGGCTGTTCCAGAGCGCGTATACCTACCAGGGCGTGGTGATCGATCCGCCTGCGCCGGCAGCCGATTTCACCCTCACCGACCAGTACGGTCAGCCGTTCCGGTTGGGGGAGCAGCAGGGCAAGGCCGTGCTAATCTACTTCGGCTATACGCATTGCCCCGACGTTTGCCCCATCACCCTGTCCGACTTCAAGCAAGTTAAAGCCCGCCTCCAGCGCCAGGGCCTCGATGCGCGCGTGGTCTTCGTCTTTATCACCGCCGACCCACAGCGCGATTCCCCCGCCGTGCTGCGGGAATATCTCAACAACTTCGACCCCACCTTTGTGGGGCTGAGCGGCCGCCCCGCCGATTTACAGAAGGTTTATCAAGCTTATGGCATCCAGGTGGAGATAGACTCCGGCGCTTCCGCCGCCGGTTACCTGGTGAGCCACACTTCGCGCATCCTCCTGATTGACCCACTAGGGCGCTGGCGGATTAACTATCCCTTCGGCATGGAAGCTGATAAAATAGCCGCCGACCTGGCCCATTTGCTGAGAACCGAACCCTAGAGAGCCGACGTTATGCCCACCTGGTTACTTCTTCACATCAAACGCATTGCGCTGGTTTCGATTGTAGCGTTTGTCTTTTCCCTGCTCTTCAACGAAATCGCCTTTCGTTTGCAATACGATGAAAATGAGCGCGCCCCGCGCACCATCACGTTTGTGATCCCCGCCGGCACGGCTCAGCGCATTGCAGACGGCGAAGCGGTAGACATCTTCCCCGACGATCAGGTATTCGTGGTTGGCGATGTTTTACGCGTCCAAAATAACGATCAAGAAGCGCACCAACTCGGCCCAATTTGGGCGCCCCCTGGCGCAAGCGGCAGCCTGGTTTTAGAGAAACCCGCCCGCCTGAAGGTTGATTGCTCATTTCAAAGCGCCCGCATTTTGGGGCTGGAAGTGCGCCCGGCTACCACCTTCATCACCCGCCTCACCGGTTTGCTGCTCACCGGCCCAACCTTGGGAGCGCTGCTCTACCTTTACAGCCTGATCGCTTTCCCGCTTAAGGTGAAGCCGGCATGATTCCCTTCTTCTCTCGGCGTTGGTGGTTCGCCACGCTGCTGGTGTTAACCGGCGCGGCGGTGTGCGTCCGCTTAGGCATCTGGCAGCTAGACCGCCTCGAGCAGCGGCGCGCCTTCAACGCCCGTGTAACCGCCCAAATTAACCAACCCGCTTTGGCGCTTCAGGGCGACGCTTTGCAAGCCGACCTATATAACATGGAATATCGCCCGGCCACGGCGCAAGGCGTATACGATTTCAGCCAACAGGTGGCGATCTTGAACCAGGCGCACGGCGGCGATTGGGGCGTTCACCTCATCACCCCGCTGATCATCAGCGGGACGCAAACGGCGGTAATGGTGGATCGAGGCTGGATCCCGGCCGCAGATTACGCCGCCGGCGACTGGGCTAAGTATGACGAGCCAGGTACGGTGCGCGTGGCCGGTGTGCTGCGCCGTCCGGTGGCAAAAGCCGAGCTTGGCGGGCGCAGCGACCCCACCCCCGCGCCTGGGGAATGGATTAAAGCCTGGAATTTCGTCAACATTCCCGCGATACAGCAGCAAATCAGCCTGCCGCTGCTAGACAGCTATATACAACAAGCGCCTTCCCTCGAATGGAGCGGCATGCCCTACCGGTCTACGCCCGATGTGCAAATTACCGAAGGCCCGCACATGGGCTACGCCATGCAATGGTTCACATTTGCCACGATTCTGTTGGTTGGCTATCCGTTTTTTATTCGCCGCCAGGAACGACGCGGCCATTCATCGTCGTCACTGAGGACATCAAATGCACCATAACCCACAAGCGGTTGCTTTACGTAAATTCCAAGCCGCAGCCCTGGCTGCGGCTATCCTGACCTTCATCGTTGTGGTTAGCGGCGGTCTGGTAACCGCCACGGGGTCGGGCGGGGCCTGCCCCGATTGGCCCACCTGCCTGGGGAGATGGACGCCCCCGCAAAACGCCAACGCCTTGCTAGACTATACGCATCGCGCCGCCACCGTGTTGGGCGGCCTTGCGGCTTTGGCCGCCGCCTGGCTGAGTGGACGCCTGGCGCCGCCCCGGCCCACCTGGCAAAAGGGAAGTTGGGCGGTGGTGGCGCTGATGGCGGCGCAAGCCGCCATTGGGGCGCTGCTGCCGGCCTCCGCCGCCTGGCTGGCTGGGCTGAACATGCTGCATCTGATCCTATCGCTCGTCACCCTGGCATTGTTGGCGGGGCTGAGCGCCGCCGCCTATTACCCGCAAACCGGTGACGCACCGGCTGGGCAGGGCGACTCCACCCCGAACGCCTCCACCCCGGGTGACCCCGAACCGGGCCGCCCAACATGGGTCCCAAAACTGGGCGGTCTGCGCTTTGCCTCGCCCTTCAGCAAGCTTTCGCTGGCCGCGGCTGGGCTGCTGTTCATCTTATTGGTGAGTGGGGCGTTAGTTAAGGCCACCGCCGCATCCACGGCCTGCATCGGTTGGCCCGTCTGCACCCCGGTGGGGTGGTCAGGCTGGTTCAGCCTGGGGCATCGCTTGATGGTCTTGTTTAGCGCAATGCTCATGGCGGCGCTGCTGTGGCGCGCCTGGCGCACCCAGCGCAGCCAGCCGGCTATTCTGACCGCTTCTACCGCTGCGGCGGTGCTGTTCTTCGCCCAGGCGCTGCTGGGGGCCAGGTTGGTAGAAGGCTTTCCCGCTTACCTGCAAGCGCTGCACCAGGCTACTGCGGCAGCGGGTTGGGCGGCGATGGCAGTTCAGCTAACCGTGGTGGGTTTGGCGCAGCGCACCGCTGACCAAGAAGCCGCCGATGCCCTGGAAACGGTTGGCAGGCGTGGCCTGGCGAAAGACCTGCTTATGCTCACAAAACCGATTGTGGTGGCTTTACTGCTCGTCACCACCTACGCCGGAATGGTCATCGGGGCGCAAGCCTGGCCCTCGGCGCAGATCACGTTCTGGACGCTGCTGGGCGGCTTCCTGGCGGCCGGCGGTTCGGGAGCCATGAACCAGTATATCGACCGCTACGACGATGAGAAGATGCAGCGCACCCAAAAACGCCCTCTCCCCTCCAAGCGGCTGACCCCCGCCGAGGGCCTGGCATTTGGCGTGGGAATTGCGCTCGCCTCGTTTTACCTGCTCACGGCGTTTGTCAATATCCTGGCGGCGCTGCTTTCGCTGGCGGGCATCATCTACTACGTGCTGCTTTACAGCATCTTCTTAAAGAAGGCCACGGTGCAGAATATCGTTATCGGCGGCGGGGCCGGGGCCATTCCTCCGTTGGTGGGTTGGGCGGCCGCCACTGGCAGCCTCAACTTCCCCTCCTTGCTGCTGTTTGCACTCGTTTTTATGTGGACTCCGCCGCATTTTTGGGCCTTAGCCCTGGTGCGCAGCAGCGATTACGCCCGCGCCGGTGTGCCCATGCTGCCGGTGGTGCGGGGCGAGCGCGAAACCCGCTGGCAAATCTTTATCTATACGGTGGAATTGGTGGCGCTCAGCCTGGCGCTGCCGGTGCTGGGCCTGGGCGGGGCTATCTACCTGGCCCTGGCGGCTGTGTTGGGCCTCTGGCTGCTTTCCGCCGCCTACCGGGTGTGGAAGGGCCAGGGTAACAAAGTGGCCTGGAAGATGTATCGCTATTCCAGCATGTACCTGGCGTTCTTATTCTTCGCTTTGATGCTCGATCGTTTGATCTTATAAAAGCGCCGAGGAAGGTGGGGTCGTTTGTTCACCCCAACCTTCCCCGGCACGACGTTATTTTTCGACGACCACGCTGGTTCCCTGGCCGGTCATCTCCCAATCCCGCGATGATTCAATATTATACGGGTCTAACACCGGCGTTGTCCAACGGAACACCCACAGCGCATCCTGATTGCGCATGTTCACACATCCATGGCTCATTTGTAGGCCAAAGTTATTGTGCCAATACGTTCCATGCAGCGCATATCCGCCGGGCGACTTGAAGAAGCAAGTCCAGGGCACACCAGGCAAGGTGAAGCCGCCGTTCTCTTCCACTTCCACCCCCCCGGCCACGCTGCCCATATGCTTGGAGGGCATCTTCGAATACAACGCAAAGCGGCCTTGCGGGGTGGCGGTGGGCAGTTGACCAGCGTCCAGGCGCGGGTTGGGAATGCCGGACGAGATGCGCGCCTTGTACACTTCTTGCCCATCCTCAAAAGCTTGCAACGTCTGTTGGCTCAGGTTAATGAGAATGCGCTTTTTATCGGGCGGCACATTGGGAGAAAGCGGCGCCCATTCTTGCGGCTGCACCGGGCGCAAATGTTGGCATGGAGCGTAGTAAATTTCACTATCCGAAAGCTCACTGGTAATGCGATACCACGGGAAACCATCCGGCCCGGCTTCAATATTCGTTACCCAATGCAGCGAAGAATAGTACAGACGCGCTCCACGCCACGGCCCCCAGCTTTCAGACCAGCGGTCGAACTGGTAAGCGGTGGTGTAGGGAACCGTCACCTCATAAAGCTGCCCACCGGGCGGCACATAGCGCTGCGGGGTGTTCAACCGCGTATCCACCATTTGCAAGTGGGCGCTGTGGATGTAGCCCCCCCACACTTTGTACCACAGCGTGTTGTAATACTTGGGCGCATCGGGCGGGTTCACCTCGGCATAGACGTGGATCACCTGGTCGCGAAAGCGGTTGCCCACAATCTCCGCTTCGTCATTGGGCAAAGCGCGCACATCCACCTGCTTAGAGGCCACCCGCGCCAGCTTGCCCACGGGTTGTTCGGCAGGGCGCGGAAAATCCGGCCCGGCCCCCGGCCAACGATTAAAAGCCAGTCCACCTAACGATAAAAAAGCAGCTTTCAAAAATTCTCGGCGCGATAAAGGTTTCATTGGGTCAATTTTATCATATCGGTTTGGGCGTCTGGTCGTACATGCACATGGATAGCCCTGGCCGGCGTGGCCCTTCAACCCCCAAATGCCTCGGCCTTTCCAGGGGAATAAGAAACGCTGCGCCCCCCAGGCCCTTGTCATGCCACAATACTTGCAGTATTATCGGGTGGGATAAAAATCATGAACACAACCAACGATACCTCCGCACTCATCAGCACCCGCCATTTGGTCAAGAAGTATGGCGACAAATACGCCGTGAACGATGTTAGCTTTAGCGTCCGCGCCGGTGAAATTTTCGGCTTCTTGGGGCCGAACGGGGCCGGGAAGACCACCACCATCAAAATGATCGTCGGCTTGCTGCAACCTTCATCCGGGGCAATCAAAGTCGGCGGTTACGATGTGCTAACCCAATCGCAAATGGCGAAAGCCGTTTCGGGCTACGTGCCGGATGAGCCGAACCTGTATCCGAAGCTGACCGGGCGCGAGCTGCTGCGCTTTGTGGGCGACTTATACGGCTTAGAGCGCGCCCGCGTAGACCGGCGCATCGAAGAGCTGCTGCGCCTGTTCGACCTGATCGAAGCCGGCGACGACACCATCGACTCGTACAGCCACGGTATGCAGCAGAAGACCGCCCTGGCCTCCGCCCTGGTGCATGACCCGCGCGTTCTGGTGTTGGACGAACCCACGGTGGGCCTCGACCCAAAATCGGCGCGCCTGATCAAAGATATCCTGCGCCAAATGGCTTCTCGCGGCTCGGCGATATTCCTTTCTACGCATATTCTTGAGATTGCCGAACGCATGTGCGACCGTATTGGCATCATTCACCAGGGCCGGTTGATCGCCGTTGGAACCATGGCCGAGCTGCGCGCCGGGCAATCGAGCGCTGCGCCGGCGGGCGATCTGCCGGCTGCCAGCCTGGAAGACATCTTCCTCAGCCTCACCGGTGGGGCCGAATATGCCGAGATTGCCGAGGTATTAAAATGAGCCAGGCGGCTTTCCCGCAGCCGGTAGGCGATCATCCCCCCATCGTCTTGCCCGGCCTGTGGCGATCGGTTTGGCAGCTGCTGCGCCTGCGCCTGGCTACCGCCCTGAGCGGGCTGCGCCGTTCCAGCCGGGGGCGCAAAATTCGCCTGGCCCTGCTAGGGGTGTTAATATTGGCCGGCATCAGTGGGCTGGTATGGGCGAGCTGGAAATTGCTCACCTATCTGCGGTCGCCCGATGTTTTAGCGCAAGCCGAATTTTCAGGCCAACTCACCACCCTAACGGCCACGCTGCCCACGCTGCTACTGGCAGGCGTGTTTGTGGGCTTATTCATCACCTCTTTTGGTGTGCTGCTGCAAGCCCTGTACCTGGCCGGCGATATGGATTTCTTGCTCAGCACACCTGTACCAATCCGAGCGGTATTTGTTTCCAAATTGCTGCAAGCCATTTTGCCGAACTTCGCCCTCACCAGCTTGTTTGCTCTGCCAATGCTCTTCGGCCTGGGCTACCTGGCCGACTATAACTTCATCTACTTTGGATTAACTCTCATCACCCTGGCGGGCTTAGCCCTGGCCGCCGCCGGGCTTTCGGCCTTGCTGGTGATGAGCGTGGTGCGAGTTGTGCCGGCCCGCCGGGTGGCCGAGGTGATCGGTTTCATTGGGGCCATCTCTTCAATCATCTGTTCACAAAGCGGGCAGTTGGCGCGTTTTAATGACGTGGACTCTAACGGCGCAACTAACATGCTAAACACCGTCAGCCGGCTCGATTCGCCCCTCAATCCCCTGGCCTGGCCGGGGCGAGGGCTAACCGCCCTGGGCGGCGGACAATGGTTGGAAGGGTTGGCTTTTACCGCTCTCACCTGGATGGCGGCCGGGGGCATTTTCTTTGTTTCCCTGGTGGTAGCCGAGCGTTTATTCTACAGCGGTTGGGCGGGGTTGCAAGTTTCGCCGCGCAGCAAGCGCAAATCACCCAAGAATGGCGGCGTAAAAACCGGACCGCCTGCCGCCGCCGCAGCAGCGGGGTTGTTGGGCCGCGCCAGCGCCATCACTCGTCTGCTGCCAGCTGCCATTCGCTCCATCGTCATAAAAGATTGGCTGCTGCTGCGAAGAGACCTGAAGAACCTCTCGCAAGTTATTACCCCACTCATCTTCGGCTTCATCTACGCCATCTCACTGTTACGCGATAGCAGCGATCCCTACCCAACTGAAAACACCGGGGTGTTGGTGGGGCAATTCCTCAACAACATGCGCCTGTATACCAGCGTAGGGCTGTCGTTATTCGTCGGCTGGATGTTGGTGGCGCGCCTGGCAGGAACAGGCTTCGCCCAGGAGGGCAAATCGTTTTGGATCCTAAAGACCGCCCCACTATCCGCCCAAAAGCTGCTCATCGCCAAGTTCCTGGTGGCCTACCTGCCGGCGCTGTTGCTCAGCTTAATCTACCTGGTTATCATCTGGGTTTTGCAAGGAGCCGGGCTGGGAGCATTGGGCTTTTCGCTGCTGGTGGTCATCTTAGCTGTGGCCGGCAACACCGGCCTTAACCTGGCCTTTGGCGTGGCCGGGGCCAACTTGCAGTGGCAAGACCCACGGCATATGCAGCGCACGGGGATGGGCTGCCTGGGCAGCCTGGCTACATTCTTATATCTGCCGATTTCCGTTGGCTTGTTCTTTGGCCCGGCCATCTTGCTCACCTATTTTGGCTTACCTGAATGGGTGGGGCAAGGGGTGGGCCTGGCGATAGGCGGGTTATTCTGTTTGCTGCTAACCTTTATCCCGCCCGCATTAGTGATGAAGCGGGTTGAGCAGATGGGCTACGAAACCTGAAATTTCGCCCTTACCGGCGCAGCAAACGAAAATCGCCCAGCCAAAATGGCTGGGCGATTTTCGTTGTTCTGGTTTGCGCTAAAGGTTACTTCTCTTCAGCAATCTTTTCGGACGTGGCGCTGTGCTTCAATGCGGCCTGAGCGGCAGCCAGCCGGGCGACGGGCACCCGGAACGGAGAGCAGCTCACATAGTTGTTGCCAATCATGTGGCAGAACTCGATGGAAGCTGGGTCGCCGCCGTGTTCGCCGCAGATGCCCACTTCCAGATTGGTGCGGGTCTTGCGGCCATCTGTGATCGCCATCTGCATCAGGCGGCCCACGCCTTCGCGATCCAGCGTCTGGAAGGGATTCTCCTTTAGAACCTTTTCCTCAATATACTTGATCAGGAAGTTGCGCTCGGCGTCATCCCGACTGTAGCCAAAGGTCATTTGGGTGAGGTCATTAGTGCCGAAGGAGAAGAACTCGGCTGGGCCGGCGATCTCGGCGGCGGTGACGCATGCGCGCGGAATCTCAATCATCGTGCCAAACTTGTATTGGAAGGAAACGCCCTTTTCTTCCGTCACGGCTTTGGCGATCCGCACCAGGCGCGGCTGAATCCATTCCAACTCGTGGACGGTTCCAGTGAGCGGGATCATGACTTCGGGCTTCACTACCACACCCTTGAGGGTCATGTTAGCGGCGGCTTCGAAGATGGCGCGCACCTGCATTTCAACGATGCCGGGCATGTAAATGCTCAAACGCACCCCGCGCAGGCCCATCATGGGGTTGCTTTCATGCAAGCCGCGAATTTCCGCCAGCAGTTTTTCCTTGGCTTCCAGTCCGTTAGCCTGGCCGCGGACGCGCATCTCAATGACTTCTTCCAGCAGCTTCTCTTCGTCGGGCATAAACTCATGCAGCGGCGGGTCGATCAGGCGGATGATAACCGGGTAGCCGTCCATGGCCTCGAACAACCCTTCAAAGTCCGAGCGTTGGTAAGGCAGAAGTTCGTTAAGCGCGGCTTCGCGATCGGTTTCATTATCGGCCAAAATCATGCGCTGAACGATGGGCAGGCGGGTGGTTTCAAAGAACATATGCTCGGTGCGGCACAGACCAATACCCACGGCGCCATAGGCGCGGGCGCGGCGAGCGTCGGCGGGATAATCGGCGTTGGCCCACACTTGCAAACCACGCGTCGGCCAGCCTTCGGGGGCAGTCCGAATATCGGGGGTCGCGGCGATGGCATCCGCCCAGTCCAGCAGCATCAACAGATCGGTTTGTTCTTCCAACTTGGGTGGAACGGTGGCAATTTGGCCCACAAAGACCTTGCCGGTGGTTCCATCAACCGAAATCCATTCGCCTTCATTTACCACTACCCCGTTAGAAACCATCAGGCGTTTTTCCAAATCGATATGAACCGACGAAGCGCCCACCACGCAGGGCACGCCGAACTGGCGCGCCACCACCGCGGCGTGTGATGTGGCCCCACCCTCGCTGGTGAGAATGCCCTTGGCGGCTAACATGCCATGCACATCATCGGGCTTGGTGAACGGGCGCACCATAATCACGGCTTGCTGGTGTTCCTTCGCCATCTTCTCGGCGGTGTCGGCGTCAAAATAGACCTGGCCCACTGCTGCGCCGGGGGAGGCGTTCACCCCTGTGGCGAGCTGGCGACCAGAATTCTTAGCTTCTTCCAACGCCATAAGATCAAACTGCGGATGCAAAAAGGTGTCTACGTTTTCGGGGGTCACCCGCTGAACGGCTTCTTCTTTTGAGATCAGCCCTTCTGCAACCATATCGACAGCCAATTTGACCGCCGCTTTGGCGGTGCGTTTGCCCGACCGGGTTTGCAGCATCCACAACTTGCCTTCTTCAATGGTGAATTCCACGTCCTGCATGTCGCGGTAGTGCTGTTCCAGCTTATCGGTGATGTCCATAAACTCCTGGTAAGCCTGCGGCATCACCTTCTGGAGGTTTTCAATCTTCTCGGTATTACGAATGCCGGCCACCACGTCTTCGCCCTGGGCATTGAGCAGATAATCGCCATACATCTTCTTCTCGCCGGTGGCCGGGTCGCGGGTGAAGGCTACACCGGTTCCAGAGTTGTCGCCCAGGTTGCCAAACACCATGGTGACGATATTGACCGCCGTCCCCAGGTCATCGGCGATGCCGGCGGCCTTACGATAATCAACGGCGCGCTTACCATTCCAGCTTTTGAAAACGGCTTCGGTAGCCAGGCGCAGTTGTTCGATGGGGTCTTGCGGAAAATCAAAACCCTTGTGTTTCTTAACCACCTGCTTGAAACTCTCGGTGATGGCCTTCCAATCATCGGCGGTCATTTCAATATCAACTTTATAGCCCTTCTTGGTTTTGTACTCGGCCAGGGGGTGTTCAAAAGCTTCATCGGGAATGTCCAAGACCACCGAGCCAAACATTTCCACCAGGCGGCGGTACGAATCGTATACGAAGCGCGGGTTGCCAGTCTTCTTGATTTGGCCCTCAGCGGTCACATCGTTCATACCAATATTCAATACCGTGTCCATCATACCGGGCATGGAGAACTTCGCCCCAGACCGGCAGGAAACTAACAGCGGATTGTTGGCGTCGCCAAACTTCTTGCCCGCTTGCGCTTCCACCTGTTTGAGCGCGTCCAGCTCTTGCTGCCACATGCCTTCGGGGAACTTGCCGCCGTTAGCCAGGTAAGCATTGCAGGCCTCGGTGGTTACGGTGAAGCCGGGGGGAACCGGTACACCGGCGCGCGTCATATCGGCCAGGCCAGCGCCCTTTCCGCCCAGCAGCGCCCGCACGCCTTCCCAACCGCCGGCGGCCTTCTCAGCCTCGGCAACTTCATTGAACAGATAAACCCATTTTTTTGCCATTGTTTCTCTCCTAAAGGATGAATATGAATTGCTCAGGTTATGCAAAGGGCGTTTCCGGTGTAACCACCTGCTCACCCCAGGTTACGCGTAAAAGCTCACATCAACCATACGAGCCTTAACCCCAATCGAGTAGTTTACCACAATCGGGGGGCTGCATATAGCATGAAACCAGCGGCCAGAAACGCTCTCACGAGAGATTAATATGCTTCACGGCGCCAACCGTCACCTTATATGGCGCGAAAAGTGAGGTCGGGGGGCCTGAATGCAATATAAATTGCAGCAATATTAATTCGCCAAAGATGTGTTGACTTTACGTGGAATTTATGCTATACTGTCGGCAGACCGAAAAGGCAAAACCGGTGAAAGCCGGCGACGCAAAGCTATGGGTCTCAAACCTGTTTAACCAGGTAAGACTGCCAGGCTGCCGAAACAGACATTGCTAATGTTTATTTAGCCCCTTGTCTACAAGATGGCGGACCTGAGCGCAAGATGCAGGTCCGCAGTCTTTTAAAAACTAAACCACTCGGTCAACCCCATTAGGCACGTGTTTGATAAGACGGAGGCGGTAATGAATATTCCCAGCAAGCGCAGACTGCCACAGCGGCTGCTCCAGGTCATCGTCGGCATGCTTCTCATCAGCCTGCTGGCGGCGCCGGGGTTAGCGGGTGCGCAAGCCGCGCCCAAGCAGTCCTATATCGTCATGGGGGAAACAACCACTCAGGTGGTGAACCTGGTTAATCAGGTTGGTGGAGAAATCACTTCCGAGCTAGATATTATTAACGGAGCGGGAGCGCTGCTTACCGCCGAAGCCGCCGCCAAACTCGCCGCCCAGCCGGGGTTGAGCCTGGTCGAAAACTACACCATGAAGCTCAATTCCACGCCGCTTGCCTCCAACGGCCAGGCGGCTCCCGCGGCAGACTACGCTGATGTAATCGGCGCCGACGCAGCCTGGGAAGCCGGCGTCACCGGTAAAGGTGTGACCGTGGCGATCCTCGATTCGGGCATCGCCAAGTTTAACGGCCTCACCAAAAACACCACTAACAAAGGCAACCGCATTGTGGGTTGGCTCGACCTGGTGGATGGCGGCATGGGTCTTCTAGAGGATCCCAACGGGCACGGCACGCATATCGCCGGGGTGATTGCCAACAGCCAAAAGGGCAGCGACGAAGAATGGAACGGTGTCGCTCCCGATGTTAACCTGGTGATTGGACGCGTAGCCAACAAAGACGGCTTCGCCAGCTATGAGCGCGTTATCCTGGGCATTACCTGGGTGGTGCTAACCAAAAATCAATATCAGACCCGCATCCTCAACTTCTCCATGTCTTCTCCCTCGCCCATGCCCTACTGGATGGATCCGGTTAACAAGGCCCTGATGGTAGCCTGGAAGAGCGGCATTGTGGTTGTGGCGGCGGCAGGCAACAACGGCCCCAACGCCCTTTCAATTGGCGCACCGGGCAATAATCCTTATGTCATTACGGTAGGCGCTTTTTCTGACGCCTATACGCCGGATGATTGGAGCGACGATTACATTCCAACCTTCTCTTCTGCCGGGCCAACCTTCGATGGCTTCATCAAGCCCGATATCGTCGCTCCAGGCGCGCACATTGTTTCGCTCATGGATAAGAAATCCGTCCTGGCGAAAAAATACCCCCAGGCCATGATAAACAATTCATATGCCACCCTGGCCGGAACCTCACAGGCCACCGCCGTTGTCACCGGCCTGACGGCGCTGATGCTCCAAGAACACCCGCAGCTCACGCCCGACCAGGTTAAGTATCGCCTGCGCGTCTCTTCCATTCCCCAATTCAAAATGGACGATAACCAGGCCGGCTATTCGGTGTGGCAGCAGGGCGCGGGGCGCGTTTTTGCCCCCACCGCAATCTTCGCAGACCTGGTTGACGGCAACGGTAACGGCGAAATGGACATAACCGCCGATCTGCGCCACGCCAAACATTACCTGGGCTACAGCTATCGCGACACGGAAGGCGTCTACCGCCTGTTTGGCGATGACGGCTCCTGGGCCGGCGGCGCCGGTGTGTGGAACGGCCTCGGGGTGGATACTCGCGGCTTCTGGGGCGACACCCGCGGCTTCTGGGGCGACTCCGGTTACTTCTATGCCACGACTCGCGGTTTCTGGGGCGATACGCGTGGCTTCTGGGGCGACGGCGGCTTCTGGAATGCCACCCGCGGTTTCTGGGGCGACACGCGTGGCTTCTGGGGCGACACCCGCGGCTTCTGGGGTGACACGCGTGGCTTCTGGGGCGACACGCGTGGCTTCTGGGGCGACACACGCGGCTTCTGGGGCGACACTGTTAGCTTCTTCACCGAAGGCGGTTCCTACGCCGCCGACCGCACAATGTGGAGCGCCGGCGAGTACTTCGACGACCCCAACTTCGAAACGAATACGCGTGGCTTCTGGGGCGACACCCGTGGCTTCTGGGGCGACACGCGCGGCTTTTGGGGCGACGCCGACTTCAACGTGGACACCCGCGGCTTCTGGGGCGACACGCGCGGCTTCTGGGGCGACACCCGCGGCTTCTGGGGCGACACGCGCGGCTTCTGGGGCGACACCCGCGGCT
>CAZHFU010000046.1:0-22058 GCA_964531975.1 uncultured Anaerolinea sp. | reverse complement strand
AGTTCAAGCGGGCTGGGCGCGCCGAACGATGCGCCTCTGGAGGCGGCGTACTGAATGGCGGCCACGATGTCTGGGTGGGCGTGCCCGTTGATCAGCGGCCCCCACGAAAGAACATAGTCGATATAACGGTTGCCGTCCACGTCAAACAGGTACGGTCCTTCTCCATGATCGATAAACAGCGGCTGACCGCCCACTGCGCCAAAGGCGCGCACGGGCGAGTTAACCCCACCGGGGATGAGCTGCGTGGCTTGTTGAAAGAGTTCAATAGAGCGTTGGATAAACATATCGTCTCCTGGAGAGGGGTAAAGGTTCGCCGGTGGTTTTGTGTGGCGGGTAGTTTAACCTATCTTACCCCAAAAGGCGTCCATTGGCATATTTTTATTTTGGGTCGATCTGGAAATGCGGCCTACCGAAAATCCTTCGCCGCCTGAAACCCAGGTTTGACGAAACGCCGCCGGCGGAGTATAGTGAAAAAGATGAGGAAAAGGAGGTTAGCATGTTAATACGCTGGTTGATCATCGTGGCGGGCCTGGCGGTGTTGAGCGCGTGCGCCGGCAAGCCAGTGGCTTTGCAAGGCCCGAATGGGGACGCGCCCACCGGGTTGACCTTGACCGCCGAGGCGTTCTCTCCCGGCCAAGCCATCCCGGTTAAGTACACTTGCCAGGGACAAGACATTTCTCCGGCCCTGGCGTGGTCGAGCGCGCCGGACGGCACACAATCGCTGGCTTTGGTGATGGACGACCCCGACGCCCCCATGGGAACCTGGGTGCATTGGGTGGTCTATAACATTCCTGCCGAAGCCGCCGGTTTGGCCGAAGCCGCTTCGCAAGCGAAGGGCGCCGCTTTTAACCTACCCGCCGGCGCGCAGCAGGGCATGACCAGCTTCCGGCGCGCGAGCTACGGCGGCCCCTGCCCACCTTCGGGCGTACATCGCTATGTGTTTCATTTATATGCCCTCGATACGATTTTTGCTCAAGAAGGCATGGATAAGGCGGCTTTGTTGGAGGCCATGCAGGGCCACGTTTTGGCGCAGGGTGAGCTAATCGGTGTGTTTGGAAAGTAACACCTGGGCCGGTTGGGTGGCATAAGCCTGGACCAGGAGGTGGAACGCCTGGATGATGGGCGGGGAGGTGGATTTGATGGAGCGATGGTTGGTCATTCTGGTTGGGATTTTAGGGGGCGTGGCGGTGGGAGTGCAGTCGCCGATTGCGGGGGCGATGGGCCGGCGTGTAGGGGGTGTAGCTGCTAGTTTTATCATCCACCTCAGCGGAGCTATTCTTTCGGGCGTGCTGCTTTTAGCGCGCGGCGGCGAGAATGTGCGCGACTGGAACCGGCTGCCATGGTATATGTTGGGGGCAGGTGGGTTTGGATTGGTGCTGTATCTGACGATTAACATCACCTTGCCGCGGTTGGGCAGCACACTTATGCTGGTGTTGATTATCATCGGCCAACTTTTAACTGGCATTGTGATTGACCATTTTGGTTTGCTGGGTACGGTGGTGCGTCCGGTGGATGCCTGGCGCATGGTGGGGGCGGCCCTGGTGGCGCTGGGAGCTTATTTTATTTCCCGTTAGAAACTTTTGGGCTTGCAGCATAGCGTAACCCTCACTATTATTCGTCCGCCAGGGTGATTTTTGTCACATGACAGGCGCAGCGCTTTGTGCTTTAATTACGCAACGGTTCATTGTGAGGGGCAGCTTGATATAACGACTTTAGGGAGCGCACCGCCGCGTGGG
Organism: uncultured Anaerolinea sp.; assembly: GCA_964531975.1. Taxonomy (GTDB): domain Bacteria; phylum Chloroflexota; class Anaerolineae; order Anaerolineales; family UBA4823; genus RBG-16-57-11. The sequence continues at coordinate 20,322 of CAZHFU010000046.1, read as the reverse complement.
CAGGGCGCAAATTCCTGGCAGTACCTTATATCACTTGAATGAGAACGCTAAAGGGAGCGAAAATGAGCAAACTGATTTACCTGGATAACGGCGCAACGTCTTTCCCTAAACCGGAAGAAGTCTATACGTATATGGATTATTTCTATCGTAACTTCGGGGTCAACCCAGGCCGTTCGGGTTACGATTTGTGCCTGGAAGCGGGCATGATGGTGGAAGAGACGCGCAAAATGCTCACCGCTTATTTCAACGGCGGCGACGACCCTAATCGCCTGGTGTTTTCGTATAATTCTACCGATTCATTAAATCTGGCGCTGTTTGGTTTGCTGCAGTCGGGCGATCATGCCATCGCTACCACCCTGGAGCATAACTCTGTGTTACGCCCGCTCTACCACCTGGAACGCGATCATGGCGTGGCGGTGGATTATGTGCGCTTCGATGGGGCGGGTTTCATTGACCCGGAAGACATCCGCAAGTTGTTCCGCCCCAACACGAAAGTTGTGGCCGTTAATCATGCGTCGAACGTGATCGGCACGGTCCAACCGATTGGTGAAATTGGGCGCATGTGTCGCGAAGCCGGCGTCACCCTGGTAATCGACGCCTCGCAATCGGCGGGCAAGCTGTCGATTGACATGCAAGCCCAAAACTTGGATGTGGTATGTTTCACAGGTCATAAGTCGCTGTTGGGGCCTACCGGGATCGGTGGCATGTATGTGCGCGATGGGGTGGAAATTCGCCACACCCGCGCCGGTGGTACGGGGGTGCGTTCAGCCGAATTTGCCCATCTGGATGAATACCCCTGGCGCATGGAATATGGTACGGGCAACACGCTGGGCATCGCCGGTCTGAATGCCGGGTTAAAATGGATTTTGAAACAAGGGGTGGATACGCTTCACCAGCGTGAGATGGAACTGACCCAGCAGTTGGTGGATGGCTTACGCGCCATTCCGGGGGTGACGTTGTACTGCCAGGACAGCCTGGAGAATCATATTGCGGTGATAGCGTTCAATGTAGACAGTATGGACGCCGCCGATGTGGGCACGATCTTGGATTGTGATTTTGATATCGCTTGCCGCACCGGGCTGCACTGCGCCCCATTGGTGCACGAGGGCCTGGGCACGGCCGCGCGGCGCGGGGCGGTGCGTTTTGGCTTAGGGCCGTTCACTACCGAAGAACACATCGCGGCCGCGATTCACGCCGTCAGCGAAGTGGTCGCCATGAAGATCAAGAGCTAGGGAGAGCAATATGCCGCGCAAAGCGTTTAGTTCTCCGGGGGCCACGGCCGTCGGGCCGTATTCACACGCTGTGGAAGCCGGGCGATTTGTTTACCTGTCCGGCCAAACGCCGTTAGATCCTGGCACGCACCAGCTGCTGGCGGGCGATGTGCAGGCGCAAACCGAGCAATGTTTCCGCAACCTGTTCGAGGTGCTGCGCGCTGCCGGTTTGACGCCTGATAGTGTGATCAAAGTTAATGTTTACCTGGCGGATATGAGTGATTTTGCAGCCATGAATGAGGTGTATGCGCGCCAGTTCACCCAACCGTATCCGGCCCGCACCACCATCGGAGTGGCCGCGCTGCCCTTGGGGGCGCGGGTAGAGATTGAACTGGTGGCGCGTCGGGATCGTTAAGTTTAATGGATGAGCAAATATTAGTATTCAACTGCGGCAGCTCATCGCTGACGTATAAAGTTTATCGCGCTGGCAGCGAGAATGCATTGCAGGCGGTGGCGTGGGGCAAAGCCTACCATGTGGCCTCGCCCAGCCAGGCCGCCGCCTACGTGCAGCACACCTGGAATGGGCAGAGCCTACGCATTGAGCGCCGGCTGCCCGATCACTGTTCGGCGGCCCAGGCCGTGCTGGAGCATTTGGAAGGGCACGGCATCGCCACGCCTATGATTGGGCATCGCTTTGTGCATGGCGGTGCGGAATTTAACCGCCCCACAGCCATCACGCCGGATAGCTGGCCGCGTTTGCAGGCCACGCGCCCTTTAGCGCCAATTCATAACCCCAACACGCTTTCGGTGATTGCGTTATGCCTGGAACAGCGCCCTCAGGCGCGGCAATATGCTGCTTTTGATACCGCCTTTCATGCCGCCATGCCGGAGGCGTCTTATCGCTACGCCTTGCCTTACGATTTGGCGAACAGCCTGGGCTTGCGCAAGTACGGTTTTCATGGACTTTCGTACCAATACAGCTGCATGCAGACGGCGCGCTTCCTCAAAGTTCCGCTCGAAGAACTAAAGATTGTGGCTTGCCACCTTGGCACAGGCGGCTCAAGCGTGGCGGCCATCCAGGATGGGCGCAGCCTGGACACCTCGATGGGCTACTCGCCGCTGCCCGGCCTGATCATGAGCACCCGCAGTGGAGATATTGACCCAGCCATCATCTTGGAGCTGATGGAGCAGCACGGTTACACTGCCGCGCAAATCAATACGCTGCTCAATAAAGAGAGCGGTTTGATCGGCGTATCGGGATTTTCGAGCGATTTGCTGGAGCTGGTGGATGCGGCGTACAAGCAAAACGCCAGCGCGGCCTTGGCGGTGGATATGTATGTGCAGCGCCTGAAGCATTACGTAGGCGCTTACCTGGCTCTGCTGAATGGCGCCGATGTGCTGGTGTTCACCGACGATATCGGCGTGCGCGGCTGGCAGATCAGGGAAATGGTGTGCGCCGGGCTAGGCTTCTGCGGGGTATACCTGGATCAGACGGTTAACCGCTTTGCCCCGCCGGACGCGCTGACGCTGCTCTCGCAGCCCAATTCGCGCATCAGCGTGTTGTCTATCCCAGCCGATGAAGAGCTGATGATCGCCATGCAAGGGATGGACTTGTTCGAGAGCGCCCCGCTGGTGTGACGGCTGGCACGAACCGTTGGGGTGGATGTAAAAGGGAAGGCGAGGCGCAGACCAGGCCTTCCCTTTTTGCATCATTCACTGGCCTGGGCGAGTTGGAAAATTACCGGCATGGAGTGTGGCGGTTTGGAGGAATAGCTCGTAAGGTGATGATCCAAGGACTTCTTCAGCCGCCGGGCTTGGTACAGAATGGTGTATGGAATATATCGCTCCCAACCGGGGGCTAGCTGAAAACTTGTCTGGGGCAGCCCGGTGTAGTTTACGTTCATCACCCGCAAAAGCATTCGTGAATTGACAAGGGGGATATTACAAATGTATAATCCATCTAATAATGGCTGTTTCCATCCTCTCCACCAAACTGTATATTCCGTCACCAAAAGAAAATATTGTCGATCGTCAACGGTTGACTGAAAAGCTGCTGGCCGGGGTGGCGCGGCCAGGGACATTAACGTTATTATCCGGGCCGGCGGGGTTTGGGAAGACGACTCTGCTGAGTGAGTTTATTCAGCAATACCAACGGCCAGTGGCCTGGGTATCTCTAGATTCGGCTGACAATGACCCAATCCGGTTTTGGACCTATTTCATCCGGGCTTGCCAATCTGTGCAAGCCGGGTTGGGCGAGGCCGCCCTGGACCTTTTCCGAAATCCCCAAATGGCGCCGGAAGATGCTGTTCCCATCGTGCTAATCAATGACATCGCAAGGCAAGAATCCGATCTTGTTTTGATCTTGGATGATTTCCACGTCATCCAAAACCAGGTGATCCATTCTGCGCTGGCATTTCTTATCAATCACCTTCCAGACCATCTGCATATCGTCTTTTCCACCCGAGTGGATCCTCCCTGGCCGCTGGCTCGTTTTCGCTCTCAAGGGAATCTGGTGGAGATGCGGGCCGCCGATTTGCGTTTCACTGAAGAAGAAGCCGCCCACTTCCTGAGCCAAACCATGGGACTGAGCCTTTCTCCAGAAGAGATTGCCGCCCTGGAAGCGCGCACCGAGGGCTGGATCGCCGGGCTGCAGCTGGCCGCGCTTTCGATGCGCGGGCGCAGCGATATTGAGGGATTCATCAAAGCGTTTACCGGCAGCCATGTATTTGTGGCGGAATATCTGGTTGAGGAAGTCATCCAAAACCTATCCCAGCAAATGCAAGCATTTCTGCTAAAGACCTCGATCTTAGAGCGCCTGACTGCCGGATTGTGCGAAACGGTCACGGGGTATGCAGGGGGACAGGATGGCTTAACTGCCCTGCAGCGAGAAAACCTGTTTATCCTGCCCTTGGACGATGAAGGCCGGTGGTTCCGATACCACCACCTTTTTTCCGATTTGCTTCAGGCGCGCCTGAAACAAACCTTACCCTTTGATGAAGTCTTGGGGCTGCACGATCGCGCCGCAAGTTGGTTTGAGCAGGCGGGGATGCTGGAAGAGGCGATTGAGCATGCTCGGATTGCCTCCAACTATGGATTGATCGAACGCGTGGTTACCAAATTTGGCCTGCAGACGATCCTTCAAGGATATGTGAGAACCGTTGAGCGGTGGTTGCAAACCCTTCCCCAAGAACGCATTGAAAATGGGATCCAGGTTAACCTGGTTTGGACGTGGCTGCACCTGTCGCGCGGTTCGTTAGACCGGGCAGCTCCCTATATTGAACGCCTATCTGCTTTCTTTGCCACTCTCGAGGCGAGCAGGTTTGATCCGGCGTTGTGGGGTGAATGGCTTGCCATACAGGCCAGGCTCTTGAACATGCGCGGCCAGTCTGCCGAAAGTCGAGATTTGTCTCAGCGCGCCCTGGATGTTTTGCCTAAGGCTGATTCTGATGTGCGCAGCATGGTGTATCTGGAGCTGGCTACGGCTTACCAGCAGCTGCTGGACTACCACCACGCCGCCGAGACCTTCGAGATGATCGCCAAGAATGCACAGGCGGTTGGCGATCATGTGGCGGAGCTTTTGGGGACCTCGGCCCAGACGCGCATGATGCTGCAGCTAGGAAAGCTCCATCGCGCCTTCGAGATTGCATCCAAAGGGATCGAACGCCTGGAAGCGTCTGGAAAGGTAACGCCCTTTAGCGCAACATTGTATGGCGAACTGGGTTCGGTGTATTTTGATTGGCATCAGCTCGAACAAGCCAGGGGTTATTTCCAGCGATCCACAGAATCCAGCGGCCTGAATGGGTTTAGCGACCCCCAGATTTACCAATACGTGGTCAACTCGCGCATCTTCCAAATGCAGGGCGACCAGGCGGCGGCGGCTGCGGAAATGCGAAAAGCCAGCAAGTTAGCCGAGGCCATCCACCCGGTGATGACCCAGGAGGGGGTCATTTGCCAGCAGATTCGAGTGGATTTAGCCGGTCATCGGCTGCGCGCTGCCCAAGCGCTGCTTGAAGAGCAAGGCTTTACTTTGGAGGGGAAATTGCATTTCCCTGGCCTTGCCCCAGGGGGGCCAATCACCTATCCCTCCGGCTTGCTATATAACAGCGCCTTGCGGATCCTCCTGGCTAAAATGGCATCGCCGCCAGGGGAAATGAAAGCCGCCCTCGAAATGGCTGCTTTGGTCATCGAGACAGCCCTCCAGTGTCAACTGGTCACCATCGCTCTCGAAGCGTATCTGCTGCGCAGCCAGATCGCGGCCGCCTTGGGGGATGAAGAAGGCAGCTTAGCGGATATTGTCCGAGCGTTGGATTTGGCTGAGCCGGAAGGCTTCATTTCTGTTTTTGTAGAAGAAGGGCCGACCATTCATAAGGCGCTGGTGGATGTTTTGAGGCGGAAGCAGTATGGTTCGGTGCAGCCGGTCTTTATCCAAAGCGTTCTGGCGGCGTTTCCGGCAGAGCGGCCCGTTTCCCTTCCAGGCGTGCAGCCGGCGATAAGCGTCAGGGATAAGGAAGATGCGGCGGCAGCCGCCGAAACGCTTATCGAGCCGTTAACTGCACGCGAACTAGAAGTTTTGCGCCTCATCGCTGCGGGTCACTCGAATAAAACGATTGCAGAAAAATTGTTTATCACGGTCAGCGCAGTCAAGAAGCACACCGGCAATATCTACGGCAAGCTATCTGTCAACAGCCGCACCCAGGCGGTTCTCCGCGCTCGCCGGTTGGGATTGCTGGCCCCCGACGCGTAAATCCCCATCATCCAAAATCGGTTCTCATCCAGCAGGTAGACCAAAGGTCACCTGCTGATTCGCGTTCGCTGGATAGAGACACCCCCTTAGGACAGTGACAGGGGCGGCCTGGCGGATTATATTGGTAGAGAACAAAATTGATTGAGGAGTATAAAATGACCGTAGAAACCCATCCCATCCCATTCGTGAAAACCGGCCGTCATTGGGCGGCTTCCCCCCGGAAAAGCATCTGTTACGTTGGAGGAACCGCCGCGCTGCTGATTGTGCTGACCGCGCTGGCCGAGATTCTGATCACTTTCCTCCCCGGAGGCTACACCACTGTTGAAACGGTGGTAGATTGGTTCGCGCTGCTGCAAAACAACCCATTTATGGGTTTGCGCAACCTGGGCTTAATCAATATTGGGTTAGCCGCTTTGGGCATCCCGCTGATGCTGGCCCTATATTGGGTACATCGCAACCACGAACCCTACCTGGCCGCCCTGGCAGTGATTATTTCGATGGTTGGAACAGCTGTCTTTTACGCCACCAACCGGGCTTTCCCCATGCTAGACCTGAGTGCGCAATATGCGGCAGCCGCCGGCGCAGCCGAAAGAACCATGCTGGAAGCAGCCGGCCAGGCGATGTTGGCAGTCGGCCAAAGCCACACCCCCGGCACGTTTTTAGCTTTCCTGTTCTCAGAGATAGCCGGCATACTGATCTCAATCGTCATGCTGCGCGTAAAGCTGTTCAACCTGGCGGCAGCGCTCACCGGCTTGGTCGGATACGGCTTCTTATTGATCTTCGAAGTCCTTTCGTCCTTTGCGCCCGCGTGGCATGATGGCATCATGATTTTAGCCATGGTTGGCGGCCTCTCCAACGTTGCCTGGAATATCCTGGTTGGAGTAAGGCTCTTCCAGCTTGGCAAGGAGGAGTAAGCATGGAACAAACGATGATCGCTGCGCAACCGCAGTCAAAAGTCTTCTATAAAGTGGCCGGGGTAATGGCAATATTAATCGTGCTGGCGGGGGTCACCGATGTCATCACCTCAATGGGAGCCGCAGCGCAAGATAACCGCGCTGCCATCATTACGGATTGGTTCACGCTCTTTCAAACCAGCCGGTTCGAGGCGTTCAGCAGGTTGGGCCTGATCAATATCTTCACCATAACGCTAAGCATTCCCATTTACCTGGCCTTTACTCAGGTTTTTCGCCAGCAGCGCGCGGCCTGGGCGGCGTTAGCTTCGATTTTGTTTTTTATTGGGGCCGCGGTTTACCTTTCAAGCAATACTGTTTTTGCCATGTTCGCGGTGAGCCGGCAAGCTGCAACGGCGCCCGTGGCCCAGAAGGCGGCGATGGAAGCAGCTGCTGGGGTACTCCTGGCCCAAGGCGCAGATCTTACCTCCGGCACGTTTATGGGGTTGTTTATAACCCAAGTTGCTGGTCTGCTGGTGAGCGGCGCAATGCTGCGGGAGAGCTGTTTTGGCAAATGGATCGGCGTACCAGGTTTGGCGGGTTATGGCCTCATGGTGGTATTCTTCATCCTAACGGCTTTTTTCCCGGCATATTTTGATATTGCCATTGTGATATCGATGCCTGGCGGATTGATCCTGATGAGCTATGAAATTCTGCTGGCGCGTAAATTTTTTCAATTAGGACGATAAGGAACATAAAGCAATGAACAATACCATCTTAGTAACCTACGCCAGTCAAGGCGGAGCAACTGCAGGGGTGGCCGAAGCAATCGGTCAGACGCTGACTTCACGCGGCGTGGCGGTTTTTGTGCGTCCGGTGAGAGAAGTGATCGACCTCCATGCGTACCGGGCGGTGGTGATTGGAAGCGCGGTTCACAGCGGTAAGTGGCTGCCGGAGCCAGCGCGTTTGTCGAACGTCATCAGCATGCCCTTCGGCTAATGCCGACGGCGGTCTTTCAGGTTTGTTTGACGATGGCTTCCAGTAATGAACAGTATAAAAGCATGGTTCCAGATTGGTTGGCCCCTTTGCGCGCTCAGATCCGCCCGGTCTTGGAAGGGAGTTTTGCGGGGGCGCTCTGGCCGGCCAAATATTCAAAGTTATCCGAAAAGCTTGGTTTGCGGATTTTCCTGGCGGTGATTAAACTTGAAGCCGGCGATTACCGTGATTGGGCGGCCATACGCGCCTGGGCGCAGCGCGCCGGCGCCTTACTGACGCCGCAGGTTTCCAATGGATAAGCCGTGGTTGTATGAAATTCAAGTAGAAGGCTGCCTTGCCGGGCGTTGGTCGGAATGGTTCGAAGGTTTACACATCGAAGCCAGCCCTTCCGGTGAAACGTTGTTGAGCGGTGAAATTGTTGACCAGGCAGCGCTATTTGGGGTGCTGAACAAAATCTATTCCCTGAATTTAAACCTGATCTCGGTCTCGCGGAGATTTTCCCAAGAAGACGAAACAAAATAGCGGCCCTATCATGCGGCTGCCAAAGAAGGGGCGATTGACCGTGCCAATCAACGAGGGGAGTGATTGGCACGGTTTTGTTATGGATTTATCGATTAACCACGTTTTTCGTCCTGGAAAAGCGTTATCATCCCGAACATGATGTTTATTTGAGCAGGAAATGGTGAATTTGCGTTAAACCCTTGACGCAGAACGCATGTTCTGTTATCATTTGTTCTTGGAACAAATTATCGAATTATGCCATTTGCACAAAACTGGAGGTGCGCTATGATGGCCCGAACAAAACGCAAGGGACTTACTCTCCGCCAGAAGAAGATTCTGGAGGTGATCCACGCCTTCCAGACGCGCAGCGGCTACCCCCCGGCTATTCGTGAGATTTGCGATCAGGCAAGCATTTCTTCCACTTCTGTGGTGAATTATTACCTTGAACAACTGGAAGAAATGAAGTTTATTCAGCGTGACCAGGGCGTGTCGCGCGGCATTCGCTTGCTTACCCCCGCCTACGAAGCGATTGGCGCGGCGGAGAAGCTGCAAAACGTCTCCGATGCGGTGCGCGATGTCCTCGATAACCTGCTGCGCGTTCCTGTGGTGGGGCGCATTGTGGCCGGTTTACCCGTGCCCTCCTTCTCCTATCAAGACTCCGACAGCATGGTAGACGTGGCCTCCAGCCTGCTCCCTAAGGGTGAGCGCGGCGACGGCTTGTTTGCCCTTGAAGTCAAAGGGGAATCGATGATCGACGCCATGGTCTATGACGGCGATTTGGTCATCATGAAGCCGGCCAAAGAGGCCCTCAATGGGGAGATGGTGGCGGTATGGCTCGACGACCGCGATGAGACCACACTCAAGTACTTCTACAAAGAAACCTACCGCGACCGGGGTAAGGATAAGGTGCGTGTGCGCTTGCAGCCTGCTAACCCCACGATGGATCCAATTTACATCAACGATCCCTCGGTGGTGCGCATCCAGGGGAAGGTCGTGATGGTTATTCGCCAGGTGCAAGGTCTAGCCGCTTAACCCCTACAAGACGGCTTAGAAATAAAAGCAGATGCAACCTGCCAGGTAGTGAACTGCCTGGCAGGTGCATCTGCTTTTTAGTTTTTAGGCTAATAATAGGCCAGCAAGTCTTCCATCAGCGCCATAGGAACCACAGAAGCGCCAACCGTGGCCGGGCCGGTATGTACACCCAGCACGGGCGAGATGCGCGTCATTTCCAGTTTTGCGATGTTCAACTTCTCGGCCATGCTTTTTGCTATGGCCTGCGCGCCTTCGGAAAAGCGCCCATGATACACCGTGGCCCACAAGGGGGTGTTTTGGAACACCTTTGCGAAATAATCGCTAATCATTTCTATCGACTTTGGCAGGGTGCGGCCCTTGCCCAGGGCGTTATACTTGCCATCACTGTGTTCCACACTGATAACCGGCTTGAGCTTCAACAACGATCCCATCAGCCCTTGCACCCGGCCAATGCGCCCGCCGCGCTGGAGGTATTCCAGGGTGTCGAGGGTATACGCTAACTCATTCTTTTGGCGGATTTCCGCCATGCGCTCTTGAATGGCTTGCATCGACCAGCCGGCGCGCTCTCCTAAAGCCGCGGCCAATACCTGGAAACGCTGGCCCCCGGAAAGCGACAGCGTATCCCACAGCATCACGTTGGCGTTATCCCCAACTTGTTCTGCGCCCATCCTGGCCGATCCGAGTGTGCCGCTCAGCCCTGAGGAAATGTGGATGGAGAAGATGTCTTTGTCGGTCTTGGCGATTTCGCGGTACAGTCCCTCGAATAAACCGCTCGAAGGCTGCGACGTAGTGGGAATGTCTGGCCGCATAGCTTCTAAGCGGTCGTAAAAATCATCCGCCTCAATATCGAGGGCGCTGATCTCCTCGCCAGGAAATCGGATGTAAAGCGGCGCTTGAATGATGCCGAACTTCTCCAATTCCTCCGCAAGCATATATGCGGCGCAATCGGTTACTATTTTCATATGACCTTCTTTCTATGGGGTTACTGGTTTGGGAATGCTGTCCGGATGCCCGAATGGGAAGTGTAGCGACCTTACCAGGCCTAGTATACCTGCCTCTGAGGGCGAAATTGGGGTCTCTCATGCGGCTATTAGTTTTTTGGCTCGCTTTATGGTTGCGTGATGATCAGCGGCAGCCACATCCGGCTTTGCAGGGCGGCTATTTCCACCACCAGGGGGTCATGGTCGGAGGCGCGCCAGGGTGCGCCGGCTTGTCCTTCGAGATCGGAGGGGAAGTCGGCGTTGAAGTGAACCGCTTGCGGGACGCCCCACACCAGCATGGCTGGTGTGTTGACATAACTGTTATCGTACATATATGAGACACCCTCGTATAGGTAGGTGTAGCGCTGGGCGGGCGCGAGTTGAGCCGAGAGCGGCAGCAGGCCCGATTGGCGCAGCGCCTCTAACGCGGGGGCCGAGGGATCATCGTTAAAATCGCCTATTACAGCCAACGGTTCACCGGGCGATTGGCTTTGCAAGGCGGCGCTTAACTGGCTTAGGAGCCTGGCTTGTTCGGCGCGGCGCGCCTGGGTGTAAGGCTGCTGAAAGGTGTCTTCGAGATGCGATTTTAAATGCACCACCACAATCCACAGCGGCTGCCACACCGGACGCCCGGCCGCAGGCAGGGCCAGGCGCACATGCACCGCCAGCGGCGGGCGCGAGAACAGGCGGCTGCCATTTAACAGACCGCTGCTGTTCAGATCACAGGTGGGCGTCATAATCGGGTTGAGCGGGTCGCCGTTGCCATCAGGGCCAAGGCCGTCTTGCAGAGCGGTGCAAGCCTGATGGGAAACAGCCGAGATGATCTGCACTTGAGCGGGATCGTAAACCAGGGCCACATCCAGGCCGCGCTGGTCGGGGCCGTCGAACATGACAAAGCGATAACCAGGCGTCAACTCGGGGCGAGCGAGCAGATCTTGCAGGGCGCGCCCGTTCTCCACCTCCTGCACTCCCACCAGGGCGATTTTGGCGCTGCCGCCCAGCGCAGCCAGCGCCTGCGCGTGCTTGCTTAACGCACGTTGATAGGCTGGCGCAGATGGAACATCGTCCTCTGTAGCCGGGTCGTCAATTGTGTCGAAGAGATCGTGCAGGTTCCAGGTGAGCAGGCGCGGCAGGCCGGTTGGAGCAGGCCAGGGTGACGGGCGGGACGGCGCTTCGAGCTGCGGCGGGGTGGTGAGCGCCAGGCAGTAGCTTCCCAGGATCGTTTCCAGCACCCCGCTGACATTGAAGGCCAGGTCGCCCGCTGCAGCAGCGGGGAAATTCAGCACCCCGCGGTCGTCCACGCACACGCGCGCCGCGGCGGCGGAGGCGTCGCCCGCCCAAATGCGTTCCAGCCCGGAGGCCGAGTTTACCAACCAGGCCCAGCCGCGCGGATTGGTAGGCCCAACCACGCGCGCCGCGCTCACGCGCGCCGCCATGCTTTCGCGGGCCTCCAGGTAACGAGCGGCCTGGGTTTCGTCCTGCGGTGGGTCGAGTTCTTGCGCCGCGGGCAGCGCCTGTCCGCGGGCCACAATTTGCACATCAACCGCGGCGGCCAGCAATTGGGTTTGACCGTAGACTTCTTGCACCAGCCCGCTCACCTGCACCAGGTCGCCGATCTGCACCACATCTCCCGGCTCGCTTAAAGAAATCGTTAGCCCATCGGAGGTGGTCGAGTCATGATCGCAAGCCTCATCTTGAATGAAGAAACGTCTTTGGGAAGTGGCATCGAAATCGGCGAACACCACGCCGCGTGTGCGCACCGTGCGCCCCAGGTAGGGCGAGGTAAACGCCTTGCCTTGGATGGCGCAAATGGAGGGAGAGGCTTGCGAGGCGGGGGCAGCCGGCGCACCCGCCGCAGCCAATTCAAGCGCAAGCCCCAACATCAGCACGGTCCGCAATCCTCCCGGCCATGGTTTCACAATGTAATGATTATAGCATCACGTTGGTTTCTAGAACAGTTTTAGACAAAACCCCTCGCTTGGTCTGCGGCGGCCAGTCAGCGCCGGACGGGGTAAGGCGTGCCTGGACGAAGCGGGGCGGCAACCAGCGATCCAGCCAGGCTGCCTGGGGTGAAGTTGGCGAGGGCAAAGGTGGCCTTACGCCGTGCGGCTTAAGGGAGCGAGAGCATATCCGGCATGGCGGGCTGTATGCTGAGCGGCGCGGTTAAGATGAGGAGGGCGCCTCGAGCATGGCGTAAAGCATCACCCCGGCTGCCACCGCCAGGTTGAGCGAGGTGGCCCGCCCGTGCATAGGCAGGCGCAGACGTGTGTGGCAGGCGTCGATCTGCTCCGGCGAGAGGCCTTCGCGCTCGCTGCCTAAAAGCAAAATACGCGGCGTGGCGTAGTGGGGAATGGCGCGGTAATCTTGCGCAGCATGGGCCGATGTGCCGTAGATGTGATAGCCGTACGGCTCAGCCCAGGTTAGAAAATTGGCGAAAGAAGTTTGCACCACGGGCCGCCAGAAGAGCGCCCCCATGCTGGCGCGCACCACGGCGGGTTGGTAAGCGTCCAGGGTGCTGTCTAGCAGCAGCAGGCCGCTTGCCCCCACCGCATCCAGGGTGCGCAGAATCGTGCCCAGGTTGCCGGGGTCTTGCGGGGCTACCAGCGCCACCCCCCAGGCAAAGTTGGCGGGGTTCAACTGGGCAAGGCGCGTTTGGGGGGGATGGGCGACTGCCAATAAGCCCTGTGGATTCTCCTTATCGGCCAGCGAGTCCATCACATCGGTTGAAACGGCATAACACGCCGTTCCGGCCTCGGCTTGCGCTTGCACCAGCGCCAGGGCGTACTCGCTGCGCAGCTTGTCGGGAGCGTAAAACAGGCTTTCGAGGCGTACGCCGGCCTCCACCGCCTCGCCCACGTGGCGAATACCTTCGATGAGGAACAGCCCGCTCTCTTGGCGGCCTTTGCGTTGATGCAAGGCGCGAGCCTCTTTCACCTTCGGGTTGCTGCGGCTGGTGATGAAGTCCATCGGGATACCTTATGCTGTACTAACCGGGGCGCGAGGCCGGCGGTCGGCCGGCGCTACCCGGCGCGGCGCGGCACCCAGGCCAAGACGGTGACCCCTTCGCTAGGGGCGGTGGTGATCTCGACATCGCCGCCCACTTTACGCGCCCGCGATTGCATATTCGAAAGCCCATGCCCCAGGGTAGACTGCGTTTTGCGCAGCTCGAAGCCGCGCCCGTCGTCCGAAATCTCTAATAGAACGCGCTGCGGCGTGGTCCACAAGCGCACCTCGGCGCGTCCGGCGCGCGAATGCTTGGCGATGTTCGCCAACGATTCTTGGCAAATATGAAACAGGGCGGTGGAATGGAGAGCGGGGAAATCGGTCAAGCCATCGTCGGGGGCCACCAGTTGGGCGCGGGTGGGGCTGTTGGCGTTGAACTCGTCCACCAGGCGTTGAAGCCCTTGCTTGAGGTCGTCGCCGTGGAACTGGCGCGGGCGCAAATCCAGAATATACGAGCGGATGTCGCGGATCGTGGTGTTGAGGGCGCTGATCGACTCTTCGATCTTGCGGCGCGCCTGGTCGGCGTCGTCGTTGATCGCCATGCGGGCGAAATCGAGCGCCAGGCCCACTCCGTAAATCGACTGGATGATGCCGTCGTGGAGATCCATACCGATGCGCTCGCGCTCTTCTAACACCGCCAGGCGGCGCGCTTGCCGGCTGAGGCGGGTGTTTTCGATGGTAATGCCCGCCCAGGTTCCGATGGCGTTAAGCAGGTTCAATTCGCGCTCGTCAAACTCGGATGCGCGGCGCGTAGCCGCCACCAGCACCCCCACCACTTCACCGCCGGCAGTTAGCGGGATGCAGGCAATGCTTTTGAAGCCCGCCTGCACCACCGCGGGGCGCAAGAAGCGCAGATCTTCTGCCAGGTTGGCAGTAACCATGGGCTTACCGGTGGCGGCGGTCATGCCCACATAACCCTGCCCCACCTCAAAGGTGTCGATTTGTGCAAAAGCTTCGGCGAAATCGCCGCGATGCAGCGCCAGACGCAGGCGCGGCTCGCCTTCTTCTTGCAAATAGATTTCGCCGGCTTCCACCTCCAGGTAAGCTGTCACCAGGTCGAGCGCTTTCTCAAGAATATCTTTCACATCGATCGAGCTGGTAAGGGCCGCCCCCACATCGTTGAGCAGCTTCAGGTCTTCGTTAAGTTGGCACAGCTCGCCATCGCGGCGCAGCAGAGCTTCATAAAGGCGGGCGTTGGTGATGGCGATGGCGGCGTAGGCGGCCAGCGTTTCCAACACACGCTCATCTTGTTCGGTAAATTCGGGGTAGTCAATCTTTTCGGTGAGATAAATTTGACCTAGCAAACGCTCGCCGGAAAGCAGCGGCACGCCCAAAAAGGAGCGCATGGGTGGATGCTCTGGAGGAAAGCCCACGCTGCGCGGGTCCGCGGCGATATCAGGAATGCGCATAGTGTGGCGGTCGGTATAGAAGGCCCCTAACAGGCCAAGACCAACAGGTGGATGGCTCATTTGGCTAATTTCTTCGGGGGTCATGCCCACGGGCAAGAACTGGGTTAAATTGCCTTCTTCATCCACCAGGCCCAAGGCGGCATAGCGCGCCCCGGCTTGCTCGCGAGCAATTTTTACGATGCGCTCGAGGGTGGTGTCTAACGATAAGTTCCCCACCAGCTCAATACTGGCGCGATGCAGCGCCGCCAGCCGATCTTCCAGTTGTTCACGCGTTAATAAAACCATTGGTTAGCCTCACCGAGGTCTAATTGTACCCTATTTTTGTCCGAGTTAGCGATGGGATGACTTGTGGGTCTCGGGCGGTTATCCTGCAGCGTGCAGCCGGGAACCACCCCGCCGGCTATAATTTCTGCGCGGCTTTCTGATAGCTTTTGCAAGCCTGGCGGTACTATAAATGCCTGGGAAAGGGAAGCGACCGATGAGCGTTTCACGGATTGCCGGTTTTTATAACTTGAGCCTGGAGCAGCGCCTGGAAGCGCTGCAAGCGGCGGGTCAGCTGAGCGATGAAGATGTTAAGGTGCTTAGCGGGGCAGGAGGGCTAAACGCCGAAGCCGCCGGGCGCATGGTAGAGAACGTTGTGGGGCTGTACGCCCTGCCGCTGGGCATTGGGCTGAACTTTCTGGTAAATGGGCGCGACGTGCTGGCGCCGATGGTGATCGAGGAGCCTTCGGTGGTGGCTGGGGCGTCGTTTATGGCGAAGCTGGTGCGCCAGGGTGGGGGCTTTGTGGCCCACGCCGACGCGCCTGAGATGATTGGGCAGATGCAGGTGCTGGATGCGCCCGACCTGGCCTCGGCGCGCCTGCGCATCTTAGAGCAGCGCCAGGAGCTGCTGGCCCAGGCGGCTGAAATTGACCCAGTGCTGAAGAGCCTGGGCGGCGGCCCGCGCGATCTGGAAGTGCGCATCATCGAGCAATCGCCCATCGGGCCATTTCTGGTGGTGCATTTGATTTATGATGTGCGCGACGCCATGGGAGCTAACGCGGTCAACACGGCTTGTGAGCGCCTGGCCCCCGATATTGCCAGGCTGAGCGGCGGGCGGGTGCATTTACGGATTCTCTCCAACCTGGCCGACCGGCGCCTGGCGCGGGCGCGCTGCACCGTGCCCGTGGCGGCGCTGGCCTTCGAGGGCTTTAGCGCGGAAAGTGTGCGTGATGGCGTCATTGCCGCCTACGCCTTTGCCGCCGCCGACCCTTATCGCGCCGCCACTCACAATAAGGGCATTATGAACGGCGTGGACGCAGTGGTGATTGCCACCGGCAACGATTGGCGCGCGGTAGAGGCGGGAGCGCACGCCTACGCCGCCCGTTCGGGGCGCTACACCTCGCTTAGCGCCTGGGGCCAAGACGCCGATGGCAACCTGGTGGGCAGCCTGGAAATGCCGATGGCGGTGGGCATCGTGGGCGGAGCCACGCGGGTGCATCCTGCCGCCCAGGCGGCGCTGCGCTTGATGGGTGTGCGCACCGCCGCCGAATTGGCCGAGATTATCGTGGCGGTGGGGTTGGCGCAGAACCTGGCCGCCCTGCGCGCCCTGGCGACCGAGGGCATTCAGCGCGGCCATATGAGCTTACACGCTCGCCAGGTGGCTGTGGCCGCCGGGGCGGTGGGTGAGCAGATCGAGCGCCTGGCCGCGCAACTGGCCGCCGAGAAGATGGTGCGTATCGACCGGGCGCAAGAGATATTGAAATCCTGGGGCGGATGAACACGTCGGATCGCTTGGCGAAGGGCGGCCCAGATTGGGGTAGCCCGCGCCGCCGGTTAGCGCCGCCTCCCGTGGATTGACCGCTGTTTATCTAGGCAATATCTGTACAATACCTTGACAATTATTGAGACTAGCAGTAAAATTAAGCTGTTAGGATGAGGCAAAGATGACTGATCAACCCGAGAACTTGTTATTGAAACCTGCCCGCGCTGTGGGCATCACCGGCTACGGGGCCTATGTGCCGCGCTATCGCTTGCCTGCTTCGGAAGTGGCGCGCATTTGGACGGACGGCCAGGGCGCCCTGCCGATTAAAGAGAAATCGGCGCCGGGGCTGGATGAAGACGTGGCAACGATGTCGATTGAAGCGGCGCGCAACGCCATGCGCCGCGCCGGCATCGCCCCTACCTCCTTGCGCGCGGTGTGGGTGGGTTCGGAATCGCATCCCTACGCGGTCAAGCCCACCTCCACACTGGTGGCTGAGGCCCTGGGAGCCACGCCAAACGTGCAGGCCGCCGATTGGCAGTTTGCCTGCAAAGCCGGCACCGAAGCTATGGTGGCCGCCATGGGCTTTGTGGGGTCGCAGATGGCGGAATACGCCCTGGCGATTGGTATGGACACCGCCCAGGGTCGCCCCGGCGACGCCCTGGAATACACCGCCGGAGCGGGTGGGGCGGCGTTTGTGATTGGCCCCGCCGAGAGCGCCCTGGCGACGATTGACGCCGCCTTTTCCTATGTCACCGATACGCCCGATTTCTGGCGGCGGCAGTACGCTAAGTACCCCGAACATGGGCAGCGCTTCACCGGCGAGCCGGCGTACTTCACGCACATCCTGGCGGCGGCTGAGGCGATGCTCGGCGCCACCCACACCGAGGCAAAAGATTATCGCTTTGCTGTGTTCCACCAGCCCAACGCCAAGTTCCCGCAGCGCGCCGCTGAAATGCTCGGCTTCACCAAGGAGCAAATCGCCACCGGCTTGCTGGTTCCGGTGATTGGCAACACCTATGCCGGCGCGGCCATCATCGGCCTGACCGCCATCCTGGATATTGCTGAGCCGGGCGATAAGGTGCTGATGGTCTCGTTCGGTTCGGGGGCCGGTTCAGATGCTTTTTCCATCACCGTCACCGATGCTATCCGGGCGCGCCAGGGGTTAGCCCCCAAAACGCAAGATTACATCGCCCGCCGAACCGTCATCGATTACGCCACCTATGCCCGTTATCGCGGCAAACTGGTGATGAAGTAGGATATGCCGATGAGCGAAGTGGTGATTGCAGGGATTGGACAGAAGCCGGTGGAGGAGCACTGGGGGCTGAGCTTGCGCGAGCTGGCCTTTCATGCCATCGAGGCCGCTGTGCAAGACGCTGGCGGGCTGCACCCGCAAGCCTTGTACGTGGGCAATATGCTCGCGCCGCAGCTTTCGCGCCAGGCTCACCTGGGGGCGCTGATTGCCGATTTCGCCGGCTTAACTGGGGTGGAAGCGGTGACGGTTGAATCGGCCGGGGCCAGCGGCGGGGCGGCCCTGCGCGCCGGTTATATGGCCGTGGCTTCGGGGGTGATTGACGTGGCGCTGGTGGTGGGGGTGGAGAAGTTTTCTGACACCGTGGGCGCGGAAGTGGAAGCGGCCCTCTCCACCGCCGGCGACGGCGATTACGAAGCCGTCCACGGTCTCACGCCGCACGCCTCGGCGGCGCTGCTGATGCGGCGCTATTTGTATCAATACGATGTGGAGCGTTCGGTGTTCGGCGGCTTTGCGCTTATCGCCCACGCCAATGGGGCCGGCAGCCCCAACGCCATGTTCCGCAAGGCCATCCGCCCGGAAACTTACGCCAAAGCCGGGCTAATTGCCGACCCGCTCAACATGTTCGACGCCGCCCCCAACGCCGACGGCGCCGCGGCGGTGGTGCTGACTCGCGCTAACTTACTGCCCTCTAGCTTTTCGCATCGCCTGGTGCGCATTGCGGGGTCGAGCATGGCGTCCGACACCCTGGCGCTGCACGACCGCCCGGATCTGCTGCACTTCACCGCGGTGCGCCAATCGCTTGAGCGCGCCTGTCAAAAGGCCAAGATCACGCCCCTGCAAGCCGACCTGTTCGAGCTTTCGGACGCCTATTCGATCTATGCCGCCCTGGTGTTAGAAGCGGCGGGTTACGCCCAACCCGGCGAGGGCTGGAAGCTGGCCCAGGCCAACGACGGCCCGGCGGCGCTGAGCTTGCAAGGCTCGCTGCCCATCAGCACCTTTGGCGGGCTAAAGGCGCGCGGCAACCCCGGCGGGGCCACCGGCGTTTACCAGGCGGTGGAAGCCACCCTGCAATTGCGCCACGAAGCCGGCCCCAACCAGGTGAACAACGCTCGCCGCGCCATTATCCAAAGCATGGGCGGCCCGGCGGTCTCGGTGGTGACGCATGTTTTAGAGGCGCTGGATTGATTAAACCCGATCCAAACAATAAATTGATAGCCTTTGATAGGCTTGATGCATATACTAGAAGTTGAGAGGAGTGTTTGATCATGGAAATTTCTCGCCATTGGCGTTTACGCAAACAGCGCTATGCTTTAGTGGGTGAGGTTTGCCCGCACTGCGATGCGAAGCTATTCCCGCCCCGCGACGTGTGCCCCGAATGCGGCGGCGAAGCCAAGAACTTATACAATTTTAGCGGACGGGGCGAAATTTTTTCGTATACCACCGTCTATGATCCCCCGGCCGGCTATGAAGAAAACGCCCCTTATACCGTGGCGTTGGTCAAGCTCGAAGAAGGCCCCCTGGTGACGGCGCAGCTTACCGACCTGGGCGATCAGCCGGTGAAGATCGGCGCGCCGGTCGAGATGGTTACCCGCCGCCTGCGTCAAGATGGCGACGAGCGCGGGATGATCGTTTATGGGTACAAGTTCCGCCCGGTGATGGCCGCGGCGGGGTAGAGAAATTTTGCAAGTAAAGAAAATAGAAAGCGTTCTCCCAGCCAGGAGAACGCTTTTTGCTTCATTTTTAGAAACGCCTGTCAATCCAGCGGGCTGCGTACCGCCTTCGGTCCGTGATTGAGTACGTGGGTGTAAATCATCGTCGTTTTGACATCTTTATGCCCAAGCAGTTCCTGCACAGTGCGAATGTCATACCCGGCTTCCAACAAATGGGTGGCAAAACAATGGCGGAAGGTGTGCGGGCTGACGGGCTTGTCAATTTTTGCCAGCTTCGCCGCCCGCCCTGACCGCCCGCTGTAACCCGCTGGGGTCGAGATGATGGCGGCGAATGATCCCGCTGCGAGGATCGGTTGAAAGGCGATCAGACGGGAAGATATACTGCCAGTCTAACTCTTTATCCGCGTTGGGATATTTTCGGGCGAGCGCAAAAGGGAGTTCCACCGAGCCATATCCTTGTGATACATCCCGTTCATGGAGTTTTCGCACATGGGCAATTTGCTCCTTGAGGGGATGCACCAGGCTGGTAGGCAGCATGGTGGCGCGATCTTTTTCGCCGTTCCCCTCCCGGACGATGATCTGTGATTGCTCGAAATCAATATCCTTCACGCGCAAACGCATACATTCCATCAAACGTAACCCGCTTCCATAAAACAGCTTTGTCATCAATTGATGTAAACCCTGCATTCCTGATATCACTCGCGTCACTTCTTCTTTCGACAAGATAGTTGGCAAATGTTCTGATCGTTTGGCACGCAGCGCATGGATCGGAATAGGAAGATCGATATGCAGCACATTCCGATAAAGAAACAACAAGGCATTGAGTGCCTGGTTCTTGACATGCTATGAAAATTATACCCAAGTAAAATGAGAGTCAAGCGCCCGAAAAA
>CAZHFU010000045.1:0-22736 GCA_964531975.1 uncultured Anaerolinea sp. | reverse complement strand
CAGCTTGTGGGCGGTGTTGTGGTTAGCCATCCCCCTGGTTCGGCAAGGGCTTGTTCCGGGGGTGATGTTAGCCGGGTTGGCCCTGGCCGCCCAGGCTGGTTTTGAAGCCGCCGCGCCGCTGCCGTTGGCGGGCCAATATTGGGAGAGCAGCCTGCGCTCGGCGCGGCGCTTATTCTCGGTAACCGACCCGGGCCACGCGCTTGTGGAGAGTGCGGGGGCGCACACCGCAGGCGGACAAAGCGGGCCGATAGCCGGCGCTGCCGCGAGCCGCGTGGCCTCCCACCCAAGAGCGGGCGCGCAAAGCCGTCTGGATTTGCCACAGGAAGGGGGCGGGGCTTCCGAATTCACCGCAGAATCTGCCGGCAAAGGAGATGCGGCGATCCTGGTGGTGCGCAATCTGCGCTTTGCTTACCCCGGGGAGGCCGCTCCGGCGATCGATGACTTTAACCTGCGCCTGCCGGTCGGCGGACGTCTCGCCTTGCTTGGCCCGAGTGGGGTGGGCAAATCGACCCTGCTGGGGCTGCTGCTGCGCTTTTGGCAGCCGCAATCTGGGGAGATGGTGTTCATGGGGTCGCCCATCCACGCCTGGCCCGAAGCCGCTTTGCGCGCCAATCTCTCTGTGATGCAGGGGGCGACGCTGTTTAGCGCCACGGTGGCCGATAACTTGCGCCTGGGATACCCCAGCGCCACGCAGCAGCAAATGGAGCAGGCTGCGGCTTGGGCGGGCATCCATGAGACGATTATGCGTCTGCCGCAGGGCTATCAGACCTGGATTGGCGAAGGCGGGCGGCGCTTTAGCGGCGGCGAAAGTCAGCGCCTGGCCCTGGCGCGCGCCCTGCTGCGCCCCGCCCCGCTGCTTGCCCTGGATGAACCCACCGCCCATCTCGACCCAACCCTGGCGAAACAAGCCTTGCAGGGCATTCTAGCCGCCGCCCAGGGCCGCACCCTGTTGGTGGTGACGCACGACGCCCCGCTTTTCGCCGCCTATATGCCGTGTCAAAGGATGGAGACCCGCGCATGATTATTATTATCAACGGCCCGTTGGGGATTGGCAAAACCAGCCTGGCCTGGGAGCTGTTAGAACGGCTGCCCAGCGCCGCGATGCTCGATGGCGATTATCTTGGGGCGGTAACGCCGTTTGATTTGCACGATCCGCAGCGCGTTGAACGGCTTTACCAGGCCATGGCCTTGTTAGCGCGCTTTCATAAAGATCACGGCGTACAAGACCTGGTGATCAATTATGTGTTCGAGACGCCCGCCGCATTGGCGCGCTTAAAAGACCTGCTCGCCCCGCTGGACGACGATATCCGCGCCGTGCGGCTGGTCTGTGGTGACGAGGCTGAGATGGAGCGGCGTATTCGCCGGCGGGCGGCGGCTGAAACCGGCCACGACCTGGCCTGGGAGTTAGCCCGCTTTCGGCAGCTAAGCGCCGTTCAAGATGCGGCTGCGCTGCAAGGCGATCTGGGGCAGGTAATTGAATGCTGCCATAAGAGCCTGCAAGAGTTGGGAGATGAGATTTTGGGTTAAGCCGAACGCCGGGCGGCTTATGCGCTGTGGCGGATTTCCATCAAACGATCCGGGTAATCGGTGATCAGGCCATCCACGCCCCAGTGGATCAGGCGCTGCATATCATCGATTTCATCCACCGTCCACACATGCACCTCGATGCCGGCGGCGTGGGCGGCGCGAATAAACGCCGGCGTGACCAAATGGACGCGTCCTGCAAATTCGGGAACCTGGAATGCCTGGCACGGCGGCCGGTAGAGGCGGCTCAGCCCGATGCGGCTGAGCAGGTAGAAGGTTTTGGTCTCGCGAGCGCCGGCAGCGGTGGGGGTTTCGGGCAGGGCGCGCCGGAAACGCGCCAGCTGACGATCATTAAACGAGCCGATGCGGACGCCAGTCTGGCGATTATAGCGCCGGATGGTCTCCACCAGAAAATCGGTGGCGCGGTCGTCGTCGGGCTTGATATCGATATTGATGCAGATGCCTGGGAAGGCGGCGAACACCTCGTCGAGGGATGGGATGTTCACCCCCTGGCCGCGGAACGGGAAGCTGCGCCCGCCATCGCTGCTCCAGGTATAGCCGGCGTCCAGGGCCTTGATCTGCGCCAGGGTCAAATCGGCGATGGCCCCCTGGCCGTTGGTGGTGGTGTCTACCACGGGGTCGTGCCGAACGATCAACGCGCCGTCGGCGCTGAGGTGGATGTCCAATTCCAGGGCATCCACGCCCAGGTCTACGGCGCGCTGGTAGGCGTATATCGTATTCGACGGCCACAGCTTTTCGCCCCCGCGGTGCGCCATCACGGTGAAGCCGTCTAGCGGTTTAGATAGTAAACTTTCCATCCCGGTAAATGAGATCGCCATCCAGGCGAATTTCTGAATCGCCGTGCAGATCGCAGATCATATCCCAATGGATGGAGGAGCGATTCTTGCTGCCGGTTTCGGGGTAGCCAGCGCCCAGGGCCATGTGGAAGCTGCCGCCGATCTTTTCATCCAAGAGGATGCTCTTGGTGAAGCGGTCGATTTGGTAATTGGTTCCGATGGCGAACTCGCCCACGTAGCGCGCTCCGGGGTCGCTGTTAATTGCCCGGTCGAGCACTTCCTGGTTTTTCTGGGCGGTGGCTTGCACTAATTTGCCGTTTTCAAAATGCAGCTCCACGCCTGAAACCACCACCCCCTGGTACATGGCGGGGAAGGTGTAACGCACCCAACCATTGAGAGAATCTTCCACCGGGCCGGTGTAGATTTCGCCATCCGGCAAGTTGTTTTGGCCGCAGGCGTTCTTGAATTTACGCCCCTTGATCGAGAGGCGCAGGTCTACATTAGGGCCTAGCAGGCGCACCTGGTCGTGGCCTTCAATCCGGCGGATCAGGCGGTCTTGCTCAATTTGCACAGCGCGCCACTTTGCCACGGGGTCGTCGTCGGTGGCGTAGCAAGCCCGGAAGAAGAAATCCTGGTATTCTTCGTAGCCCATCTCAGCTTCCATGGCGTAAGCCTGGGTGGGGAAGAGGCTGCTCATCCAGCGCAGGCTGTTATCGGCCCCGCGGCGCATCTGCGCTTCGATGAGCTTGGAGGCAGCTTTGGCGCGCCGCGCCACCTGCCCAACCGGCACATTGGTCAGGGCGCGAGTGTTAGTCTCGGAGCGGAGCTTGATGAGTACATCGAATTCTTCAAAGGCCATCTGATGGAATAAGGGCACGAAGTCTAGCACATCGCCTTCGGCATGGGCGAAGAACAGCTCGTCCTGGTCGGGCAAATCGAGCAAAATGTGGGCATACGCGCCGCGTTCCAGGCACAAAGCATAGATTTCGCGCATCGCCGGAATGGCGGCAGGCGAGCCTGTGACGGCCACCTTATCTCCGGCTTTTACTCTGGTGGAATAATCCACTAAAATTTGAGCAAACTTCTGAACTCGCGGATCGGACAATCGAGGCTCCTTGATGAACAATGAATTAATCAGATCATTTGCGGTTTCGATTATAACATGCCGGGCAAAAATTGCGCTATAATCGAGCGAATGTAAGCGGAGTAGGGAAAAAATGAAACAAGTCCTTCAAAACCTGCGCAGCGGGCAAACGACGGTGGGCGAAGCCCCCCGCCCCACCCCGCAGGCGGGGGAAGTGTTAGTGCGCACCGCCGCTTCGCTGGTTTCGGCGGGGACGGAGCGCATGTTGGTAGAATTTGCCGAGAAATCGCTGCTGGGTAAAGTGCGCGCCCGGCCAGATTTGGCGCGCCAGGTGCTAGATAAGGCCCGCCGCGAGGGCGTTTTGCCCACCCTGGAAGCCTCCTTTAACCGCCTGGACCAACCCATGCCGCTAGGTTACTCCTCCGCCGGGGTGATCGAAGGCCTGGGCGAGGGGGTGCAGGGCTTTAGTGTGGGTCAACGCGTGGCTTGCGCCGGTGGTGGCTTTGCGGTGCACGCCGAATGGGTGGGTGTGCCGGTGAACCTGATCGCCCCCTTGCCCAACCAGGTGGATTTTGAGTCTGCCGCCTTTGCCACCCTGGGGGCGATTGCCCTGCATGGCTTTCGCCTGGCCCACCCCCAGTTGGGCGAGCGCGTGGCGGTGATTGGGTTAGGGTTGCTAGGCTTGCTGGCGGTGCAGATCGCCCAGGCGGCCGGCTGCCAGGTGTTCGGGGTAGACCTGGCCCCAGAGCGGGTTGCGCTGGCGCAGCAGTTGGGGGCGCAGGCCGTCTTGCGGCCCGCGGCCATTGAAGCCGCCCTGGCTTTCAGCCGTGGGCGGGGCTGCGACAGCGTTCTGATCTGCGCCGACACCCCTTCCACCGACCCGGTGGAGCTGGCCGGAGCCATCGCCCGCGACCGCGCCCGGGTGGTGGCGGTGGGGGCGGTGGGCCTCACCTTGCCGCGCAAAATCTATTACGAAAAAGAACTCAGCTTCATCAATTCGCGCTCCTATGGCCCTGGGCGCTACGACCCGCTGTATGAGGAAGGCGGGCTGGATTACCCCATCGGCTATGTGCGGTGGACCGAAGGCCGCAACCTGGAAGCGATTGTGGATTTGCTTGCCGCCGGACGGATGGATGTGCGCCCGTTGATTACGCATCGCTTTCCTATTAGCCAGGCCCCCGCAGCTTATGAGCTAATCACCGGTAGAGCGCATACGCCGTTCTTGGGGGTGCTGCTTACCTACCCCGATAGCCAAATTTCGGGATCGACGCCCGCAGACGAGCTGATGGCGCCGGGCTTTGCCGGGGAAGCCACTACCGAGGCCCACCCAACGCCCACCCCTGCCGGGGAGGCCCCCCGTCAGGCGGAAAATGCTTTTGCTGCAGCGGCCCCGGCTGCGCCAACCCTGGTCGCCCCCGCCGCGCCGGCCGTGGCGGCGCGCCGTTCTACCGCCCCGATTGGTATAGGCGTGTTGGGGGCGGGCAATTTCGCCACGGCGGTGATGCTGCCGGGGCTAAAAGCTGTGCCGCAGCTCAAGCTGGTGGGCATCGCTTCGGCCTCGGGTATGAGCGCCCAGCACGCTGCTCAAAAGTTCGGGTTTGGGTACGCCTCCAGCCAGGCCGAGCAGGTGATTCAAGACCCCCAGGTGGACTGCGTGGCGATACTCACCCGCCACAACCTGCACGCCGACCAGGTTTTGGCCGCCCTGACCGCCGGCAAACATGTTTTTTGCGAAAAACCGCTGGCGCTCACCCTGGAAGAGAGCCACGCCGTGCAGTCCGCCCTGGCGAACAGCCCTGGCTTGCTTATGGTGGGTTTTAACCGCCGTTTTGCCCCCCTGGCGGTGCAGTTGGGCCGCTTTTTCGAAGCCCGCGCCGAGCCGCTGTATGCGCATTATCGCGTCAACGCCGGCTATATTCCGCTCACCCACTGGACGCACGACCTGGCCCAGGGCGGCGGGCGCATTATCGGCGAAGGTTGCCATTTCATTGATTTTCTCACCTACCTGGTGGGAACATCGCCGGTGGAGGTGACAGCGCGCGGTCTCCCCGACCGCGGTCGTTATCGCGAAGATAATCTGAGCCTGACGTTCACCTTCTCCGACGGTTCCCTGGGCGTGGTGGATTACTTCGCCAATGGCGATAAATCCTTCCCTAAAGAGCGCGTGGAGGTGTTTGGCGGCGGGCGTGCGGCGGCGCTAGACGACTATCGCAGCCTGGAACTGGCCGCCAATGGGCGGCGGCAGGTTACCCACGCCTACTTGCGCCAGGATAAGGGCCACCAGGCCGAATGGCGCGCCTTTAGCGCCGCCATGCTCAACGGTGGGCCGGCCCCCATCCCTTACGATCAACTTTTTGGCGTCACCCGCGCGGCGATCGCCGCAGTGGAGGCGCTGCGTACTCGCACCACGGTGCGAATTTAGGAGTTAAATTTATGCCTGGCAACATTTTTGAAGAACTTCAGTGGCGCGGGATGTTATACGACACCATGGAGGGCGCCCAAACCCTGTTAACCAACGAGGCCGTGACCGTGTATAACGGTTTCGATGTGACCGCCGACAGCTTGCACGTGGGCCACATGGTTCCGCTGCTGGCCCTGGCGCGCTTGCAGCGTTATGGGCATCATCCCATCGCGTTAGCGGGCGGGGGAACCAGTATGATCGGCGACCCTTCTGGCAAGGCCACCGAGCGCGTGTTGATGTCGCGCGAACTCATCGCGGCTAATACCGAGGCGATCAAGGGTCAACTGGCGCATTTTCTGGATTTCGAAGTCCAGAGCAACCCGGCGCGGTTGATGAATAACGCCGATTGGCTGCTCTCTCTTAACCTGGTAGACTTTCTGCGCGATATTGGCAAACACTTCACGGTGAATTACATGCTGGCGAAAGATTCAGTGCGCAACCGCATCGAGCGCGAAGACGGCATTTCCTTCACCGAGTTTAGCTATATGCTGATGCAGTCCTACGATTTCTTGCATCTATATGATCACTTCGGTTGCAAGCTGCAAACCGGCGGCTCGGATCAATGGGGCAATATCACCGCCGGGGCCGAACTGGTGCGGCGGGTGCGCGGCGAGCCGGCCTACGGCATGGTTTACCCGCTCATCGTCAAGGCCGATGGCAGCAAGTTCGGCAAGACCGAATCGGGCAGCGTATGGCTCTCAGCCGAGCGCACCTCGCCTTATGCCTTCTACCAGTTCTGGTTCAATACCGACGATCGTGATGTCTCTAAGTACTTGCGCTTCTTTACATTTTTGACTGAGGCCGAGGTGCAGGAGCTAGACGCGGCGGTTGCCGAACACCCCGAACAGCGCCAGGCGCAGCGCCGGCTGGCCCAACAGGTGACCGAGATGATGCACGGCCCCACAGCGCGAGAGCGAGCCGAGAAGGCCGCCCAGGTGTTGTTTGGCGGTGAGTTAGAGGGCTTGAGCGCCGCCGATGTGGCTGAGATCTTCGCCGATGTCCCTTCGGCAGAGCTGCCCAAGAGCCGCCTGGAGGGGGAGGGGATCGCGGTGGTGGATCTGCTGGTCGAAAGCGGGCTGGCCGCGTCGAAAGGCGAAGCGCGCCGCCTGCTGCAAAGCGGTGGGGTCTACCTGAATAACCGGCGCGTGGATGGCGGGGCGGCAGTGGGGATTGACCAGGCCGTGGAAGGTCGCTTCCTGGTGCTGCGCAAAGGGCAAAAGACCTATTGCCTGGTGGAGGTCATGCCGGGCTAGTCTGCTGCTTACAATGACTATGGTTTAGCGAGCGGCCGTTCAAGGAGTTTCTTGGACGGCCGCTTGTGATTCGTTTTCGAAAGTGGACCGCTGCTGCAGCTCGTCCGCCTAATAAATCAGGCGCGTCATCCAGATGCGTTTGAAGGTGCGGATGGGATAGGGCAGGTATTTCCACATGCTGCGCTCACCCAGGCGGCGGGGTATTTGGTCGCACGGCAGAACCGTCAGGCGCAAATTGCGGGCCGCCACCAGGGCGTTGGGAACCGTGGGATTGCACGAGAAGCCGTATACGGGGTCCCAGGTTTCAATATAAAACAGCTGCATCCCGTAGGTGTAACCGCGGTCGATGTAGAAATCCTTCACCTGGGGGGCGTCGCGGTCGCCGGGGGTCACGGGCAGGTAATAGAATTTGCTTTCCAGGGTGTCTTTCGAGGTGGCGCATTCTGTCTCTTTGGCGCGCAGCTGAATGGCAATTTCCATTCCCGACTTGTTGATGACGGTCAGCCGGATGACAGATTTAGGTGCGGAGCCGGCTACCGTTAGAATGCTGAGCAAAGCAATGATTAGTAAGATTTTTGGTTTCATACAGGCTGTTCCTTGTAAATGTAGCGAAGTTGGCGAATCGAGAATTATTATAGCATAGCGGGCCGACCTGGGCGCAGCGGTGCGCGTTTCACTCGCCAACCTGTTATAATACCGGCGCGCCTGTATCACTGGAATGGGACGCATTAAGTCAATACCGCCGGGGAAGCAGCATCTATTCACAGCCTCTACCTTTATTTCAGGAGAGTACTATGTCTACCACGCCAAAGACGGTGGGTCCGCCCGCCCAGGTTCGTAAAAAAAACACTCTTCAAACCATACGTAATTTAAAGGCCACCGGGCAACCGATTACCATGCTCACTGCCTACGATTATCCCACTGCTTTGGTAATGGATGAGGCCGGCATCGACGCCATCCTGGTGGGTGATTCGCTCGGCATGGTGGTATTGGGCTACCCTAACACGCTGCCGGTGACGATGGAAGACATGCTGCATCACTGCAAGGCGGTGCAGCGTGGGGCGCAGTACGCCCTGCTAATTGGGGATATGCCGTTTATGTCTTACCAGGCCGAAATCGGCGCGGCGGTGCGCAACGCCGGGCGCTTTCTGCAAGAGGCCGGCATGGACGCGGTGAAGTTGGAGGGCGGGCGTGAGCGCGCCGACGCCATCCGGGCGATTGTGGGCGCGGGCATTCCGGTGATGGGCCATCTGGGCCTTACCCCACAAAGCGTGCATCAACTGAGCGGCTTTCGCCCGCAAGGCAAAGAATGGCGCGCCGCCCAGCGCCTGCTGGAAGATGCTCTGATCTTGCAAGACGCCGGCTGCTTTGCGGTGGTGTTGGAATCGCTGCCGGGGCGGCTGGCCGGTCTCATCAGCCAGCGCCTGGATATTCCCACCATTGGCATTGGCGCCGGGGTGGAGTGCGACGGGCAGGTGTTGGTGACCCACGACCTGCTGGGCTTGTTCGACCGTTTTACCCCGCGCTTTGTTAAGCAATATGCTAATTTACGCGGCCAAATGCGCGCCGCCTTTGACGCCTACAGCGGCGAAGTGCAAAACCGCGCTTTCCCCGGCCCGGAACATACCATCGAGATGACTCAAATCGAATGGCAAAACCTGATGGAGGCCCACCCAGATGACACGTGAACCGCAGCAAGACGTTTTGATTGTTGGTACGGGAGCGATGGCATGCGTGTTTGCGGCGCGCCTTTCAGGCGCCGGGGTGCGCGTGACGATGTTGGGCGGCTGGGAAGACGGTCTGGCCGCCCTGGCGAGCGATGGGGCGCGCGTAGTAGATGAAGGCGGCGCAGAGCAGGCGTTTCCGGTGCGGGTGCTGAGTGACGCCCAGGCTTGCCAACCGGCCGGGCTGGCGCTGGTGCTGGTCAAATCGTGGCAAACCGCCCACGCCGCCCAGCAGTTAGCCCACTGCCTGGCCGCCGACGGCCTGGCGCTGACCTTGCAAAACGGCCTGGGGAACCGCGAACAGTTGGCGCAAGCTTTGGGAGCGCGGCGCGTGGCGCTGGGCGTTACCACCCTGGGGGCCACGCTGCTTAGCCCAGGGCGGGCGCGCCCGGCCGGTGAAGCGGTAGTATCTCTCAGCAGCCACCCGGGCCTCACCCCGCTCACCAACCTGCTGCAAAACGCCGGCTTTGTCATCGAAAACGCCGCCGACCCGCAGGCCTTGGTGTGGGGTAAATTGGTGCTTAACGCCGCCATCAACCCGGTCACGGCCTTGTTAGGTATTCCGAATGGGAAACTGCTCACCCGCCCGACGGCGCGGCAACTCTTGCTAGCAGTGGTGCGCGAGGCCGCCGCCGTGGCTGTGGCGCAGGGCATTCGCCTGCCTTACCCCGACCCGGTGGTGGCGGTTGAGACTATCGCCCGGCGCACCGCTAACAACCTGTCTTCGATGCTGCAAGATGTGCAGCGCGGCGCGCCCACCGAGATCGACGCCATTACCGGCGGGATTGTCCAGGCGGGAGAAGCCACCGGTGTGCCCACCCCGATTAACAGCACGCTGTGGAGGTTGGTGGCCGCCTTGAGGGACTGACGCGCGCCAGGTGAGGCGGCCTGATGCGCCTGGCCTGCATACTCTCACCATGAACGTCGCGCAAAGGCTCGCCTTGCAAACCCTTTAAGATTTGCGCCGGGCGCTGGCCGCCTGGCAAAACCGGCCAGGTTTCTGCCGCGGTAGCGCCCACCTCGGGCGTCTTGTAAGGATTGGGCCGCGGAAACGTCGCCAACGATGCCCAAATTACGCAGTGAAAGGCCTAAACCAAAAGCATGATGCCCATAGAATACCTCATCCGCCCGGCGACCATCGAAGATGCGTCTATGGTAAGGGAGCTGCGCCTGGAAGCGATGCAGCGCAGCCCGGAAGCGTTTAGCAACGATTATGACCGCACCCTGCAAACCACCGTGCAGGATTGGCAAGCGCGCATTCAAGGCTCGCCGGGTGAAAGCGGGCAGATTACCCTGGCCTGGCGCGGGGATGCCCTGGTGGGTATGGCCGGCGTCCGGCGTGAATTAGGCCTGAAGACGCGCCATAACGGTATGATTTGGGGCGTATATGTAACCCCATCGGCGCGCGGCCAGGGCCTGCGGGCCGGATGGTGCGCGCCAACCTGGATTGGGCGCGCCGGCAGGGCCTGGCGATTGTCAAGCTGGGGGTGGTAACCGGCAATGCAACCGCCATCCACTGTTATCTCAACTGCGGCTTCACCGTCTACGGGGTCGAGCCGCAAGCGATATTCCTTGACGGAAAATTCTACGACGAATTGCTCATGGGGCTAAAATTATGAAAATCGTAACCACCCTTGCCGATCTGCGCGCCGAGCGGGCGCGCCTGGCTGAGCCGGTTGGCTTTGTGCCCACGATGGGCGCTTTGCACGCCGGGCATCTTTCGTTGGCGCAGCGGGCGCGGCAAGAATGCGCCGCGGTGGTCGCCAGTATTTTTGTCAACCCCACCCAGTTTGGCCCCAACGAAGATTACGCCGCCTATCCGCGAGACCTGGAGCGTGACGCGGCGTTGTTAGACCGCGCCGGGGTAGACTTGCTGTGGACGCCTACCCCCGAAGGGATGTACCCGCCCGGCTTTCAAACCTGGGTGGATGTGAGCGAGGTAACCCGGCCATTGGAAGGCGGCATGCGTCCAGGGCACTTCCGAGGGGTGACGACCGTGGTGGCGAAGCTGTTTAACGCTGTGCAGCCACAGCGCGCCTATTTTGGGCAAAAAGACGCCCAGCAAGCAGTGGTCATTAGCCGCATGGTGCAAGATCTCAACTTCAACCTTGAGATGGTGGTGTGCCCGATTGTGCGCGAAGCCGACGGCCTGGCGCTATCCAGCCGCAACGTCTACCTGGACGCGGCGCAGCGTCGGGCCGCCACCGTGCTGCGCCGCGGGCTGGCCGCGGCCGAGGCAGCCTACGCCGGTGGTGAGCGTCACGCCGAGCGTTTGCGCCAGGCGGTGCGAGCGGTGGTGGAGGCCGAACCGTTGGCGCGCCTGCAATATGTTTCCTGCGCCCACCCCGATTCGCTGCGTGAAATCGACGGTCAATTCGACGGCCCGGCGCTGCTTTCCATGGCAGTTTTTATGGGCAAAACCCGCTTAATCGACAACCTCATCTTGGGAGCCTGAGATGTTGCTAACCATCGACATTGGCAACACCAACGTTACCCTGGGCTTATACGACGGGGACAGCCTCGGCCCGCGCTGGCGCTTAGCCACCGTTCATGAGCGCATGCCCGATGAATACGGTTTGCAGTTCGCCGGCCTGCTGGAACACGCCGGATTGCACCCCGGCCAACTGAGCGGCATTTGTATGGCCTCGGTGGTTCCGCCCGTCACCGGGCGCGTGGTCGAAGCCTGCCGCGCCTACTTGCGCCAAGACCCCCTGGTGGTGGATGCCGGCGTCAAAACCGGGGTGCGCATCCATTATGAAGACCCACGCGCGGTGGGCGCCGACCGCATTGTGGACTGCGCCGCGGTGCAGCGCCTGTACGGCGGGCCGGCCTGCGTGGTCGATTTTGGAACCGCCACCACCTTTGACGCAATCTCTACGGAAGGCGATTACCTGGGCGGCGCGATTGCCCCCGGCATCGGCATTGCCGCCGAGGCCCTGTTCCAGCGCACCGCCAAGCTGCCCAGGGTGGATTTGCAGCGCCCGCCCTACGCCATCGGGCGCAACACCACCCACGCTATGCAGTCGGGCTTACTGTTTGGCTACGTGGCCCTGGTGGAGGGCATGACCGCCCGCTTCCGCGCCGAACTTGGGCCGGATATGAAGGTGATCGCCACGGGAGGGCTGGCCGAAATCGTGGCGCGTGAAACCGACGCGCTCCAGATCATCGCCCCCTGGCTCACCCTGGACGGGCTGCGCTTTATTTGGGAGATGAACCGGCCATGATGCACAGCTTCGCCCACATTCAGTTGCACACTGGCTGGGGGCGCACGCTAGAGCAGTTCTCGGCCTGGTGCCAACCCCAGGCCGGGTTGACCACCCTGGATGTGGGCTGCGGCCCCGCCTTACTGCCGCGTTTGCTGGCCCAACAAGGCTGCGCGGCGGTGGGGGTGGATGTGGAATACGCCGCTCTCGATTCTGGCTTGCATGACCGTCTGGCTTTGGCGGCGGCTGAACGTCTCCCCTTTCCCACGGCCACTTTCGACCTGGCGACGGCGGTGAATGTGCTGTTTCTGCTACCCCACCCACCGGCGGCGCTGGCCGAAATGCGCCGGGTGGTAAAACCGGGTGGGCGCGTGTGCCTGCTTAACCCGTCTGAAAAAATGACGGTGAGCGCAGCGACCAGGTTGGCCGATGCGCACAGCTTGCAGGGGTTGGATCGCCAATCGCTGCTCGATTGGGCGGAGCGGGCCGAAGCGCATTGGCGCTGGTCGGAGGCGGACCTGGCCGAACTGTTGACCGCAGCCGGCTTCCGCACAACGGCCATCCATGCGCGCATTGGACCGGGATTGACATACTGGGTGCAGGCAGTTTAAGCGCGCCCCCTTTAAGAGATGATAAATACCCAACTTATTGCTTTTACCCCGCATGTTTTGCCAGTGGCCCTGGGCCTGCTGCGAGCCGGACAGTTGGTGGCCTTCCCAACGGATACGGTGTATGGCCTGGCGGCGGCGTTGGACAACGAAACGGCCATTGAGGGATTATTCACGGCCAAAGGCCGCCAGGCAGACAAGGCCATCGCGGTGCTGGTTGGCAGCCCGGAAGACGCCGCAAAGGTGGCGCAAGCCATGAGCGGTTACGCCCGGCTGCTGGCGCAGCGCTATTGGCCCGGCCCGCTAACGCTGGTAGTGAAGCAGGCCGCCCACCTGCCCGCCAACCTCTCCTCGCGGCCCACGGTGGGGGTGCGAATGCCCGATCACCCGGCCGCGTTGGCGCTGCTCAACGCCGCCGGGCCGTTGGCGGTCACTTCGGCCAACCTTTCGGGCGGCGCTAACACGGTGAGCGCCGAGGAAGTGCTGGCGCAGTTGGGCGGGCGCATCGCCCTCGTTATCGACGGCGGGCGCACTCCAGGCGGGCAGCCCTCAACCGTGGTCGATTGCACCGGCCCGATGCCGCATATCTTGCGCCAGGGGCCAATTGATGCAGCCCGGATTTTGGAGGCGGCTGAACAGGCCGCGCGAAGCCGCGATTGATGCGCCTGGGTTGGCGATTAATAGTTGTAAGTAGGATTGTGCAGAATCGGGCCGCTGTCGCACTGGAAAACGCCGGCTTGCTCACCCAAAACTTAGCCATGCTTCATGCCTGGTTTAAGCGCCTGGGTATAATAAGAGTACATTCTCCCCACATACAAAAGTCCCATACGGCGGTTGGCAGACCTCCTGCGGGGCTTTTGTGTTTTAAGCGCCGGAATTGCGTCCCCCGGAATTATGTCAGTCGGTTGGACGTCCGCCCGGTTCTACGCCGCCGGCTGAGCGCCCGCGGAAATTGCGTCCGCCGGTTCTGCGCCGGAATTGCGTTCGCCGGTTCCACGCCGAGATTGCCGCCGCCA
The DNA here is from genome assembly GCA_964531975.1 of uncultured Anaerolinea sp. Lineage (GTDB taxonomy): Bacteria > Chloroflexota > Anaerolineae > Anaerolineales > UBA4823 > RBG-16-57-11. The sequence goes on along the minus strand of CAZHFU010000045.1, from coordinate 9,066 downwards.
GTTGGGTGAACGCCCGGTGAGAGCAAAAAGGAGCGACCCTACCCATTATTTCGGTAAGGTCGCTCCTTTTCAATTATATAAAGCGTACTGCTGCCTGCGGCGGCATCGGCTTAGGATTGGCGGAACTCGCCTTCGACCACTTCCCCGTCATCGTCGCGGCTGCGGCCATTGCCATCGCCGCCGGCGAATGGGCTGCCGCCCGGTTGAGCGCCGCCTGGCTGCGGGCCGCCCTGTTGCGCCGCGATTTGCTGGGTGAGAGCGTGGAAAGCATTTTGCAGCTCATCGGTGCTGCGCTTGATGGCGGCGGTGTCTTCGCCGGTCATAGCCTGGCGCAGGGCGGTAACTCGCTCTCGAATTTGGCTGCTCTCGGCGGCCGGAACCTTATCGCCCAGGTCTTGCAGGGCTTTTTCGGTCTGGTAAGCCAGGCTGTCGGCCTGGTTACGGGCCTCGATCAGCTCACGGCGCCGGCGATCCGACGATTCGTTTTGACGGGCCTCCTGCACCATGTGGTCAATCTCGCTCTTATCCAGGTTGGTAGAAGCGGTGATGGTGACACGCTGTTCCTTGCCAGTGGCCTTATCGCGCGCCGTCACATTGAGGATGCCGTTGGCGTCAATATCAAAGGTCACTTCGATCTGCGGTAGGCCGCGCGCAGCCGGTGCAATGCCTTCCAGGCGGAAGCGGCCCAGGCTCATGTTATCGGCGGCCAGGGGGCGTTCGCCTTGTAGAACATGCACATCGACGGCGGTCTGGTTGTCTTCGGCGGTAGAGAAGACTTCCGTCTTCTTTACCGGAATGGTGGTATTGCGCTCGATCAAGACCGTCATCACGCCGCCCATGGTTTCCACGCCCAGTGAAAGCGGGGTCACATCCAGCAGCAAGACATCTTTGACCTCGCCGCCCAACACACCACCTTGAATGGCCGCGCCAATCGCCACCACCTCATCGGGGTTGACCCCCTTGTGGGGTTCTTTGTTGGTCAACGAGCGCACCAATTCCTGCACCATGGGCATACGGGTGGCGCCACCCACTAACACGACTTCGTCAATATCCTTAGCGGTCACGTTCGCGTCTTTCAAAGAGGCTTCGACCGGGCCACGCAGGCGCTTCACCAAGTCTTCGGTGAGCTGTTCAAAACGGGCGCGGCTGAGGCGCATTTGCAAGTGCTTGGGGCCGTTGGCATCGGCGGTGACATAAGGCAGGTTGATCTCAGTCTCCATTACGCTCGAAAGTTCGATCTTGGCCTTCTCGGCTGCCTCGCGTAGGCGCTGCAGCGCCTGGCGGTCGGTGCGGATATCGATGCCGCTCTCTTTTTGGAATTCGTCTGCCACAAAGTTGACAATCGCTTCATCCCAGTTATCGCCGCCCAGGTGGGTATCGCCGTTGGTGGATTTAACTTCGATCACGCCTTCGCCCACTTCGAGCAAAGACACGTCAAACGTGCCGCCGCCCAAATCGAAAACCAGGATGGTTTCGTTGGTCTGCTTATCCAGCCCGTAGGCCAGCGCCGCTGCGGTTGGCTCGTTGATAATGCGCAGCACTTCCAGCCCGGCGATGCGTCCGGCGTCTTTGGTGGCCTGGCGCTGGCTGTCGTTGAAGTAAGCCGGCACGGTAATCACCGCCTTAGAAACGGGTTCGCCCAGATAAGCTTCAGCGTCTGCCTTCAGCTTGCCTAAAATCATGGCCGAAATCTCCTGCGGGCTGTATTCACGTCCGGTTACGGGAATTTTGACTCGAGCGTCGCCGGCAGGGCCTTTGACCACCTGGAACGGAACCATCTTGCGTTCCACGTCCACTTCGTCATAATGACGACCCATAAAGCGTTTAATCGAGAAAACGGTGTTCTCCGGGTTAACCACGCTCTGGCGCTTGGCGGTTTGGCCCACCAGGCGCTCTCCGTTCTTGTTAAACGCAACCACGGAAGGCAGCAAGCGCGACCCTTCCGCAGTCGGAATCACGGTAGGATCGCCGCCTTCCATCACGGCCACTACGCTGTTAGTAGTGCCCAGGTCAATACCTATAATCTTTGCCATTGTCTGCCCATCCTTTCTAAAACAAAATATTCATCTATGAATAAGGCCCCCAGGGACATCCCCGGTAAGCCCATTTAACCCTTATAAACCATGTTTTTAGGATACCGAATGAATGCAAGAAGAATATTAACAAAACGTATTAAGCGCATATACGTTTGTGAGGCTGCGCGTCGTCAAAAAGCCGTGCGGTGGACGGGGAAGCGAATAGTTTCTTTTAACAATCGTACTGCGCTATTTGGGGGGTATGCGCCGTTTTCGCAAATACATGCCCATATATAGGGGTATCTGGTGGGTTAGCCCTTGTATTACCGGTTTACGCGAAATTTACAAGCGGTAAAAACAAAGTTAAGTGGGCGTTACTTTCTTTAAGGTTTCTAAACCTTAAAGTATTGGTTTTTTTTAGGTTGCCGTAGGGTATATGTATTGCTAATCTAGGGATGCTTTGCTACAATCAGAGCGTGGTTAGTTAGCAGCTAAAGCGGGGGGCCACAGCCACGCAAGAAATGATGAAATGAATCACTGTTTTCCTCTAAGCGCCCGCCACTCATCTGGAAGGCCAGGGTGGCGGGAAGTTTTATACATTGCTGTCTGAAAACAAAAAATCTCGAGGAGGTAGGCTGTTATGGATGCATCACAGGCCTGGCAAGCCGCGCGCGGTCAGTTGCAAACAGAAATGCCCAAAGCCACATTCGATACGTGGGTCAGGCAAGCTGAATTTGTCTCTTATGAGGATGGAAGTTTTATTATTGGCATATCCAACGCCTATGCGCGTGATTGGTTGCAAAGCCGTTTAGCCAGCACGGTGACCCGCATGTTAACCGGGATGATGAATCGCACGGTGGAGGTGCGGTTTGTGGTATGGCAGAATGCATCGGCTGTCGAAACCGCCTTCGAAGTTGAGGCCAACGTCCCCGCGCCGCTTGAGTTTGGGTTTGAACAAAGCCTGGAGCATAACACCACATTAAACGCCCGCTATACGTTTGAGAACTTTGTGGTTGGCCCAAACAACCGGCTGGCGCATGCCGCCTCAATGGCCGTGGCCGAAAGGCCCGCCCAGGCTTACAACCCCCTCTTCTTATATGGCGGGGTAGGGTTGGGTAAAACGCATCTTCTGCATGCCATTGGCAACGAATGTCACGCTCGCGGCTTAGAGGTCTTATACGTTTCATCGGAAGAATTTACCAACGATTTGATTAACGCCATTCGCAACCATAACACCCAGGCTTTTCGGGATAAATACCGCAGCATCGACGTCTTATTAGTGGATGATATTCAGTTTATCGCGGGGAAAGAATCGACCCAAGAGGAGTTCTTCCACACCTTCAATACTTTGCATGGGCAAGATAAGCAGATCGTGGTCTCGTCTGACCGGCCGCCCAAGGCGCTGGTGACGTTGGAAGAACGCCTGTGTTCGCGCTTCGAGTGGGGGCTAACCGCCGACATTCAGCCGCCCGATTTGGAAACGCGCCAGGCCATTTTGCGCGCCAAAGCCGAGCGCATGGGTCAAAATATGCCGAACGAGTTTTTGGAGATGATCGCCCGGCGGGTGCAATCCAATATTCGCGAATTGGAAGGCGCGCTGACGCGGGTGGCAGCCTTCGCCGACCTGAGTAACCTGCCGCTATCCGCCCAGCTGGTCGAAACCGCCCTGGCCGATCTGCTGCCCCACCGCAGCGAAGTGAAGCCAAATGAAATTATTCGTGAGGTGGCGAATTTCTTCAGCGTTTCGATGGATGAAATGCTCAGCCGCGATCGCTCCCGACAGATTGCGCTGCCCCGCCAGGTGGCAATGTACCTGCTGCGCTTTGAGGCCAACATTTCGCTGCCGCAAATTGGCGAGGCGTTAGGGGGGCGCGACCACACCACGGTTATGTATGGCTGCGACAAAGTGGCCGAGCTGTTGGAACAAGACGACCGCCTGCGCCGCCAGGTGATCGAGATCAAAGAGCGCCTGTATGGCACGATTGGAACCTACCGCCAACAACCGGCGCAGTTCGACCCGGCGCTGCGGCCCATCTAACCTGGACTGCGCCATGCGTCAAAAAGCGCACAGGTCCTCTTCCTATAAGGAAGCGCCTGTGCGCTTTTGTGTTCTCACAGCGGCGCGCAGGCTGTGAAGCCGGCTTGGCCGCGCCCGCGTTAAGACTGCATTTTTTGGCGCAGCCAGCGCCGCATGGCGCGCAGCCGCTGCGAGGTGGGCGGCGGCTGCCGGGTGGGCCGCGGCGTCCATGGGTCCAGGTTTAGCATTTTGCGGGTGATGTAGCGCCACAGCACCGAAAACGTGGCTAAGACGGGGGCGGCCAACATCAGGCCCACGAACCCGATCAGATCGGTGGCGATAATGGCCGCAATCAACACCCCGGCCGGGTGAACCCCCAGCGAACTGCCCATAATGCGAGGGGTAATCAGGTTATCGAAAATTTGGTTCAGCAGCAAACAACAGCCCACTACCAGCATCGCATACCAAAACGCCGAGAGGCCGAAATAGTTGTCCACCTGGAAGTAGGCGATGATGGCGGCCACCGTCCAGGTGAGGAACGCTCCCACGTAAGGCACAAAGGCGGCTATCCCAGCCATGAAGGCAATAGCTAGCGACAGGCGCGTGCCCAAGATGGTTAGCAGCAGGTAATAGGCCACAATTACCAGGGACGAGACGATAAACTGGCCCCGCAAGAAAGCTTTCCAGGTGTCTACCATTTGGGCCACCAGGCGCCTGAAATCGTCGGTGTAACCGGGGACTTCGATATGCACCAGTTCGCCGCGCCACTGGCCGGATTCGGAGAGGATAAAGTAAGAGATCAGCAAGATGAACAAGCCCCAGCCGGCGGCGCTGGCGGTGCTGCTTGCCAGGCCGGTGATTATGCTCCCGGCCTGGCCTAACACGGGGCGCACCAGGTCTAGCGCTTGCTGCGCTACCGTGCCTAAATCGAGGCCGGCAAAGTCGAAACTAAACGGCCCAATAGAAATTACCTGGTGGGTGAGCGTGGAGATGGTAGTGGGGAGTTCGTTGAAAAAATTTTCTACATAACCAAAGGCGCTTTGGGCCTGCTGCAAAATCGCCAGGCCAGCGGCGGTGAAGCTGCTCAGCAGCAGCACCACCAACACCAGGTAGATCAGGTTGATGCTCATGCGCCAGGAAATGCGGTCGCTGCGCGTCAGGCGCAGCGCCAGGGGTTGAATGAGGAACGCCAGGATGAGTGCTAACAGCAGTGGGCCAAGGATGGAGCGGAAGTAAACCAGGAAGGTCATCAAAATGCCGGCGGTGGTTAGCCCAACCACCAGCTTAAGGTTGTTGCTCCATGGGGGAGAAGAGGGTGATTCCAATTCCGGCGGGGGGGCCAGTGGTGGAACGCTTTCCGCCGGCGTCGTCACTTCGCCCGCAGTCACCAGGGTACGGTCGTTTTCATCAAATGTGGGCGGTGGGCGGTCTATCATTCCGGTTTCTCCACGAAAATATGCATTATTATACCTCGCGAATGGCGCGACAAACCGCCGGCCTCTCACGGGCCGGCGGTTTGTCGTCTGTGAAGACCGCTTAGCGCAGCTCTGGCAGGCTTATGGGAGGATGATGGCTAAAGCGACCAAAATTGCAAAGAAGCTGCCAGCTAAGATGCCAATGCGACGCAGGTCTTTGATGGTTTGGCTGTAATCGGGGGTAAATTCCGCCGAAAACGAGCGGCTGCTTGTGAGGGGAGCCGAATCGGTGATATTGATTTCCGCAGCTGAACGCGATACCTTGCGGGTTTGTTTTTTGGATTTCTGAGCCATATGCTTACTCCTGATAGATATAAATGACTTAACCGCCGGTTTGGAGGCGGGCGATTACGACGATCCGCAGGTTATCCTTGAGGTAAGGATAACAAGATATGAGCGTGGTGGTGGCCTGGGCGGTGGGCGCCATAACTTCGACGGCGGTGGGCTGCACCACCTTGGTATCCACCACGATATAGGTGTAGGCGCGTTGGTTGGTGTAAACCAGCACCAGGTCTCCGGGGCGCAGCCGGTCCAGGTCGCGGAACAGCTCGCCAAAAATATCGTTGTGGGCGGAAAGCACCACGTTGCCGCGTTGCCCGGGGTTGCTCGACCCCAGGTTTTGGCCCACGCCCTTCTTTAGCTGCTCCCAGCCATCGCCCTGGACGATGGGTGCATCTACACCCAAGGCGGGGATTTGCAACCGCACGGCTTGTTCGGGGCCGGGGGTGGGCACGGGAGCATTGTAAAGCGACTGCACCAACGGGCGCAAATGTTCAGGAATTTCGGCCTCGTTGAAACGTGTTCCGCCAGGGGCGCCGGGCGGGGTGTGGCCTGAAGGCAGCACCACGGCTCCAATCAGCGGCGTGGGGGTGAGAGTGGGCTGCTCAATGGCGGCCAAAACATCTCGATTAACTTCTTGTAAGGTGCGCACCCCGCTAAACAGGATGAAGATCAACCCGGCTACACAGATAATTTCCAGCGCCAGCAGAAACCCATCAAACAGCTTACGTCTGCGGCTGCGTTCTGCGGGGGCATCAACGATTTCGGAGGTCACCCACGCTCCGCCGGGAGCGCCTTCCAAATCTGAAGCCAGGCGCACTACACGACCGGTCCGCCGGTAACGATCCAGGCGTTCTTGGTGAGCGGTGCGGCGTTTGTCTACCAACAACCAACGCAGCTCGTCGGGCGTCAAGTCTTGCGGCGCTTTCTGCTTAGGCATGAAAGCCAATTATACCTCATTCACGACGAAAAAGCGCCTGCTGAAGCGTGAAATTTTCTACGCCGCTGGGCGGCGGCTGCCCATTAAAACAGCCTGGGGAAGAGCATGGGCGTTTTACGTTGATACTCACGGTAGGTTTCCCCAAATTCCACCAGCAGCTTGCGTTCTTCTACAAGCGCCCCCACCACCAGGTAGACCGAGAAGCCCAGGTATAACGCCAACAAGTTCATGGTCATGATCGGGCTAAGCCAGATGAACACCAACCCGGCCGCGTAGATGGGGTGGCGCACATAGCGATACAGGCCCGTGACCACCAGGCGAGGGGTAACCGCGGGGTGTTTTTGAATGAGCTGCCCCAGCCCGATGAAGGTCAGCGCCCCGGTCTGCAGGATGGCGACCGCCGCCGCTGCCGCCGCCGCGCCCTGCAGCGCCAGGGTGACCAGACGCCACGGCATGGGGATGGTGTACAGATGCCGGTCTGGCAGCAGGGTGGGCAGGGCCAACACCGGCAGCAGGGTTACCCCGGAGAACACGTTAAAGGCCAGACGATAGATGCGCTCTGTCCGTGGGCCTAGCTGCCGCCGCGCTCCGGCTTTAACCCGCAACGAGGCTAACCAGGAATGCACGATGCTGTAGGCGGCAACCGCTAAAAGGATAAGTAGGCTGTTCACCATGGGGGCGGGGGCTTATCCGGCTTCTTTGGGTCTGTACACCTGGCAGCTTAGCGCATGCGTAGCGCCGGTCAATTCGCTCCACTGGGCGATTGGCAGTTGCAGCACCGCCAGGGCGGCGGTGGGCATGGGTTGGTAAACCCCGCTGTGCTGTTGCACCAATGCTTCCATCACCGGGTTGTGGCCCACCAGCAGCAGAACGGCGGGGTCGCCGCTGACAGCCTGGGCGGCGGCGCGATATTCGGCCGGGCCGCCGTCGTAGATGGTTTCGTCTAGCAGCAAGGGGGCGTCTAGCTGCGCTCCCGCGAGGACGCCTTCGGCGGTCTGGCGGGAGCGCCGCGCCGCTGAAGTGATCACCACCTGCGGCAGCAGCTCCAGGCGGCGCAGCAAGCCGCCCACCTGCGGGGCATCGCGCCGGCCGCGCTCGGCCAGCGGGCGCTCAAAATCCGGCATCGAGCCGTCTTTCATGCCCGATTTTGCATGGCGAAGTAACAATAAGGTTTTCATCGCGCCTCCCTGGCTGCGCACAACTCAGGCAAAGGCCCGCACCGCTTCGGTTTGGTCGCCCATCTGTATAATGTAGCATGGCAGCCAGGCTACGCCGAACAGATCCATACGCACATCTTTCTTCAAAGGCGTAATGGTGACTTCATCAACCTGGTTGGCGCATTCACCCCACCGCTGCTGGATTTCGGCTTCTTGCTGTTTGCGCTGCTCGATCAGGTTCGCCAGTTCCTCTTTATAAGCTTTGATCGCTTGCTCGTTCTGGCGCACTTCCGCCGAGGCCTCCGAGGTCTGGCGCGACTTGCTGAGCGATGAGCTAAGCTTGCGGCGCTTGCTGCCGGTGAGGAAGCCGAACACGTTTTCGGCGTGGGTGCCCCATTCTTCCAGCTTGCGCTTCGAGAGTTCGGCTTCGTCGCGCTCCAGCTCGCGTTCGGTGCGCCCGATGCGGTCTTCCATGGTTTTGATCTGGCGCTCGATCGGAGCCAGGGCTTTCTTCAACTCCGCGTCGCGGGCTTTACGGGCGGCGTCGGCGCATTGGCGGCTGAACTCTGCCGAAGTGACCTGCGGGCCGGCGTACAGCTTCAGCGCGTCGTTGGCCCGCACCGTCAATTGGGCGGTGTTGAAGACCCAATCGGCAAAGTCTTTTTCTAACGACTTGAGCAAGCGCCCATCGCTAAAAGGCGACTCAAGGGTCATGAAACGGCCCTCGGGGGTGGGTGTGCTATCCAATGCATGGGCGTCGATGGGCGGCACACGGTAATCATCCCAGCGAATGACGCCGCGTTTATCGGGCGCGTACACCAGGGCGGTCAGGATTTGCTCATCATCGAGGGCGTATTTGCGGTTTAGGAAGCGCACGTTGGCCTGGGCTAAAATGGTGGGGTAATACAAGATGCCCAGGTTTTTAGCGCCGGGCGGCGGGGTTCTTCCGGCGGCTTTGTAGGCGGCGTTAAGTGTTAAATTGTGCGGCAAGAACATCTCTACCACGCCCGTGGGAATGGCCGGGCGGGTTTGGTGGCCTAAGCCGGTGGCCGTGGTAGACGGAGAAGGTGTGGCGGTGGTTGTGGCGGCCGCCACACCTCCCGGGGCGGCTGCAGAAGCCGTCGCGTCGCCGGCGGGGGCGGTCTTTGGCCCGGCTGAGGAGATGCGTTCTACGGCGGCGCCT
>CAZHFU010000044.1:0-24292 GCA_964531975.1 uncultured Anaerolinea sp. | reverse complement strand
CGGATTGGGCGGATGGCTGTCAACGGATTGGGGGAGCGGATTGAGCGGATGGCTGGCGGCGGATTGGGCGGATGGCTGTCAACGGATTGGGGGAGCGGATTGAGCGGATGGCTGGCGGCGGATTGGGCGGATGGCTGTCAACGGATTGGGGGAGCGGATTGAGCGGATGGCTGTCAACGGATTGGGGGGCGGAGGGGCTGCGGGTTGATGGCGATGCGTTTAGGAGGGTGGCGAGAACGAACCAGGCGTCTTTTTGGCCTTCCACGGGCGTCTCGCCCACCAACAGACCGGAGGTTACTAGCGCCTGCACCGCCGCTTGGGCGGCGGGAGGCCGCCAGCCGAACAGTTTGACCAGGTCGCGCAGCGGGGCGCCGCCTAGTGAGGTGAAATAGGCCGCCGCCAAGGCCTGGCGGGCTTGGGTTTCGCTAATCGGGTGGGCTTGCTCTGGCAGATGGGGATAACAGCGATGCACACAGTCGTAGATGAAGGTGTAGTGCCAGGCGCCGGCGTCGCTCACCCCCACCGGTAAGATTTTAAAATCGGCTTGCAAGTCGGCCAGGGCCTTGTCGAAGCTGCTGCCCGAACCGGCGCTGCTCGTGCGGCAGGCTTTGCGCAGCTCGATGGTGGTCATGCGCCCGTGCTGGAGCAGCGTCTCGTAGATGGTCCTGGCCTCCACTGTCAGGCGGCCCTGCTCGTAAAGCGTCAGGTAGTCTTCTTCGGGGGAGCCGTAGTTTTCGCTGAGGGCGTAGAAATAGGGCGCCATCTCTGGGGCGAGCATCATACCTTTTTTGCGCAGCAGCTTGGCGTAATACCAGCGTTCGCCGCCCAGGGATTGGTCTTTCCATCCCCAGGTGATATGGCCGGGGTCGTCATGTTCATCGGGAACCGGACGGTCGCCGGCGGCAGCCACCCACAGGCTGGGCAGGGGAATGCCCTGAATGGGCCAAAAGAAAACAAAGCCGCGGCTGTGCACGAATTCGGCGGCTTGTTCGATGTTTTGCAGGCGCTGAGCGGGTTCAGAGCGGAAGGTGTTTTGACGATAAAGTTGGATCACATCCCAGGGCAACATACTTAGACCTTTTGTTCTAATTTGAGCTATTTATACCACAATTTTCGCGTGCCGCGCCTGGCTAAATGTGAACAACGCCGCAATTTAGACGGTGTGCGCCAGGTTGTGAATCCATTTCCGTGAAAAGTAGCGCCGCAGCCCCAGGATGAACTTGAGGAACTCTTCCGACATCACCGAAAGGTATACATAATAGACGGGCAGGCCGAACACGAAGGCCGACATAAACGCCATGGGCACGCCCACCGTCCAGATGATTAACCCATCGAGAAAGAAGGAGAAGCGGGCATCGCCGCCGCTGCGCAAGACCCCCACCACGTTAACCGAGTTGAAGGCGCGCATCCACAGCAGCCCCGAAATAATCAGCAGCACCCGGCGGGCGTCTTCCAGCACCGCGGCATCCACTTTATAGATCGCCAGGATATACCCCGACCACAGCCACACCTGGCTGCCCAACAGCAAGCCGATTAGCACGGCTAACAGCAGCGAGCGCCCGGCGAAGTGGAACGCGCGCTGCTCCTCGCCCGCCCCGATGCGGTTGCCGACCATGATGGCGGTGGCGTTCGCCAGCCCGCTCACCAATACAAATGCCATATTATCGATGGGGGAGACGATATTCATCGCGGCGATGGCATCGGTGCTGATGCGCCCATAGACCACGTAATAGGCGCTAATGCCGAAAGACCAAAAGGTCTCGTTTAAGATGACCGGAAGGATGGGCCGGAAGACGCGCACCACGAAGCCCCAATCTATGCGGCGGAAGTCTGCCGGGTAAAGGGCAATCGGCAGGCGGCGCAGATAGACGATGCCCAGCAGCAGGCCGCATTCATAGATGCGCGCCAGCAGGCCTGAGATGGCCGCGCCATCTACGCCAAGCTTGGGCAAGCCAAAAGCCCCGAAGATGAGGATATAGCTGCCGGCGGCGTTGAGCAGCAGCGCCGACACGCTCACCAGCATGGGCGTTTTGACGTTGCCGGTGGAGCGCATGACGGTGGCGAACACAAATGAAACGGCCACGAATGGGAAGCTCCAGCCGAAGATGCTCAGGTAACGACCGCCCATCGCGATGACGGCCGGGTCGGTCGAATAGACGCCCAGCACCACCTGGGGAGCGAACAGCGCCAGGCCGGAGAAGATAGCCGCCGCCCCCAATCCCAGCAGCAGCCCCAGCACCAACACGCGGCGGATGTTGGGCAGGTCGCCCTTGCCCCACAGCTGAGCGGTGAACATGGCCGAGCCGCTGTTCACGCCAAAGATCACCAGCTGCAGCAAAAAGAACATCTGGTTAGCCAGGCCCACCGCCGCCACCGGCGTTTCGCCGAGCTGGCCGATCATGATTACGCTCACCAGGTTCAGGGAAGACATAATCAGGTTCTGGGCAGCGATGGGGATGACAAAACGCACCAATTGGCGGAAGTAATCGCGGTCGGCGAAAAACAACCTGATAGGCTGGGCTAAATGCATGTTTTGAACTCGAATTTGCTAGAATGCCTGGCGCAGCCCAGGCGCGGCTGCGGTGCGGCCCCGCCGCGCCGGCTTTGCCAAGGTAAAACGCCTAAGAGCGGAATTGTAACATCAAGCACAGATTGATTGGCGGCGATTTTTGGCGGCTTACAAAACAGCTTGGTAAATTAAAAAGATCATCGGTATAATAAAAACAGGGTGGGGGCGTTTGGATTTTAATAAGCAAAACTTGGGTTGGGCGGCGAGGTGATATGCTGTTTTATATTATTCGATATGGAAATTGGCTGACATGGGCGGTATTTGCGGTCTTTATTCTGAGCGTTTTTTTGCGCCTGGTTTATGAAAATCGTATGCCGCAGGTCACCTTTGCCTGGCTGTTTTTTATCATGCTTTTCCCGGTGGTTGGGTTTATCGTGTATTCGTTTTTTGGGCGCAATATCAAAATTTTTAGCCAGGAAAAGCGCCTGGCGCACTTTAACCTGGCCGGGCCATTAACCTCGGCGCTTAAACCGGTGCTGGATCGCGAATACGATTATATTTCCAAGCTCGCCCAAGAAAAGCCGGTTTCCTACCGCCGCCGTTTGCTGAACATGATCTTCCGCAACTCCGCCTCCAGTTTCACCGGTTATAACCAGGTGCAAATTTTGCAAGACGCCGCCGAAAAATACCCCAGTTTGCTGCAAGATATTCGCCAGGCCCAGCATTCGATCCACCTCGAATATTTTATCTGGACGGAGGATGATTTTACGATTGAGCTTAAGGACGCCTTGATCGAGCGGGCGCACGCCGGGGTACAGGTGCGCGCCCTGGTGGATCAATCGAGCTTCAAATTTAGCGCCGGGTATCTGAACGACCTGCGCCAGGCGGGGGTGGATATTCGGCCGTACCGAATTTATTGGCAGTTGGGCCGTTTGCATACGGCCAACTATCGCAGCCACCGCAAGATCGCTGTTATTGACGGCAAGATTGGTTACGTGGGCGGCCTGAACCTGGATAAGGAACAGCTGCCCGGTCAGCATCCGGTGGGGAGCTGGCGCGATACGCATCTGCGGCTGGAGGGCGAGGCGGCGCTTTCGCTGCAAGTCAGCTTTATCATCAGTTGGTTTAACACCACCCAGGAGACGGTGTTGGAACCGGAATATTACCCGCCGGTGGATCGCCAGACGCTGCCCTTTATGCCGGTGCAGATCTCTCATGGCGGGCCGGATGCGGATTGGAAGGCCATGCAGCAGCTGTATTTCTTCATGATTATGGATGCGCGCCAAAGCGTCTACATTCAATCGCCGTTTTTTATCCCCGATGATGGGCTGCTCGACGCCATTTCCGCCGCCGCCCTGGCCGGGGTGGATGTGCGCATCATGTGCCAGCCGCGCGGCGGAACCTACCAGGTGCCTTATCGGGCGGCGCTCACCTACTTCGCCGATGTGGCCCGCGCCGGGGCCAGGGTGTATCTATATCAGGATGGGTACTTCCACGCCAAGACGATTATGATCGATTCAGCCATCTGCGCCGTGGGTACGGCCAACATGGATGTGCGCAGTTTTTCCCTGAATTATGAGACCATGGCGGTGATTTACGACGAGCAGAAAACCCAAGAACTGGAAGCCGACTTCTTGGAAGACCTCAAGCACAGCAAAGAATGGCGCTTACACGAATATCTGCATACCCCCCTTGCCAGTCGTTTAGTTGATTCATTGTACCGGCTAGCCTCGCCGATTATGTGACGTAGGGCGGCTAGTGGAGCGAGGCATATCGTTCGCTTATGAAGGAAATGGTTATCTTATAAAAACGCCAGCTGAGGCCATGGCTGCCGCCATTTTCACTAATCCTGAAAGCCTTAACATGGGCGCTGCTCCTATCATAGTGAAGATGATAAGAATAGCGCGGCTTGTATTCAAGCCAATACAAAAATCAACCGGGAATGAGACAGTCGTCCGGATTTTAGAAAGGAGAAAGCAATGATTTGCACCCAGTGTGGGCAGAATTTACCTGAAGACAGCCACATTTGCGGGAATTGTGGTGCGCCGGTTGCGTCACAAATCCCCCAAAAAGAAGGTATTAATCCACCATCCGACCTCCTGGTAAGCCCGGGCATTACGATGGGATCGGATGGCATCCTGCGTTGGGTATATGAAATGAATATGTGGAGCAACCCCACGCTGCTGATTACCATTTGGAAAGTGCTGGTTATCGGCGCTCTGGCGCCGGCCCTTTTGATGTTTTTGCTGAGTCTGGGTGACGGCTTGGGTTTTGCAATGCTCACATTTGTAAAAATAATGGGCATTGTCGTTGGGGTTGTAAGCGTCGTTTTGCTGCTGGCCTATTCTTTGATTGCGCTGATGAATGGGGGGAAATATTGTGTGATTTTTGAGATGGATGATAACAGCATCAAACACATTCAAATGCAAAAACAATTCAAAAAGAGTCAGCTTCTATCCATGGTAGTTGTTTTAGCCGGGCTAATGAACGGGAATGTTCAGACGACAGCGGCAGGATTGTTGTCTGGCTCAAAACAAAGTGTTTTGAGCAGTTTCGAAAAAGTAGAATCCATCACGATAAATGCAAAAAGGCATGTCATCTATGTCAATGAAAAATTGTCTCGCAATCAAATTTATGCCGAACCGGCTGACTTTGGATTTGTAACTACCACCATCATCCGCCGTTGCAAAAACGCCAAAGTAACCTACAAGTAAGCCACATTCCTGGCTATATGAAACGCGGGCGGGGTTATCAAAGCGCAAAACTACCGGCTGCCAACCAAACAGCCGGCCGGTCATGAGGCGTTGCCCCTGGCAATGGGGCTGCGCCGGCAGCCGCATACCAGGCGGGCGGCTTTGTGGTTTGGCGCTGCCTGGGGGCGTTATCAATCAACTTTGGCGAAAGCTTGATTTAGATGATGAACGGCGGCGTGGCGGGGTCGAGGGCGGCCAGGATGGCGGAATGAGAGGGGGTGAGGATGGCATGGTAGGGTTGGTCGATGATCGCCGCCGGCGGCAGCCAGGCCACCTGGCTGATCTCCTCAATATCGGGCAGCAAGGCGCCATGCAGCGGACGGGCTGCGAAATGCGTTACCACGGCGATGGTTTGGTCGCCATTGGGGTAGACCCACGGGGTGAGCGGGGACGACACGCCCACCAGGCGCTGGATTTCGACGACTACGCCGGTCTCTTCCTCGGTTTCGCGTTGGGCGCAGTGGGCGGCGTTTTCGCCCAGGTGCAAGAAACCGCCGGGCAGCGACCAGTAGCCGTTATCGGCGCGGCGCACGGCTAGAACGCGACCATCTTGGCGCTGGGCGGCGACCATGGTTCCCGCGCCAATGTAGACCGCGTGGCCGATGCGCGGGCGCACCTGGTCGATGACATTGGTCAGATAGGCCAGGGCGTGCGGGGGTTCAAACGACGGCGGCCCGCCGCGCAGGGCGTCGCGACACATTTCCTGATAGAAGCTGGGCATTTGGTTGAGCGGCAGGTGGGCGGGGGCGAAGAAGCGCACCTCGCGGCTTTCCTCTGGGTCGGGCTGCAATCGGCCTCCTTCGATGCGCCCCTGGAGGCAGGTGGTGAACTGCTGCACCTGGTCGCCATTCGGGTAAATGCTGTCATACCGCGGGTCGGTGTAAATGCCCACCAGGCGCAAACCGCCCACCAGAAAGCCGGTTTCCTCCTCGGTTTCGCGGCGAGCGCAATCTAGCAGCCCTTCGCCGGGTTCGATGACGCCGCCGGGCAGCCCCCACACGCCGGTATCGGCGCGTAACTGCAGCAAGATGCGCCCTTGTTCATCGAACGCCGCTACCGAAACATAAACCACAATTGTCTTCTGGCTGCCCACATGGCGGCGCAGCCAGTGAATGTAAGAAGTTTGGCCCATGGGGTTTACTTTTTGAATGTAGAAGCCAGGCTCATGGCGAAGTATGCGCCCACCAACAGCAGGTTGACCACCACCAACCCGGTGGGAATATTGGGGTAGGTGAGCACCATCAGCAGGCTGGAAATGCCCCACAGCAGGGCGATGCTCATGTTCAGGCGGGGGTAGAAGCGGGTGCGGCTGGGGTAAATATACTTGATTGGTACGAACACTAAGATCACCAACACCGCCAGGATGATCAGGTTGGTGAGCTGTGAAAACTCTAACAGCAGCAGGTAGATCGCCATGGCGTTCCAATAATCGGGGAAGCCTTTGAAGAAGTAATCGTGGGTTTCGTCGGTTTTAGCGTCTACCTGAGTGAACTGATAGGCGGAGGCCAGTAAGATGATGGCGCTAATGGGAACGGCGAAAGGCGCTGGCACAAGTGGATATTCGATAATCAGAAAGCACGGAACCACCACATAGTTGAAGTAGTCGATAATGTTATCGAGCAGCGCGCCATCGACGCGCGCCGCGTAGACCTTGGTGTGAAAGCGCCGCGCCAGGAAGCCGTCGAAGCCGTCTACAAACACGGCCAGGGCCATCCATAGGAACATGGCTTGATAGGCGTGTTGTTGGATGGCTAAAACGGACAGCAGTCCCCACACTGCGCCGCTGGCGGTAAAAAGGTGTACGCTCCAGGCCAGGGCCTGGCGCAGCGGGGTTGGGGGTGGAAAAGGGCTGATAGATCCCATTCATTCGCTCCGATAATTAATGATGTCACGCCTTGCGTACAGGCTGGAATGCTATTGTACATTAGTTTCCTTTAAACTTACATGGAGAAAACCCGAAGGTCTTCTCCATGTATAGATCGTCGCGCCCACCAGGTAGGGCGGGGCAAGCCCAATCGCTTATTGTTTTTGCACGCTTAGCAGCAGCTCCACGCCTTCCACATTGTGGGTCTCCTGATAAGCCCCGGCGGGTGGCGGGCTGTCCACCAGGCGGGTGGTGAGCGTTTCGGCCTGGATGTAATCCGCCCAGGTGCGGAACACTTCGGCGAACTCGCCCTCGGCCTGGTAGGTGGTGGTGATGCGGTCGGCGATATCGAAGCCGGCGTCTTTGCGCATGGCCTGGATGCGGCGCACCAGCTCACGCGCCAGCCCTTCGGCGCGCAGTTCGGGGGTGATGTTGGCGTCTACTGCCACCGTCGCCAGTTTATCGGATGCCACGGCCAGGCCCTCAGCAGAGTGGGTTTGCACCAACACTTCTTCTGGGCGCAGTTCCACCGTTTCACCGTCCAATTCCAGTGGGAACGGCCGCCCGGCGGCTGCGGCGGCAGCTACGGCGGCGGGGTCGGCGGCGGCCAGGGCGGCGCGCAGCTTGGGGAAAGCCGCTCCAAAGCGCGGCCCTAGCAGCTTGTTATCGGGCATCACCTGGTAGCGCACCAGCTGTCCGGCTTCTTTCACAAACTCGAATCGCTTGACGTTTAGCTCGTCGGTGATGATGTCTTCAAATTCGGGGTCAAGCGTCTGTCGGCCGGAAGCGTAAGCCAGGGCGCGCGCCAGGGGTTGGCGCACCTTGAGGCCGGCGGCGTTGCGCGCCGCCAGACCCAGGCTGGCAACCTGGCGGGCGACAGCCATACTATCCAGCAGTTTCTCGTCAACCACGGCGGCTTCACCTTGGGGCCAGGTGGTGTGGTGCACACTTTCGTAGGCGTGCGGGTAGGCGCTGCGCACCAGGTTCTGGTAGATCGCTTCGGTTACGAAGGGAGTAAACGGGGCCAGCAGCCGGGCGAACTTGACCAGCACGTAATACAGCGTGGCGTAAGCCGAGCGCTTATCGGCGTCGGCTTCGCTCTTCCAGAAGCGGCGGCGGCTGCGGCGCACGTACCAGTTGCTCAGGTCGTCTAAGAACTCAGCCAGGGGGCCGACCGCGCCTTGCGGATCGGAATTTTCCACCGCGCTGCCCACCAAGGCCGGAATGGCGTTTATACGCGCCAGCACCCAGCGGTCGAGCAGGTTGTCGGAGCGGGGGGCCTGGCCTTCAGGGTGGGCGGGATCGAAATCGCCGCCTGGCGGCGTCCATCCGTCCAGGTTGGCGTAAGTCACAAAGAAGCTGTACACGTTCCACAGCGGAATCAGAAACGCCCGCCGCGCTTCATCGCCGCGGTTATACCCAAACAGCAAATCGCTCTCGGGCTTGTGGTTGCAGAACAGCCAGCGCATCACGTCTACGCCCATGGCGTCGGCGGCTTCGTTGAACTCGATCGAATTGCCTGCGCTTTTGTGCATGGCGCTGCCATCTTCGGCCAGCAGCGTACCATAACCGAAGATGTGCTTGAAGGGCGGCCGGCGGGTAAGCACGGTAGACATAGCCAGCAGTGAGTAGAACCAGTTGCGGAACTGACCGGGGAACGATTCGCTAATCCAATCGGCGGGGAACCACTTTTCAAAATAGGCCGGGTTATCGCGGTAGCCCAACGTGCTAAAAGGAACGATGCCGGCATCGAGCCAGGGGTTGCCCACGTCGGGAATGCGCGACATCACGCCGCCGCAGTGTGGGCAGGCCAACTTGACCGCATCTACAAACGGGCGGTGCGGGGTATGCCCGGCGAACTCGTCCCAGCCATCCACGGCGCGCTGCTCCAGCTCGTGTTCGCCGCCCATCACCTCAAAGTGATGACAGTCATCGCACACCCAAATGGGCAGGGCCAACCCCCAGTAACGCTTCTTGGAGATCATCCAATCGTGCATATTGCGCAGCCAGTCCATCTCGCGGCTGTGGCCGAATTCTGGAACCCAGCGAATTTCATCGACCACATCCATCATCTGGTAGCGCAGGCTGCGGTCTTTCTCGGCCTGGGTCAACTGTTCGCGGGGCTTATCATAGGTTTCACCCATGTTGATGAACCATTCGTCCACCAGGCGGAAGACCAGCTCGGTCTTGCAGCGCCAGCAGGTGGGATAGCGGTGGGTGTAGTTCTCGACCTTGTAAAGCAGCCCTTTTTCTTTAAGGGCGTTGAAGATGGGATCGGGCGCCTCGGTGACGTGCATACCGCTCAACCAACCGAAGCCGTCGAGGAAGTGGCCTTCGTCTTCAAGCGGAGCGATCATTGGGAGGTGATGGGTTTTGCCCAGTTGGAAGTCTTCTGCGCCGCAGCCGGGGGCAATGTGAACGATGCCCGTGCCTTCGGCCTCGCCCACTTCATCCCAGGCGATCACCTGGTGGGCTTGGGCGGCGCTGATAGCCACATCTTTCACCAAGGCTTTGAGGTCGGTATGGCCGCCGGCTTCCTGTGCAGCGGGGAGGTCGTCGAAGGGGCCGTCGTAAGCCCAGCCCAACATTTCGATGCCTTTAAGTTCGCCCAGCAGCTGGTATTCGCCCTTGAGCATTTTGAGGGCGCCCTTGGAAAGGTAGAGAATCTCGCTGCCTTGCTGAACGCGGGCGTAGATGAGATCCGGCCCCACCGCAGCGGCCACGTTGCTGGTGAGGGTCCAGGGGGTGGTGGTCCAAACCAACAGGCTTTCGCCGGGGCGGCCGCGCAGCGGGAAGCGCACCGTCACCGAGCGATGGGTTAGCTCAGAGTAACCATCGGTCACGATCTCGTGCTGGCTGATGGCAGTGGCGCAGCGCGGACACCAGGGCATGACATCGGCGCCGCGGTACAACCAACCGTTCTCCCATGACTTCTTGAGCATGGCCCAGATCATATAATTGTTCTCGGTGGAGAAGGTGAAATAACTGCCGCGTAGATCGGCCAAACCCAGGTGGCCCACCTGCATTTCTACCGTATCGGTTACGGGGCCGTTGCGACCGGGCAAGGTAATCACCTCTGATGGGTCTTGCTCGATTTTATCGGCCAACATGCGCAGCGTGTCGGGATCGTTCCAGTCCATCCAGTAGCCCAGGCGAATCGATTGCTCGGTTTGGATGGCGGCGTAGCGCAGCACACGCGCTTTGCAGGCGCGCACAAACAGCTCGAGGCCGTAATCTTCAATATCTTTTTTAGATTTGAAGCCCTTCTGCTTTTCAACTTCCACCTCCACCCATAGTCCCTGGCAGTCGAAACCGTTTTGGTAGCGGGTATGGTGGCCGGTCATCGTCCAATAGCGGCTTGTCAGGTCTTTATAGGTGCGCCCCCAACCGTGATGGACGCCCATGGGGTTGTTGGCAGTGATGGGGCCGTCGATGAACGACCAGTTGGGATCATCTTGGTGCAGCTGCACCATCTTTTTGAAGGCGCCGGTCTCCTTCCAGAAGCGCAGCAGTTCGCGCTCCTGGGCGGGAAAGTCGATTTTGGTGGGGACTTCACGAAACGTCATAAGATCACTCCTGAACAGATTAAAAGATAAGCGCTTTCGTCTCAGGGACGAAAGCGCCAGAATGCTTCCGCGGTGCCACCCTGCTTCACGCCAGGCGTGCAGCTCAGGCCAAGAACGGCTTGGGGCCAATCTTGTGTCGAGGATAACGGGAGACAATCCCGGCTTGCTTAATCTTGGGTGGGGGGTTGCCCCAGCCCAATTTCAGCTTGCGGCTCCGGAAGGATTTTCGGCGGGTTGGTTGCCCCTGGCTTGCACCGTGTCCAGGGTCGCTGAGGTAACCGTTGCCTGCGTACTCGTTTCCATCATGGCCGATAGCTGGCCGAGAAAAACGGCCTTTAATTTGAAGGCATATTATCTCACAAAAGCGATGTGATGCACAGGGGGTATTCTGCCGCTGCTCAGGCCTTTCTTGAAATCGTGAATGGGTTGCAAAAAAAGACCTTTTTCGTTAAAGTTTTAGTGCCTACACCAAACCAAAATGTGCATCGGTGTGAAACTGGCTCTTGAATGGTATGCCATAGGCATATGTTTTTATCGAACTGTTGCTGTGGCGCTGAGCAGTTATAAAGCTACCTTGCCGGATGGAAGAGGGGTTGTTGCGCCAAAAGGGCCATAGAGGTTACAGCCGGCCGGGGTCGTTTTCGGTGGATATGGTACGGGAAACCTTGAGAGGTTTTGCCTGTATCGGCAAAATTACTGATGGACGAACCAACGACAAAGGTATGCCGATTTTTAGAAGCGGGAGCTTGTCTAGCGGAGTGGTTCGCGATATAATTTAAAACGATTTAGAGCAAATGGCGTAATCTGGTAAGGCGTATCTTCCAGGCCAGGCCAGGCCTGCTGATCTGATCCTCTGATACCTTACACGAATGTTTTGTCATCTTTAGGTGAGCGCTGACTTCAGTGTTTCACTTTTGTCCCCAAGCCGTTGAAAGGCATTGTTATCAATTAATTGATAGTCCAATTCCTTACCGGCAGCCAGGGCGAGCTTAGCCGCCTTTTTCGATTGTGTTTTTCCAATACGGAGGTAGTTTGATGAAGACACTTGTGGCGGCTGCGTTGGGCGAATGCGTTCATGTGGCGGGCGTAAGTAAGTTTTTGCGTCTAGCCGAAGCGGCTGGGTGGCGCACGGTGTTTCTTGGCCCGGCCAATTCAATTGAAACGGTGCTGGAGGCGGCGCGGCGGGAAAACGCCGATCTGGTGGGGGTGTCTTATCGCCTGACGCCCGCAACCGGCGAGCGCCTGTTGGGGGAATTTGCCGAGGCAGCCGATGAACTGCACAGCCGCGGAGTGCGCTTTGCCTTTGCCGGAACGCCGCCCATGGCCGAACGCGCCCGCCGCCTGGGCTTCTTTGAACGCGTATTCGAAGGCGGTGAAGCTCCCGAAGAGACCCTCGCCTACCTGAAAGGCCAACCTACGCAAGGCTTAACCGAGCAAGATTACCCGCAGCGCGCCATCGAACGGATTGCCTGGAAGGCGCCCTACCCTTTACTGCGGCATCACTTCGGCCTGCCAACCCTCGAAGCCACCCTGGAGGGCGTGAAGCAAATCGCCCAGGCGCGCGCCCTGGATGTGATCTCCCTGGGGATTGACCAGGACGCCCAAGAGAATTTCTTTCATCCGCAGCGGCAGTCGCTGCGCCGCACCGGCGCCGGCGGGGTTCCGGTGCGCAGCGCGGACGATTACCGTGCGCTGTATGCCGCCTCGCGCACCGGCAATTACCCGCTGCTGCGCACCTATTCCGGTACAGATGATTTCATTCAACTGGCTGAGATGGCGACCGACACGATTAACATCGCCTGGTGCGCCATTCCCCTGTTCTGGTTCAACCAGATGGATGGGCGCGGCCCGTGGGATCTGGCCGGTTCGATTCGGGAACATCAACGCGTGATGGCCTGGTATGGCGAACGCGGTATCCCCGTTGAGCTAAATGAACCTCATCACTGGGGCATGCGCGATGCGCCCGATGTGGTGTGCGTGGCCGCGGCTTTTTTGGCGGCGTATAACGCCCGCGCCTTTGGCGTGCAAGATTATATCGCTCAGTTTATGTTCAACAGCCCCCCTGATCTTTCGGATGCGATGGACCTGGCGAAGATGCTGGCGATGGGGGAGTTAATTGCCCCGTTGGCGGGGGAGAATTTCCGCATTTGGCGACAGACCCGCACCGGTTTACTTTCATATCCCTTGGAAGACCATGCCGCCCGCGCTCACCTGGCGGCAAGTGTGTATGTGCAGATGGCGCTCAAGCCGCATATTGTGCATGTGGTGGGCCATACCGAAGCCGATCACGCTGCCACCGCCGAGGACATCATCGCCGCTTGCGCCATGGCCCGCCGGGCGATTGATAACGCCTTGCGCGGCCAGCCCGACCTGACCGCCGACCCGGCGGTGATGCGGCGCAAAGATCAGCTGGCCGCCGAGGCGCGCCTCACCCTGCAAGTTATTCGCCGACTGGGCGGTGATGCCGTGGATGACCCCTGGATTGACCCCGGCGCGCTTACCAAGGCCGTGCAAGTGGGCGTAATGGATGCGCCGCAATTGCGCAATAATCGCTTTGCGCGGGGCGCCGTTCAAACACGAATAATCAATGGAGCCTGCTGGGCGGTGGACCCCCAGGGTCGCCCACTGGATGAATTAACCCGTTTGGCGCAATTAGAACCAGGAGGAAAACGTATATGAACCCTGAAAACTATACCGTTATCGGAGCGGGGCATGGCGGAAAAGCTATGGCGGCGCACCTTTCCTTAATGGGATGCCATGTCACCCTATACAACCGTACCTTTGAACATGTGGAAATCATTCAAAAACGGGGCGGCATGGATTTAGAATCGCCGGAGGGCGGCCCACATGGCTTTGCTCGCATGGCCGTGACGGCGGATATGGAAGAGGCGCTTTCTCAGGCGCAGATGGTGATGGTGGTGGTGCCCTCCTCGGCGCACGCCGATATTGCCCGGCGGGCCGCTCCCTATCTTAAAAACGGTCAAATTGTGGTGCTGCATCCGGGGCGCACCTGTGGGGCGCTGGAATTCCGCAAAGTGTTGAACGATGAGGGCTGCCGGGCGGCGGTGGTGGTGGCGGAGGCGGAAACGTTTATCTATGCTTCGCGCTCCGATGGCCCAGCCCAGGCGCGCATTTTCCGGATTAAAGAAGCGGTGCCCCTGGCGGCTTTGCCGGCCATCGACACCGATTGTGTGCTGCAAGCTGTCGCTCCGGCCTACCCGCAGTTTATCAACGGTGGGAATGTGCTGCAAACCGGTTTGAATAATATGGGAGCAATTTTCCACCCTGCTCTGACCCTGCTAAATTCTGGCTGGATTGAATCTACACACGGCGATTTTCAGTTCTACATTGATGGGGTGACCCCCTCCACCGCGCGGGTGCTGGAAGTGCTAGACCGCGAACGGGTTACGGTAGCGTCGGCTTTGGGGCTGCGCGCCCGCACCGCCATGGAGTGGTTGACGTTGGCGTATAACACCACTGGCGATACCCTCAACGAGGCGGTGCACAATCAGCCGGGCTATTATGGCATTCGTGCGCCGAGTACGATGAACCATCGCTATATCTTTGAAGACGTGCCTATGAGCCTGGTTCCAATCGCCTCGCTGGGGCGGCACTACGGGGTCTCGGTGCGCGGCATGGACAGCCTGATTCGCCTGGCGTGCATTGTTCACAGCACCGATTACTGGCGACGGGGGCGCACGGTCGAAAAATTGGGCCTGGATGAGATGAGCGTGGGAGAATTGACCCGTTACGTGAACCTCGGCGTAAGGGAGGTTTAAGAGGAGCCAATTTTCCGCCGGTTGGAGGCGGGCTGCTGCCGCAAACAACCGGTCATCGCTTTAAGAGAAGACCACCCCGCGGCCAGCTTTAGCCGGGGTTGGCGAACAACGCCGGGGGTGCAATTTTCCGCCTGCCCGGCCGGGCTGCCCCCGTCACCCGCCGGTAAACCAAAGCGGGCGGTGGGTGGGTGCACCCCCGTGGGAAGCGGCGAAGAGCCTGGCGCGGCCGGTCGCTTGGGCGACAAGTTGCGGACAACCTGGGAAGATTGTGGGCGGGTTACTGGTTCACCAAACCGCCTAATCGCCAAATTCCAACCCTTCGCCGGGCATCAGCGTTTTAACCTTTACGCGCGGGGCGTGTTGGCCGGCATAGGCGGCGAATTCCACCGGCGGGAAGAAGAGATAGGATGGCTTGAGCCATTTTGCGCCGAGAGGGGCATAAGTGCCCCAATGGATGGGAACCGCCAGGCGGGGGTTAAGCAAGGCGCAGGCCTGGGCGGCTTCTAGCGGGCCCATATGATCGCCATTGTGGCCCAGGGTGTAGCCCCAACCCCAAATCGGCATCAGGCCAAGATCAAGCCGATTTTTTAGCTGATCGAGGATATTAATCATCGTGGTGAACAGGCGCGTATCACCGGGGAAATACACGGAGGCGCTGCCCTCGATGACGAACCCCAGGCTGGCTTCGGCTGGCATGCGGAAGGGATGGCGGCTGGTGGCGTGGTCGGCGAATACGCTGCGCAGCTTCACTTTGCCATACACCAGTTCTTCGCCCACGTGCACCTCGCGCACCGCCCGAAAGCCATCGGCGGCCAGGATGTCCTTGGCGCCATAGGGGGCGATGATCGGAACGTCTTTGCCGAGCAGGCTGAGCGAACGCAGATCGAGGTGATCGTAATGCAGATGCGAAATCAGAACCGCATCGAAGCGCCCGGCGTAGGTCGCGGCGGTGAGTGGTGGGGGGTAACGGCGTAGGAACGTCACCGCCGTGCGCAGCAGGGGGTCGGTGAGAATGCGCACACCGTCCATCTCGATGATGACGGTGGAATGGCCCAAGAAAGTGAGCCTAGGCTTGGTTGATGGTGGAGTGATAAGGGGGAGATGGTTAGAGGGTTCAATCATCGCGTGGTTTATTCATTTCTATCGATAATCGCCGCTGCGGCAGGTTGCAGCCGGCAGCCTAAGAATGCTTCCAGGTCGGCCTGAAGCTGATCGGGGGTCAGGTAATGAATGGTGTTTAGTCCGATGCGGCGGGCGGCCTCAACGTTGTGGTGGGCGTCATCAATAAACAGGCAGGCTTGCGCCGGGCGCTGGATGCGCTCCAACAGCAGGTGGAAAATGCGTGGGTCGGGTTTAATCACGCCCACCTCGCCCGAAACCACAATCTCGTCAAACCAATCAAAAAAAGGATATTGGGGGCGCACCTGCGCGAACTTGCCCGCCGGCCAGTTGGTTAAACCATAGAGGGGATAAGCCAGGCGTTTTAATTCACTTAAGATAGCCACCACCGGCAGTATCGCGCCGCTAATAGATTCTTCGTAACGCTCGTTGTAGGCGCGGATTAAACCGCAGTACTGCGGATGCTGCGCGCACAGTTGGGCGATGGATTCTTCAAAATCTTTTCCGGCGTCGTGGGCCTGGTTCCATTCGAAAAAGCGCACCGCTTGCAGAAAATCTTCTACAGCTTGTTCGTTCGGTAGAAGTTTACGGTAAAGGTAACGGGGGTTCCAATCGAGCAGCACATTACCAAAGTCAAAAATAATCGCCGGCTGACGAACAACAGTCATTTATCCTCCAAGAATTTCAAGTATACCCGAAAAATATGACTTAAGTCACTACCCAATCCATGGGAACGGGGTAGAATTGTTGCAAATCATTCGCTAATGCAAATGGATCGCAATAAAATGACTTCTTTAATTGTAGATGCAACCGATCGCTTACGCGCTCAAGGCGGGCGGATGACCGCCCAGCGGCGCATGATCTTGGAAGCCCTGGAATGCCTGGGCTGCCACCCCACCGCAGATGAACTTTACGCGGTGGTGTGTGAGCGCGACCCCAGCTTACATCTATCCACCGTTTACCGCACCCTACGCTGGCTCGAAGCCGAAGGCCTGGTTAGCGGGCGTCATTTTGATGAACACACCCGCCAGGAACGCTTCGACCCGGCTTTGCCGATGGAACACCATCATTTTATGTGCACTGAGTGCAAACAGGTGATTGAATTTGACGATCCCCTGATTGAGGCCGTTAAAAGCGCCTTTGCTGCGCAGCACCAGGTGCGCATCGACTCGGCCTCCTTAATGCTCTATGGGCTGTGCCCGCAATGCCAATCTAAAGGATAATCCATGGTTTGCCACACAACGTCATCAACAGACATCTTCGTAGATGGGGGCAGCATTGCACTGGTGGGCCATCCCAATGTGGGTAAATCGGCCTTGTTCCATTGTCTTACTGGTCAGCATGTAGTTGTTTCCAACTATCCTGGGACAACGGTAGAAGTGACGCGGGGCACGGCGCGCCGTCTGCCGGGGGTGGCGATTATCGACACTCCGGGGGTAATCGCCTTCCCGCCGTATTCGGATGACGAGCTGGTGACGGCGCGAGTATTGTTATCCGATCAAGTTAACGCCATTGTGCAGGTGGGCGATGCGAAGAACCTGCGCCGCAGCCTGCTGCTAACCTTGCAGTTAGCCGAGATGGGCCATCCGCTGGTTTTAGCGTTGAATATGGCCGATGAAGCCCAGGCGCGCGGTGTGCAGGTGGACTGCCTGGCCTTAGGACAGGCATTGGGAATTGATGTGCTCCTTACCACGGCAGTGCATGACGATGGCGTGGATGAACTAACCGCCGCCCTGCATGGGGCGCGCCGCGCGCAGGTGAACTTGCAATACGACCCGGCCATCGAGAACGCTTTAACCACCCTGTCGGCGGCGGTGGAGGGGCAGGTCTTACCGATTACGGCGCGGGCTTTAGGCCTCTTGTGGCTAAGCGGTGATGCTCTGAGTGAAGCCTGGCTGGCGGAGCGGTTGGACGTCGAATTATTGACCGATATTCGCACCGGTATGGAGATGCAGCTGCTTAAGCCGGCGGCGGTGGTCATCCAGCAGACTCGCCTGGCCGAGGTGGAACGTCTATCTGGGCTGTGTCTGCGGGAAACCCCCAGCCTGCGCCGCAGCCCGGGCAGCTTCTTAGGGCGGATTACGACGGACCCGTTTTGGGGAATGTTGTGCCTGGCGATTGTCTTGGGGGCTTTATACTGGTTTGTGGGCGTCTTTGGGGCTGGCACACTGGTGGGTCTCTTCGAAGACAAATTGTTTGGCGAAATCATCAACCCGCTCGTTACCGGCTTTGTCCAGCGCAGCTTGCCGTGGGCCTGGCTTTCCGATCTGTTGGTGGGGCCTTATGGTCTGTGGACCATGGGCATGACCTATGCCGTGGCTTTGATTCTGCCGATTGTCTCCACGTTCTTCTTCGCCTTCGGGGTGCTGGAAGATTCTGGCTACCTACCGCGCCTGGCCGCCCTGAGCAACCGCATGTTCAAGGCGTTAGGCTTGAATGGCAAGGCGGTTTTGCCCATGGTGCTGGGCCTGGGCTGTGTAACCATGGCCACTTTAACCACACGCGTGATGGAAAGCAAGCGGGAGCGGATTTTGGTGACGCTGCTTTTGGCGCTGGCGGTTCCGTGTTCGGCGCAGTTGGGGGTGGTGATGGGAATGTTGGCGGGCGTATCCCTCACCGCGGTGTTGATTTGGAGCGGGGTGGTGATGGGGGTGCTGCTGGCGGTGGGATGGTTAGCGGCGCGCCTGATCCCCGGAGAGCGCACCTTGCTGTTGGTGGATTTGCCGCCTCTGCGCTTTCCACAGCTTTCGAATGTGCTCATGAAAACCGGCGCACGCCTGGAATGGTATGTGAAAGAAGTGGTGCCGCTTTTCTTGCTGGGGGCGTTTCTGATGTATGGCCTGGACCGTACCGGTTTGTTAGCGGTCTTGGAAAAAGCCGGCGAGCCGGTGGTGGCTGGTTGGCTAGGGCTGCCGCCTGCAGCCAGCGCCGCCTTTTTGATGGGATTTTTGCGCCGCGATTTTGGGGCCACCGGCTTGTTTGTGATGCAATCGCAAGGGCTGCTTTCTCCGCAGCAGGTGGTTGTGTCGATGGTGACCATCACCCTGTTTATACCCTGTATTGCCAGTGTGATGATGATTGCCAAAGAGCGGGGCGCGCGCATGGCGATTGGCATGTTCGCGGTGATTAGCCCGCTGGCGTTGGGGGTGGGGGCGCTGCTGCATGGTTTGCTTAACCTGATTGGATGGGGTTTATGATGATTGTCTGTGGTTTGTGCGGTTTTCGTTACGACCCGGCGCACAGCCAGGTATGCCAGTCTTGCCCATTGCATAACGGCTGCAACCTGACGCGCTGCCCGGCGTGTGGTTTTGAACAAATCGCCACGCGGGATCATGCCGACCGCCCGGCAGCGGTCACGGCTTTTACTCGTTCTGCCTGGCAGCGCTTGACGAAACGCACGGTTGTTGATAAAGTGGAAGATAATCATGCGTTTGGCCTAAGAGAATCTAACCCAAAAAGCGAGATTACCCAATGACACTGTTTAGAACCTTTTTCGCTAAGCCGGCGGCTCCCGCCATCGTTATGCAAGGGGCGACATTGGCCGATGTACGCCCAGGCCATGCCGCCATGCTGAAGGATTTTTCCGCCAACATTTCTCCGCAGCGCTGGGCGCATTTACAGGCGTATGGATTGACGCCAGGGCGGCAGGTGCAGGTGGTGCAGCACCGTCCCGTGACGGTGGTGCGGGTAGAATACTCGGAATTGGCGCTTGAAGATGAGCTGGCCCGCCAAATTGGGGTTGAGAGTATTGATTAACTAACCCAAAAAGCCTGCGTCGGAAAAGGCGCAGGCTTTTTGTTTAAAATTTTGGCGATTAAAAGTCTACCGGCGGTTGGTTGGCGGCGGCTAACATCCGGTTCATAAAATCTTTCCACAGCCCTTCCGGGGTCCAAATTCGGCGCAAGTCGCGGTAAGCTGCTTCCGGTTCCCATCCTAAATGAATAATGCGATATAAAGCCATAAAGACTGAGGCGCGCATGTTGGCGGCGCAGTGGATGAAGACTTTATTCTCCTGGTATTGCTCCATGAGGCGGCAAAATTCTTCAAAGTTGGCCGCGGTGGGGTTTTGCCAGATGACCGGAATGTGCCGGTACTGCATGCCCAACGCTTCCACCGAGCCTTTTTCATCGGCCAGGGCGTAATCTTGATCGGTCATCGCCAGGTTAATCACACATTGGTAGCCGGCTTCTGCAATCGCGGCCAGCTGGTCTTGCTTGGGCTGGCCGGCAGTGCCTAAACGGTGATCGAGTTCGATGAAGTTATAAATGGCTTGCAACGTCGTCATATTTGCCTCGGTTTGCGCACAAGATGAGATGTGCTCAGGGCGGGCGGGTCGGCTAAGCCGCGTGGCTTGCTACGCCGCAATTCTTTCCACCTGGGAAGGGTCTTCCAGGATCGATTTGACCACCAGCGCCACGGCGCCCTGCACGTTGGCGTCGCGACCAAATTCCGACAGGCGCACTTCCAGCCCCCGGCGACATTCAGGTAGGGCGCGTTCGTCGATCACGCGTTGGATGGCGGGGAGCAAGTGCTTGCCGGCGATGCTCATTGAGCCGCCCACGACCAGCATTTCGGGGTTGAGGATGTTGACCAGGTTGGCGAATTTGAGGCCGATCATCTCGCCGGTTTCGCGCAGCGCGTCGAGGGCGACGGCGTCGCCTTCATCGGCGGCGCGGGTGATAAGCTCTAAGGAGAGCGGCTGGCCGGTTTCGGCTAACCATTCGGCGATGCGGCTGGGGCGGCCCACGTTGAGGCGCGCCCGCACCCGTTCGATGAGGGCGTATTGGTTGGCCGAGTTTTCCCAGCAGCCGGCGTTGCCGCAGCGGCAGGGCTGGTTGAAGCCCATGTCCAGGCTGGTATGCCCGATCTCGCCGGCAAAGCCGCCCGCCCCGCGGTATAACTCCCCGTTGAGCACTAATCCGCCGCCCATGCCCACGCCGGCGGTGATGAAGATGAAATTGTTGGCCTGGCGCGCCCGGCCAAACAAATGCTCGGCCAGGGCCGAAGCGTTGGCGTCGTTATCGATCCACACCTTGGCGCCTGTGTGCTGGGCGGTCATAGCGCCAAAGGGGATGTTACGCCAGCGCAGGTTCGGCGAAAACACCAGGGTTCCGGTTTGCACATCCACCATGCCGGGCAGGGTTAAGCCAATGCCCAGCAAGCGCGAACCATGCAGCGCCTCGCCGTGCATCATCTGAACGATCAGGTCGAGGGCGGTGCGCGTAACATGATCTTGCCCGGCTTCAGGGCTGATGGCGTGATCGATGCGCTGCAATATCTGGCCGGTAAAATTGGCGGTAATTAAGGAGATTTCCTCGACCCCCAGCTCCACGCCGATAATGCGCCCGGCGTCGGGGTTCAGTTCGAGGTGGGTGGCCGGACGGCCGCCGCCGGAAAGGTCTTGCCCGCCTTCCCGCAGGAGGCCACGTTCGAGCAGTTCTACCACCAGGCTAGAAATGGTAGATTTGTTCAGTTGGGTCATATTCGCCAACTGAACGCGCGAGATTGGGGCTTGTGAATGGATCAGGCGGATAACGGAAGCCAGGTTGAGCTTACGCAGCAAAGCTTGATCCCCGGTTTGGATAAAGGCCATACAGCGTTACCTTGATTGCGCCGACAAAAAAGTGGGCCAATTGGGCCAGCCCACTTTTTGCCGGGCTAAAGACGATGGATTACTTGCGGGTGCGAGAAGCTACGTCGAAGATTACGGCCAAGGCCAACACTAATCCACGCACGATGTACTGCAGCGAGATATCGATGCTCATCAGGTTCATACCGCTGGTGAGCGACATCATCACCAGCGCGCCAACCAGCGAGCCGATTACCTTGCCCACCCCGCCGGCCGCCGATACACCGCCCACGTAGGCGGCGGCGATGGCGTCTAGCTCAAACAGCGAGCCGGCGGTGGTGGTGGCGGATTGTAAGCGCGAGGCGAACAAGATACCCGAAAGGGCCGAGAGCATACCCATCGAGCCAAACGCCACGTAGATGATCTTCTTGACGTTGATGCCGCTCAACTCAGCCGCTTCGGGGTTGCCGCCCACGGCGTAAATGTGCCGCCCCAGGATCGTTTTTGTGGTGATGTAGTGGTAGATGCCTACGACAAGCAAGACCACTACCAACGTCCACGATAGGCCGCGGTAACTTGCCAGCACCCAGGTGATATAGGCCACCAGGCTGGATATGAATATCATTTTGAAGATGAACAGGTTGGGTGGCAGCACTTCGAAGTTATAGGCCATCTTTTTGCGGCGGGTGTTAATCTCGCTGATGATATAAGCAATGATGGCAATAATCCCCAATATGAGGGTGATTTTGTGCATCTTAGGCAGGAACGTCAGGCCGGTAATATCGGGAATGAAGCCGTTGCCAATGGCGTTGAAGGCTTTATCAGGGATGATGATCGTTCCCGTTCCCATGGTAACCAGCAAGATCGCGCCGCGGTAGATTAGCCAGCCTGCTAACGAAGCCACAAACGAGGGGATGCCTAGCTGCGCCACCGGAAAGGCGGTGATGAGCCCGGCAATTGCGCCCAGGGCCAACACAAAGGGAATGACCAGGTAGACCGGCATGCCCCAGAACACCAGGGCGATGGCTGCGACCGCCCCCAAAAACCCGGCCAGGAAGCCAACCGAAAGATCGATGTGGCGAATTACGATCACCAGGGTCATGCCTACCGCCAGCACTGCAATGTAACCGGTTTGGTTTAGCAGGTTGCTAAGGTTGCGAGCGGAAATAAATATGCCTTTGGTGGTAACCGTGAAGATCGCCATAATCGCAAACAGAGCGATGTACATGCCGAATTCACGTACGTTCTCGCGGAGAATCTTTGAAATACTTTGGGAAAAGACAGGTTGCGTTACGTTTGCCTCGGTGGCAGGGCCGGGCATTGGGGTGTTGTTGATTGTGGACATTCAGCCTCCTTAGTTCGTCGCCATTTGCATAATACGTTCTTGAGTGGCTTCTGCAATGGGCAGCTCGCCGGTAATGCGCCCCGATGAGACCACGTAAACGCGGTCGCTCATGCCTAGCACTTCTGGGAGTTCCGATGAGATCATGATAATGCTCATACCTTGCTGCACCAGGCGATTCATAATCGTGTAAATCTCGTACTTAGCGCCCACATCAATGCCGCGGGTGGGTTCATCCAGAATTAGCACCTCTGGGTTGACAAACAACCATTTGCCCAGCGACACCTTTTGTTGGTTGCCGCCGCTCAGGTTGCCCACCAGTTGTTCCACCGAGGGGGTCTTGATATCTAACGATGCTTTGTATTCGTTGCCAACCTTGACCTCCGCGTTATCGTTAACAACCCCGCGGGTGGAGATTGCTTTCAAGTTGGCTAAGGTAATATTCTGTTTAACATCCTGGATTAAGATCAGGCCATCGCTCTTGCGGTCTTCGGTGACATAAGCTACGCCGGCCTCAATTGCGTCTTCGGGATGTTTGAACTGTTTTGGCTGCCCATCCAGGAAGATTTCCCCATTAATCCGGTAATGTCGGGGGTTGCCGAAGATGCTTAGCGCCAGCTCGGTGCGGCCCGACCCCATTAGCCCGGCCAGTCCCACGATCTCGCCCTTGCGCACATTGAGGTTGATGTCATCCAAGATAGCGCGCCCGAGCTGCGGGTCATAGGCGTTCCAGTTGCGCACTTCTAACATCACCTCGCCAATTTGTTTGTTTTCTCGAGGTGGGTAAATATTATCGATTTCGCGTCCCACCATGTACTTGATGAGCACGCCCTCCGCTATTCGGCCGTCGCGGGCGTCGAGGGTTACAATGGTTTGTCCGTCGCGCAGCACGGTGATGGTATCGGCGATGGCAATGACTTCTTTGAGCTTATGGGAAATAAGAACGCAGGTTACTCCCTGGTCGCGTAATTCACGCAGCAGCATGAGTAAGTTTTCGCTATCGGTTTCATTTAGGGCCGAAGTTGGCTCATCTAAGATTAATAATTTCACATGGCGACTAAGCGCCTTGGCGATTTCAACCAGCT
The DNA here is from genome assembly GCA_964531975.1 of uncultured Anaerolinea sp. Classification (GTDB taxonomy): domain Bacteria; phylum Chloroflexota; class Anaerolineae; order Anaerolineales; family UBA4823; genus RBG-16-57-11. The sequence goes on along the minus strand of CAZHFU010000044.1, from coordinate 706 downwards.
GCTGCTTGCCCACCCCAAGATCGCGTACCTTCATCTCGGGGTTGACATTAAGACGAACTTTTTCGAGCATTTCGCCAGCTTGTTTGATGGTTTCGTTCCAGTTGACCGTGATGCCATTCTGACTAATTTCGTGGCCTAAGAAGATGTTTTCGTACACGGTGAGTTCGGGAACCAGGGCTAATTCCTGGTAGATAATGGCAATGCCGGCTTTCTCGCTATCGCTGATACTTCGGAATTTCTGTTCCTGACCATCAAAGAGGATCTCTCCGGTGTATTCCCCATAGGGGTAAACGCCGCTCAGAACCTTCATCAGGGTGGATTTACCAGCGCCGTTTTCGCCTACCAGGCAGTGAATTTCGCCCGCTTTCACCCTAAAGCTGACATCATTCAATGCCTTCACCCCAGGAAATTCCTTGGTGATATTTTTCATCTCTAAGATGGGTGGATTCATGGCAGCTCCATTGATTAGATTATTTTAATACAGACCAGGGCCGTAATGATAGTTTATCACGACCCTGGTCAAAATGTACGGAAGAATTACGGCAGACCGGTAAAATCGGAGGCCTGGTAATAGCCCGAATCGATCAGGGCGGCTTTGACGTTGGCCTGGTCAACCGTTACTACGGGCGACTGAATGGCCGGAACGTCTATCTTGCCGTTGTTGTAGGAACCCTTGGCGGCGGGGGTCTCACCCTTGAGCAGGGCG
>CAZHFU010000043.1:0-24558 GCA_964531975.1 uncultured Anaerolinea sp. | reverse complement strand
GTTACGCACTTGTTACGGCTGACCGTAATCAGTCATTTGACTGCTCCAACCCTCTATCAGGAATCAAGCATAGGGCCTCAGAAATATGGTGACGCTGGATATGTCCCATCGTGGTTGTTTTGTCTTCTGCAATACCTCTAAATTTATCGATATATTGAAGAATCCAGAAATAACAGAACCAAAGTGGATAATCTCTTGAAGTTACTTTAAATAAATGTTGATTTAGAGCCCCATCACCACCAACCCAAAATATGATTTCCAAAGACCCTGACCACGAAAACAACAGGTCGCCATCATGGATTATATATTTACTTGGTAAATTCTTACTTGCCTTATCTGAAGAATTAGTAATACCATTTTTCATTTCTCGTATTTTTATTACTGGGAGATAATTACAGTCATTTTTGGCAGGATAATTCTGAAGCGCCAATCCATTTAAAAATTCCGCAATTTTATCCAATGGTAAAATCTTCCACCCCTTTGGAATCATGCCCAGCTCGCTCTCAACCACCTCGCCAGTACCGCCGGGAAAGTTGAAATTGATAAACCACTCTTTGAAAATGGCCTGGGCGATGGCTTCGAGCGTGACATTGGTCTGGCGGTTGAGTTCGATCTTGTCATCCAGCACGGAAAGAATGTCAGCGATGCGACGTTGGGTATCGATTTCTTCCGGATATGAGAAAAGTTGCGAATGTGCAGTGTCACGATTTAAACCTGGAACGGCACTATCTTCGTTAAGTTTATCTAATCCCAATGTTTTCAAGAGGTAATAAAAATACTTTATATTACATTTAAGCTCGGATTTCTTAATATAATAAGCTGTATCAATGCAATAAAATGGTCCATCTGCATAGAAAATAGACCCTACATTGCCCTTTCTTCCTATAACAATTCCGTCTTCATTGACTAATGCTGTATCATGCCAGCCCGTAGTACCCGATGATGAATAAACAGGAATCTTGCCTTCTTTTCTAATATCAGAAGTAAGAGATTTTCCGTAATTTAAATAGGCAATTTCACTAAGTTTTACTTTCTTCCACTCTTTAGAACTCATAGCCAATCCCCTCAAATTTCTGGCAAATCCGCTGTTGTAGTTCATTCCTGTGAGCGAATTGTTCGGCAAGCTGGGTTGTTAGTGATTTCATTATCATGTTAAAGATTATCCGTTTATATTGAGACCCTCATGTATTAATTCATGCCAATTCTTTACATTATCTCTTTGTCATGTATTAATTTTGCCGTTTTTAATACATGAGATGCGTATCATGTATTAATTCTGCTGTTTTTAATGCATGATACGCCCATGCTTCTGACGTTCTCGCCTTCAATAGCTTTATTTTCCCTGTAACAATTCGAATAAAGGACCATTAATATAATAACTGCTGCGCCAGAGTTTTTGTTTTTCTACAAAGCCTTCCCGGGCCAAGGCATCCATATACCGTACTGCCGCTGCTCTTTGAACGCCCACGTCTCGGATAACAAAATCAATTTTAGTGTATGGGTGTTTAAAAAGGGTGTTCAACAAATCAAGCGAATAAATTTTGGGAAGCTTCTTTTTGATCCTTTCTTGATAATCAGCCATTAAGTCCCTTAACTTATGAATAGTTTCAATGGTTTCGGTAGAGGTTAGCTCTATACCGCGCAGCATAAACTTCAGCCAGGCTTCCCAGTCGTCATCCAGCGGATCCATTTGTAACTGAGTCAGGTAGGCACGCTTTTCCCGCACGACGTAGCGGCTGAGGTAGAGGATAGGGAGATCTAGCAAACCGTGCAGTACCAGATAAAGCAAATTCAAAATCCGGCCGGTTCGTCCGTTGCCGTCATAAAACGGGTGAATTTTTTCGAACTGGTAATGGATCAAAGCCATCCGTATCAGCGGATCAAGCCCTTGATCGGCAGCCTGGTTGAAAAAGACTAACATCCGCTCGAGCAACTCCACGATCTGGTCATGGTCTTGGGGCGGCGTGTAAACCAGTTCTCTGGTGGCACGATTGCCCACAATCGTCCCCGGTTTGGTGCGAATACCAGGACCAGGTTCCCCAATGATCAGGGCGGCTTGAATAGCGATGAGATCATCCAGAGTGAGTCGTCCTTTGGATACGATCCGTTCGAATCCCAGTTTAAGCGCCTCAGAATAGCGGCCAACTTCTTTTGCAGCGGCATTGTTGAACTGGGGAATGTCCAATTCCTGTTTGAACAACTCATCCTGCGAGGTGATGATGTTCTCGATTGCCGAGCTGTCTTTTGCCTCTTGCAGTGCCAGTGTGTTCAGCAATATGTCTTGATTGGGCAGTAAAGGGGCCACGCCTTTAAGTTCAGCCAGCCGGCGATGCGCCATGATCAGTTGGCTTGTCAGGGATTCTGATTGGGCAATTCTGCCAGGCGGAAAGGCATAAAGATCAGAAATCATAACCGATCCCCTTTAAATTCTCGCGAATACGCTGCTGCAGCTCAATTCCACGGGCGAACTGTTCGGCCAGTTGAGTGGTCAGCACATTCATTTTATCTTCAAAAGGTATGCCGTCATCTTGGGCTTCTTCGGTGCCCACGTACCGCCCTGGCATCAACACATAGTTGTTGGCGCGCACCTCGTCCAACGTGGCAGCTTTGCAGAAGCCGGCCTGATCTTCATAAACACCGGCTTTTCCGCGCCAGGCGTGATAGGTGCCGGCGATCTGGGCAATATCCCCGTCGGTAAACTCTTTATTACGCCGGTTGATCATCGTCCCCAGTTTGCGCGCATCAATAAAAAGAATTTCATTAGAACGGTTGCGGAATTTATGATTCGTCCTGTCTCTGGCCAGGAACCATAGACAGGCAGGGATCATCGTATTGTAGAAAAGCTGGGCAGGTAGGGCGACCATGCAATCCACCAGGCCGGCTTCAATCATATTCTTGCGGATCTCACCTTCACCGCTGGTGTTGCTGTTCATACTGCCATTGGCCAGTACAATTCCGGCCGTGCCAGTGGGGCTGAGTTTGTATGTAAAGTGCTGCAGCCAGGCATAGTTGGCGTTTCCCACCGGGGGTAGGCCATGTTTCCAGCGGATGTCATCCCGCAGCTGCTCACCGTTCCAATCGCTGATATTAAAAGGCGGATTGGCCAGAATGAAATCAGCTTTCAGGTCGGGGTGGCGATCATTCAGAAAGGTATCGCCCAATTCCAATTTGGCATCAATACCGCGAATCGCCAGGTTCATACGTGCCAGGCGCAGGGTAGTGGGGTTGGATTCCTGCCCAAAGATTGACAGGTCTTTGATATTTCCCTGATGGTTACGTACAAACTTTTCACTTTGAACAAACATGCCACCGCTGCCGCAGCAGCCGTCATATACGCGACCATTGAAAGGCTCGATCATTTCCACCAGCAGTTTGACAATGCTGGCAGGGGTATAAAACTGCCCGCCCTTTTTTCCCTCAGCATCAGCAAATTGTCCCAAGAAGTATTCGTAAACGCGCCCAAGCAGGTCTTGCGATTTATGCGCGTCCTGGAGAAAACCTATCGTGCCAATCAAATCAATCAACTCTCCAAGGCGCTGCTTGTTCAATTCGGGGTCCGCATAAATCTTAGGCAGTACACCCCTGAGCGGCGGGTTAATTCGCTCGATGGCATCCATGGCATCATCAAGATATTTACCAATCTCTGGCTGCTTGGCGCGGTCTTGCAGGTATTGCCAACGTGCTCTCTCTGGTACGAAAAAGACATTATTGGCAAGGTACTCATCCGGGTCTTCGGGGTCAGAGTCTTCATACTCACCCTTGTTTTGGACAAGCCTCTGATACAAATCGATAAATGCATCGGAAATATATTTGAGAAAAATCAGCCCCAACACAACATGTTTGTATTCAGCCGCGTCCATGTTGGAGCGCATTTTATCTGCGGTTGCCCAGAGCGTTTTTTCCAGTTCGTTGGTTTCTGCCATCTAATCCCTATCCAATCCAACCCGTTTATTACGGGGTATCGTTATTGCTCAAGTTCTCCCGACTCTTCATTTAGCTTTCCTGTTTCTCAAGCTCCTTATAAAAAGTATCTCTCCGGAATTGCCAATGTAACCCAATTTCGAAGGCCATTATTCCAGATACTCCAATTATTATACCCACATTCCGCGCCCTCACGTGCTAAAAAGATCATATTATTGCACCTGTGAGCTAAGCAGACGGATGATTTGCTGGTGAGCGGCGCACAAATTGGGCAACTTGCAGATCACCAATCGGCCATCTACCCAAACATAGAGCGCATCCAAACCCCCGAAAAATAAAACGCCCAGCATTTCATAGAGGTTTGGGTAGATTATCTCTTATGATCGTTGTCCTATTCAGGTGGTCTGCAAAAGGGAAATAATAGCTGTGGGCGCATGTCATAAACTCCAAAGCGCCTCTTGACCTTTTGCCCACCTTATTTTATAATAGAACATAAGTTCTAATTGGTTCAGCTAGAGAAGGCGGCTTTTATGACCATGTTCAACGATTATCTGATTGCGGGTTTGAAAAGCCTGGAGCGCCGGCGGCTGGGGCGCTCTCAACCACCCCCACCTTCACCCATCCCACCCGCTGCACCAGAGCAGGGGTTCGATCTCATCGCCGGCGCGACCGCACATCTGGCCTGGCCGCCCAGCCTGGCCGATTTGCTGGAGCGGGTGGCTTCGCTGCCGCCGTTTACGATCACCCTGGGCGGCTGCGAGGATGGGCTGCCCTTCTTGCTCGATCTGACCAATCCAGCGCCCGGATCGCTGTTGGCCTGGGGGCAGGCGGGCAGCGGTAAACGCCAGTGGCTGCGCGGCATTGTGACTTCGGCGGTGGTGCAAAACGATCCCGATGAGGTGATGGTCAGCCTGGTGACAACCAACCTTGAGACGTACGCCGGCCTGGCCCAATCGGAATGCTGCCACGAAGCGCTGGCCTGTGACGACCCCGCCGTAGCCGATTTGTTGGATGATTTGGCCTGGGAAATTGAGCAGCGCAAGCGCGGCGCGCCCCCCGAGCCGGCCCTGCTGCTGGTGATTGACGATCTCATCGCCCTGCAGCACGCGGTGGATGAGGTCACCTTCGAGCGCCTGTGCCGGGTGGTGCGCCATGGCCCGCGCTCGCGGGTGTGGTGCGTGGCGTCGGTAGATCCGCAGCTGCTGCCCAAGGCCGCCGAACGCATGAGCACACGCGCCATCGATGCGCTGTGCGGGGCCTTTCGCACTCATCTGGTGGGACGGATGACCCAGCCGACCTGGCTGCAAGGGCGCATCCCCGGCGAACTGCCCGATACCCGTCATACTGAAGCAGGCATATTTTTCGTCTCCTATGGTGGAGAGTGGCTGCCTTTATGGGCCTGTGTTGAGGAAGAGAAAGGAAGCGAAGAATGAACGTTGGAATGTTGTGGTTCGATAATGATACTCGCACGGCATTAGAAGCCAAAGTGACCCGCGCCGCCGATTACTACCGCACCAAGTATGGCTGCCGCCCGACGATGTGCATGGTGCATCCTTCGATGCTGCCCGGCTCGCAACCTGCCCCCACCGAGACCAAACGCATTATGGCCGGCGATGTGGAGCTGCGCGGCAACCGTTCGATGCTGCCCAACCATTTTTGGATCGGGGTCGCATAAATGCGGGTCGCATAAATGCGGGTCGCATAAATGCGGGTCGCATAACAGGCGGCGCATAACAGGCGGCGAGTTTTCGCCTGAGCAACGGGGCGACGTAACCGCATGATACAAATAAGCCTGGCCTGGGACGGTCGTACTTCGATCCACCCCAGGCCGCTTCGTTTAATCCCACTCGGCCACGAACATCTCTAATGCTACACGGTCGGAGGCGGCGGCGCTGGTCTTAATCGCCAAATCGAGGCAGAGCAGGCGCTGGTAGGCGCGCTCCAATTCGCGCAGATCAAAACGGCGCGCCTGCTGGAGCATTTTGTCCGCCACAAACTTCGACTTGGTGAAGGGCAGCAGGTCGCTCGCGGCGCCGCGGCGCTGCAAGACTTCGCCGGCCAGGATCAACAGCCGAAATTGGCGCACAATCATGGGGAAGATTTCCCAATAATCTTTGGTTTCCAGCAAACGTTCCAACATCGCCAGGGCCGATTGGGTGCTGCGGGCGGATAGCGCATCCACCATGGCAAAAATATCTCCCTCGGCCACGTCGGCCGTGATCGCCTGCACATCGTCTTCATTAATCGGGCGCGTGTAATTGACATAGGCCAGCAGCTTGGGGATCTCTTGCATCGCCAGGCGGGTGTCGCCGTCGGTCAGCGCCCCCAATAACTCGGCCCCGTGGCGGGTGATCTCGCCCTGGTGCAGATGGGCCAGGTCTTGGATGCGCTTCACCAGCACCGCACCCTTCAGGATGGGGAAAAAGCGCAGCTCTACCTGATCCGGCTGAGCCTTCTTCGCCCAGGCCTCAAACCAATGCACCTTGTTTTCGCGGCGTTGTTTGTCTGTGACGAGCAGGTCGCCATGCAGCAATAGCAGAGCAGTGGTGGGCGGGATGCCCTCCATCGCCTCGGTAAAGCGCCCTTGGGAATGTTTATCCTTGATTTTGCTAAACGGGTTGGAGACAATTACCACACGGCGCGGAGCCAGGAAGGGCATGGCGGCGGTGGCGTTAATGATCTGGTCGATGCTGGCGCTGCCACCGTCCAGGCGGGCGGTGTTCATCTCTAGCATGGCCGGTTCAACCCCATCTGAAAGTGTGTGGATTGCATCCTCCACCGCCTGGGCGATGCCAAATTCATCCTGGCCGTAGAGCAGCGTCACCGGTTTCAGAGAGGCGGCCATGCGATTAACCGCTTGTACCGACGCGGTGGGTGGTGACGCCGCCGCGGATGTGCTGCATCACTTCCACCACGCGCAACCCGTTGGGGTGTCCATCGGTGGTGAAGCCGGCTTGAAGCTGCAGGCCCAGCGGCTGGGCGGCGATCAGCGCCAGGGTGGCCAGGGTAATTGCAACCGGCAAGCGCTCCAGCTTATCGGTCTTGCTGCGGCCCACGCCGAGCATACCGAGCAGCGCGCCGCCAGCCGCCAGCGTTCCAGAGGTGACGAAGTTTGTGCCGCAGTTGGGGTGAACCGCCAGGTGATGCTCCCCGCCATTCAAGCGCCGCAAGGCTTCTTCCACTGCGTCGGCCAGGTCTTGGGTGTCGATCTCGCCCACGATCCAGAAGCCGCGAAAATCGGAATGCCCCGCAAACGAGCGGTGGGGGTAGCGAGCGGCCAGCACATGCAGGGTGGCGTGTTCCAGGCCATGGTTGCGGCGCACACGTGAAACCAGCGCCGGGATGGATAAGGTTGAGATGGATTCGGAAAATTGTGCCATAGGCTATGATTATACTTGCTGTAGATTAAAGCAACCGGAGAATATCGCTCCGATTGCTTTCGGTTTAGCAAGCAGCCTGCGGTAACCGCCGCCCCCCGCCGCGGTTGGCCTTTGACAGCCGGCGCAAAGCCCATCTCCATTATAATCACGCCACAGGTTTCGCGCCCGCCTGGCCAACCGAGCAAGCCGGCTTCGATGAACGCCCCAGCCCTGGCGGACAGAAGCGGCCAGGTTGCTTTTTTATGGCCGCACTCTCTGAAAAGCTTCGTAGGTTTCGAGCAAAGCCACCAGGATGAAGTTGGTGAAGACGTTAATTTTGCGGAACATATCGCTCCAGGCGTGGGGCGATTGCACCGCCGCCGATTCGTACACCGAGAGCATCGATTCGATCAGCATGTCGCGGAAGAAAAGAAAGGCGTTGACCGCCTCCACGCTGCTCAGGCCATAGCGCCGGCCGCGGGAGGCGTATTCGAAGCCCAGCGCCTCAGCACCAGCTTCCATTTCGTCCGGCCCGGCGGCCATGGCGTTCACCAGGCCTTGCATCAGGCCGCGCCCGCTGATGCGATACTGTTCACGGGCTTCTTCATCCAATTTCGCATACCAGGCCTGTTTGGCGAAGGCCCCCTCGCCGATCTGAAAGCGCACCGTGCGCATGGCGTTCTGCACCACCATAGAGGCGTCGCCGGAGGGCTGCCCACGCTGGGCGGCGATCCATAAATCGATTTCAACACGCTGGTAGCGGCGGTGGCCGCCATTGGTGCGATGCACCGGCAGCACGCCCTGGTCGGACCAGGCGCGCACCGTGCTGGGATGCACGCCCAGGAGCACGGCGACATCGGATAGGGAAAGCCAGGCGGAAGGGGACATCCGGCGCTCCTAATCTGCCGCGACGGCGGCGCGCTCGATGAGCGATGGCTCCACGGCGTGGCGCTGGAAGGCGCGTGCATCGATGCCGCGCAGCATCAGCATCGAAACCAGCATGATGCCGGTCATGATGACGAATACCACCGTGTAGCCGGCTAACGGCTGCCCGCTGATGCGTCCGATCACATCGCGCAGCGCCCCGCCAATGAGCGAGCCGAGCAGCCGCGAGACGGCGTTAGCCATGCCCCACGCCCCCATGTACAGCCCAATTTGCGACGGGGTGGTCATATCCAGCATCAGCGATAGGTTGGAGACGGTGGACAGGCCGGTTCCCAGGCCCAAAAGCACCACCCCGCCGTAAAAGACCCCCAGGCCGGAAAGGCTGCCGCTGGCGGCGATGAGCGCAAAACCTGCTAAGGCGCCCCCGCCGCCCACCAGCGCCACGCTGCGCTTGTCAAGCCGCCCTTCTAACACCCCGGCCAGCAGCAACGCGCCCAAGACGCACACGCCCCAAATCGAGGTGATGCGGGTGGTTTGCTTGACCGACAGGCCAAAGGCTTCGGCTCCGAACGGCTCCAGCAGAATATCTTGCCCCAACAGCGCCGCTAATAGAATCACTAAGTAAATGAAGAAGATGCGCGCCTGACGATTGCCCCATACAAAGCGCAGCAAGCCGGCCCACGAGGTTTCGCCGGCGGCGGCGCGCTCAAGTGGGGCGTGAGCAGTGCGCTTCTCCAGGCCCAACAACCCCAGCCCGCCCAGCATGAGGGCCGCGGCCGCCGTGACCCCAAACGCCCGCACCAGGGCGGCGGGGGTGTAAGGGTCTACCATGCGGCTTAGACCAATGGCAGTGAGGATGATGCCGGTAATCATCATGAACCACATAATCGCCACGGTGCGCCCGCGGCCTTGCTCGCCTGAAATTTCCGACGCCAGGGAAAGATACGAAACACTAGACAGGTTATAGCCCATGCCCCACGCCCCAAAGGCTACCCCCCCTAACAGCGCCCCCAGCGGTGGGTTAGCCGCCAGTTGGAAGGCGGCCTGTGGTGAAATTGCCAGCCCGGCCACGCACAGCAGCAAGCCCAAGACGATATAGGGGCTGCGGCGGTATCCCCACAGAGGGTGGCGATCTGAAAACGCCCCGATGGCTACCTGGATGGGCGAAAATAAATACGGCAGCGACGCTAACACCGCCACCACGGTGGCCGAGATAGCCAGTTCTTTGATCATCACCCGGTTGAGGGTGCTGTTGATCGGAACCAGGGTCATGGCGACGGCGACGTGAATCAGGCCCAACTGTAAACGTTTTCTCAGCATGCAGCGTTTCTCCCGCTTTGGTCTCGCCAGGCCAATGGGCGAGCCTGCGACCACCCGAATGCGCCTGGGCGGCAAAGGCCTGGCATATGCGATCCGCCAGGTTACTTTACCAAACCTGGAGAGGGGCTGCAATGTAGATTTATATAGAATTTGAATAGAAAAAGATTAACAAAAACTAAAGCCGGGCCAGGATGGTGAGAAAATCATCCACGTGCTCGGAAGTGAGCAGTTGTTTGCGCTGCTCTGGAGAAAGCCCCAGCGGGGCCAGGTAACGGGCGGCGAATTTGCGGAACAGGACTAAACCGCGCTGCGGGCCGTAGAAATCGAGGCTAAGCTGTAAATGGCGCAGCAAGGTGCGGCGCATCTCGTCCGGCGGCACATCTTGGCGGTCGCGGCGGGCGAACAACCACGGGTTGTGCACCGCCGCCCGGCCGATCATCACCGCCGGGCAGCCGGTGTGCTGCTTGATGCGTTCAATATCGGCCACCGTGCGCACATCCCCATTGGCGATGACCGGTATGCTCACCGCCTGGCGCACCTCGGCGATGGCGTCCCAATCGGCCAGGCCGTGATAGGCCTGTTGGCGGGTGCGCCCATGCACGGCCACCAGGCTGCCGCCGTTTTCTTCGATAATGCGGGCCACTTCCACATAGTTGCGGCTGTCTTCATCCCACCCCAGGCGGATCTTGCCGGTTACCGGCACACTCAGATGGGTGGAAAGCAGGTGGAAGATGCGGGCGATCTTGGCCGGTTCGCGCAGCAGCCCCGCCCCGGCTCCACGCCCCGAAACGCTCTTATCCGAGCAGCCCATGTTCACATCGATGATGTCCGGTCGGCGGTCTTGCAGTCGCAAAGCAGCTTGCAGCAGGCGGTCGGGGTCGCTGTCGAAAATCTGGTACACCACCGGGCGTTCGCTCTCCAGATAGGCCAGCTTGGTGTGAATATGCGGGTGCTTGCCCAAAATATCGAGGGCGTTGATGAACTCGGTGTAGCTCATGGCTGAGCCAAGCTCGCGGCACAGCGAGCGGAATGGCTGGTCGGAGTAGCCATCCATCGGCGAAAGGATCAGGTCGCCATAGACGGGAATCGGACCGACAAAGAAGGCGGCAGGAGCGCTCATGCGGCGGGGTCGTCGGGGTTTTTCTCGGCCAGCAGAGCCATATCCAACGCTTGGCGCAGCGAGCGCGCTTCTGCAATCTGGATGTCTTTGGGCCAGGGTTCGCCGGGGCGCAGGCGTTTGGGCACGATGGCGGTACGAAAACCCAGGTTGGCGGCCTCACGGAGGCGGGCAGGCATTTGACTCACCATGCGCAGCTCGCCCGAAAGGCCCACCTCGCCAATGAGCACCGCCTCGGCGCGCACGGCCGCTCCGCGCAGCGACGAGGCGATGGCGGCGGCGATTGCCAGGTCGGCGGCGGGTTCGTCGATGGTCATGCCGCCCACCACGTTCACAAAGATATCCTGCTCGCCCAGCCGCACGCCCACCCGGCGGGTGAGCACCGCCACGTTGAGCAGCAGGCGGTTGAAATCGACCCCATTAGGGGTGCGGCGCGGGTTGCCGAACGAGGTGGGGCTGGTTAAGCCCTGGATTTCGACCAACAAGGGGCGGGTGCCTTCCATCGTCACGGCGATAGCCGAGCCGGGGGCGTTAACCATGCGCTCGGCCAGGAAGGCCTCAGACGGATTGTTCACCTCCACCAGGCCGCGCTCGCGCATCTCGAACACGCCCACTTCGGAAGTGGCCCCGAAGCGATTTTTGACGGAACGCAGCAGGCGGTAGGACTGGAAGCGATCACCTTCCAGGTACAGCACGGTATCGACGATATGTTCCAGGATGCGCGGCCCGGCCAGGTTGCCTTCTTTGGTGACATGACCAATGATGAACACCGCCAGCCCGCTCGATTTCGCCAGCTCCCGCAGGCGCGAGGCCGTCTCGCGCACCTGGGTGACGGAACCGGCGGAGGTCTCTAGCTCGGGCATATAGGTGGTCTGCATCGAATCGATAATCAGCAAGCCCGGCTGCACTTCTTGAACATGTTCAAAGATGATCGATAGACTGGTTTCGGTAACGAGCAGCAGGCGTTCGGGCATGTCGCCTTCGGCGCCTTCGCCGCGCAGCAGGCGCAAGGCGCGCATTTTGATCTGGCGTTCCGATTCTTCGCCAGAGACGTACAGCACGGTGAGGTTGCGGGCCATTTCGAGGGCCACTTGCAGCAGCAAGGTGGACTTGCCGATGCCGGGGTCGCCGCCAATGAGCACGACCGAGCCGGGCACGATGCCGCCGCCCAACACACGAGAGAATTCTCCCATGTGCATGGGCAAGCGCTCTTCCACGTCGCCGGTAATCTCGTCCAGGCGGCGCGGGGTCGAGCGCAGACCGCCGCCGCGTCCGGCGTGAACCGCGGCCGGTGGGGCGCTGGCTTGCACCACCTCTTCGGCCATGCTGTTATAGGCCCCACACTGCGGGCAACGGCCCATTTCGCGCACGCTCACGCGACCGCAGTTCTGGCAGACAAATTGAGTTCTTACTTTTGGCAAATCAGCCGCCTTTCAATCTACGAGGCGTATGGTCGGTAGATGTTTCCAAAACAAAAGCTCCTAAGCGGCAAAACTCGGCGGTGGTGTTAATCGTCCCCACGGCCGGGCGCAGACGCAGATGTTCGATATCACTTTCAAACAGGTAAAACGAGGCCGGAACACGCAGCGGTTCGTAATCTAAGAACGCTGCTTCAAGCGCCTCGGCCAGGTGCAGAGCGTCTTCCCAACTTACGGGCAGGCCGCCGCCGTAAACCTCTGGCGACTCATCGTCATCCTTTAAAGAGATCGAAGCGATCCCCGCCGGATCATAGGCGGGGGAACCTGGAAAACCCCAGCCCCATTCGCCAGGCGCCATACTGCCCAGGGGACGAAAGTCATAGGCTTCGGCCAGGTCGAGCAGCGAGATCCACGTCTGGGTGGTAAGCGTCAGGGTATGTTGTGGGTTGTGTTGGTTGCGTAACGTAACAGCCATAAGCGGGGATTATAACAGCAGATTTGCATGTGGGTTTAAAACTACCCAGGTTGGTGGCTTTACCAAACTTACCTCCCCACCCGGCTAAATGGCAATCCGCAAGGTTTCGGGCGAAATAATCGGTGTTGTCGGGTTGTCTGGAAGGCCGCAAGCGAACCCTGATCCAAAAAAGGCAAAAAAGCACAAACCGGGGATGGCACGCTGGGCCAAACTGGAGCGTTCGATAAAGTTGGCCGAAGATTTCGGATTGGGCCAGGATGGTGTTATAGCGAATACCCCTGCCTTGCGTGGGTCAATAAAGAATCAAATATAGGGTAGAATCGATTCTATTCTTACCTTGCAGCTGCTGCCGTCTTATGTCGTTAACCATTCACACCTATCCGCTGCCGTTATCCGAACCCTTCCACCACCAGGACATGGATTTTCGCTTCGCCGACCTGGACGGCGATGGTGAAATTGAGTGGCTGTGGACGCGCGGGGCCGAGCAGCAAGCCGCCTTTTGCCAGGATGGGGGGCTGATTTGGGAATATTACGACGATGCGCCTGTCGCGGCGGCGGGGGTGCGCGGCGATTCGAGCTTCGCCGTCCTTGACCTGGATCGCGACGGACGCCCGGAGTTGATTTGCGCCCGCCACATTCAGGGCCGGCTGCACTTGTGCATGGTGGACGCGCGCCAGGGCCGTCTGCTGCGCTCCATCCCGTTTCCACTGGCCGATTTGGCCGGCTTAGGGCGCAGGGTCTCGCTCCAGGCTGTGCATCTCACCGGCACGAAGTATCCGCAGGCCATCATGGCCGCGTGGGACGGCCTGGGGATCGCCGCGCTGGACGGTGATCTGAACCTGCTGTGGCAGCGTGATCTGCGCAGCGAGAGCGGACGCGCCCACCCAACGATGAGCTATACCCCGTTCGCCTGGGATATTGACGGCGACGATAAGGATGAGTTCCTGGCGGGGTCGCGCCTGCTCGATCATGATGGGCGCACACTGTGGGTGGCCCCCGATGCGCCGGCGTGGATGCGCCCCGCCGGGGTGGGGGGTGTGCGCATGCAGCCCCTGGAAGACGGCGGCCCGCCGCGCCTGCTGTTCAGCGCCGCAGCCGCCTGCTTCGACCTGGCCGGCCGGCTGCTGTGGAGCCATCCCGAATGGGTCGATTGCCACGCCTTGCAAGTGGGCAAGCTGCGACCCGATCTGCCAGGGCTGCAAGGCGTGGTGTTCGAGGCCGGGCGCGGGCGCTTGCACGCCTTCGACGCCGCCGGCGCGCCGCTGTGGCGCTACCCGGCTGCGCCCCCCGCCCACCTGCCGGCCGGGGTGGGCCTTAGCCTGGGCGATTGGACCGGCGACGGCCTGGCCGAAGTGTTCGTCAATCAACCCGACCACATCGATGTGTTGGACGGTTGGGGGCGCAAGCTCGATCAGCTGCCCGGTTCGATGCTGTACGCCTTCGACCTGCTGGGCGACCGCCGCGTCGAAGGCGTGACGCTGGCGCAACCCGGCCCCGGCTGGGCGCTGCGCCTGCTCACCAACGACGCCGCCAACCCCCACCCGGCCACCCAAGAAAAAGTCATATTCCGCCGCACCAGCACCAATATGTATAATGCCGCCCGCTATTAGCAGCCGCCAACATGCCTGGTTCATTACCCTCCTCTCCCTTCCTGCCGCCCAGCGGCGATCTCTCCGCCGGCGGAGCGAAGGCGCACTATGCCTCCCAGCAGCCCGGCCTGTCGCACACCGGCGCGCCGGCCGCTCTGGCGCACCTGCCGGCCGAGCGCGTCCGGCTGCTGGGGCGCGCCAATGAGAGCGCCGCGCTGCTGGCTCTGCTGCGCGCCGACCAGCCCCGCCTGGTCACCATCTCCGGCATAGGCGGGGCGGGTAAGACCACCCTGGCGCTGCATGTGGCCTGGAAGGCGCGCCCCTTTTTCTCCGGCGGGGTGATTTTCGTCAACCTGGCCCCGCTGCTTCACGCCCACGAAATCCCCGATGCCATCGTCCAGGCGATCCGCGCCGCCGATGCCCGCAAATCCTGGCTGCAAACCGACAGCCTGATCGACTTTCTGGCAGAGCGCCGCCTGCTGCTCATTTTAGACAACCTGGAACACCTGGCGGAGCAGGCCGCCCCGCAGGTGGCCGCGCTGCTCGACGGTTGCCCGCATTTGCACATCCTGGCGACCAGCCGCGAAGCTTTGCGCTTACGCGGCGAACATATTATGCCAGCGCCGCCGCTATCGCTGCCAAAATCGGGCGCAAAGGCGGATGTAGCCCATTCGCCCGCCGCCGAATTATTTGTGCAGCAGTGTAAAAGCGCCAATGCTAATTTTCAGCTCACCGCCGAGAATGCCGCCGCGGTGGCCGAAATTTGCCGGCGGCTAGACGGTTTGCCCCTGGCGCTGGAATTAGCCGCCCGATGGAGCCGAGTTTTCACCCCACACGCCCTGCTGGAGCGGTTACAAACCAACCCCATGCTGAATATCCTGTCCGGCGGCGAGCGTGACTTGCCCGCCCGCCAACAAACGCTGCGCGCGGCCATCGGGTGGAGTTATACATTGTTGAGTCCGGCGCAGCAGCAGGTGTTAGGCTGCGCCGCCGCTTTTCCAGCCGCCTTTAACCTGCCCATCTTCGCCCAAGCGGCGGCGCTGGACGAGCTTAGCGCCATGCAGCACCTGGCCGCCCTGGTGGAGAAAAACCTGCTGCTGCCGCTGGACGAAGCGGGAGAACCCCGCTTCGGCATGTTAGAAACTGTGCGCCAATTCGCTTTGGAGCAGCTCGACGCGACCGGCGGGCGAGCGGCCGTGCTGGGAGAAATGTGCGTGGCCTTCGCCGGGCTGGTGAGCGCCTGGCGTGCCCACTTGCAAGGCCCAGATCAAACCCGCTACCTGAACGCCTTGCAGGCCGATTATGACAATATGCACACCGCGGCCCGCAGCGCCGCCCACTCCCCCGATCCGCGCCTGTGGCGCAGCAGTTTGAAGCTGGCCGGCGAGCTGGAGTTTTTTTGGCTGCTGCGCGGACACGCCACCGATGGGTATGACCTGCTCACTCACCTGGTGGCGCGGGCTGAGGCGTCTCCCGAACCGGTGGACAGGGCCAGTTTGGCGCAGGCGTATTCCACCCTGGGAACCCTCAGCTGGGAGCGATCCGACTTTGTGCAGTCGGCCCATCATCATCTCACCGGCCTGGCTTTATTTAGAAGTGTTAATAATGAAGAAGGCATAGCCGCCACCCTGGGAAACCTGGCGATATACTTTAACAATATCGGTCATATCGAACAGGCCGAGGCGCTCTATCAACAATCGCTGGCGTTCGCGCGCCGCAGCGGCAGCCGGTTTCGCCAGGCGCAGGCGCTCAACAACCTGGGGGTTTTGTTTGAAGAGCGGCGCGAATATGAGACGGCGCGCCAACATTACCAGGCGGCGTTAGAATTAACCCAAGAAAGCGGCGCGCCGCTTTTGCAGTGCATCAGCCATCTAAACCTGGGCGACCTGGCGCGGCGGGAAGGCCGCTTCGATGAAGCCCACAATTTATATGAAGAAACAATGGGCTTATGCCGCCGGCACGAGAATGAATATATGTTGGTCAATGTGTTGGCGCAATTGGCCGCCCTGGCGCTGGTACAGGGCCAGGTGCAAGCAGCGGCTCAGCAGTACCAGGCAGTGCTGCCGCTTGCGCATGAAATCGGCAGTAAAATTGTACTGGCCCGCATTTACGACGGCCTGGGTCTGGCTCGAGGGAGCGCGCTTCCTTCGGCGGCGGCGGCTGCCAGGCCGACCATCGCGGCGTCTTGTGCAAAAATATTCGGGGTCGCTTTACGCTTGCGCCAAGAATCCAACTCCCAACGCTGGCCCGATTTGCAAACCCTGGGCGAGGCCGTGCAAACCAACCTGATCCAGGCGCTTGGGCCGCGCCGTTGGGCGGCTTGCCTGGCCGAAGGGAAGCATATGCGGCTGCCGGAAGCTTTCGACATGGTTATGGAAACCCCTATAGATGACGCCCTGAATACCGCCCTGGAAGCGGCGCAAGAGAAGCACGGCTATAGCTTCCCAAAAACACCCTGGGACGACGCGTTGGATGAGAGTAGTGACCCGGCCGGCATGGCGCAGGAGGGCCGAGCATCCGCTGACTTCGGCGCAGCGGGCGCCGCCGGTGAAACGACGCTTACGCGCGCCGAGTTCAAGATCGCCCTGCTGGTAGCGCAGGGTAAGAGCAACGAGCAAATTGCCGCCGAGCAGGTGGTGGTGATTAAAACTGTGGAAAAGCATATCACCAGCATTCTGCGCAAGCTGCAGCTCAACAACCGCACAGAATTGGCTGCCTGGGTAATAAAGCGACACAATCAGTCCAAATAGTAGGGTTTACCCTAATGACCGCAGCATGGCTGCTGGGTATGATTGCGCCTATCAAATATCCTTTGTATTGTTGATAGGTACTAGCAGAAGGAGCAGCCATGTTACGAAACAAGACCCTTAGTGTGATATTACTGTTGGCTATGCTGTTAAGTCCAGCCTGGTCGCCCGATATAACGGCGAGCGCGCAAGTTGTCGCCTCCACCGCCGACGCCGGCGACGCCCCCGATAGCACCAACTCGGCCGGCGCAGCGATGTTTGCTTATCCAGGCGTAACAGCAAACTTCCCCACCGCGCTCAACGCCGCCCCCCTTGGCCCGCTGCATCTCAATACCACCCCGGCGTATTGGCTGGGGCGCAGCTACAGCGGCGAAAACGACCCTGAAAGCAGCGCAGACGAGGATGGCTTCAGCAATATCTCACCTGCCACCGGTGAAGACGACCGCGACCAGCAAGATAACGGCCTGAACTTGCCGGCCGGCTTTGAGGCATGCCAGGTTTACCAGCTGCCGGTGCAAGTAACCTCCGCCCGCGACCTTAGCGCAGGAACAAACGCCTATTTGAATTTGTGGGTGGATTGGGATCGCAGCGGCGATTGGGGACAAAGCCTCACCAGCCAATGCTCGACGGTCATCTCAGAGTGGGCGGTGCAGAACCAGGTCATCACCATTACCCAGGTGGGCGAACAGCAGGTTTTCACCACCACGGCCTTTGTGGCCGCTAACGCCATGTCTGATAAGGACTTATGGTTGCGCGTTTCGCTAAGCGATGCGCCCGCTCCTAACGCCGATGGCCGCGGGGCAGCGGGAGGGTATAACTTTGGCGAAACCGAAGATTTCCGCCTGGAAGGGGCGCCGGTTTTACCCGACATTCTGCCGCCGCCCGTCCTGGCGGCTGCCGAGTTTGACGATATCGAAGAGACCACCCACGTGCTGTTTTTGCCCGTGATGAAGCGCAGCGGCCTACCGGTTGCCCTGCCGCCTGGCAAGCCCAACGAAACCGATGTGGCCTTTATCGGCGGGTCGCCTTTTGGAGGGGATAAGCCCGTGGTGGTTACCGCCGCCGGAAGCGGAGCCAACTTTGTACTCTCCAGCTGGCGGGTAAATTATCAAAATACGCCTCCGGTCTTTCTGCACGAGACGCCCGGCGTCGCCGGTCATCATGTTCAGCTGCTCACGCTAATCCCGGATACATTTGCTGGTCAGTATCATACTTTGGTCAGCGGCAGCGTGGGCTACGACGGCAACCTGTGGTTGACCACCTGGCAGGTGGACAAAAACGGCGTGTTCACCCAGCTTAGCAAACGCGGCTACGGTCAGAATGCCGGCGTAACCGTTAAGGATTTTGCCGTGACCTACCGGCAGATCAAAGACGGCTCCGGCCAAACGCTTGCATACCAACTCGCCACACCAGTTCTTACCTCGGCCGGCAAGCTGCGCCTGGTTAGCTGGTTGGTAAACGCTACCACCGGCGTAATTAGCGGCCAACAAGACAGCGGCGATTGGGGCAACCCACGCAGCGATTCACCTTTGCAAGCTATCTATCAAGAAGGCGATGATTGGACCGGCCATCATTTTGTGGTTGGTTTCTTCAATGCCGCCGGCAAGGCCATGGTCTATTCATGGTTCTTGAACCCGCAAGGCAAGCCCTTCTTCCTGGGCACAGGCGATGACGGCACAGGCCGCACTGGCGTGGATATACGTGGCGCGAACCCATTCGTGGTGAGCGCCGCTCAAAGCGCGCTTAGCCCGCTTAATAAAACCGGGTTTATGATGGCATCGGCCTCCGTCAACGGCTCCCTGACTTCTATGAACACCATGGCTAACCAACGCCTGACCTGTACCGATGAAGGCTGCACCTATATTCCCTATAACATTAGTGAAGCCGGGCTAGACACCGATAACGATTACGGCGTAAGCATCCCAAATCCTGTGGTGGGGGCGTTCCAAGGACAGCTGTCCGATGCTTCCATTCTCAACGGATCGGTAGTATATCAGTGGCCGGCAGCCGGTTATACCAACCAAATTATCGCTTCTGTAACCAAGATCATGACCGTGATCGTCACCCTGGATGAGGTGGACAAGGGCAACGTAGACCTGAGCGACATCGTGACCGTCCCGGCGGCGGCGCCATCGAAGTGCGGCAGCTGCATGAACCTGGCAGCGGGCGAGAAAATATCGCTGCGCGACCTGCTCTACGGGTTGATGATTAATTCCGGCAACGACGCCGGTTACGCCATCGCCGAATACGTGGGCGGCAGCGTGGCTAATTTCACCACGTTGATGAACGATATGGCCGCAGACCTGGGGCTGTCGAACACCACCTACTGCGACGGTTGGGGCGGCTGCGCTTCTAACCCCGCCGACCAGGTGAAGCTGTGGTTGGCGGCCTACCAAGACCCCGATTTCCAGCATTTCCTGGGCATTGAGTCAATCTTTACCTGTGGTGAAGATAGCAATGGCGACCCGCTGTGCCATAATATGACCCGCAACGTCACCAGTTTGTATCCGGGGTTAGAGAGCTGGAAAGGCGGCAGCCTGGGTTTCGCGTGCGGGACGGGCGTATCTTACTGCACCTCGGGCGGCTGCCTCACAACTCAAGCCACCCGATTGGAGCGCACCCTGGTGTTGAATCTGCTCAACCCCCAGGGGCAGCCCACCATCAATCGTTGGAACGACGCTTATAACGTGTTCGACTACGGCTACCGCAAGATCTTCACTCCCGATTACATCGGCGCCAATGCCGCGGCCAACGCCCTGCCCGCCAAGGATATCGCCATCGACGCGGTGTTAGGCGGCTCGATGGTGGTCACCAGCCTGATCGACGCTTCCGACCAGCTGAAGGTGTGCGCCTGGACGCCTTCCATCCCCACCGAAGAAGTGGAGCTGTTAGGCTGCGCCACGCGCGGCATCTCCCTCTCCCCCAGTGCGCCGCAAGCCGCCCCCACCCTGGTGGATATGACTTTGCTGCCAGAGTTTTCTTTCGACGGCGCATATGTGACCGCCAACTTAACTGCGGGAAAGATGAACCTGCGTTACTACCTGGTGGGAGAGCAGCCATAGCCACCCGGTAACCGTAGGCGGCAACCTGCCGAAAACGGTTTATCCTGGTTAGCTGCTTAATAGAAAATGCTGTGGGCTGCCAGAAACCGCCCACAGCATTTTTTTTGTTCTTACATCCAGGCGGATCGCTGCGCCTAATCCGCCGAAACCAGCGATTCGACCGCCTCGCCAATCTCTTGCAGGGTTTGCACCACCGGGCTGCGGATGCCTTCGCTCATCATCTGCTCGTAGATGCGCCGCTGGGCGAGCTTGCGCTCATCTTTAGTAAAGACCAGGTTGAGCAGATCGCACGATTGCGCCAACAGCAGCACGGTGAGTTTGCGAAGGCTGGTTTCATAAGAGGCCAGCACCCCGGCGCGCAGATTATGCTTGAGCCAATAGCGGGCGGTGGCGGCGGCGCTCTGATCGCCAGCTGGGTAAGGCGTAACCCACAGCAGGCGGGTATCGTCTTGGGTGGCTACGCCCGCTTTCACCAGCCGTTCGGAAAGACGCTCGCGCAGTTCGCTGCTGCCTTTGCTCAGCGATTTAACCCATGCGCCCACCTTCTGAGGGCCATCCGCTTGCAGGATGGCTTGCAAGGCTGCATCTAGCAAGGGGTCTCCGGTGGGGGTCTCATCCAAGATCACCATGTGATGCTTGCTTTCCACTTGCAGGCGGTTTTGCAAGGCCAACTCTGCCAACAAGGCCCCCGCCAGGCCATATCGAAGCACCCCTTCAGCCGATTTGACGACAGTGCCTTTTTCTTCATGAATATTCAGCAGATAGAAATCTTCAATCACGGTTTGCATAGGAAACTCCTTGAACAGCCTAGGGTTCCATTATACCTGAGGTAGGGATTGCTCACCGGGATCATTGGCTAAAATTTTCAGGCCGGGCATATCATAAACCAGCCATGTCACACGCGGCGCTTGCACCCGCCCGGCCGGGTAGGGCGAACGCGGCCCTGGGTGGCGGAGGACTTCTTCTAACACCGCCCGCTTGGCCTGCCCGCCTACCAAAAACAGCGCATGCCGGCTGCGATTGATGATCGGCAAGGTGAGACTCACCCGGTCTAGTAAGGGTTTGGGCGGGGCGCGGTGCAAAACAGCTATCGCCCAACGCTGCATCTCATCCAGCGCCGGCGCGCCGGGGAACAGGCTGGCAGTGTGCCCATCATCACCCATGCCCAGCAGCAGCAGATCCATCTCGCCGGAGGGCAAGCCTTGGCGCAGCGCTTCTTCATATAGGTTAGCGCCATCAACACGCCCGCGTTCGCCCAAAATGCGATGCACCGCCTGGGGGGCCACGTACTGCAGCAGCGCGGAATAGGCGGCGGCGTAGTTACTATCGGCATGGTCGGGAGGCACGCAGCGCTCATCGGCCCACCACAGTTGCACAGCGGCCCAGTTCACCGATTGGGGCGACTGCGCCAGGCGATGGAACAGGGCCAGCGGCGTGGAGCCGCCCGAAAGCCCCAGGTGGAAAACCCCCCGCGCGGCGATAGCCTGAGCGGCGGCGGAAATGACACCCTGGGCGGCAGCTTCAATCGCCGGGGCGGCTTCGGGAAACAGACTGCCTTGCACTGGTTTAGTCATCGGTGCAACACAAGTGCCAGCTGCGCCCATCCTGTTCCATTAATTTATCGGCTTGTTTTGGCCCCCAACTGCCGCGCTCATAGCGGTAGACCCGCACCCCCTTGCCCGCTTCGACGCGGCTAATCACCGGGTCGATTAGCCGCCAGGCTTGTTCAATCTCATCATGCCGGGAGAATAAAGACGCGTCACCCTTGATCGCGTCTAGCAGCAGACGTTCATAGGCTTCGGGTAAGCTTTCTTTATTAAACAGGTCGCGATAGTTGAAGTCCATCACCGCCTCGGTGGTGTTCTGGAATGTATCCGGCTGCTTGACCTCGAAACTCAGGCGCACCCCTTCGTCGGGCTGGATGCGCAGGGTGAGGATATTGGGCTTAAAATCCTGGTCGTACACGCCGGCAAACATCACCTTGGGTGGACATTTGAACTCAATGGTAATTTGCGAAACCTTATGCTTGAGCGCCTTACCCGAGCGCAGGTAGAAAGGCACGCCCATCCAGCGCCAATTGTTGATATACAGACGCAGCGCGGCATAGGTGGGAGTGCGCGAGCCGCGCTTCACCGCGGGCAGATCGCAATAGCCCTGGTACTGCCCCACCACCACATCTTTCATGTCAATCGGACGGACAGCCTTCAACACCTTGACCTTTTCGTTGCGCAGGTCGTCGGCGTCAAACGACGATGGCGGCTCAAGCGCGGTGAGATTGAGCAGCTGCAGCAAATGATTTTGGAACATATCGCGCAGCACACCGGCTTCATCGTAATATTCGGCCCGCTCCTCCACATCCACCGTCTCGGTCACACTGATTTGAACATTATTAATGTAATTACGGTTCCACAGCGGCTCAAAAATGGAGTTGGCAAAGCGTAAGAACAAGATGTTCTGGGCGGTTTCTTTGCCCAGGTAGTGATCGATCCGGTAAATTTGCGATTCTTGAAAGACCTGGTGGGCGGCGGCGTTAAGCGCCTGGGCCGAAGCCAGGTCGCGCCCAAAGGGTTTCTCGATCACAATGCGGCAGCCGGCGTCTTGCGGGGCTTTTGACGAGGGCCGCGCCAGTTTATTCTGGCCCAGGTTCTGGATGATGGGTTGGAAGAAGTTAGGGCCAGTGGCCAGGTAATACAAGCGCGTGGCCTGGCCCTGGTCGATGCGGTCGAAGGCTTCGGGCAGCGCGGCGAAATCTTCGGGCCGGCTGAAATCAGCCGCCGTATAATGCCACAGCTTAACGAATTTCTTCCACAGAGCGGCATCGAAACCCGGCGGCGAAACTTCTTGGATATGCTCGGTAAGATAGGCGCGGAATGCTTCGTCGCTCAGGGGCCGACGCGCCACGCCAATGATGTTCAGCGATTCGGGCAGGCGGCCTTTCCGATAGAGATTCAACAGCGCCGGAGACAGCTTGCGGGCGGTGAGATCGCCGGTCGCGCCGAAAATGACAATGGTCGTTGGTTGACTCATAAACCCACCTCCTTACCCCCCATATTTCCACCCTGGCGCAGGCGGTGCTCGCTCTGCGCCAGGGTGGATAAGCACGGCCTAAGGCAGAGCGGCAATAATCCGTTCCAGCCCCACCAGCACATCGCCGGTGATATGGAAGCGCAGCACCTTGCGCCCGGCGCTTTCCAGGGCCTGGCGGTCGCCGAGAGCCTGAGCCAGTTCGAGTACGCCAAAGCTCATGGCAGAGGCAAACTGCCCGGCTTGCTCCGGAATGGCGGCGTCGAGCGGGTGATCGTGGGTGATCTGGATAAAGCGCCCGCGACCAGCGTCGCCCTTATGCAGTTGGCCGGTGGAGTGCAAGAAGCGCGGCCCGTAACCAGTGGTGACGGCCAGGCGGGTGCGGCGGAGCAGTCTGCCACGCAGCGCCAGGAGCGAGGCGTCCAGGTCTTCGCCGGCGGGCAGATAAGCCTGCACCGCCAGGTAATCGCCGGGCTGAAGGCCGTCTAAGAAAACCCGCCATGCGTCGCCCAAGTTCTCGACCGGGGCGTCGTGCGCGGCGCCATATACGCTCACCTGCTCACTTTGCAAAGTGGGCTTGGGTTCGGGCAGGCGGCCCTGTTCGCGGTAATCGTCCGCCACTTTGCGCGCCTGCACCTTGGCAGCTTCCACGTTGGGTTGGTCGAAAGGCTGAATGCCCATGCGTGCGCCGGCGATGGCGATTGCCAATTCCCACAGGTAGAACTGCCCGCCCAGGTCGTACAAATCGGCCACTTCCACATCCACCACGGGCTGGCCGGCGTCTTCCAATGCAATCAGGCTCAGATCGTGGGTATGATCGCCAGCCAGGCGCAGATAGACAAACAGCCGGTCGCCGGCGTAGAGCGACGGGTCAACCACCGCCCCGCCAACCACTGGCAGAATGCCCACACCCTGCCCGGCGGCGTTTTGCTTGCCAGTGCTTTCGGCGATGAGCTGCTCCACCCAATCGCCAAAGCTGCAGATGGCCGGGGAGGTGATGAAGGTGAGTTTATCGCGCTGGGCGTTAGCCAGTTCGCCCATGATGACGCCAAGCTGAGCGGCTGGGTTTTCCTGGGCGGGGGTTTGGGCGCAAAGCTGCGCCATGTGCACTGCCGAGTTCAACAAGCGCGCCACATCTAACCCGGTGAGCGCCGCCGGAACCATGCCGAAGAACGACAGGGCTGAATAGCGCCCGCCAATGTTGGGGTCATTGATAAAGGTATCTCGAAAATGATGCTGGGCGGCCACATCTACCAGGCCGCTGCCGGGGTCGGTGATGGCGATAAAGTGCTTGCCAGCCTCGGCCAGGCCTAACACCGCCGCGGTCCAGTTGTAAAAGTAGCGGAAGAACGACAAGGTCTCGACCGTGCCGCCCGATTTTGTGGAGACGATAAACAGGGTGCGGGAGGGGTCAAGCAGGCGCGTGTAGCGCAGCACCACGGCCGGGTCGGTGCTATCGAGGATGTGCAAATCCAGCGCCCCGTGCTTAACACCAAAGGTCTTGCGCAGCACTTCGGGGGCCAGGCTCGACCCGCCCATGCCCAACAGCAGGGCGTGGGTGTAGCCTTCGGCTTTGAGGTCTTGCGCCAGGCGGGTGAGGCGGGGCACGGTGGGGAGCATGCGTTCGGCAATATCTAACCA
>CAZHFU010000042.1:0-25482 GCA_964531975.1 uncultured Anaerolinea sp. | reverse complement strand
CCGGGGCGACCCGCTTAGCCATGCGCACCGGCGGCCAGGCGGCGGTGTTCTTCGTCGCCGACCACCTGGGGAGCACGAATAAACTTGTGGACCCCTACGGCGCGCCTCTGACCGGCGAGCGACAGCTTTACATGCCGTGGGGCGAGAAGCGGCTGAGCACTTCGATCAGTCTGACGATGGTTGGCTATACCGGGCAGTACGACCAGGCGGAGATCGGGTTGATGTTCTACCAGGCGAGGTGGTATGACGCGAATCTTAGTCGGTGGGCCAGTCCGGATACGGTTATACCGGACAACTATAATGCACTCGACTGGGATCGATATCAATATGTGCGTTCGAATCCATTAAAATACAGTGACCCCACAGGACACACGCCTTGGTACATTGCCGGCTGGGATCCGTCTTATTTGCAGCTTCAGGTCGGGAATAGGTGCGCTCCGACCTCGCTTGCCGTGGGTATAAGCATTCTAAAACAGCAGAAATTTCCCGCTTCCAATCTTAACATGACTTTTCCATCGACTTATGTAGGCATAGGAGTTACACCAGATGCTCAGGCAGAGGGTATAAACGGCGCGCTTGGGGCGCCTGGCATAACTGCGACATATTCTGACAATGGTAGTCGCCAAGAATTACTCAATAATCTAAAGAATGGCATTCCTACTGTAGTGAGTATTGCCTCTTCAGAACCAAAAACTGTTGGACATGCCATATTAGCAGTGGGTTATGATCCTGCTACTGGAGAGTTTCAATTCTTCGATCCGGCCTTTAACGATGTGGTCGATGAACAAATGATTGATTCACGGTGGGGGAATGGTAAAGGGTTTACGGATACATGGCAGAATGGTTCGGGAAATGAGATGAATGACCGACTCATTCCGCCCAAATCCATGGTGACTCTTATAAAAGAGCAATATACTTGGGCGCCGGGCTTTGTCACCCCCGGCGGTTCTGGGATTGAGACAATACACAACTACAGATGAAAAATAAACTAGTAACCCTATTTTGTATGACTTTATTGCTCTCCGGCTGCATGTCCACCTGGAGGCAGCCTGTCCCGGATTTGGAAATGGTGTATGACATACCATATAGCCATCCAAATCAACTTGGTTTTGTTAATTCCGATGGCTCTGATTCCACCATCCTGACTTTAGGCAGTTCCCTTCGTAGTCGGCTTTTCAGGCCGGTGTGGTCGATGGATGGGAATTATATTTATGGGCTATCAAGCTCCCCAATGCCAATTGATAGTGGTTACCCAGCTTATTGGAACGTCCACAAAGGCAGCTTTAAGATTTGCAAACCGCAGGGATACCTGTTTTTTATGATCGAAGGGACTGGCAATCCCGACAACATGGCAGAGGTTTTGGTGAGTAATGCGCACGAAATCCTTCAAGTTGATCTCGCCACGTGTGAGTATAAAACAATTATAGAATATGGCCCAGATTTCCATTTATATGGTTTTTCCTATGATCCGGTTGGAGGAGAATTATTGTATAGTTTTAGTGAACACTATTACTATGCACCGGATTACATTATCCAGAAGCTTAATTTGAAAACTGGAGAGAGCGTGGAATTAGGCGAAGGTACTCATCCTGTTTGGTCTCCGGACAGGTCAAGAATCGCCTATGTAAGGGGTGATGGGATATATACAATGGGAGCGGGAGGAGAGAATCCTACATTGCTCTGGTCTGGAGACTGGCACAATCCATTTTCTCCTTGGACACCTACGCCCCGCTGGTCGCCAGACGGGAAATGGATCACGTATTTCGACTGTAAGAAAGCCGAGTGTTATCGCGATTTTACCATTTTTAGGATTCCTTCAGACGGAGGCGCGCCTCAGGAAATTGTTACCGGAGGCATGAACGCCAGTTGGAAGCCATGATTCCTGTTAACGATGTACTTCGTCACCGACCACCTGGGGAGCGTCAATCAGATGGTGGACCCCTACGGCGCGCTGCTGCCCGGCGAGCGGCAGCTTTATAAGCCGTGGGGCGAGAAGCGATTGAATACTTCGATTAGCCTGACGAGGGTTGGCTATACCGGGCAGTACGACCAGGCGGAGATCGGGTTGATGTTCTACCAGGCGAGGTGGTATGACGCGGAGCTTGGCCGGTGGGCCAGCCCTGACTCTATTGTACCTCTTGCAACCCAAGGTACGCAAGCACTAGATCGTTACGCTTACGCGAACAATAATCCTATCCGCTTTAATGATCCGTCAGGGCATAGTCTTTGGGATGTTATTGGTCAATTTTCAACCGGATACGTCAGGGAATTTACATTACGAAATGTTGGATGGGTATCACCCAAAGCTCAAGCGGACTTAGGGGTTGATGCCACTGAGACGACAGCTGAGTTAGCTGGAAGAGTAGTAGCTGATGCTGCCACGATTATCCTGGGTATTGATAATCTGCTGGGAGGAGCAGCTATAGCAAGTGGGGGTTCAGTGGTAGCTTGTGGAGTTACGGCCTGCCTTGGCGCTGCTGCTACAACTACGGCGGGGGCGGCTATAGCTGTGGTTGGGGTGGCCCAAACAGCGCAAGGAGCTATGGGGTTAGGTGGAAATTTAGCTCTCTTAGCCAATAAAACAGGCTCAAAGGGAGATCCGGGTTTTGGGGTATTCGAAAAGAATGGGATTAAAACTGCGGATCATTTTTTCGATCGGCTAGATGATTGGGGTATAACAGAGAAACAGGCATTTGGTGCTTACCAGAATGGTAAAAAGTTTACCGATGAATTAGGACAATTTATAAGATGGGATCCTAAACTAGGTATTGCGATGGCAATTGATCCAACAGATGGTACAGTAATATCAGTTTGGGAAACGAGAAATGCATCTTCAAATTGGACAATGGGTTGGTTGGATGACTATGGCTATTAGTTATGGCTTGACGGGTCAGGAGCGGTTTGCATGGAAATAATAAAAATTGGCTTGCGCAACGCGACAGCAAGAGGTCGGTTATATTATTACCGAGATCCTCAAATTGAGAGGAATATTCTGTTCGTTCAAAATAATATTCGTAGGAAGCGGGTATACACAGTAAATGTTAATAATCTAATCATTCTTAGCGCAGATCTTGATCATCTGCTTATGAATGTTGAGTGTATATACCGTCGTAAGGCATGGATTGAAAGCGCAGGTTTAGCTATACCGAATCCTATGTTTGAGGCTGATATCGAGCTCATAGATTTGCCTTCGAAAAACAATTATTTTGAGTTACCGGTCAGGATTACCACGGATGTAAATCAAAATTATGCACAAATTGTTTTTGGTAATCCAGAAATTGATTCCGATTGGGTGGCTCTCTCTAATCATTGCTTTGCATTAATATCTTCCCAATCTGTCTTAAGCGGTTTTTTTGTTAAATTGTTAGGGGCAGAACTTAGCAGTAATCCTAAGATTGAAACAAAAGAGTAAATATTCGCTTGTTTACTAACGTAATAATTTTATTCGAGCAAAAACCGAGTTTTTCACATTTTCGACCAATAACGGGGAAAAAGCAATGAGCAGAGGGTGAGCAACCATCGCTCAACCCTCTGCCCCGTTATTGGTCGGGGGTTGGCGCTCCGGTTGACTCCCGCCACCAGGCGCGATGATAATCCGACTACCGATTCACGCGCAGCACATTAACAATCTATCGCATTTTACTCTCGGTCACCCAGGCTAACAACCGCCTGGTGGGTGTGACCGGCGCGGCCAAGCCGAGTTTGGCTATGATGGCGACGGGCGGCGTATCTATGCCACTACCGGCGTGACCACCACCGTGTTCGTTGGCAGCTATTTTGAGTGGAATGTGACTTCGGGCGATGGCGTGAGCTATTACTACGCCGGGGCGACGCGCCTAGCCATGCGCACCGGCGGCCAGGCGGCGGTGTACTTCGTCACCGACCACCTGGGGAGCACGAATAAACTTGTGGACCCCTACGGCGCGCCCTTGGCCGGCGAGCGCCAGCTTTACAAGCCGTGGGGCGAGAAGCGGCTGAGCACTTCGATCAGTCTGACGAGGGTTGGCTATACCGGGCAGTACGACGACAGTTACATTAACCTCTACTGGATCGGCTCAAGATGGTATGATCTGGCGCTAGGACGCTGGATTCAACCTGACCCGATTGTACCTCTTGCCAACCAGGGAACGCAAGCATGGGATCGTTACGCTTACGTTAATAACTCACCCGTTAACTTTTCTGATCCTACAGGACATTCTATGAAAGATGATTCTCAGGGTAGTGGATCAGAGCATTTGAATGAGACCCTTAAGTATTTCACTGACTATGGAAAACATGGAGATAAGTTCAATGAGTTTTATTCTACGGTGCATTTTGCTGAAGTAGCGTATGCTGATGCCGTAATAGATGGTGTAATCGATGAAGGAGAGGCAACAGTATTAGAAGCCTACGAAAAAGCAATAGACCAAACTTACAATTTGGCGAATGCATTTGTTAGACAGAAGGATTACAGCTATGACAATGTCAGTAGCTCAGCTAATTCCATAATCATAAGGGCGGCTACCCAAGGATTTAATACTTGCTACGAGGTTCTAATTGTTGGAGCAGTAGTTGTAGTAGTAAGATTTGGTCATGGAGCACGCCACCTCGAAGGCTCAGGGTTGTCATCGAAACAAGTTGAGGCAGCAATAGCAGACCAGGTTCAAGCAGCAGTTAATTCCTCATCAGGACCACCAGGAGCATTCTGGGGCAGAGTAACAGTAGAAGGCGCACCTATTGAGTACCGAGCATGGATACTTCCAGACGGTAGCATAAATGTTGGAACATATTATTTTCCGAAAAAATAGCTATGACAACACATACAATCATCAAGATTAATCCACCCCGTGAGCTATCCAAGGTTGAACAAGATGTACTCTCACGTCTACTTTCAGCCGAATTTCAAGGTTCTCAAACTCTGCGAATACAAGCGAGTAAGGTTAAAGTAACTGAAGAGTGTAAGGATTGCCTAACAATCGGGCTTGAGGTGCCCCAAGATAATAGTCTTAGAGCCGATGTGCGATGGACAATTCCTGTAGAGGCTGAAGGATTAGATCTTGATAGTGTTAATATTCATTTTCTACTACATGTAGTTGATGGTTTTCTGGATGAGCTTGAAATTTTTAGGGAAGATTTATCGAAGGTAGTCCAATTACCGCAACCGGATCAGCTTGTAATAACAACTCTTGACTAACGTAGACTGAATTTTATAATCTTGTCTAGCGCACTTTAACAATGATAAAGTAAAATTAGTTTGCCGTCAGGAGGATAGAGCGCCGGTGGAGACCGACTCGAGCGCCTGGCGGCGCCGTTGCCAGGGCAGAGGGTCGAGCGATGTTTGGCCGCCCTCTGCTCTTCGCATTTCTGCCCTGGCAATGGCCAAAAGCGAAAAACTCAATCCCTGTCTCCAGGCAGCGCGGGTCCGAGCAGGTGCGCCGGCTCTACTGGCTTCTCCCAGGCCGCCAGCGCTAGCAGCTCGTCCCGCAGCGTGCGCAGCGCGGCGGTCTGTTCTTCGTTGAGCACGGTCTGGCGCAGCGCATCCACCAGCGCCAGCAGGTGGCCCAGGCCGGGCGGCTGCGCCAGGTTGTCTTCTGGCAAAGCCAGGCGCTGCTCCACGCCACGCATGGCGGCGTAGTAGTCGGCCGCCACCGTGCCGTCGTACAGCCGGGCATAGCCGAGCGTGGTATCGACCCACTTATGCCCCAGCAGGCTCTGCACACTCAACACCGGCGCACCGGCGTTGAGTAACAGCGTCGCACAGGAATGGCGAAGTTGGTGCGGGGTGATGTTCACCTGGCAGCGTTCGCCGTAGGTTTTCAACCGTTCATAACAGTAGGAGCGGGTGAGCGGGCTGCGGCGGATCAGGAAGACCTGCTCGGGCAGGCGCGCCGCTGGGCCGCGCACTTCGATGTAGCTCTGCAATGCCTGCACGGCTTCCGGGCTGAGGAAAACGTGGCGGTCTTTCAACCCCTTGGCCTGTTCCAGGCGCAGCCGGCGGCGCTCCCAGTCGATCTGGCTCATACGCAGTGTGCGCACTTCCGCCGTGCGCAGCCCCCCGTGCAGCATCAAGAGCACCCAGGCCAGGTCCATGCGCCCCAACCGCTGGCGGGCCGGGTGGGAGTGCGTAGCTTCCGCCTGGATGGCCCGCAACAGGGCGCTCAACTGCTCGGGTGGGGCGTCTTTGGGCAGGTTTTTGGCCTCGTCCAGAAAATCGACCTGCAGGAAGCGCGGGCTCACCGGGCGCTCCTGCTCCCGCCAGTAATAGGCCAGACTTTTCAGGGCGGCCAGCTCGCGATTGGCCGTCACCGGGCTGATCCCGGCCTCCAGGCGCTCGTCCAGGTAGGCATACCAGGCCTGGGGCGCCAGGGGAGGCCAGCGGGAAATGCGCCGCGATCCAGCGCAGCGGCTGACACAGCACACTGAGTTCCTGGTAGGTCCGCTCGTACTGGCGCTCGGGCTTCCAACTGCGGGCGCAGGTGCGAATAAAACCGGGCAGGTCGGCCTGCAGCCACTCCGGCAGAGCAGCCAGGTAGTAGTCCCAGTTGACCGGGCGCGGCGGGGGCGGTTGGTGGGTGCGCAGGCGCAGATACTCGGCCAGCCGCGCCAGGCCATTGCCATAGTTCAACCGGGTCGCCTGGCTGTGGGTGCGCTGCTCGAGATACTGCCTGGCCCGCGGCAGGTCTTGCTGCAGGTCGATCTGCGCCCAGGGTTGGTCCAGGTAGCCCAATGCCTGGCGGACTGCCACGCCGTAGATCCTGGCTGTCGAAGGGCTGTAGCCGATTTCCTGCAGCCAGGCGCAGAAGTCGATGAAGAAAGCCCGGTTTTCGGCCGGCCAGGCGCCAAAGGTTTTGACCGCCGGGTCTTTGGGCCGCCTGTTCCTGAGTGGGAAGGGCGCTTTTTCGTCCGACTTTGCCCGGCTCATGACTGCGCCTCCCACCCGGCCAGCGCCTGGCTGACGGATTGCATGGCCGTTTCATAATCGGCCTGCACCTGGGTGTCGGAGATGTGCAGGTAGACTTCGGTGGTACGCAGCCGGGCATGCCCGAGCAGGCGCTGGATGGTGGTGACCGGGACGCGCGCCTCAGTCAGGTGGCGGCCAAAGGTGTGGCTCAGTTGGTGGCAGGTAACCCACAGCCCGGCCTGCTGGCACTAACCCGCCAGACGTTTCTGGATGCCGGTCACGCTCAACCGGCGGCCAAAGCGGTTGAGAAATACCGCCTCGTCCTGGCTCTCCGGGCGCACTGCCAGCCACACCCGTAAGGCGGCCAGCGGCTGGGGCGAGAGGTACACCACCCGCTGCCCGCCGCCCTTGCCGTGCAGCCACAGGCGCGGCAGGCAGCCGAAAGCAGGCTCCAGGTACAGGTCCGAGAGTGACAGATTGCGCACCTCGCCCACTCTGAGCCCGCACCTTAACATTAGCAGGAACATCGCCCGGTCCCTCGGCCCTGAGATGACCGCAAACAGGCGCGCTACCAGCGGGTCTTCGATATCGCGCGGCAACTGTTGGCCGATGTGGATGAAATGGCGGCGCGGGATGACCGGGTTCTTGGGCGGCTCGTTCAATTCAATGGCCAGGAAATGGTAGAAGGAACGCAGGGCAGCCAGCCGGCGGTTGATCGTGGTCAGGGCATGGCCCTGGCTGTGTTCGTGGTCGATGAAATGGTCCACATCAACCACCTTGACCTGGCCGGGCGGCTTATCCAGCCAGGCGAAGAAAAGCTGCACATCGCTGGTGTAGTGGATGTGCGTGCTGGACTGCGGCGCCTTGCGGCGCAGCCATTTCTGAAACTGCTCGATTTCTGGTAACATGGGCAATACCTCCTGGTGGTGAAATGGGGTTGAACCTGGCCGTTCGCTTCCAGATTACCACCAGGAGGGATCCAGTGCAATATACTCTAATTTAGATCGAGATTGGAAGTTAATGTAATCAGGCCGAGATCGGCTTGATCTTCTACCAGGCGAGGTGGTATGACGCGAATCTTAACCGGTGGACTAGCCCGGATAACGTAATTCCTGACTATTATAATTCACTTGATTGGGATCGTTACAGTTATACCAGAAACAACTCTGTCAAGTATGTAGATTCGGACGGACACTTTCCTATAATTTTCTTAACACCACTAGCAATCAGCTTCGCGCTTCATGCCTTCGGCCTGGTTCCAGACACTAAAGGTATTATGACTGCATATGCAGCTATGACCTTGAATGGAAATAATAGGATTGATGTTGCGGCTGCTTTAGCTGTACAAAGCGAATGGTTGACTCCTTACGATTATGTAGATACAGGCAGTCCTAATCATGGAATGGGAATTGCGCAGATTAGCAATCAACAAATGTATGGTGTTTCAGGAGATCCACGATTTGCAAATGTAGCCATTGAAGCAATGGCAGCAAGAATCGATACGGTTGTTCAAGAATGTGCTGGATGTACCGCATTTGACAAATTAGTAGCCATTGCAATGGCGCAGAATGGCGCAGGCTTTGACAAAGTTGCTATGCAGCAGGTTGTCAAGCGTTATATGAAAGATGGTCAAATTAATTGGCAAGCTTTCTTTAAAACTAGGGGCTGGAAAGAGAACTATACAGACATTCGAGCTATCGGGCGGGAGAATTTTGACACTCGATATATGGTTTACTTATACGCAACAGACCTATATGCTCTCTACTTGTTGGGGTGGGAATTACCCAAAGGTATTACTGAAGATGATCTATTTGAAATGATGAAACTGGGATGGGGAACAAATGAGAAGTCATATGAAGCGAAGTAACAACATTGTAATAGCTTTTTTGCTTATAACACTTCTCGTAATTCTTGCGAGTTTATCTTCATGCAGCCTACTGGAATATTTGGAACCAGAGAGTCAGCAGGAAAATTTAACAGACGATTCACAGAGTGCTTATACTTTTCATCCCGACAAGGTTCTTAATGATATAAGTATTGGGCAGTTAGATGTATTTACTATTTTGGCAGGCACACAAATTCCAGCGCAGCGCAATAGTGAGTTTTCTGTTGATTGGAGCCAGGCTGATTTTTTCAAAGTAGCAGAAGCATTTAGCGAACAAGTTTGGCATGAGCCGTTACAGGATTGGGGTATTAGCCTGATGTTTTTTAGGTTAGATTGTCATGATATAGGGCACGGCCCACAAATATTTTCAATAGATTTGTTTAAAGTCTCCACACTTGGTGCTGAGAAATCAAGACTGTTACGTACTATTCATTTAGTGCCCAAAGAAGGTCGCATTGAGTGGATAAAGGCTAAGAAATACCCAGTAATAGAAGAATGGAGTTCTATAAATCTGAGCGATATAAATGTTCCAGTTGAGGAAGCACTAGAAATTGCAGAAGCAAATGGTGGAAAGGAAGCTCGAGCAGATGTTAATAATCAATGTGTAATTTTTATTCAACTCATTGCTAATGACCCAAATTCTGTTTGGCAGATAGATTACGGGCCTCTCCAAGAAGAGAGTAATTTGTTCTCGTATCGTGTAAAGATCAAGTAAGAACATAGGTTCTGGTTACCAGGTAACGTTCTGAAATTAGGATCATAATTACTATCCAAGCATAAAAACCGAGTTTTTCGCATATCCGACCAATAACGAAAAAAAGCAATGAGTTAAGTGGCTAACCAAAACTGGACACGAAAAAGGGTAATGACATGCTATGAAAATTATACCCAAGTAAAATGAGAGTCAAGCGCCCGAAAAAGGAGCAACTCTTATGAACCGACGCAAACCGGAACAAATTGTGCAGCTCTTGCACCAGGCGGATGAAGCCTTGGGGCAAGGGAAAAAGATCGAAGATATCTGCCGGGAGCACCAGATCAGCCCGGCCACTTACTACCGTTGGCAGCAGAAGTATGGCGGTTTGAGTGTCCAGGACGCCAAGAGGCTCAAGGCCTTAGAAGTTGAGAACGCCAAACTCAATCGCTTGTTAGCCGAGGCGATGTCATTGCCGGTGATATAAGGGTTCTGACCCACTTTGTGTGAATCATGGCTGCGGCTTCGGGTAATCACATGATTTTGGGCGAAATTCATGACGAAAACGCACTTTTAAGCAATGAAAACAAATTACTTCTGCTAGGTAACGCGGTCTTTCACACAAAGTGGGTCAGAACCCTTTTTATTCCGCCCTTGACACCGATGCGGCAACGAACGTTTGGAATGTTATTAATACTATGTTTCATATCAATCCTTATTCACTGCACACTATCTGTACGCTGTGGAAGTTACACAGACAATTCATAAGGGTATGTTCCATTTGAGTTGAAATTGACTGATCGGAGCCGTTTTGAGCGTGAAAAAGGCCATGTTGACAGCTTCTCCAACTCAAATGGAATGCACCCAATTCATAAAAGTGTAGAAGGTGAACATCATGTTGATCAAGATAACTGATGTTGTTAGTTCAGAAGTTGGGCGAAAAGCCCTTGTTCACTTTGTGTCCAACGTAGGTAACGCAGTAGGGGAATGGATGGGTAATGATCCAGTTATTGATCAGATTTACGATGTTGAACTTGCTATAAGCGAAGATTTATTATGGGATACAAACATCTTTATAACTGCTGAAGGTATTGAATGGATCAGGCAAGGCGAAAACGAGTCAGTAGTTATTTGTGGAGAATTGGATGTTACGAAAGATGGCTTTTGCACGATAAAAATTGCTGGCTCTTTTATCTCCTGTAAATTTAGAGAGTACTCTGACCAATTGAGGACCTCTGTTGTGGTTAAAGTGGATAGGTTACTCCTTTACGATACGAATATTTAAATCCAAGGAAATGTGATCCTATTCTTTGCCAATGTCGATAAAGCCACGTTTGTTAGTCAATCAATATGCAAACACTCCTAAAATTGAAAGACGAACGAACCGGGGCAAAGCACAGTCTGCCAACCAGCCGTCCGTCTTCCGTTTTTGGGGTGAGATGATTATACCCTGAACCCGGCCGAGGGAAGACTCGTCTCTCAGCCGTTCGGGGCCGGAACCTTAACATCCTCAGTTTTCTGCCACTCCGCCGGTATTACCGGCTCTTGACACGCGTTGAACATGACTGTGTGGGAGGGCGTGAGCTATTATTACGCCGGGGCGACGCGCTTAGCCATGCGCACCGGCGGCCAGGCGGCGGTGTACTTCGTCACCGACCACCTGGGCAGCACGAATAAACTTGTGGACCCCTACGGCGCGCTGCTGCCCGGCGAGCGCCAGCTTTAAAAACCGTGGGGCGAGAAGCGGCTGAGCACTTCGATTAGTCTGACCAGGGTGGGCTATACCGGGCAGTACGAGGACGGTTATATTACCTTGTACTGGATGAACGCAAGATGGTACGACCCCGCGCTAGGCCGCTGGGTACAACCCGATACAGATGTACCACTCGAGAGTCAGGGGACTCAGGCATGGGACAGATTCGCCTATGTAAATAACAACGCTTTACGTTATATCGATCCGAGCGGGCATCAAATGGCAGGAGACACCAACGAAAACGGATGCTCGGGTGCAAGTTCTGGCCCTGCCTGTATCATGGATATGTATAGCGGGTATGGCGACACAGATGGAATGGATGC
Source organism: uncultured Anaerolinea sp. (assembly GCA_964531975.1). Lineage (GTDB taxonomy): Bacteria > Chloroflexota > Anaerolineae > Anaerolineales > UBA4823 > RBG-16-57-11. The sequence goes on along the minus strand of CAZHFU010000042.1, from coordinate 13,950 downwards.
CTCTCTGCTAGGCTATGCCAGAAATCATCCCGAATATAACTTTCTTAATGATTCAGGACTAGACGATACCGGCCGAGCGCTATATGCTAATGCTGCATTCCAGGCAGCAGCCGAGGGTGCCGCCGAAGGGAAAATAAGTAAGTGGGATGCTTTAGCGAAAGGAATAGCGGGCGCACTCGCAGCCATTATTATTGGAGGCGGATCAGGAGCCCCAGATACTGGCGGGGATTCGCCCGTTATTGCAGGTAAAGGTAATACTGGGCGGGTCATCCCAAATAACCTAGATGAGCAACTTGCGATGGAGCAAGCAATGTCTGATCCATTAGCCTGGGGTCAGTCTATTCCAGTGAAAATGACTGATCCAAGATGGCCTGGAGCAGATGGATGGGTAAAATATTCCGCAAATGTAAATGGAGTTGAGATTCATTTCAATTACAATTCATCTCTTGGATTATTCGATGATTTCAAATTTAAGTGATTAGGTTGAGAAATCAGGAGGTTGCCTTGAAGGTTAAATGTAAATTTAATTCAGGGAATGAGTTATCGGAAAAAACTTTATCATCTATCCACGATAGCCCATTGCTTCACTTTCCACTCAAGGTTGGTGACGTTTATACTGTTTATAGTACGGGTGTTATTAATAATGTCCCACATTATTTAGTAATTCCAGATCGGGCTGGGCTGCCTTCATGGTTTCCAGCAGAATTGTTTACCGAAATGGACGGGCTTTTGCCAGTCGAAACATATTTTCGTTTTATTGATAATGACGAGATTGGATATAGTGTAATATGCGGTTACCGAGAACTTGTTCTTGATGATCATCATAGGAATGATCTGCTTGAACGGGAAGAACATGCAATTAAGGTATTTCTAAAGCGAAAGCAAGAAATTGACGAATTATATTCCTAACTGTAGTTTCGCCAAAGTTGGCGATTGAACCTTAAAAACTGACCCCAAAACGGCCATTTGAGCCACCTCGGTGGCGGACGGCAGACAAAGCAAAGCTGGGAAGCAGGTTGGCCTCTATTGACATCATCTGCATTTTCAGCAAGCCTACCAGGCTAAGGTCACCAAGTTGGATGCAACGGGTAAGAACTTTCCAGGATTGCATCCACATCTTGAGATTGGCGGGCTTCCTTGAACACCGTTCGCAGCAAGAACTGCAAATGCTTCAGACGGTGGTGGCGGATGAAGTCAGCCAGGGGCTGGCGAGTACGAGATTTGAGGTAAGCCTGGGCAGCCTGGAACTGCAAATAGTTGATCGCCAGGACTACCACAGCAAACCACTTCTCGGCTGCTTCAAAGCTCTGCAGACGAAAATCGCCTAACCCAAGCCCTTCTTTGAGATAAATGTTATCGACCTCCACCGGCCAGCGCTTCTGATAGTAACGCAAGGTTTGCTGTGCAGACAGGGTAGTGTCCGTACAGACGGAGTACTTGGGGTATTTGTCCCCGGGGCGCTTTTTGGAGATGAAGGCCTGGACGGGTTCCGCAATATTCTCTAAATGCCCGTGGATGGTTCGGACCAAAAAGGGTCTTGAGCATTGGAATTCTCCTACAGGATCGTTGGTTGCACATCAATCCTACCAGAGAAACCAATGCTTATCTTATTTTGGCGAAACTAAAGTAAGGAACTGAGGAAAAATGCTTAAAAGTGTACTCGTCAGCACAAGTTCGAACAATATGGTAAGATGAGGACACGAATCCAAAACGTACTTACTTTCCACCTACTACCCCACAACAGCGGAAGCTCTTGTTCGAGACCTGGGAAGCGAGCGGCGATGTAACCGCAGCTTGCCGCAAAGCGCATGTCGGGCGTGGCACGTTTTACTACTGGAAGGCGCGCTTCGACCGCGACGGTTATGCAGGTCTGGAAACCTACCAGGCCAAAGGGCCAGAAAAGGGATATGGTCGGATTTCGGCCGAGGTAGAGCAGCAGGTTCTTGATTTGCACCACCAACATGAGGACTGGGGCAAGCATCGCATTACAGATGAAATCGCCAAAGCCAACAACTGGGTTCCCCTGGTCAGCCCAAACACGGTGCGGCGGATCCTGGAAGAAGCCGGACTGTGGCAGTCCGCAAAACCCGGTCGAAAAAAAACACCCTCCAAACGGTAGTTCGCACCGCCGACGAACCCGGACAGGCGCTCAATGTGGACCTGTGCTTTGTTCCGGCCAGCCATGCAGCGGAAGTCAAACTTCCGGCCGTGAGTGGGTCTTCGGGGCATTTGGTGATCGAACGCCTCAAAGATGAAACCCAGGCCCAGTACCCAGGGCGCATCTTTGAAGACCGGTCGCTCTCTTATGCGGAAGCGATGCAGGGTTTTGTGGCTGCTTCTGCGCAGGCCAGCCAGCCAGAGCAGGCGGACGCAGGCGCTGAAACGCTTTCCCGGAAGGCCGAAATCCGCCTGCTGCGCCAAGAAGAAGCCCAACTGTGGCAGGAACGGTGCGCCATGCGTGCTCGCCGTAGCCAGGAAGAGAGCGCCTGGCAAACCATCCGTCAGCAACATCGCCAAGCCGAAGCGGATTTGCGAGGCTTGAGCAAAGCGGAGCGGCGCCGGCAACGGCCTATGCGCCAGGCCGAAAGGGAGCGCTGGCGGGCTCACCGAGACCAACGGCGGCACACGCTCAAACAACGTCATCAGGAAGATGAGCACTGGCGCCAGTAGCGTCTTGACCTGCGCGAAAGGATGCAGGCGGTCCCGATCATCACCGCCTGGATCGCGATTCTGGTGATCACCGACAATTGCACTCGGCAATGCTTGGGATTGCCATTGTTCGTGGCTGGTTCGGCAGTCACCGCCGAAATGATCGTTGCAGCCTTACGCACGCTCCTGCCCAGCCAACTGCAATTCCTGATCTCCGATCGGGGCGTGCACTTCACTGCTCAGGTATTCCAGCAACTGGCTCGCCAGGAGGCGTTCCTGCATGTGGTGATTGCTCGTCATCGACCACAGTCGAATGGGATTGCAGAACGCTTTGTGCGGACCCTGAAGGAGTGGTTAGCTACCCATGCTTGGAGCAATGACCAGGAACTGCTGGGACTCCTGGAGCAATTCCGGCCTGAATTCAACGATAGACCTCATCAGGGAATTAGTTTTCCTGGCCTGTCACCCAATGAGTTCGCCAATCGCATTTGGCTCATGTAATAATTAATGTTCAGTCTACTGTTGATGAATACAAATTTGCGTCATTTTAGTTTAAGTCAGAGGCCATTAAACTTTAGAGATGATTTGGTCTTGCCCGACTATCAAAAATTGGAGGATGATGCTATTAGGCGTACTCATCACCGCTAATAGATAGTCAAATTTTCGAGAAGTGCAATGAGTTTTTTTGCATTTTGGGCCATTGACAGGGGCGAAAAGACGAACAGAGGGCGCCCTAACTGCATGCCCTCTGTCCCTGTCGACGGCGAGGTCGGGCGCTCCGGTTGCACTCCAAGCGCGGTTTGCAGATTTACTTTGCCCGCATGAAAATCGAAGAAACTTACCGCGACCTGAAAAGCTTGCTCGGTTTGACCAAACTCATGAATAAACAGCAAATCTACATGGAGAAAATGGTTGCACTTTTATTGTTGATCTTCACGGTCGGCCTGCTCGTCGGCGAAGACTTACGCGACCTGCTCTATGGCGAACCCATCCCTGAGAATGAGCAAGTGGATAACAAAGAACGCATCCCGGGAGCGCCTTCCCTCAAAAAGGGTAAAAAATGGAAACGCTATTCTGGTCGGTTTATCCTGCTAAAGCAAAAATGGAAGCTCTCCGACGAACAAAAAGCTTTGATGCTCAAGGCTGCTTTGGCTACCTTCCAGAACCTGGTTCACCCTCATGTCCGAACTTTTGTCTGAGCCTCACAATTCTTCCCTTGACATTCGCCGTGTTTCGCGGATAATAGACCTGTGATCGGCTGTGATGGAAGAAAGTAGGCCGCGACGAAACCAACAGGGAGGCGTGGGCATTGACTGAGACCCCCGCCGGGCTGGAGTGCGGCTGAAGTTCCTTTCGGAGCCGCCTGGGTGAATGGCGGAGGGTGAGCGAACCATCTGCTTAGTAGTCTGGGCCGCATCCCCAGCGTTATCCGGGGACGCCGCTGCCGGCTTGACCGGCGCCGGCGAGAGTGGGCGCAGCCGCAGCCGGCGCGCCAACAAGGGTGGTACCGCGGGCTTGTGCTCCCGTCCCTTTTTGGGGGCGGGATTTTTGTTTCCATAGGAGAAGGTGTTGTATGTTGGATCAATTAAATCAACTGGAACGGCAGGCGCTGGCCGACCTGGAACTGGCCGTGGATGAAGACGCGCTCACCCGCTGGCGTTCGGCGGTGATGGGGCGCACCGCTCCCCTGCAAGCCGTGTTCGATGGCCTGGGTAAGCTCTCAAAAGAAGAGCGCCCGGCCATTGGGCGGCGCGCCAACGAAGTCAAGCGCGCCCTCGAAACCGCCTACGAGCAGCGCAGCCAGGCATTGCAGCGGGCCGTTTTGCTGCGCAACCTGAGCGCCGAGCGCCTGGATGTGACCTTGCCGGGGCGCCCCCAGGTGCGCGGTCGGCTGCATCCCATCACCGCCACTTTGCGCCGCATTTACCGCGTGTTTGGCGATATGGGCTTCCAGGTCTATCGCTCACGCGAAATCGAGACCGATGAATATAACTTCACCCTGCTTAATATCCCCGAACATCACCCGGCGCGGGATATGTGGGATACCTTTCACACCACCATCCCCGGTTTGGTGCTGCGCACGCACACCTCGCCGGGGCAGATCCACGTGATGCGCGAGCTGGCCCCCAACCCGGTGCGGGTGATCTTGCCCGGGATGTGCTATCGCTATGAGCAGATCAGCGCCCGCAAAGAGACCCAATTCAACCAGGTGGAAGGTTTGGCGATTGGCGAACACATCACCATGGGCGATCTGAAAGGTACGCTCACCAACTTTGCCCGGCGCATGTTCGGGCAGAATGTGCATACTCGCTTCCGCGCCTCGTATTTTCCCTTCACGGAACCTTCCGCCGAGATGGACGTGGAGTGTTTTCTGTGCGGCGGGCAGGGCTGCGGGGTGTGCAGCGGCTCTGGTTGGCTAGAAATCCTGGGCTGCGGCATGGTGCATCCGGTGGTGCTGCAAAACGGCGGCTACGACCCCACTAGCTATATGGGCTTCGCCTTTGGCCTTGGGCCGGAGCGCATCGCCATGTTGAGCCACAACATCGAAGACATTCGCCATTTGTGGATGAACGACCTGCGCTTCTTAGAGCAGTTCTAAGCGGCATTTTGTGCGTGAACCCCCCGGTGCGGCGCAAACGCCCGCGCCTGGATTGACAGGAGTTGTAAAGATGAAAGTGGTTCTTTCGTGGCTTAAAGATTATGTGGATATTACCCTGCCGCTGCCCAAGCTGGTGCATGAATTGACCATGGCCGGCCTGGAAGTGGAAGGGGTGCAAATTGTGGGCCTGCCCGTGCCCGAACACTCGGAGATCAAAATGGAGGGCCTGGCCTGGGATCCGGCGGCGATTGTGGTGGCCGCCATTACCGAGGTGGCCCCGCACCCCAACGCCGACCGCCTGGTGCTGTGCCAACTGGACGACGGCCTGCGCACACACACCGTATTAACCGGCGCGCCCAACCTGTACCCCTACAAGGGCGCTGGCCCGCTGCCTAAACCCATCAAAGTGGCCTACGCCAAAGAAGGGGCGCGGATTTACGACGGCCACCAACCTGGGCTGACACTCACCACGCTGAAGCGCGCCAAGATCCGCGGCGTCGAATCGTATTCGATGGTTTGCTCGGAGAAGGAGCTGGGCATTTCCGACGAACACGATGGCGTGATCTTCCTCGACGATGACGCCCCGGTGGGCGCGCCGCTGGTGGATTACATGGGCGACGCCGTGATCGACATCGCCATCTTGCCCAATATCGCCCGCGCCCTCAGCCACCTGGGCGTAGCCCGCGAGATCGCCGCCCTCACCGGCCAGGCGCTGCACGAACCCGATTACCGGGTGCAGATGGACGGCCCCGCCATCCAAGGCCGGGCGCTGATCGACATTCGCACTCCCGAACTCAACCCGCGCTTTGTGCTGGGCCTGGCGCAGGGGGTGGAGATTGGGCCAAGCCCCTACTGGATGCAGCGCCGTCTGCGCCTGGCCGGGATGCGCCCAATCAACAACATCGTGGACGCCACCAATTACGCCATGCTCGACGTGGGCGAACCGCTGCACGCTTTCGATTACGATGTGCTGGTGCAGCGCGCCGGCGGCAAGGCGCCCACCATCATCACCCGCACCGCCGCCCCCGGCGAGCGCCTCATCACCCTCGACGGCGTGGGGCATACGCTGGACGACTTCACCGTGCTGGTGTGCGACACCGCCGGGCCGCTTTCGATTGCCGGGGTGATGGGCGGGGCCGAGTCGGAAGTGACCCCCGCTACGCGCAACGTGCTGCTGGAAGGCGCGGCGTGGAACTTCATCAACATTCGCCGCACCGCCGCCGCTCAGAAAATGACCTCCGAGGCCGCCCTGCGTTTCTCCCGCGGTGTGCATCCGGCCATGGCCGAGCGCGGCGTGCGCCGCTGCCTGGATCTGTTCCGCCGGAACGCCGGGGCCGCCATCGCCCAGGGCCTGGTGGACGCTTACCCCCTGCCGCCCGCCCACGCCGTGGTGGAAATCACCACCCAAGACGTGCGCCGCTACCTGGGCCTCGACCTGAGCGCCGAACAGATGGCTGAAATGCTGGGCCGCCTGGGGTTCGACTGCGTGGTGCAGGGTCTAACGGTGCACGCTGACGCGCCCGATCATCGCCTGGATATTGGCGAGGGCCTCACCGGCGTAGCCGACCTGATGGAAGAGATCGCCCGCGTGTATGGCTACGAGCGCATCCCGGCCACATCCTTATCGGCGGCGCTGCCCGCCCAGCGCGGCGAGCCGGCGCTGGAGGCGGAGGAACGTATGCGCGATGTGCTGGTGGGCCTGGGCTTCCAAGAAGCCGCCACCTATCGCCTGACTTCGCCGGAGCGCGAAGCGCGGCGCTTGCCCGAAGGCGCACCCGCGGACGAGATGCCCTACGTGACCCTGGCGAACCCCATCGCCGCCGACCGGGTGGTGATGCGCCACAGCCTGCTGGCTAGCTTGCTGGAGGCGGTGGAGCGCAACAGCCGCGTCCGTCCGCGCATCGCCCTGTTCGAGATCGCCCCGATTTACCTGGCTTCGGAAGCCGGCGCTTTGCCCGACGAACTGCCGCGCCTGGCCCTGGCGCTCACCGGCCAGCGTGAACTGGCCGCCTGGCAGCCCGCCGACACCCGCCCGATGGATTTCTTTGATCTGAAAGGGGCGCTGGAAGCCTTCTGCGATGCGCTGCATATTGTTGGGCTGCGCTTCGAACCGGCCGAGCATCCCACCTTCCACCCCGGCAAGTGCGCCCGCCTGTGGGTGGACGATACGCCGCTGGGGGTGATGGGCGCGATGCACCCCCTGGTGCGCCGCCATTACGACCTGCCCGATGCGCCGGTGCTGCTGGCCGACCTGGACGTGAACGCCCTACGCAGCCTGTCTCCGGAAAGCCACCCCGTGCGCCCTTCGCCGGCCTTCCCGCCTGTGCTGGAAGACCTGGCCGTCATCGTAGACGACGCCCTGCCCGCCGAGCGGGTGGAGGCGGTCATCCGCCAGGCCGGCGGAAAGCTGCTGGCCGCGGTGCGCCTGTTCGATCTATACCGCGGCGCGCAGGTGGGCGAAGGCAAGAAATCGCTGGCCTACAGCCTCACTTACCAATCGTATGATAAGACCCTTACCGACGACGATGCTCAAAAGCTGCGCCAGCGCGTCATCCGGGCATTGGAAAAAGAGCTGGAAGCAAAGGTGCGCAGCAAGTAACCCGCCTGAAGCTCTGCAGGCAGAAATGCAAGCCGCCTTGCTAAGGCCAAATCAGGCTCCTCCTCCTAACGGGGAGCCTGATTTTGATTAAGCGGCGCGCCGGCTGCGGGCTGAGCAAATATACCAATCGCTAATATGGCGGTTGAGGCGGCTCTGATATAATCCTGCCTGAGTGGAGGTGAAATATGTTAGATAGTTTCTTCCGGCGGCGAGAAGATGAAAGCCGCTTTGAAAAAGAAGGCCGCTTGCCCCCCGGCCAATCGGTGACCAATAAATTCCCCGTATTACATTACGGCCCGGTGCCGCGCTTTAACCCCGCCACCTGGACGTTCCGCGTGTTCGGCGAGGTGGAGGCGGATATTGCCTGGACATGGGATCAGTTCAACCAACTGCCGCGCACGAAGGTGTTTATGGATTTGCACTGTGTAACCCGCTGGAGCAAATTCGATACCTGGTGGGAGGGTGTATCGCTAAAAACGTTGGTGGAGCAAAAAATCATCCGCCCCAAACCCAGCGCCCACTTCCTGATGCAGCACGCCGAGTATGGCTTTACTGTCAACTTGCCTTTAGAGGTGGCTCTGCAAGATAACTTCTTGATGGCCACGCACTTCAACGGCGAAGTGTTAGAACCCGACCACGGCTACCCGCTGCGGGGGGTGATTGGCGCCATCGCGGGCCGCGACGACCTCAAGACTCCTTACTTATGGAAAGGCGCCAAGTGGCTGCGCGGCCTGGAATTTATGACTCACGACAAACCTGGATTTTGGGAGCAAGCCGGTTATCACATGGAAGCCGACGTGTGGAAAGAGGAACGTTTCGGCAGATAGCGCGCGACGAGCCTGGTCGGCCGGGTGCGCCGGGGCGCGCCGGAGAAATCTGGCGGGTGCGGCGCACCTTGCGCGCCGGGTGGGCGGGGGCGCACAAAGCCTGCTTTTGCTTAGCTTTCCGACTGAGAAGAAGCATCCAGGCGAATCAGTTCGCCGCGGCGCACCTGGAAGGCGTCGAAATCGCGGGCTACGATGACATCGGGAAAGACGGAACGCGCCTCAGCAATGATATCGCGCTCACGGTAGCGCCGCGAAACGTGGGTCAGGATGAGGTTGCTCACCTGGGCGCTGAGCGCCAGCTCGCCAGCGCGGCGGGCGGTGAGATGGGCGAATTGATCGGCCATCTCGATTTCTTCATCCAGATAGGTGGCTTCAATCACCAACGCGTCGGCATTGCGGCAGGGGTCGATCAGATCGGCGGTGCGTCCGGTATCGCCCACGTAGACGAAGCGCACCCCCTGGCGCGCCGGCCCCAATACCTCGTCGGGCTGGATGAGGCGTCCATCGGGCAGGCTCACCGGCTGGCCGTTCACCAGGTCGCGCCGCCAGGGGCCGGGCGGAATGGCTAAGGCCTCGGCCTTTTCGGGCAAGAATGGGCGGCGCGATTTCTCCTCGAAGCGATAGCCGTAGCTATCTGCGCCGCGGTGGTAGACCGGAAAAGCGGTCACAGAGAAATCGTCGGCCTCGAAGATCACCCCCGGTTGGATAGGGATAAAGCGAATATCCATGGGGGCCTTCTGGCCGCGCAGCACCACGCCGTAGAACAGGTCTTTGACGCGCTCCAGGGCTGAAGCCGCCCCATACACCTCCAGAAACTCGATTGTCTCCCAGCGCATAAAGGTGGAAAGCAGCCCGGCCAGCCCCAGGATGTGATCGAGGTGGCCGTGGGTGAGCAGGATGCGGTGCAGGCGCTTGAAACCGACGCCCGATTGCATAATCTGACGCTGGGTTCCCTCGCCGCAGTCGATTAGGAAGCGGTACTCATCGTGCATCACGATCTGCGCCGAAAGACCGCGCCGCGCCGAGGGGGCCGAAGCCGACGTGCCAAGGAAAAGAATCTCAAACAAAGTGAGTTATTGTACTAGAGATTTTGGGTTCGCGGCGGGGTTTTGCCCGCCATGGGTGAAGTATTTCCCTGGGGAATGCAGTGTTCTTGTTTCTGTTGGCCGAAAGCTTTCGGTTAAGGGCCGGCTCTGCGTATTTTTATTAATCCAAAAATCGTTGCTCTAGCCCTAACGAGAATAAAGGGGTAGAATTAATTTCAACCCGAAAGTTGGTTATTAAGACCTCGCGGTTAATCACCCGTTCATCACCACCCTTTTTGGCGCTCATGCCTGACGCCGACTGTACTTTCATGATATGGTAGCCGTCGTAGAGGGTATGAACTTCTGGAATATCGTAGGAAGACATAATCCATCTACTCTTAGCGGAGGCGAGCAGCATAGCCAGCCGTTTATGTTCATCCCAACTCCGCATATTGTTCGCGTAGTTACATCCATTTTCGGGATATGGAGGATCCAGGTAAAGAACCGTTTTTGGGCTGTCATATCGTGCAATACATTTTTCCCAATCAAGGTTCTCAATAATGACGGTCTTCAGGCGGTTGTAAACAGGTTCGATACGTTGGCGAAGGTGTGCTAATGCGCCGAACAACCGATTTCCATGCCCACCATCACTAATACTGGTCTGGAATCTTGGATAATTCGACTCTCCACCCCAACCAGCCATAATCAGGTAATAGAACCTGTGCGCTCGTTGAACATCTGTCAATTGATCGGGAGCTAAAGCTGCGAGGCGTTCAAACTCAGCGCGTGAAACAAGCTCCCATTCGAAGCTGGCGATTAGTTCTTCCGGCTTTTCCCTTACCATACGGAAAAAGGTAATTAGCTCTTGATCAATGTCGTTGAGGACTTCGACATCAGAAGGCGGTTTTCCAAATAAAACCCAAGCTGCACCAGCAAAAACTTCGACATAACAGGAGTGGGCAGGAATGATCGGTACGATGAATTTACGAAGACGGCTTTTTCCACCGACCCACTTAAACGGGCTGTTGATTGGGGAGTAGTTGGAAGAATTGTTCATTTTACCTGCTCTGTCTCTAGTAGAGACATTATACCACGATTGATAAGGTCAATCAAGTGTAACGGCAATGAAACGATTTGGCGAGAAATTAAGATCACTGAGGATTTACAACCAGATGACGCTCAAACATTTGGCGTCTTGCCTTGGGTATGCAACCCACAGCTACTTATCAGAAATCGAATCGGGGCAAAAGGTCCCGACTGTGCCTCTTGTTATAGAGGTAGCACGCCTGTTCTATTGTACCACGGATGAGTTACTAAAAGATGAATTAGAAGTAACCCTCCGGAAAATTGCCTGTAAGGAGGACGAATAAGTATGACTGTCGCTTTCATAGAAAGGCCACCCACAGGCGCAGAGGTAGAAAAACTACGATTAATTCTTAGCACATATCAAGATGGATCGGGAATGCTGGCTGTCGGTAATGGTAAAACCCTACCTGGCTGGAGGGATTTCGAGAGAGCTGTTGCCATTAGCCTCAATGGCGTGGCCCTGGAAAGCAAGGCAATTTTCGATGTCTATCTTGCTAGCCCATCCCGACCAGGAACAAATTTTGGAATTTCATGCAAAATGCGTAAAATGCTAAGGCAGGTAGATAAAGACGGGAGGGTAACTATTGAATTATCGAATGCGGCTGGAGAGTTTTGGGACTGCCTAAAGCCTGAAGGGATCAATCAACAGAATTATGAAAGCTATGCAGAAACGGTTGGTAAGTTGCTAATCGAGCGAGTGGAGTCATGGCACAACAAGGTTGATATCAGTCATGGCGGCACGGTTATTACAGATCAATCCATATTTCTTGTGCTTCAGTACAATATGAGAACGGGTGAATACCAACTCTTTCAGTATCCGATTGACCTACCCGATCCTGCAGGCCTTAAATGGTCGGTTCAAGGCCGTCGCCTGATCGGAAAGTATAATGATCTGGTGCTAATCGAATGGTATGGCTTTTCAGGCGGGCAACTGAAATATTATCCTCATCAATCCATCGCCATGTGGAAATCCAAACGGTTTCATTTAGAGCCACTGCCAGCTGACTATGAGGCTGGAATCCTTAACAAGGTTGCTGCCTACTGGCCTGAGACATGGGCGCAAATTAAGGAGCATGTCTAGTACGGCAAACCCCATTTCTCGTAAACACAAACCATATACAAACTCTGCTGTTTTGATTGTGGATGAATCCAGGTCTCCCGCGGCCATCCCGCCACCACCCCGCGGCCTCACCCAGACCACTTGTGCTATAATCGCTTGAAGCATGCCCACCAAAAAGCCATCCCCTTCTCGCGCCAAGGCCCCCGCCGCGGGGCGCAAACCTGCACCCGCCGCCCGGTCGAGCAAGGCGAAACCCGCCGCTAAAGGCAAGACCACCCGCCGCGCCCCAGCCCGTGAAACTGCGCCGCGGAAGAAAACTCCCCGCGCCGCCGCTCGCTCTCCCCGCACGCCTATCCGCCAGGGGCTTAGCCTGGATCGCAAACTCGATATAGTCGGCGTAGCGATGGCGCTGGTGGGGCTGCTCACCTTGCTCAGCTTCCTTTCGCCGGTCAACAGCCCCATCACTGGTTGGTGGGTGCAAGGCTTGGGGCGCGTCTTCGGTTGGGGGGTGTACATCTTCCCCTTGGTGCTCATCTTGGGCGGAGGCTGGCTGCTGCTGCGCAATTTCGAGCGTATTCCGGTATTGGCTTTTGAACGCCTGCTGGGCTTCTTCTTGTTTTACCTGACCCTGCTGGGTGGGCTGCATCTGCTCGAGATGCAGTTGAGCGGCCAGGCGGCGGGCGACCTGGCCCAGGCCGGTGGCGGCGGCGGCTATCTGGGGGCGGGCGTGGTGAGCTTGTTCAACACGCTGTTAGGCGTAGCCGGAACCATCATTGTGCTGGCGGGCGTGTTCATCATCTCGTTGGCGCTGTTGTTCGATGTAACGATTATGGAGATGGGCGACTGGATCAAAAACCGCGTCGACGCCCTGCAAGATTGGCTGCTCGACCGGCGCGACGAGTATCGCAGCGGCCATACCCCGGCGGTGACGCACGGCCCCGGTGAAGCCGACTACCTGCTGCCCGAAGGCGGCCAACCGCTGATGAGCGATCCGGCGGGGCCGCGCCCCTCGGTTGCGGGTGGGCCGGCAGCCGCCGGAGCGGTTGGCCGTGGCCCGGTCACGCCTGCGCCGCCCGCGCCGCTGTGGCAGCTGCCGCAGGTGGAGAACCTGCTCGATTCCGCCGCCCTGGTGGATGTGGACGATGCGATCAATAAAGACCGCGCCCGCGTCATCGAAGAGACGTTGGTATCTTTTGGCGCACCGGGGAAAGTGATTGAGATCAATCGCGGCCCTACCATCACCCAGTTTGGCGTGGAACCCGATTTTGTGGAAAGCCGCGGCGGGCGCATGCGGGTGCGCGTTAGCAAAATCACCTCCCTGGCCGACGACCTGGCGCTGGCGCTTTCGGCCCGCACCATCCGGGTGCAGGCCCCGGTGCCCGGCAAGGGCTATGTGGGCATCGAAGTGCCTAATGAGCAGATCGCCCTGGTGGCGCTGCGCACCCTGATGGAAAGCGATGCGATGAAGCGCCTCAAATCGCCGCTGCGCTTCGCCCTGGGGCTAAATGTTTCCGGCAACGCGGTGGCCGCCGATCTGGCCTCGATGCCGCATCTGCTCATCGCCGGGGCCACCGGTTCGGGTAAATCGGTATGCGTCAACGCTCTTATCTGCTGCCTGCTGCTCAACAATACCCCCAACGATCTGCGCCTGGTGATGGTTGACCCCAAGCGGGTGGAATTGACCGGCTATAACGGCATTCCGCATCTCCTGGCGCCGGTGGTGGTGGAGCTGGAGAAGATCACCAACGTGCTGCAATGGGTGACGCGTGAGATGGATATGCGTTACCGCAAGCTGGCCGAGGCCGGCTGCCGCAATATTCTGGAGTTCAACACCAAGGGCGTGCAGCAGGGGCATGCAAAACTGCCCTACCTGGTGGTGATTATTGACGAATTGGCCGACCTGATGATGCTGGCGCCCGAAGACACCGAGCGTTCCATTACCCGCCTGGCGCAGCTGGCCCGCGCCACCGGCATTCACCTGGTCATCGCCACGCAGCGCCCATCGGTAGACGTGGTGACGGGGCTGATTAAGGCCAACTTCCCGGCCCGCATTGCCTTCGCCGTGGCTTCGGGCGTCGATAGCCGCGTCATTCTCGATCAGCCAG
>CAZHFU010000041.1:0-28318 GCA_964531975.1 uncultured Anaerolinea sp. | reverse complement strand
CCAGCGGGCCGTCGGGGTCGCCGGGGCGGCGTGGGCTGTGGATCAGGTTGGTGTAAACGCTCAGGTTTTGCCCGGTGGCCGAGCGCGGCAGCAGTTTAAGCAGCAAGGCCAGGTCGTCTAAGGTGGGAACCAGGCGCTCCATGCCCATCAAGGCCACATGCACCGGCGGCAGGCTGGTGCACATGCGCCCGTTGCCCTCGTTGGTCACCAGGGCCAACGTGCCCGTCTCCGCCACCCCGGCGTTGACCCCGGAAATGCCCAGGTCGGCTTCCAGGAAGACGCGCCGCAGCACCCGCCGCGCTGCGGTGGTGAGGGTGGCAATATCATCGGTGTAGGGGATGCCGAGCTGCTCGGTGAAGGTCTGCCCCACCTGGGCGCGAGTGAGATGCACCGCCGGGGTGATGATGTGCGCGGGCGGTTCGCCGCGCAGTTGAATAATGTACTCGCCCAGGTCGGTTTCCACCACCTCCAAACCGGCCTGCTGTAGGGCGGCGTTGAGATGAATTTCCTCGCTCACCATCGATTTGGCTTTAGCCACCCGCTGCGCCCCGTGCTGTTTAGCGATCTCCAACACGACGCCCACCGCCTCAGCCGAATCGGCGGCGCGATGGACGATGACGCCGTTTTGCTGCACGCGTTGGAGGAACTGCGCCAGTAACGCCTCCAGGTTTTCGACCACGCCGCGGCGCATCGCATGCGCCTGGCGGCGCAGCGCCTCGCGCCCTTCCGGCAGACCGGCGAAGGCGGCGTCGAGCGCCGCCAAACGGCGCTCTGCGTTGGCGTCCAAGGCGCTCTGTAGAATCGGGTCGTCTAAGGCCGTCTGAATATGCTTCTGAAAGGGGGTTCGCACGGCGCACATAGGCTATCCTTGCGCCGCGAGAATATGGGCGATATGCACGGCGCACATAGGCTATCCTTGCGCCGCGAGAATATGGGCGATATGCACTGCGCGCATCGGTTTGCCCAGGCGGTGCAGCCGGCCGTTGATGTTGCTGATGCAGCCGGCGTCGCACGCTACCAGGAGGTCGGGGGCGCAGGCCTCCAGCGCGTCGATTTTACGCGCCAGCATCGCCGACGAAATGGCGGCGTGTTCCGCCGAAAAGACCCCTCCAAAGCCGCAGCACTCGCTTTCGCCGGGAAAATCCACCATCTGCGCCTCGCGCACCGCCGCCAACAAAGCCCGCGGCTGCCGGTCGATGCCCATCTCGCGCAGCAGGTGGCAAGAGGCATGGTAGGCCAGTTTGCCCGGCCAGGCGGCCCCCAGGTCGGTGAGGTGCAGCTCATCCACCAGGTACTCGGTGAACTCATAAACACGCTCGGCCAGGGCCTGGGCGCGCCGCTGCCACAAACCGTCGCCGGCAAACAAGCGCGGGTAGCCGTGTTTAATCATCGCTGCGCAGGAGCCGGATGGCACAACCACCGGGTGGGGAGAAGCCTCGAAGATGCGAATGGTATGCTCGGCCAGCGGGCGGGCCTGGCTGCGCAAACCGGCATTGTAAGCCGGCTGGCCGCAGCAGGTTTGCCCTGCGGGCAGTTCCACTTGCACCCCGGCGCGCTGCAGCACAGTTACCACGTCGTGGCCCCACTGCGGGTACAGCGAATCGACCAGGCAGGTTGCAAACAGTTGAACGGTTGGCATACTGATATTATACTCAAAGCAGGCGGTACGGCGCGCCCAAACCGCTTCGGGCTTGCGGCGTGGGCGGCGCCCAACCCCGGTCGCGCTTCGGGCTTGCGGCGTGGGCGGCGCCGCACCTCGGTCGCGCTTAGAGCTTGCGGCGTGGGCGGCCCCCCCACCCCGGCCGCGCTTCGGGCTTGCGGCGTGGGCGGCCCCCTCACCCCGGTCGCGCTTCGGGCTTGCGGCGCGTCCGCCGCGAAGCTTAACAGGTTTTGAGCGTTTAAGCAGGCGCTCTAAACGTGGTTATAATCGTCCCATGAAAGCCATGCAGCGATTAATATTATGCCTGGCGCTTGCAGCGCTGCTGCTTGCCCCAGCGTGCCAGGCCTCCGCCCCGGCGGCCGCACCGGCCGCGGCGCTCGCTTCCACCTCCCAACCGACCCCGCCATCATTGCCGCCGACCCTTCCAGCCCCGGCAACATTGCCGCCGCCCTCACCCGCGCCCACCCCGGCGCTTACCCCCCCACCGACCGCGGCCGCAGTGGGCGATGCCCGCCAAAACTTCTCGCTGCGCACCCACCCCGACGGCGATCTGTTTGTGGGCGACCAGGTTAGTTTTGAAGTCATCGTTTCCGGGCATCTCCCCGGCGTGGAAGACCATCATATCGTCATCGACCTGCCCTCGGCTGCCTCTCCGCCCACTCTCACTGTATCGGCCCCCATCGCCGGCTACGGCATTGGCGCACGCCAGGAGGCGGTCTTTTATTGGGCGTGGGATACCACCGGCCTGGCCCCCGCCGCTTACACGCTCACCCTGCACCTGCGCCCGGTTGTGGCCGATAGCAGCAAATTCACCGGCGAGGCGCGGCAGCAGACCCTACCGCCTCAACTGGACGACCTGACCTGGCACGAAACCATCACCCTGCGCCCGCGCTCCAACTTGCCCCCCGCCCAGGCCCAGGCCCAATGGGCGCAAACCCAGACCAACTGCTGCGTGGTGCACTATATTACCGGCACGCAGGCCGAACACGACCTGCCCCAACTGAAGGCGATGATCGACCAGCAAGCCGCCCATGCCGCCCAGAAAATGGGCATTGACCTGGCCGAACCGCTGCATGTGAACCTGATCCCGCGTGTGTTGGGGCATGGCGGCTTCGCCGCCGGCGATGTATCGGTGACCTATGTGCAGGATAATTATTTAGCCGCCGACCCGGCCATGATCCTGCACCACGAAATGATCCATGTGTTGGATGCCCGCCTGGGAGGGAAGTATCGCCCGGCAGCGCTGGTCGAGGGCCTGGCGACCTACGAGAGCGGCGGGCATTATCAACCCACGCCCCTGGCGCCCACCGCCGGCGCGCTGCTGCCGCCCTACACCAATCAATATGCGCCCCTGAAGCGCCTGTTCGACAACTTCTACTTCGAGCAGCATGAGGTGGGCTACCTCGAAGCGGCGGCGTTAATCGAATACCTGATCCGCAGCGGCGGCCAAGCGCAGTTCGAGGCCTTCTACCGCGGCATGGAACCGCCCCCGGATGGCGGCGCTCCCTCGCAGGCGGTGGAGATCGCCTTACAG
Source organism: uncultured Anaerolinea sp. (assembly GCA_964531975.1). Classification (GTDB taxonomy): domain Bacteria; phylum Chloroflexota; class Anaerolineae; order Anaerolineales; family UBA4823; genus RBG-16-57-11. The sequence continues at coordinate 25,124 of CAZHFU010000041.1, read as the reverse complement.
CAGCATTACCGCATCGGCCTGGCCGAGCTTGACCAGCGCTTCCGTCACTATCTGGAAGATCAGCTCGTCACGCCCGAAATCGCCGCCGGCGTGGCCCTTACGGTGCGCTTCTACGAGCTGCTGCGCACCTATCAGCAGCGCCACGATCCCTCAGCCTACTTCTTGAGCGCCTGGCTGCTGGATCGCGCAGAAATGGAAAAGCGCGGCATCACAGCCGATTATCTGCGCCGCCCGCAAGCGCCCATCAACATTGAAATGGAAGCCCGCTTCTACGCCGCCGCCCAGGCCATGCTGCAAAAAGATTACGCCCAGGCCAATCGCATCCTCGATCTGGTGCAGACCGCCCTGCCGGAGCAATAGGCGCATTGCCGCAGTCCACCTCAACAAAGGCGTGGCCCGCCCGTCGCGGCTGTCCTTCTTACTGGTAAACGCACAGGGCCGGCTCAGTTAATTTGAGCCGGCCCTGAAGCGGATATATTTGTTTTGATTTAGCAGCCAATCAGGGTGTGCATGTCCACAAAATACCGCTCAGCGCGTCAAACGGCGGTTGGCAGTAAAGATCCATCGTGTCGAAGGCAATAGCCCCCACCACCACACAGCATAAAATCACCAACAGCACGCCGCATCCCACCAGCAGCGCGGTGCGGCTGCTGCGCGCCGGGGCTTCTTCCACCACTTGCTCTTCGTACTCCTCAACCGGAGCGTATTCATCACCGGGGCCGGCGGGAACCTGGCCGCTGTAGGCCGCCGCCGGTGGAGCGGGTGGGGCGGGTGGGATATAGGCCGGTTCTTGATAGGCAGGTGGTTGATAGACCGGCGCAGGCGGGGGAACATAGGCCGGGGCAGGTGGTATATAAGCCGGCGTTTCGCCCACCGGGGCAGTGGTTGCGTCGCGAGGGGTTGGCATGGTTTGCGGTGATGCGCCGCCCACCAGGGTGGCGTTGGGGTCAAAGCCAATCGCCTCATATGCCAGGACGATTTTCTCTCCCAGCATGATGGTTTGACCAGGGCGCAGGGCGTGCGGCCCCATCAATCGCTGCCCGTCCACAAACGTGCCGTTGGTAGACCCCAGGTCTTCAATCACATAGCCGCCCATTTGCGCGGTTAGCTTGGAATGGCGGCGTGAAATTTCAGGATCGTTAATCACGACCCGGTTGGTAATATCGCGCCCGATGGTCAGTTCGTCTTGCACCAACTCGAAAACCTTGCCCGGGTTGGGGCCTTTTTGCATCACCAGCTGGTAAGTCTGGGAAGTCATGATGCCGATTGCCTCCTGAAATTAAGCCAATGTTGTGCCATGGCCTATAGTGTACGAGATAATTTCTCACCTGTCAATCGGGCAGCGCTCTTTCGCCGCCTCGCCCTGAAAATGGTTTCGGCCGCCCGCATGGCATGCTTGCATCACACCAGGGAAAGGGAAATCCGGCTTATTTTCCCATTAAAGGCATGTATAAGACGTAGTGACTGACGGTCAAGTTCCCCTGCGTAGAAATAGGATAGATGCACACATTATCGGCGCTTAAGGTGATGGTGTAAGCGCCCAGGGCGGCGAAGGTGTGATCGACCGTCGCGCCGGCGGCCTCGACGCCATCGCCAAAGCGCCAGGTGTAGCTCAGGGGCTGCGCCCCGTTGGCAAAGGCGCTGAAATGAACATTTTGGCCGGGCTGCGGACGAGGCGGGTCTACACTAAAGCTCAAATCTGTGGCCGTCTGGCAGGCGCTCAGGTCTTGGTCTGTGACGACGGCTTGTTTTTGCACCACCTGCACCGCCGGCGTCATCACCCCCTGATGTCCGGCGGCGCGGAAGGCCAGGTCGTAGTCGCCAGGCAAGAGCGGCAGCCGGTAACTGCCGTCGGCGGCGGTCACCGCCGAGCGGACGATCTGCCCGTCTTGCCAGGCCTCCACCACCGCTCCCGGCAGGGGCTGCCCGGCGCTGCGCACCACGCCCTGCGCCTGCCCATCCAGCAGACAGCCCAGCCGCGCCATTGTACCCAGGGCAGCCTTCACAAACTGGGTGGTGTAGGGCAGGTTCAAGCTCGGTACGGTGTCGGTGGTGCGGTGATACTTAGGGGTGTGATCATTCCAATCTTCAATCGCCATGATGGCCGGGTAACCCCGATCCCAGAACGGGGCGTGATCGCTGGCGCGTTCGCCATCGCGCAGCACCAGCGGGATCAGGTTCAGGCCGTAATCGCTGACGGTGGTGGTAAAGGCGTGGGCAATCGCCAGGTCGCTCGCTTTGGTGGGGCGCGTGTGCAGCTCCATGGTGGGCAAGCTGCCCTCGGTATTATAGCCCAGCATATCCAGGTTCAACACACCTTCCACGTTCACTTCCGCAGTGCGCAGCGATTGGGCGTAGGCGCTCGAGCCATAAAGCCCCTGTTCTTCACCAGTGAACAAGGCGTAGCGGATGCTGCAATCGAAATCGTACTGGCTAAGGATGCGGGCAATGGTCAACACTGCGGTGGAGCCGGTTCCGTTATCGTCTGCGCCGGGGGCGGGGTCGTACCCGGCCGCGTTAGAAGTCGAATCGATATGGGCGGTCACCAAAAACAAACGCTCGCCTGGCCGCGTCCCACCTGGGTGGCGATCACATTGCGCTGCAGCGAGTTATCCCACGGGTGGCGGTAGGTGTGGTACTGCACCTCCAGCCCCAGGCTATCGAGGTGTTCATACCCGTATTGGGTGGCTTTGCTAATGTGGTTAGGCAGCAGGCTGTAGCGCGACGTGATAGTGTAAGACTGTCCGCCAATCACTGCGGCCTGCGCCCCGCTCAACTCCTTCAGCATGGTCTCCAGGTCGGCCTGGGCCACCTGATCGAGCATACCTTGAACCACCGGGTTAGCGGCGTCGGGGGCGTCGGGCAGCGTGGGGCTGAAGAACCCAATCGGCAGCGCCAGGATGAGGATGAGCAAAATGGAGAGGGGTTTGATTTTCATAGGGAAATAGGGGGGAACTTCACCTGACATAGCTTTTGCCACAAGAGCCTACTGCAGCAGTGTTTGATGCGCGGGTGGGAATCTCAAGGCCATCATACGCTCCTAAACATCCCTGAGTATACAGTATTATCCGGAATTTTTTCAAAACCAGGCGCCGAACCTGACAAATTTACCGGTTGTTCAGTTATTTCGTCAACTTCCGTTATGAATGGAGCGTTGACGAAAACATGCTCCGCAGGTCGCCCCGGTAACCAATGATTATTGCAAGCGGGCAATCGGATTATATAACAAAATCGCCCTCCATTTTCAGAGGGCGATTCATCATTCAAGCATCATCCTTACCGGTGATTTTCTCTAATCACTCCAGAACATTGAACGATTGGGATCCATCTAACATAAGGGTAAATGGCAGCAAGTATTGTTGAGCCTGACACGGTTCAATATCGCAAGATTAGCGCAATTCGTCCGTGTTCCTCCAGCTGCCCGTTTTCCACGAATACCACCCGCCCTTGTTTGTCCAATACCGTTTCGATAACATCATCCACCGCATCACCTATCACACCCTCGGCGTCAGCATCATCGGCGGGGGTGATGTGCCGGCCAGTTTCATCTACTCGTGCAGGATAATGAAAATCTTCTTCTACCAAAAGGACGGAGCCGCGCCCATCATATGCCAGTTTCCACACTTCACTGATGGTAAATGCTGCTTTCTTTTCACCCACCGCCTTATCCAATTCTGAAAATACTTCCTCGCGCTGCTCTGCAAGGGCGCCCTTGAACAACGGCCAGACCAATTTTGCCAATTCAGATGGCGATGTTTTGTCGTGACTGCCCTGCAAAGTGGCCGCAATCGAAGCTTTGTTGTCGGTCACCTCGTCAAAGAACGCCAGGAAACGGTCAACCCCAACCACAACCAGCGGCAAAGGGTCTTCTGCTAGAAAAGGCTTGAGGGCGGCGTCCACCCGGCGGAAAAACCGGCGGTGGTATTCATCGCGATAGGTGGTCTTTTCGATGCCAAAACCACCCGGCAAAGACTGTTCTCCGCCAGGGCCTTCGTGGATCATCGGGAAACCGCCTTCTTCAACCTCAATCAGCGTATCGCGCACACATTCATATAGACGAGTGGGTTTCTCGCTTAACACCAGCGTCCAATATCGCGGCGTACGGTTCATGGTAAAAATCAGGTTGCGGGTTAAGAAAGTCTCTCCCACATTGACATTTTCTCTCAAAGCAAAAGGTAGTTGAACCGCGCGGGCAAATTCGCGGTTGGCAAACAAAGCCAATCCTTTCAGCGTGTATCGATAATCAATATTATCTGCCAGCTGCTCAAGGCGTTCTAGTAACGGGCCGATCTCTCGTCTGTTAAATTCCTCGAGCAAGCGCTTCGACGCCTCTTCAACCAGGTTCTTCACCCGGATCGGGTCCTGTTGATTATCCGGCGAGGTGCGATGCGTGGGCAAAGTGATGGTAACCGCCGGATAGCTAGTAACTTGCTGTAATAACTTCAATTCTTTACGGATCATGGTCTGTTTCCCTTTCATTCTCTAATGGATTAAGACCCCCCCGTCCATCCTAAGCCTCGCACAGTAAAGCCGGCTGCGTACTCAAGTGCTCAACTGCGCATTTACAAACGTTCATCGCTATCCACTCGTGAAAATGGAAGAGATCATATCCATTATCGGTTATACATGCCTAAGCGTCAAGCGATTGGCAAGATGCAAGATCATTCCAAGTAGGGAAAAGCGCGGCTTGAAGCCCTGGTTGGCAAAAGAGCCTGGCGCACAGGCCGCCCCCTATTTCCTCACCCCCATCGCTCAGCTCTTCGGGCTACCCCCCCCGCAGCGATCTTAGCAGATGCATCACCAGCCCAATCATCGCCGCCAGCCAGACGGCCAGGGCGATATAAACGAAGACCTGGGGGATGACCGCTAAAAAGCCCAAACCCGTGGCTTTTGCTAACAGAAACGTTGACACCGTATACATTCCCAGGGGGAAGACCATGCCCCAGTACTGAGGATCGTACCGGATAGGCTCTCGCTTTATCAAGTGACGCCAGATTCCTAGCAAGACTAACAGCGGAATTAACCACGTGGCGAAAGTCCAGAAGAAAAGCGTAAACCCTAGCACAAATGGCAGCAGGTTTGAAAGAAAAGGCCATAACGGCGCATTCAAAATCAGCCGATCCCCGGCCAGCGTGGTAATGGCAAGCGCTCCCATGCTGATCCAGTACGTGGGCGTTAGAGACTGCGTAAATAAAGGGAAGGAAAGCAGCCGGTAGAACACTAAGGTGAATAGCACCAGGTACAACATGGCCCCAAGTAAGTACCATAACAGCGTAAAAAGCAGCACAACCTCTTGCGATTGGGAAAATGTGGGGACGAGCAGCGAGCCTAAAACGGAAAGCGATTGGGTGGCGACAATCGCAATAAACCAGGCCCCATTAATCTCAATTTCTAGAGGTGCTTTTATTTCTCTGGTAATCAAGTTGAAGAAAAACAGGTAAATCAGGATCACCCATAGACCTATCCCCAAAATGAACAGGGGGTAGGCCGCCTGCGTCCAACCCTTTAGGATGATCATCTGGCTGCCAAGCACACAGGTTCCGGCCACCGCGGTAAAGAAGCCGGCGCTTTTACCAGGGTTCTTGAAATCCTCCACCAACCTCACCGGGTGACGGATGCTCCGGGCCAGATACAGCACCCAAAGCACCGCATAAGCTGCCAGGTTGATCCCTAAAAGCGTTTCGGCCACCAGGTTCAGAGAGAAAAAATGCGCGGCAATCGAGACGATGCCGGTTGCCATCACCAAAGAAAAATATCCCGGGTACAGGCCGGCAATCCCCTCGTCGATCACCGCGCTAAGCGATTTGTTCACTATTTTGGTTAAACCTTTTCTCTTATCTGCCAGGCCCGGCACACACTGGCAGCCCGAAGATCACTGCTTGCATGCCCCGGTGAGACCGTCCCGGCTAAGTTTCGTCCCGCCCTCATTTGCCTTGGGCGCGAGAAAGCTGGTCGGCGCGGCGCACTTTCCGATTCCAGATCACAATTTGCCACGGGCGCAGCAAGTAGGCAAAGGGATAGGTAAAGATATGGATCAGCCGTGAGAATGGGAACACCGCCAACATCACAAAGAAGTTAATCACATGCAGCTTAATCAGCCACGGCAAAGGCGCCACCAGATCAACCCTCGGCTGGAAGATAAACAGCGAAAGGATATACGGGCTAAAAATCACCGTGAACCAGGACGAGCCAAAACGATACATGGTGGCGACCAGCACGCCGGTGATCGCCGAGACGAGGATCATCACCAACACCACCCAATCCATGGGCGTGGTGATCACCTGCAGCCGCTTTTCACTCAAGCGCCGCCACAGCAAAATGCACAAGCCCACCAACGCCCAAATTCCCAGGGCCAGGCCGGTTAGCTCCAGCAAGTACAGCCGCAGCGGCACGGCGTTCCACAGCAGCAAACTCTGCGGCAGCAGCAATGCGAACAGGTGGCCTAGCAGCACGATCACAATCCCGTAATGGAAAGACACCGACCCCCAATACAGCTTCTTGCGCTCAAACAACTGAGACGACAAGCTAGACACGGTAAAAGGCCGGTAAATTGACCGGTAGATGGAAACCACTATCGCCAGCGTTAAGCTGATATATGGTAGGATGATGAAGAAGATCGTATCCCAGATCATGCCTGCTCCTTTTCTAATTCACTGCACAAGCACTGAACCGCCTCAAATAAGTCAAGATACGGATTGGCAGGGTCGGCTTTTCGCAATCCGGCGATCATACGCTGCATGGCCGGGCCGAGCGCCTCAACCAATTCTGGCAGCGGCTGCTCCGCCCTTCCCAGGTAGCGGAGCACCGGGATGAGATGATCGGGCAGATCGCCCTGCGCGTCGATCTCGTTTTCCATGAGGGCCCGGTTCATTTTTGAAAGGAAAGCGCCGCGCGGGTAGCTTTCTCCCCAGATCTGAAAACCGATATACGGCGCCGCCAGGGGACTGAGATCCAGTGTGCGTGTGTACAGCTCTTCCCATTCGCCCGGCGATAAGCTGCCGATTTTCTCCACAAAGGCGGCGGCCAATTCCTTGGGCCGTCCGGGCGGCAAGAGGTCAATCCCTTGTTTCAAGAAGGCCAACTGCCCCGCCGCCGGGTAACATAATGCTTCGGCCAGTAGATTATGGATATTTGCGGTAAATGTTTCCATCTTACTCGCCTCGCCGCGGCGGTTGGATATAACCAAACCCGGTCTCACCCTTGTGCGCTAACGGATCATCCCAGGCTTCGATGGCGGTCTCACGGTGGTATTTCGGGATGACAAAGCTTTCGGCCATGTTCGGCAGAGTGGTGAGTTTGTAAATCGCTTCCACTTCCTGCACGTTTGTTCCGGCCTCGGCCAGCAGCGCCAGCGTTTTCTCGTCAATATCGCCCTCGACGGTTTTGCGGCGCATATAAATACGCACCGCCAGCATCTTGCGCATTACCGCCCGGATGACGGTTTCGTTGCCGGCGGTGAACAGGTTGGCGAGATACTTAATCGGTAGGCGGGCGGCGTCGAGCCGGTCGAACAGCTCAAAATCACGCGCATTATCGGGAATATCCAGCCGGAACAGGTCTTCCTCAATCACGCTCACGATGGGAGATAGGGGCGGAATGTAATACATCATCGGGATAGTGCGGAATTCGGGGTGCAGCGGCAGGGCCAGCCCCCACAATTTGACAAACTTGTAGGCGGGCGAGTCTTGCGCGGCGCTAATCCAGCTGTCTTCGATGCCATTAGCGCGCGCCGCGGCGATGACCTGCGGGTCGAAGGGATCAAGAATCACCGAGAGGTGCGATTCAACCAGTTCCTCATCAGCAACCATGGCCGCCTCCGGTAGGCGGTCGGCGTCATACAGCAAAACGCCTAAATAGCGGATGCGCCCCACGCAAGAGTGGGCGCAGGCCGTGGCCTGCCCGGTCTCGAGGCGCGGGAAGCACAAAATGCACTTTTCCGACTTGCCGGTAGACCAGTTGTAATACACCTTCTTGTAGGGGCAGGCGGCGATGCACATCCGCCAGGCCCGGCATTGGTTCTCGTTGACCAGCACCACCCCATCCTCGGCGCGTTTGTAGATCGCTCCCGATGGGCAGGCCGCCACGCAGGCCGGGTTCAGGCAGTGGTTGCAGATGCGCGGCAGATAGTTGAACACCACCCGCTCCAGTTCTTGCATCTGCACCCGCACACTTTCAGGCAGGTCGGCCATGCTGGGGTCGTTCCAGGCATAGGTATTCGAGCCGCCCAGGTCGTCATCCCAATTCGGCCCGCCCTTGATCTCCATCGGTTGGCCGGTGATTTTCGATATCGGGATGGCGGTCGGCTGGTCATCGCCGGCGGGGGCGTTGAACAGATCGCCAAAACGGAAGGTAAATGGTTCGTAGTAATCTTCCAGCTTGGGCAAGGATGGGTTGTAGAACAACTTCATCAAGCCGCCCAGCCGGGAGTGCAGGCGCAGGCGCAAGGTTTTACCATCCCACACCCAGCCGCCGTTAAAACGCTGCTGATCCTCCCACAGCGTGGGGTATCCGGTTCCCGGAATGGTCTCGACATTGTTCCACCACATATACTCGGCTCCCTTGCGGTCGGTCCACAAGTTTTTGCAGGCCACAGAACAGGTATGGCAGCCGATGCATTTATCCAGGTGAAACAGCATACTCATATGGGCGCGTACGTTCATAAGTCCTCCTGATGTAACGTTAAAATACTGGCGGCTCAATGCGGCGCACGAACACGAACGTATCGCGGTTGTTGCCGGTAGGCCCCCAATAGTTGAGGGCGTAGGTAAATTGGGCGTATCCGCCAGACATCAGCACCGGTTTAAGCCGGATGCGGGTGAGTGAGTTGTTCATCCCGGCCCGCTTTCCGCGCGTTGGGTCTTTGGGAATGCCAACCGTGCGCTCGGTGGCATGGTAGATAAAAACGGTTCCGGGTGGAATGCGGGCAGAGACAATCGCCCGCTGCACAAACACCCCGTTATCGTTAATCACCTCCACCCAGTCGTTATCGGCGATGGACAGTCTCTGGGCGTCCTTGTCGTTCAACCACACCGGATAGCCGCCGCGCGACAGGGTCATCATGCGGTCGGTTTCGGAGTAAGTGGAGTGAATGCTCCACTTACCATGCGGCGTGAGCAGGTTGAGCGGTCGGCTCCACTGCCGGTTGCCCTTCACCGTCTCGGCGGAAATCACCGTCTCGTCCAGCATCAGGTGATCGGGGCGCGGCTTATAGGTGGGCAGGCTTTCACCCCATTCCAGGTAGCCTTCGTGATCCAGATAAAAATGCTGGCGGCCGGTCAACGTGCGCCAGGGAACCAGGCGCTCCACGTTGAGACAGAATGGCGCGTACGCCCGGCCTTTATTGACGATGCCCGACCAGGTGGGGGTGGTCAAGAAGCGGCGCGGCTGGGCTACGATATCCGCAAAGCTGTAGCGCACATCGCGCATTCCCTCGGCCAGGTCAGTCAGATGCAGCCCGGTCTTATGTTCTTCAGCTTCAAAGGCGCGATGCGCCAGTTCGCCGTTCGACACCGGATCAAGCGCCAGGATCGCTTCCACCACCTGGCGGGCCTCATATAGAGACGGAAGCTCTCGCCCACCCACCAGGCGCGGTTGGCGCTGCGCCAGGCGGCGGTATTCGTCGCCCACCTGGATCGTCAGTCCATGCGCCGAGACCCCCTTGCTTTCAACTTCCGGCCCCAGGCTGGTCATCTGCTCGTACAGCCGGGTGTAATCGCGCATCACCAGCCGGAATTTAGGCATCGTTTGCCCCGGAACAGCCTCCACCGCGCCGGTTTTCCAATCAACCACATGCGGCTGGGCCAATTCATCCGGCGTATCGTGCTGCAGGGGCAGCATCACCACATCTTGCACCGGCTCCGGCAGGTGAACCTGCGCCAATTGGCTGATGCGCCTGGCAATCTCCTTGTAAATATCCCAATCGCTCTTCGATTCCCAGGCTGGGGTCACGGCCGCTTGCAGCGGATTGAGGAAGGAATGCATATCGGTGGTGTTCAGGTCATCTTTTTCGTACCAGGTGGCGGCCGGCAAGACGATATCGGAATACAGCGCGGAAGTATCCATGCGGAAGTTCATGTCTACCACCAAATCCAGCTTGCCTTGTGGGGCCGGCTCGCGATAGACGATCTCACTGGTGTAGCCGTTCGCCATCTCGGGGGCCACAGCGTTATCGTGTGTGCCCAGGTAATGGCGCAAGAAGTACTCGTGGCCTTTGGCGCTGGTTCCAAGCGCATTGCCGCGCCAGATGAACCACACCCGCGGCCAGTTTTGCGGGGCGTCGGGGTCTTCCACGGCAAAGCTTAGTTTGCCGCTTTTGAGCTGATCCACCACATATTCGACCACCGCCCCCTCGTTCAACGCGCCGGCGGCGGCGGCGGCTTTCGCCACCTCCAGCGACGAGCGGTTGAATTGTGGGAAGAAGGGCAGCCAGCCCCGCCGCACGGCGCGCACCTGCATATCGATGGTGTGTTCTTTGGTCTCGTTTTGCGCTTCGCCAGCCAGTTGGTCGTAGGCGGTATAGCCGCGCTCATAGCGCCACTGGTCGGTGTGCACGTAATGGAAGGAGGGCGCGTTCTGCTGGCGAGGAATTTTGCCCCAATCCGCCGAGAAAGCGATGGAACCCCACGAAGCGTGCGGCGCGAGCTTTTCTTGGCCCACGTAATGCGCCAGGCCGCCGCCGTTCACCCCCACGCTGCCCGTCAGCATTAACCCGGTGATGGCCGAGCGGTAGAGTAGATTATTGTGATACCAATGGTTGACCCCCGCCCCAATGATGACCATATTCTTGCCGTGGGTCTTTTCGCCATTCTGCCCCCATTGGCGGGCAAAACTCACCACCGTGTCGCGGTGAATGCCGGTATATTTCTCTTGCCAGGCCGGGGTGTAGGGGCTGTCTTCGTCATAAGATTGCGGATACTGCCCCGGCAAGCCGCGCGGCACGCCAAATTGCGCCATGAGCAGGTCGAAAACGGTGGTTACCGCCACACGCCCCTGCCCGGTTTGCACGTATCGCACCGGCACAGCCCGTTCGACCACCCCGCCGCCGGCAAAATCATCAAAGGTCAACATGCGGGTGGCGTCGCTCGCATCGATGAAGGATAGCTCCGGCTGTAGGTCTTCGCCGGTCTGGGGGTCGCGCATTTCCAGGTTCCACTTGCCCGGCTCTTGCTTCGCCCACCGGTGGCCCACGGTTCCTTGGGGCATGCGCGGCCGCCCCGAAAGCTGATCCCACACCAGCAATTTCCAATCGCCATTTTCGGAGGCGCCATATTCGCTCACCCGGTTGGCGCGCAGGTACTTGCCCGCTTTGGCCCCCAGCCCGTCTTCACCGTCTACGATCTCAACCAGGAATGGCGTATCGGTGTATTTCTTTAGATAATCGGTAAAATAAGCCACCTGGCGATCAACATAGAACTCTTTAAGCAGCACATGATCGACCGCCATCCAGTAGGCGGTATCCTGACCTGCATGCACCGGGATCCAGTAATCGGCGTACTTTGCCACCTGCGAGAAATCGGGCGAGAAGACGGTCACCTTCGCCCCGGCGTGGCGCACCTCGGCGAAGAAGTGCGCATCGGGGGTGCGGGTCATATTCAGGTTCGCGCCCATCACCGCGATGAAGCGGCTGTTGTACCAATCGGCGGATTCATGCACATCGGTTTGCTCCCCCCAAACTTCCGGGCTGGCCGGCGGCAGGTCGCAATACCAATCGTAAAAGCTCAAGAATGTACCACCCATCAAAGATAGGAACCGGCTGCCCGCGGCGAAACTAACCTGCGACATGGCCGGGATGGGCGAGAAGCCAATCACGCGGTCGGGGCCATGTGTTTTGACGGTATGCATCACCGAGGCGGAAATGATCTCCAGGGCTTCTTCCCATCCCACCCGCCGGAAACCGCCTTTGCCGCGCGCCTGCTGGAAGGCAGCCCGCTGTATGGGGTCGTTCATAATCGACTGCCAGGCTTCCACCGGGTCGGCGTGGGTTTGGCGCGCGGCGCGCCACATGTCCAGCAGCACACCACGCGCATAGGGATATTTCACCCGAATGGGGCTGTATAGATACCACGAGAAGCTGATGCCGCGCTGGCAGCCGCGCGGCTCATAAGGCGGCAAACCGTCTTCGAGAGCGGGGTAATCGGTGGATTGCAGCTCCCAAGTGACAATCCCGTCTTTAACGTAGACCTCCCAAGCACAGCTTCCGGTGCAGTTCACACCGTGGGTTGTGCGCACGCGCTTATCGTGTTGATGCCGGTTGCGGTAAAACTCCTCCCATTTGCGTTCGATGGGCGCCGTTGTTTCTTTTGTCCATTTTTTCATTTAATGCTCCTTTAAAGCGCTTACCTGCTCTATCCTGGCTAGACTTTCCGAACGGGAAGGCGCGTCTGATAGCGCTTTTTTAAGGGTAACCAGATCAGCCATAAAATCGCAAACAATACCCCGGTCAAAACCAGGCCGATGATAAACATTAACCATACCTGCTCGGTCCAGGCGCCGGGTGTGCTGACGAGAGGAGGAGGCTGCATGACGCTGGCGTTCTTGAAGTAGGCCAACAGGTCGGCCTGCTCGTCCTCTGTCAGGAGGTGGTTTTTAAAGGGGCCTATCATGGTTGGGAAGGGCAGGGTTTGGAGCGCCGCGGCCAGGCCCGGCTCGCCCAAGCGTTCCACCACCTCGGTAAGGTCTGGCCCCAAGCCGCCGCCGCCCAATGCGCCCACACCGCTCACATGGTGGCAGCCCAGACAGGGCGGGCCGCCGTTCTTCAGGCGCGTCTGCCCGGTGAACAGGTAATATCCCGCCGTTGGGTCGCCGATATTAACCGGCGCAGACGAGGCGGGGGCTGCCACCGCGTTGGGGTCTTGCAAATAGGCCACCACATGATCGGCCTCGGCCTCTGTCAGCCCCAGGTCGGGCATCGGAAATTTGTTATATTCCAGGAATAGCTGTTGGGCGTCTGCATCGTTGGCAATCATATTGGCCGGGTCGAGGATAAAATTCTTCACCCATTGAAGGTCGCGCACTTTGGTAACGTCCTTCAGGTCGGGGCCAACTAAATTACCTTTACCGATGGTGTGGCAGCCGGCGCATTTCTGTTGAAAAATGGTCTGCCCGGCCTCGGCGTCTTGCTGAAGGACGGCGGCAAATTGGGAAGGCATGGGCCGGGCATATACGGTGGTCGCGATCGAGATAATCGGCGCCGCCAGCAGCCCCAGACCGGCAGCAATCAGGATTTTTGCCGGCAGGTGGGGCCAGATATAGGCTCTAAAATAGGATCGTATTTCCGCCAAGATAAAGGACATGGATATCACCTCCGTTGCATACTTGTACGAGGCCTTTTGCCCACCGGGTGGGGTTCGGCATGGCTCGTATCATTTTTTTGAATGGCGTGGAGTAATTCTGCGCTGGTTGCGGTGAGGGTATGCGAAGTGAAGAAACGCAGTTGATTGGTTTCTAATTCAACCCACACAATTGGGATGTTCTCATAATGTTTAAGTAAATTGGAAATGAGATGGGTGGAATGGTCATCCTCTTTTTCCCCGGCCAGCAGCACCACGTCGGGGCGCACATTGGATAAGCAGCCATCGATCTCCTCAATCTCCGTGCAGGGCAAGGTAATCAGGTCAATATCATCAAAGCTTCGCAGAATTCGCTGCAGCCCTTCCCCCAACAAGGGGTGCATTTGAATCAGCACCACCTGGCTCTTTTCCATGGCCCAAGCATACGCTTAATCGGCGATAAAAAGAACCTGCTTTTGAGATTAAAAAGGATGAAAAAAGAGGGATGCAAGCAAACGCCGCCATCCCTCTTTCATCCCTCTTATGGGTTGAGGATTAGTTGGGGTGGATAAATCTACACCATGCCCTTGTCTTTCGCCACGCGAGCAGCCTCTCGCCGGCTGCTGACTTGCAGCTTGGATAGGATATTGCGCAGGTGGGTTTTGATGGTGTTAATGCTGAGAGAAAGCTGTTGGGCAATCTCCTTATCCGATTTTTCCAACGCCACCAGGTTGAGTACGTCCAGTTCACGCGGCGAAAGCTGCACGAGGTCTTCCTCTTCGCGCGGGTCGACGCGGCTTAAGCGGCGAAACTCTTCCAATATTTGGCCGGCCAGACGCGCTGGAATAGCAACTTCCCCGGCCAGGGCGCGGCGCGCCATCAGGATTAGTTCCGTCGAGTGCATGTTCTTTAACAAGTAGCCTTGGGCGCCGCTCTTAATCGCCTCAAATAGCTTTTCTTCATCATCCCGCACTGTCAACATCACAATCGTGACGGATGGCATCTGCCGCTTGATCTGCCGGGTGGCTTCAATCCCATCCACACCGGGCATTTGGATGTCCATCAGGATCAGATCGGGGAGCAGCGCGGCCGCTTTAATCACCCCCTCCAGGCCGTCTCCGGCTTCTCCAACCACTTCCATATCGGGTTGGCTCGAAATAATCATCCCCAAGCCCTCTCGAAACAGGGCGTGGTCGTCCACCAGAAGCACACGAATAGGGGGCATAGGTTATGGCTCTTCCACTGGCGCTGGGACGCTGCCAGGCGCCCACCGCAGGTTCACTTGTGCGCCCGCCCCCGCAGCAGATTGAATGGTCAATTCGCCGCCCAACCGGGCCGCGCGGGCGCGCATAATTTTCAGGCCGAAATGCGCCGACCCGTCGCTCGGTTCCACCTCCGGGTCAAACCCCACGCCCTGGTCTTGCACCGTCAGGCTGATGGCGTCTTGCTGCTTCGTCACCGTCACCCAAACTTCATCGGCGCAGCTGTGCCGCAGTGCATTTATTATCGCCTCGCGCGCAATGCGCAGCGCCTGTTCACTCTGCGATTTTGGCAGCACCAGGGGGATAACCACATCGGTTTCAAAATTCACCCGCTGGTCGGGTTTTGATAACTCGACCGTCAATACAGAGAGCTGCTCTTGGAATGTGACATTCAACGGAAAATCATCCTGAAGGCTGGCGATGGCGCAGCGAATTTCCAGCTCCGCCTGCTCTTCGGCCCGCTCAATTTGCTGCAGTGTGCCGAGAGATTTTTCCCACTCCCCTTGGGCCATCTGTTCTTTCGCCCAGCCCACCATCATCCCCATGTGGCTGAGGGTTTGAAGAAGCCCGTCGTGCATTTCTCCCATCATGCGCCGGCGCTCTTCCAAAATCGCGGCCTGCTGCGACTGTTGATATACGCGTGAATTCTCCAGGGCCACGGCGGCTATGCCGGCCAGGTGAGTCAAAACCGAGGCGGTTTCCGGTCGAAAAGCGTCCGGCTGCGAGCTTCCCACGCATAACGCGCCGGTAACATGATCGCCCATCCGCAGCGGCATAACGAGATGGCTGGCGCGATACATGGGGCTGATAACCTGGCAAAAACCTGCGCAGCCTTGCAAGCCACACGCCTGGGTGCGGGTTTGGCGCAGCACATCCCCAATTTGCACCCCATCGGCCGGGGAAGACGATTGGCGGATGGCTGCTTCTGGCCCGCGGGCGGCATGTAAACGCAGAATTTCACCCTGTTCATCCAACAGGCATAAGGAAGCTACTTCCGAGCCAGAGAGTTGCTGCGCTTTTTCAGCCACCGAATGGAGAACTTCATCAATTGACAATCGCGAGCTAATCTCGCGGCCCACCGCGGTCAGGGCTTCCAGTTCTTTGGTGCGCTGCTGCACCCGGCTCTCTAAAGTCGCCGCCCAGCGTTGCAGATCCAGGTTGGCTTGCAGCGTTTGAATGCGCAGGGCCTCCATCGTCGCTCCCAATATCTGCACCTCTTGCGGCTCTTGCGGAGGAACCGGCGTTTGAAGGTCTCCGGCTTCCATCCGCATGGCCGCCTCGGCCAGCTGCGCCAGGGGCGCCACCACCGATTTAGAAGCGATTACGCGACCAACGCCTAACAGCGCCAGCCCGGCGAACAGGAATACAATCTGAAAGGTGAGCAGCCAGGTGGTTTTCGCGGTAGAAGCGTCTTCCAACGCTTGCACCACCCGATCGGCCTGGGCGGTGATTGCAGCGGTTTGGGCCTGGATACTGCCTTTAACCAAACCGGTGGAGGCTTGTTCGTCCGCCGGCAAAAGATCGAGATCCTTGCGATACATCGCCCAGGCCCTGCTCAGAGCTTCCAATTCCCCTAACAAGTTGGGATCTCTCGGCCTGTCTAGCTTGAGTTCACCGCCGCCGGGGGCGGTGATTGTCCCTCCATTTTGCAAAACGACCAGGGTTTGGTCAAAGGCGGTCACCGCGGCTTGCAGATCGGCGGCCGTCTGATCGGCCTGGTCGCCGTTGTAGCCGCTGGCCAGGCCCGCCATTTGCTGCAGCAGCATCCGCTGGCGTCCGGCCAGGTTAATCAACCGGGCATCCTGTTTTTGTGCAGCAAGGCGGTAAGAGGTGGCTAAAACACAGAGGACAAACAGGCACACAAAGGTCAGGAATACGACCCGCAGCCTGCTTTGAATAGTGGCGAATTTAAAAAATCGAATCATTGCTCCTGCAAGGTTTTCATTATTAAAAGCAGTCAACGCGAGCTCTATTATAGCATTGCCATCGAGCGCGGCTCAGGTGGGCCGGATGCGCTTCCATACTTGCCACACGAATAAGCCGGCGGACGCGCCTTCCAGCAGCCGCCCAACCCCCATCCACTGCATCGGTAAATTGAACCCGGCCACCCCAATAACCGCCCACACGCCCAGGTTCAGCAAAACCACAGCCGCCCTCACCGCGCCCTCATTCCCACGCCCCCCGCCCCGATAGCGGGGCAAGATCCAGTAACCCACGCCCATCGCCAGTTGGATCACAAACCCAAACAGCAGAATATCGATGTGCATGGGAAGCAGACGCCAGGCGTAGGGAGCAAACGGCACACCTTTATTGGCGAGTATAATCGCCCCCAGCGTGAACCCAAGCAAAAGATACAGCAGCGCCAGCCGCACGGCCCACACGCTTAAACGTGGCATTTCATTTTCCCTTTACCCGCCGCCAGGCATTGACTACAAAGAACAAACCGGCCAGCCATTGCAGAAGCGCCGAAAGCGCCAGCAGCCATCCCCACAGCATGCCTGGACTGCGGCCATTCAACGGCTCGGCAATCACCCGCATCGCCAGCCCCAAGTTCAAGAGCACATAAGCCGCCCACGAAAACGCTTCATTGCCGCGCGGTTTTTCCATCGTATCCTTGGGCAGCATCCACAGCGCCACCCCCAAGATAAACTGCGTCACCCACCCGACCATCAGCAGGTGAAAATACACCGGAGTTAAATCGGCGGGCGCAAACGCAATCACATCGCTTAGGTTTTGCGCCAGGCCAACCACCAGCGCCAACACAAACATCACCAGGGCCGATCTCAAGTACCATCGCACAATAATCGGCATCAGCTTTTCGCCCTTTCCTCCCGGCCCGGCTGCAGCTTAAGCCGGATTACCAGAGTCGCCAGGAACAAGAGAATGCTAACTTCATTGAGCAGCCCCCCCCATTGGCGCAGCCGAACCCCATTGCCCAGGTCGCCGGCGATGCGCATCAACATGGATACATGCAGCAGAACCAGGCTCACATAAAACGAAGGGTGATACGGAACCATCTGGTTGAGCACCGCCGGCAGAATAATGGGCGCATGCCCAAAGATCATCGAAATCACAAAGCCCACGAAGATGCTGTGAAACACGGCGTCATACCGGGGGCCGGCCACCACCGCCCCAAACCAAACGCTCAAGAGGCCGGCAAACCCCAACCAGAAATAACCGGCGTATAAACAGTGGGCGATATAGCGCGTCAACGGCATGTGGTGGCGCAAGTTGCGGCGGGCCAGGTCGAACCAGAGCAGCCACAGCGCCAGTCCCACCATCCCCAGGCCAGCCAGGCGCGCCCCCCACTGCGCCGAGAACATGCTGATGATAACCCCCGCCAAGAATAAACCGGCGCAGAAGAAGAACAGCAGCTGCTTTCGCGGCGTCATGCGCAGCACCCGGCTAAGTTCGAGGCGTTCGCCCACGATGGTCAAAACCAGGAAAGCCGCCCACCAGAATACAATTTGATACACCGCCAGCCCAGAGAGCCACAACAGGTTGCCCACCAACCAGCACAAGGTTCCCACGCCAATGGTGATGATGTGTAAGGCGGGTTCACCCCGGATCATGACCCCCAGGATAATCACCAACCCCAGGCTGCCCAAGCTAACTAAAATGACGCCAAAGGAGCTGGCTGGAAACGCCAAAGAGACGATCCAGCCCAGGCCGGTGAGCAGCGGCGCAGCGAACATCCACGTCTTTCTCATCGCCACCGCGCGCTCCATGGCGATAATCGTGCCCAGAAAACCCGTCACCATCAGCGGCCCATGGGCTTGCGCAAGGTTCACGTTGATTTCCGGCAGCGCCCAACCCAGGCGCAAAAGGCCGGCCCACAATCCGGCCAGCAAAGCCGAGGCAGCCAGCAGCAGTACCATGGGGAGCAGAACAATCGGTTTCTTCATCCCAACCTTTCTTCAAACACGTGCTAAAAAGAGGGTCGTCGCCATCCCGTGATGTTTACGACAAAAACCCTCTTATTAGTATTTTAGCACCTTACCGCGGTTACCGGGGCGGCATTTCTAGAAACGGCTTATTTCAGCCCGACATATGATCTTCCAGGTAGGCCTTAAGCGCCACGGCGTTATTGTGTTCCGTATCCTTGGAGGAGTAAAGCAAGGTCGTCTTCCCCCGCTTAGAGGCGGCTATCAAAGGCTTCCAGGCGTCTGGGTTGGCATCCAGTTCGGCCCGATAGCGGCGTTGGAATTCATCCCACTTCGCCGGGTCGTGCTCAAACCAGCGCCTCAATTCCGTGCTTGGGGCCACATCTTTTAGCCAGCCGTCCATATGCAGTTCTTCCTTCTTCATCCCCCGCGGCCACAAGCGTTCAATCAGGTATCGCTCACCGTCGTCTTTTTCGTAACCCTCATACACACGCTTCAAATGCAACATCATGGCCTCCAAATATTAAGTTACAAATCCTGGCTCCATTTCATAACCAAAAATTTCAGCGAAGGCGTCAGTCACAGCTTCCATCACCTGGGGCACAGCCGGGGGTGCGTCGAGCAGATCGGCCAGGCAGGCGGCGGAGGCGTCTTGCAGACCGCAAGCCACGATCCCCTCCCAGTAGCGCATATCGGGGTTGACGTTGATGGCGAAGCCATGCCGGGTGACGCCGCGGGCGTCCACCTTAACGCCAATCGAGGCGATCTTGGCAAGCGGAGGCCGATGCGCTGCGGAGGCCATCCCATTCCTATCGCCGCCAGAGGCTCCGCCCCCATGATCGCTGTCTCCGCCGCCGGCGCTGCCGGGCTGCACCCAAACGCCGGTGCGGCCTGGGTTAGCGTAGGCCGCCGCGCCCAATCGCGCCAGGGCCAGGATAATGACCTCTTCCAGCCGGCGCAGATAGCCCACGAAATCGGCCGGCGGTAAGCGCCCCGCTGAGGCCTCGTCCGCCGCCAGCCCACCCGGGGCCAACGGCAGCAGCGGATAGCCCACCAGCTGCCCCGGCCCGTGGTAGGTCACATCGCCGCCGCGATCCACCCACTGCACATCCACATCGTGCGCCGCCAGCGCCGCCTCATCCCATAATAGATGCTGCGCTTGCCCTCGCCGCCCAAAGGTGAAGACGTGCGGATGCTCCAGCAGCAAAAGCGCCGGCGGGTGTTCCCCCGCGGCGATACGCCCGGCTAACCGGTCTTGCAGTTCCCACGCCTGGGTGTAGGGCATCACGCCCAGCCGGTAGACCCGGCAAATAGACGCCATGCCCCAAGCATAACATACAACTTCCGGGGAGCTCGATACGGTTTTGCCTGGCGACGCCCCCCGGCTGCGAGCGGGGATAGGTTCTTTGTGGATATTTGAAGCCGCACCGTTCATGCGGCTGTTTCCCTATTCCTGTTTCAGGAAGGGGGCCGGGGGGTCAGGTCACCCATCCTTGCGGTAGATGTATGTCGGTTTGGACTGCTGGTGACCTCTCTCATCCCCCAGCCCCTTCTCTCCCCGAAACGGGGAGAGAAGGGGAGATTCCCCCTTCCCGACGCGAGAGTGTTGCAGAATTGAGTCTAGGTGAATAAAAAGCCTCTGAACAACTGGTCAATCACATAACTGGGTGGAAGAGCGCCTTGTCCAGAGTGGTTTAGTGGAGGTCACTCAGTCATTAATCAGGAAAATGGGTTTATTTTTCCAATTTTCACTTCCATATTCAGGCCTAAGCGGATCGCTAGGGCAAGCTAATATTGGTCCGGAGATGTTTTTGATCCAGCCGAAGCGGGATCCAGGTACGCAAGTTGCGGGCGGTGGCACACATCTTCGCTTGGAAGTCGGCCTGGCCGAGACCGCGGCTTTTTGCTGTCCGGGCGCCATCGTAGCGCGTGAGCATGGCAATAATGCGCTCGATTCGAGGACGAAGCCGGATGTCATTCCAATAGTCTTTAGTCTGGTTGTACGCTCTAGCATTAGCTATCTGCTGTTTGTAATCGCTGACAAAAACGCGTCGATCACTTTTCGAGTTAGCATTATTGGAACGGCACTGACTCCATAAAGGACAACCTTGGCACTTTTTAGCCGTCCAATAAAAAATATCCCCATCCAGGTGTGAAGAGCGAAAACGAGACTTGGTGGGCACGCCATTCTTGCAGGTCAGGGTCAGATCATCATCCGAAAGGGTAAAATCTTGCGGGCCAAAGCGCTTTCCGGTTATAGTGGTATGGATGGGAGCAACCAATTGGGTCTGTCCTTCACTGACGCGCTCTACTTCGGCGCGGGTTTTTCCAGCCCCTGCTGCTTGATCGTAAATTAGCTTAGGGGGAGGCGGGTAGTTGTGTTCGATCTGTGTTTTAATCAGACCAGCCACCCCGGCCTGATCGGGCTGTGCGCCTGTTGCCGCCTGGATTTCCCGAATAATTCCGTGCTCGGCGCTTGCAGCCAGTTGAATATTGTAGCTCAGTGTCCGGTCATCCCCATGCACACGGTAGCTCGCCTCGGGGTCAGTAGCGCTGCCAATCCGGTAACTGCCTCGTTGCTCAGCTGGCAATAACTCGACCCGTTCCGCCTGACCATTGGCGCCAGTCTGCAAGCTAAACTCGTCTTTCAAGATTTTCTCCACTTCCCGCCATCGCTGCTGTACTTGGACAAGTTCCTCTAACCGCCCACTGGCTCTCACACGCTCGCTCAGATCGAGTAAGGCCAAAGCCGTACTTTCCAGCTGCAATTGCCGGGCTTCGTGGCTGAGATAGAAGAAATCGACTTTGTTAGGGTCGCCTAACAAGGGGCCAAAGTCCAGCCCGGTAACTACTTGATTGTACTGCTGTAAGCTTTCTGCTTTGAGTTCCCTCAACAAGTTTACCCCAGCGTGGCGCAGCAGAACAATCAAGCTTTCCTCCGCAGCGTTAGCTCGCATCGCAAAGGTGTCGCCAATTTGGACCGCTTGGCGTTCGGTTGGGAAATCTTGATCGATTTGGCTCAGGACGAAATCAAATAGCAGGCGCGGCTGTTTTATCTGCAACCAGACTTCAAATCGTTCCAGGGTGCTGTGGTCGAATACTGGATCGAACAGCCGGTAGCCAACAAACCAGCGCATGAGCAGATTGGTTTGTATTGCTGCTTCTACCTGACGATAGGATAGATTGTAGAGATACTTGATCAGCAGCGCACGCAACAAGATACGAACCCGATGGGCCGGCTTTGCCCCTGGCCCTGTCTGGTGGTGGTACTCTTTGCAAGTCGCCTCGATAGTCTGTAAATCCAAACTTTCGTGGATTTGGACCAACAGGTGATTATGTTGGCTACGCAGCATGCGATCATAAACCTGATCACTGAACCAGGCAAAGAGTAAATCCAAGTAAGGTGCTATTATTTGCTGTAGGTTTTGGGGTAAAATTGTCATCGGAAGAGTTTCTGGTGGGTATGATTTGATTGATCCTGTTCACCAGATTCTCTTCCTTTTTTTTATTTTTGTCCAGTGGCTAACCGTCAATTCTGCAACACTCTCGGCGTCGGGAAGGGGGTCAGGGGGTTAGGTTCGCCATCCTTGCGATCTGGACTGGTAACCAAATCATACTTGAAGAGCTTCCTTTTTGCTTAGCTTGATACATATGGGTGATTGTGGAATGCACCGTCCAACTAACCGGCCTGGCTCGGAACGCCGCCCACGGCGCTAAAGCTCTTATGCGCCGCTAATCTAGTTTAGACGTAATTCCAACACTTTATTCCTATAATCTATGGTATGGGGAAAACGTGAACTTATATTATTGGATTAAGGAGCAGCGATGAATCTGGATCAATATACGCAGAAATCGCAAGAAGCCATCCTGGGGGCGCAGCGCATAGCCCAGGAAATGAATCAACAGAATATCGAGCCGGCCCATTTGCTGCTGGCTCTACTGCGTGAAGAGGAAGGCGTGGTTCCCGCCCTGGTAACCAAGGTGTCCGGCAGCCCGCTGGCTCTGCGCGAAGACGTCCAGCGAGACCTGGACACCCGCCCCAAAGTGTACGGAGGCAACACCGGGCAGCCGGGGCTTTCGCGCCCCGCCGCCGACGTGCTGGCCGCCTCTGAACGCTATGCCAAGGGGATGCAAGACGAATACGTCTCTACCGAGCATATTTTGCTGGCGTTGACCGACAGCATCGAAGGCAAGCGCCTCAGCGAGTTTGGCTTAACCAAGGAAGCCATCCTGAAGGCGCTCAGCAGCGTGCGCGGCTCGCAGCGCGTTACCAGCCAGAACCCCGAAGGAACCTACCAGGCGCTGGAAAAGTTCGGGCGCGACCTCACCGCCGACGCTCGCCAGGGCAAGATGGACCCGGTGGTGGGCCGCGACGAGGAGATTCGCCGCGTGATACAAATCCTCTCCCGCCGCACCAAGAACAACCCGGCGCTGATCGGCGAACCTGGCGTGGGCAAGACCGCCATCGTGGAGGGCTTAGCGCAGCGCATGGTCAATGGCGACGTGCCGGAAGGCTTGAAGCGCAAACGCCTGGTGCAGCTCGACATGGGCGCGCTCATCGCCGGCGCTAAATACCGCGGCGAATTTGAAGAGCGCCTCAAAGCGGTGCTGCAAGAGATTACCGCCTCGGAAGGCGAGATGATCTTATTCGTCGATGAAATGCACACCGTGGTGGGCGCGGGCGCTGCCGAAGGCTCGATGGACGCATCCAATATGCTTAAGCCTATGCTGGCGCGGGGCGAGCTGCACCTGATTGGCGCTACCACGCTGGACGAATACCGTAAGTATATCGAGAAAGACCCGGCCCTGGAGCGGCGTTTCCAGCCGGTGTTGGTGGAAGAACCCAGCGTGGAAGAGACCATCAGCATTTTGCGCGGCCTGAAAGAGCGTTACGAAGTGCATCATGGCGTGCGCATTACCGACCCGGCTGTGATCGCCGCCGCCACGCTGTCGAACCGCTATATCACCGACCGCCACTTGCCGGATAAGGCCATCGACCTGATCGACGAAGCCGCCGCCCGCCTGCGCACCGAGATCGACAGCAAGCCGCAAGCCTTGGACGAAGTTGATCGCCAGATTTTGCAGCTGGAGATCGAGCGTCAGGCGCTGCAAAAAGAGCGCGACAAAGCCTCGAAAGAGCGCCTGGGTAAGCTGGAGAAGGAACTGGCCGACCTGCACGAGCAGGCCAGTGAACTGCACACCCGCTGGCAAACCGAGAAAGACGCCATAACCAACATAACTTCCATCAAGGAGAAGATTGAGCAGGCCCGCACCGAGTTAGAGAAGGCCGAGCGCAATAACGACCTAGCCGCCGCCGGGCGCATTCGCTATGGCGAGCTGCGCGACCTGGAAACCCAGCTGGCCCAAGCCGAAGCGCGCCTCAAGGAGCTGCAAGCTGGCGCTCCGCCCCTGCTAAAGGAAGAAGTGGACGACGAAGAGATCGCTCAGATCGTGGCGCGCTGGACTGGCATTCCGGTTTCGCGCCTGCTCGAAGGCGAGATGCAAAAGCTGGTGCATATCGAAGAGCGCCTGCGCCAACGCGTGGTGGGGCAGGAAGACGCCCTGCGCGCCGTCGCCAACGCCGTGCGCCGCAGCCGCGCCGGGCTGCAAGACCCAAATCGGCCCATCGGCAGCTTTATTTTTCTTGGCCCTACCGGCGTGGGGAAGACCGAGCTAGCCCGCGCCCTGGCCGAATTTCTATTTGACGACGAGCGTTCCATGGTGCGCATCGATATGAGCGAATATCAGGAGAAGCACACCGTCTCGCGGCTGGTGGGCGCGCCTCCCGGTTATGTGGGCTATGAAGAAGGCGGTCAGCTCACCGAAGCAGTGCGCCGCCGCCCATACAGCGTGGTGCTGTTCGATGAAATCGAGAAAGCCCACAGCGAGGTGTTCAATGTGCTGCTGCAAGTGTTGGACGACGGTCGCCTGACCGACGGCCAGGGGCGCACCGTCGATTTCCGCAACACAGTCATCATCATGACCTCCAACCTGGGCAACGAATTGTGGGTGGGCGCCACCAGCGAGATCACCCGCGAGCGCGTTACCAAGGTGCTGCAAGCCCATTTCCGCCCCGAGTTCTTGAACCGGGTCGATGAAATCGTGATCTTCCATCCGCTGAGCCGGGAAGATATTGCTGTGATTGTAGGAATTCAAATTGCCCGCGTGGTGCAGCTCGTCCAGGGCCGCGGCTTCAACCTCGATGTAAGCGCCGCCGCCCGGCAGTACCTGGCCGAGGTGGGTTACGACGCCGACTTTGGCGCTCGCCCCCTGAAGCGCGCCATCCAACACGAACTGCAAGACCCACTGGCGCTGCAAATTCTATCGGGCGCCTTCCACGAAGGTGATACCATCCACGTCGAACGCAGCCCCGAAGGATTAATTTTCACCTCTTAACCGGACCGCGCCAATAATCCGCTGCAGGGCCAAAAGATGAAGAGACCTCTCTCATCCCCCAGCCCCTTCTCTCCCCGAAACGGGGAGAGAAGGGGAGATTCCCCCTTCCCGACGCAAGATCGCTCCAACCTCACCCGCCTGCCGGCTTTGGTCGATCTCTTGCATAATGCGCTGCTTGTACTCATACGTGTATGTTCGCCGTTCGGCTCGTGACACTACTTCTGTATTGGGCCGTTCGCTCTTTACCTTACCATTACCGTTCTGAGACACTCTGTTCTCCTTCCGCCCTCCACTAAATTATTGGCGGGAGTTGT
>CAZHFU010000040.1:0-28455 GCA_964531975.1 uncultured Anaerolinea sp. | reverse complement strand
CGGGCAAGCGCGCCGCCAGTTCGCCTGGCGGGCGCCGGTGGATTTGAGCGTGCGGATGCGCGCCTCCGCCGCCAACTTGCCGGGCACGTGGGGCTTTGGCCTGTGGAACGATCCATTTAGCATGGGCGTATTAGCCGGCCAAGGCCGCAGGTTGGGGTCGCTGCGCCTGCCGGCTGCGCCCAACACGGCGTGGTTCTTCTTCGCCTCGCCCGAAAACTACCTTGCGCTTGGCCGACATGCCCCCGGCCATGGGGCTATGGCGGCGGTGTTTCGTTCTCCCCCCTGCCCCAGCGCATGGATGATCGCCGGCGCGCCGGCTGCGCCCTTGCTGCTCAGCCGCGCCGGTGTGCGCCTGCTGCGTTGGGTGGGGCGAGCCGTACTGGGCCAGGTGGGCGCTGCGCTGCATCACGACCCCACCGGCTGGCACACCTACCGCATTCAAATTGGCGCGGGCAGCCGCTTTTGGGTGGACGATGCGCTGGCGCTAGACACCCCTGTGCAGCCGCGCGGCCCGCTGGGGCTGGTTATTTGGATCGACAATCAATTTATGGCCTTGCCGCCTTCGGGTAAAGCCGCCTATGGATGGTTGGAAACGTGTGAGGCGTGGGTTGAGGTGCAATGGGTAAAGAAGCATTAAAGTATGGCGCGCCACCTTGACAATCAGGCGACATCCATGTACAATATGGGCCGCTTTGCAAAAAGCGATGATGCAGCTTTCTGGCCGAGATAGCTCAGTTGGTAGAGCACATGACTGAAAATCATGGTGTCCCCAGTCCGATCCTGGGTCTCGGCACTGTCTCGGCCAAATAAAAAAACGGTCGAGTATGCGGGCTTAGTTCACTTGGTAGAACGTCTCCTTGCCAAGGAGAAGGTCACGAGTTCGAATCTCGTAGCCCGCTCAAGAAATGAAGATTGATGATTGACAATTGATGATGGTCATCATTATCAATCGTTGGTCATCAATTTTTGTTTCGGCGATGTGGCCAAGTGGTAAGGCAAGGGTCTGCAAAACCCTGATCACGGGTTCGAATCCCGTCGTCGCCTCAGATAGGACGGGTCTCGCACCCGTCCTTTTTTTTATTTGCTCACTTCGGGCGGATTGGCGAGCAGCGGCGCAGCCGGCGACGGCGCCCCCAAGGCCCCGGTCAGCAGCCAGGCGGGCTGCAGCGCAGACGCGGCTGAGGCTGCGGCGGCTAATAAGCCGTTGCCCCGCGAAATTTGGCGCTCCTGCCAGCCGATCACCTCGATCCCTTCTAAAAGCCCGGCGCAGCCCGCCTCCGGAACCTGGCTGCTGTGCAGTACGGCGGCGTACGCCAACCGGCGCGCCTGGTTGGCGGCGCTCAGCTGCTCGATAACGGCTTGCTTCTCGCCGGCGATCTCCACCAGCTGCTGGGGGAGGCGGTTGATGAGCGCGGCGCGTTCGAGCTGCGCCAGGCGCAGCAGCTGCTGCATGTGGCGAAACTCTTTTACTAACGTCCACTCATACTGGCGCACCAATTCCGCATTTACTGTCATTATGCAATCACCTGGGCGGGGAATACCCGCGCCTTGAATTTAACACAACCCTCCTGGTGTGCCAATAAATAGGCTGTGAAAGCGCAATAAATTAGAACTAAAAAAGCGTAAAGCCGCCCCGACCGGGGCGGCTTTACGCGACGTTCAACTGGCTGGGGAAAAGTTACTCGTTCTCGCCCACGGTGTAACCATAGCCGGGCACGGTGCGGATGAAAAGCGGCTTACGCGGGTCGCTTTCGATCCGCTCGCGCAAATTCTTGATATGCACCCGCACCAGGTCGGGGCTGCCGGTATCGGATGGGTAATCCCACACTTCATCGAGCAAGCGCCCAGGGGAGAATATCTCGCCCGGATGGCGCATCATGTGATGCAGCAGTTCATACTGCACGGGGGTCAGGCGCACCCGCCCCCGCTGGGGGGTGAACAATTCGTAAGAGCGCGTATCTAATATAAATTCACCCACCGCCAGACGGTTTTTCTCTTGGGGGCGCGAGGCAAGCGAGGGGTTTTCCATCTGCGCCGGGGGTGAGGGTTCGGCGGCGGGGGCGGCCTCGCCGCCGAGCAGGTCTTGCCGGCGCTTCGCCCGGCGTAAGATGGCGCGCAGGCGCAAAATAAGCTCGTCAATATTGAACGGCTTGGGGAGGTAATCGTCGGCCCCAGCGTTGAAGCCGGCAATCTTATCTTCATCCTTGATTTTGGCGGTGAGGAACAGGATGGGCGTTTCTTTTAGCAGTGGGTCGGCGCGCATTTCTCGGCACACGGTGTAGCCATCCATGCCGGGCATAATAATGTCGAGGATCACCATATCGGGCGGGCGGCGGCGAGCGGCCTTCAACCCTTCCACCCCGCTGCCGGCAATCAGCACCCGAAACTCATCTCCGCGCAGGCTGCGCTCGATGGTGCGCGCCACAATATCGTCATCTTCAATTACCAACACATGAGCTTGTTCCATGGCTGCTGCGCCTTCTTTCTAGATGATCGTCGTCTGCACGGGCTGCGCCGAGGGGCGGCGCGGGGCGGCGACGCCCATCATCCATTCTACCTGTGGTGGAATAATACGCCCGCCGGCCTGCTTTTGCCATAAAGTATTTGTAAAAGCTCATCCGCCTCCACCACCACCGCCGCCGGAGATGCCGCCTTCAGTGAGGCGGCGCATATCGCGCAAGGCGTCCTCGATCTCTTGGGGCTGCACCGGGCGATCTTCATCGCGGTGATGCAGCTGCCCGGCAGCCGCCCGCTCTAACGCCACCGCCTGCACGGTGCGGCCCGAGGCCAGCGCCTCCTTCACCAACTGCGCCCCCTGGGTGTAGCCAATCAGCGGGTTCAACGCCGTCGCCACGATGGGGTTCTTTTCCAACCAGCCCTGGGCTTTTTCGGGGTTGGCTTGCAAGGTTTGCACGCACTTCTCGGTGAAGGCGCGCACCGAGCCAATCATTACCTGCATTTCTTCAAACAGGTTATGCGCCAGGATGGGCATCATCACGTTCAGCTCAAGCTGCCCGGCTTGCGCCGCCAGGGCGATGGTGAGATCGCAGCCCTGCACATGGAACATGCTCATATCCAGCATCTCGGCCATCACCGGGTTAACCTTGCCGGGCATAATGCTCGACCCCGGTTGCACCGGCGTCAGGCGCAGCTCATCCAGGCCGGTGGATGGCCCGGAGGCCAGCAGCCGGAAGTCGTTGGCGATGCGCACCAGGGTGATCGCCAGGGTGCGCAGCGCGCCGGAGAAATCGGCGGCGTCGGCCAGCGATTGCATCCCTTCAAACAGGTTATCGGATTGGTAGAGCGTCAGGCCGGTGAGGTGGGTCAGCTTTTCGACCATGCGGCGGTGATATTCCGGGTGGGCGTTGAGGCCGGTGCCTACGGCCGTGCCGCCAATCGGCAGGCGGCGCAGGCCCTCGGCAGAGCGGCGAATGCGTTCGGCGTCGCGCTGCACGGCTTTGGCGTAACCGCTAAACTCTTGCCCCAGGCGAATGGGCACCGCGTCTTGCAGATGGGTGCGCCCGGATTTCACGATGTCATCGAACTCAATCGATTTGCTGTGCAGGGCTTCGGCCAGTGCGTTTACCACCGCCATCAGCTCGTCCAATCGCCACAGCGCCCCCAGGCGGATGGCGGTGGGGATGGTGTCGTTGGTTGACTGCGCCATGTTCACGTGGTCGTTAGGGTGAACGCGATATTCACCCAGCGCCCCGCCCAGGATTTGCGTGGCGCGGTTGGCGATGACTTCGTTGGTGTTCATGTTGTGGCTGGTTCCCGCCCCAGCCTGGAACGGATCGACCACAAATTGATCGTCCCAGCGTCCATCCAGCACTTCTTGGGCGGCGGCGAGAATGGCTGCGGCGCGCTCGCGGTCTAGCAGACCCAGGTCGCGGTTGACCTCGGCGGCGGCATGCTTGATGGCGGCCATGGCCCAAATAAACGCTCTCCATGGGCGCAAACCGCTAATGGGAAAATTCATCACCGCCCGTTGGGTTTGCACGCCATACTGCGCTTGCGCCGGCACGTTAAGCTGGCCCAAGGAATCTCGTTCAATGCGTTGTTCACTGTCCATGGTTCGTTTCCTCCTGAGGTAGATTATACTTGGGGTGGTACAATGATCACAAAATCCTAAGCTTGCGCTAAGGGCGGTACTGGTATGCTCCTGATTCACTCGGCTTCACAACTCGTCACCCTGGCAGGCGGTCCGCAGCGCGGGCGCGCCTTGGGCCGGCTGGAAATTATCCCCGATGGGGCGGTGCTCATCGACAACCAGGTTATTCTGGAGGTGGGGGTTACGCAAGAAATGTGCGCCCGTCACCCTGGGGTGCATCGCCTGGATGCGGGTCGAAAAGTGGTTATGCCTGGTTTTGTAGACCCGCACACCCACGCCATCTTCGCGGGCGACCGCGCCGCCGAGTTTGAAATGCGGCTGCAAGGCAAAACCTACCTGGAAATCTTAGCTGAAGGCGGGGGCATCCTATCTACCGTGCGAGCCACGCGCACCGGAACCATGGATGATCTGCTGGCCGAAACCCGCCCGCGCCTATGGAATATGTTCACCCTGGGCACTACCACGGCGGAGGTTAAAACCGGCTATGGGCTGCGCACGGCCTCCGAGCTGCGCATGCTGCAAGCCGTGCTGATGCTGGATAAAGAAGGCCCGTTAGAGATTGCGCCCACCTTCCTGGCGGCGCACGCCATTGCGCCCGAATTTAAAGACCACCCCGATGACTATACCGACCTGATCGTCCACACCATGCTGCCGATTGTTAAAGAATGGTGGCCGCACAACGCGCCGTATTACCCGATGCCGTTTGTGGACGTATTTTGCGAAACGGGGGCGTTCACCCTGGAGCAATCGCGCCGCATTTTGCAAACCGCTAAGCAGCTGGGTTTTCCGCTGAAGATCCACGCCGACGAATTCGATAACCTGGGCGGGGCGGCGCTGGCCGCCGAGCTGGGCGCAGCCAGCGCCGATCACCTGGTGAAAACCTCCGCCGCAGATATCGAAGCCCTGGCGCGCGCCAATACGGTGGCGGTGGGGCTGCCATGCACCCCCTTTGGCCTGGCCGAAACGCAGTATACCCCGGCCCAAGAAATCTTAGATGCAGGCGGTTTGTTGGCGATTGCCACCGATCTGAACCCCGGCACGGCCTGGTGCGAGAGTATGCAGTTCGCCATGGCCCTGGCGTGTCGGTATATGCGCCTGACCCCGGCCCAGGCCATCGCCGCCGCCACCATCAACTCGGCCGCCGCCATTCAAATGGCCGACCGCATCGGTTCGATTGAGGTGGGCAAACAAGCCGATCTGCTGATCCTGGCTGTAGACGACTATCGCCAGTTGGGTTATCGCTTTGGTCAGAACCTGGTGCAAACCGTGATCAAGCGCGGCAATGTTTACCCGGTGTAAGCCATGCCCACCCTGGAACAAGCCGCTTGCTGGTATCCTGAAACCGACCCCACCCATGGGTTCGACCATGTGCTGCGTGTCCTGGCGTTGGCCGAACGCCTGGCGGAAGAAGAAGGCGGCGATGTGGAGATTGTGCGCGCCGCGGCGCTGCTGCACGACGCCGTTCCGCCCGTGGGAGGCGGCGAAGCCGGCTCTAACGATGAAGCGCCGCCTGCCGCCGCAGAATTACGCGCCGCACACCACCTGGCCTCCGCCGAATTCGCCGCCCAGGTGCTGCGCCGCGAAGGCTGGAGCGCCGAGCGCATCGCCGCGGTGCAGCACTGCATTCGCGCCCATCGCTACCGAGACCGCTCGGAGCCGCCCGCCAGCCTTGAAGCGCGCATCCTGTTCGATGCCGACAAGCTCGACGCCATTGGGGCCATCGGGGCAGCCCGCGCCATCGGCTACGCTTTTAGTCATCACCAACCGGCGTACGCCTCGCCTTCGGCCCAATTTGTCGAGAGCGGGCAGATCCAGGCCGGTGAGCCGTACAGCGCCTATCACGAATATCTGTTTAAGCTGCGCCGGATAAAAGACAGCTTACTCACCCCCGCCGGGCGACGACTGGGTGAAACCCGCCATGCTCATATGACGGCTTTCTTTGAAGCCTTAGCGCACGAAGCCCAGGCCGGCCAACCGTAAAATTTGCCTGATACTTTCGTAAGGAAGCATTATTTCGCCGCCTGTCTATTGCCCAACTTGAACATTAGGACTAAAATACACCCATGAGCATCCCATATGGCCCCATCCTGGTTGTCGAAGACGTTCCCCATATCCTGGATTTGCTAGAAGTGACTTTGCGCTTCAAAGGCTATCCGGTCATCACCGCCCGCAACGGCCAGGAGGCTTTGGAGATTATCGCCAAAGAGCGCCCGGCCCTGGTCATCACCGATATTCTGATGCCCAAGCTGGATGGTTTTGCCCTGGTGCATAACCTGCGCACCAATTTGCTAACGAACCGCATTCCGATCATCTTCCTCTCGGCCACTTATGTGACCCCCGAAGATAAATCCTTTGCTCTGAGCCTGGGCGCAGTGCGTTTTCTTGAAAAGCCGGTTGATACGGAGGAGTTTTTGCTCACCGTTGCCGAGGTGCTAACTCTTGGCCCATCTACCGTGCCGAAACCTCTCGAAGAGCACCAGTTCTACCGCGGCTACCGCGACCGGCTGGAGACCAAGCTGCGCCACAAAATGGGGCAGATTTTGCGCACCGAGCGCCTGCTGCAATCGCTGTCGGAAGAGCAAAAGCCCGCTTTTCGCGCCTTGCTCGAAGAAGCTTACGCCCACCGCGACGAGATCCAGCACGAGTTGGATGAGCTGTATCGCCTGTTGGACGAATATAAAGCCGAAGTATGAACCCTACCCTGGCAGAAATTGAAACCCTGGCCCGCCAGGCCGGGGAGATTTTGCGCCGCGCCTATTCCAAAGGTGTGGAGGTGCAGCATAAGGGGGTGATCGACCTGGTGACGGAAGCCGATCATCAATCGGAAGATTTCCTGATCGGCCAGATTCACGCCCACTACCCCAACCAGAAGATCGTTGCGGAAGAAAGCGGGGTGCTGCCTGGTGATGGGCAGGGTGTGTGGTATATCGACCCTCTGGACGGAACGGTGAACTTTGCCCACGGTGTGCCTTTCTTCTCGGTCTCGATTGGTTTTGCCATAGGCGGGAAGGTGGTGATGGGGGCGGTGTACGAACCCTTGCGCGATGAGCTTTTTAGCGCCCAGGCCGGGCAGGGCGCACGCCTGAACGGTGCGCCGATCCAGCCCAGCGGCTGCGCCACGCTCGACCAGGCTTTGCTGGTGACGGGCTTTCCCTACGATGTGCGCACCAGCTCGCGCAATAACATTGCCCAGTATGGGCGTTTTGCGTTGGTGAGCCAGGGTGTGCGCCGGCTTGGGTCGGCGGCGCTCGATTCGTGTTACATTGCGTGTGGGCGTTTCGACGGGTATTGGGAGTTGAGTGTGCAAACCTACGACATCGCCGCTGGGGCGCTGATTGCGCAAGAAGCCGGGGCGGTGGTATCCAAGGCGGATGGCCGCCAAGACCTGCTCACCCCGCCCTGCTCGATCTTAGCTGCAGCCACGCCCGCCCTTTATGCCCAAATGCTGCCGGTGATTTAGCAGCTCCTAGACCTCCAACATACTCTGAAAGTGATCCAAATCGATGCGGCTGGTCAAATCCAGGCTGAGCGGCGTCACCGAAACCATCTGGCGCGCCGCCACGGTGTAGGCGTCGCTTTGAGGGTCATCGTCTTCAATGCCGATTGCGCGCGCATATTTAAGCCGTGCGGGTATATCCCACGACGCGCGCTCGGGGGCGAATAAATCGTAATAGGGGCGGCGCGACAGGCGCGTCACCTTCCAGGGTGTATCTATGGCGGCGCCGGCGGGCACATCTAGCTTGAGCACATCCACATCGAACGGCATCGCCTGGTTTAACAGCAGACGCGCAAAACGCACCGTCCATTGGGCGGCCACGCTAAACTCGACATCATGCGATAGGCTCATGTGGTGAATGGGGTCGGTCTCTAATGAGACGGCCAGGGCCGGGATGCCCCAGGCGGCGGCTTCTAAAGCCGCTCCCACCGTGCCAGATATTGTGACGCCCGTGCCCACATTTTCCCCATAGTTAATTCCGGAAACCACCAGGTCGGGTTTTTCCGGCAGCACTTCTAGCATGGCGTATTGCACAGTTTGCGCCGGCGAGCCGTCGATGGAGTAGACCGTCCAGGCTTGCCCGTTGACCTCCACCTGCTGTGGTTGGATAGTGCAGGGCGCATTCGAGGGCACGCTGCGCCCTGCACCAGAGTATTGATTGAGCGGGGCGGCGACATGCACAAAGCCCAACACTGAGAGCGCCTCGGCCGCCGCCCACAAACCTCTGGAGATAATTCCATCGTCGTTAGTTAGGAGTATGTTCTTCATGCGAGAAATTATACCGTCTCTCGCCGGGTTAACTCCAGAGGTTTATCGAGCCGGAAGGTTAATCGCCCGATTTCTTCACCCATTTACCGTCATCATTCTTCTTGTAGGAGCGTTCCACCGCGCCCCAGGCCACCTTGTGGGCGGTGGCTTCACGCGAGTCATCGCCGCGGCGTTCGCTGGGCTGGTCATACTGATCGTAGGCGCTGTTGTAGGCCTCCATGTAGATCTTCTGGGCGTGTTCGGGTAAGTTATCCTTCACACTAGCGGGTAGTTCGCTAACTTTCTTGTATGGCATCGCTTCCTCCTATTGCCTGAAGTAGGTTACACCATAAAGATACGCCGCTGCGATGGAAAGATCAATAGGGGATTCGCCTAGGTGGATGGGCAGCGGGTTGTAAGGGCGGGTTTCAAACCCGCCCTTACGAAAAGACGCCCCTCAGGCAACAAAAAAAGCGGTGGAACCAATCGGTTCCACCGCTTATCATAGGTGCCCGCGGCGCGACTCGAACACGCGACCCTTTGCTCCGCAAGCAAATGCTCTAATCCACTGAGCTACGCGGGCATTCCCAAAAGCGTTGCCAATTGTACCACTTTCCTTAGGCTGGTCAAGGTCTTGTTTCTGATGTTCGGACATCAGAGTAGAGAATGATGGGTTGCCGTAATTTGGGTATAATACAAGTTTATAAGACAGTGCATGTTAAACTGGTGTGGTTGACTGGTAAAAGACTCTGATTACGTGGCGGAGGTAATGATATGCCTGTTCCCGAACAGGTGAAGATTTATCATATAGTGCACATGGATCGGTTGCAGTCTATTATTGCAGCTAACCGCCTTTGGTGTGATGCCGAAGTAATTCAACGCGCGGGGCCTGGAACAATAATTGGTATGAATAAAATCAAACGACGCCGGCTTAACGAATTGATTCTAGTAAGTCATCCTGATTTGCACGTGGGCGATTGTGTCCCATTTTATTTCTGCCCACGATCTGTTATGCTCTATTTGATTTACCAGGGCAACCATGAAGAATTGAGCTATCGAGGCGGACAGGGTCCTATTGTACACTTAGAAGCCGACCTATATGTTTCTGTTGCCTGGGCAGAGCACAACAACCGCCGATGGGCATTCACACTATCAAATGCCGGAGCCTATTACTTTGAAGATCGAAAAGACTTAGCCCGATTAGAAGAAATCAATTGGGAGGCTGTACGTGCAAATCGATGGAGCGGACCGGGAATATTACCGGCTATCAAAGAGGGGAAACAAGCAGAATTTTTGATGGAATATGATTTCCCCTGGCATTTGGTTGAGAGAATTGGAGTCCACTCACGCGGAGTATATCAGCAAGTGGCTAACATGCTTTCAGCCAGTGCTAATCGGCCACAGGTGGAAGTAGTACCTGAATGGTATTGCTGATCAGGAGGCGGCGGAAATGATTGAGTTTAAAAATGGAAATATTCTCAAGGATCAAGCTGAGGCCATCGTTAATACTGTGAACTGTGTTGGCGTTATGGGTCGAGGCATTGCCCTACAGTTTAAGAATGCTTACCCAGATAATTTTAAAGCTTATGCCGCAGCTTGCAAGAAGAAGGAAGTTCAACCTGGACGGATGTTTGTATTCGACACCCATCAATTCACCCATCCGCGTTATATTATCAACTTCCCCACCAAGCGACATTGGCGAGGCAACAGCCGGATCGAAGATATCGCATCGGGATTAAACGATCTGGTGGACGTTATCCGAGAGTACAAAATTCGCTCGATAGCCATTCCCCCTTTAGGCAGTGGCCTGGGGGGATTGGAATGGTTAAAAGTTAAGCAGCTTATCGAGGAGGCATTGCAGCCGTTAATAGATGTGCAGATTTCAGTTTATGAACCTTTAGGCCCTCCTGAGATAGGGGAAATTGCTCACCGCAGCGAGTCCCCTACGATGACGGTAGGGCGGGCAGCGCTTGTTGAACTGATGAGCCGATACCTTGCTGGATTACTAGATCCGTTCATTTCTCTGCTAGAGGTTCATAAATTGATGTATTTTATGCAGGAGGCCGGCGAACCTCTACGGCTCAAATACCGAAAAGGCCCTTATGGGCCGTATGCCGAGAATCTTCGCCACGTTCTGCACGCCATTGAGGGGCATATGGTTTTTGGTTATGCCGACGGAGGAGATACACCATACAAACAGATACAATTGGTACCAGGAATTGTAGATGAAGCTAAGGATTTCCTGCAAGATCATCCAGAGACCCTATCTCGCTTTGATAAAGTATCAGAATTGGTAGATGGTTTTGAAACTCCTTTTGGGCTGGAGCTTTTATCTACGGTTTATTGGGTTATCAAAAACGAGGCTGATGGATCGATTGATGATGTGATGCGCCATACGTATGAGTGGAATGAGCATAAGCGGCAGTTCAGTCAGCGCCAGATTACGCTTGCAGCTAATGTAGTGATCAGTAGAGGCTGGGGGAGCTGCGCCACTTAATCCAGGCGGCGGCGGGTGCTGTCTCGGCGTCGGATCATGCTGCCGGTAATATCCACGGCGGTTTGACTGTCTATCTCTGCCTGGAAGAATTTTATGTTATTGAGCAAACTCTTAAACTCGCTCATCACGCCTTTATAATCCAGGTTACCGGCTTTGTATTGGCGCTGGATGCTATCGTGGGTGTGATTAGCCTGGATGAGCATGTTGTTAATCTCTTGGGCGGCGTTGGGGCTGGTCTGTGTCAGGTTGGTTTGCACACCCACCCAGCGATTGGCCTGGTCGTCGATTTGCACAAGCAGATTATTGACCGCATCGGCTTCGAAGGCGGCGCGTTCTTCGGCGGCCGCCACGCGCTCGGTGAGGGCCTGGTAGCGCGCCCCCAGGTTGCCCAAGGCTTGCGAAAGCGCCAGGGCGCGAGCGGGGGTCTGTTTCAGGCGCTGCCACTCGGCGTCGTACTGGGTTTGCTCCCTGGTTTCGGCGTCGAACGACACACTGCTGGGCGGCCAGGTGCGCCGGCCGCGATAGGTGGAAATGGCCTCCGCCAGGGCGCGGCGGGCGGCCTGGCGCTTGGCGTCGGCCTCGCCGTAGGTATCGAGCAGCGGGCTAAAATCGGCCAGGGCATTCAGGGCTGCGCCCAGGCTTTCGGCAAATTGGCCGGTTTGGCGCAGTTGATCGATGGCCTCGCTGAGGGATAACCGGCTGCGGTGGCTGCGCCCGCCCAGGCGATGGGCCGGGGCCTGCTCCACCAGGCGGCGCGCCTGTTCCATGGCGCCTTCATCTAAAGGTGCAATCTGTTCCAGAGCGTATAACTCGCTGGATATTTCTTTGACGGTGGCCTGGCAGGCTTCGTCCAGGTGGTTGAGCCAGGTGTTGACGCTGGTCTCCAGTCGCCCGGTTAGCTGCCTGGCGGCGCGCTCCTTGCGTTCCACTGCGCCCTGGCGGCGGTCGGCGAACGCTTCCAGAGCGGCTTTGACCTCACGCTGCAGCCGTTCTAGCTCTTGCCCGGCCAGGCTGCGCAGCAGCTCGCTGCTGCGGATGATGGCTTCCAACTGGCCCAACTGGCCGGCGGCGGTTTCCAGCTCTTCGATTGCGTGGCGCTCGGCGCTCTGTATCTCTTCCAGGCGGCGGCGCACCCCGGCCAGGCGTTGATCCATGGCTTGGGCGGCGGCGCTTAACTGGGTCAGGCCGGCCATCCATTCCGGCAGGGCCTGCTCGTCCAGGGGGGCTTCGGGTTTATCCAAAGCCAGGGCGCCGGCGGCGGTTTTTAGCTCGTCAATTTCGTCCCGCAATTGGCCCACGTTATCAGCTCGCGACCAATTTTCAGCCGAGAACTCATCGGCAGAGCGCACACTGCGCCCGGCCTGGCCGATCCACGCCCGCCATTCTTTCAAGGGGGGGTGTGAGAGCAAGGTTTGCATTTGCGCGTGGGTGTTTTCGAGCTGGGCCAGCCACCCGGTCAGCTCTTTTTGGCGATTTAACACCTCGATGGCGCCTCGTAAGGTGTTCGAGATGGCCTCCGGCGAGCGTTTGCGCCCCACCGAACCCAACTCCTTAATGGCCTGTTTCAGGGCGGTCAATTCTTCCAGGCTGGCGGGCATTTGCAGGGGATGGATCGATTTGGCCCCCAGGGTGGCGATGCGCAGCGCCAGGTCTTGGGAGGTTTTGGGCAGCTCGTTTAGTACACCTTCTAAGGCCGACAGGTCGCGGCGAGCGCGCTTAAGCTCGCTGCTCATCTCTTGCCCGGCCTGGATCATTTTATCGGCTTCTTGCGCCACCAGGTGGGCGCTGTCCACTTCTAACCGGCCCAAGGTGGCGTGGAGGTTGTTGTAAATCTGCTGCATGCCGTCCAGCCGGCGGCTCGCTTCGGCGCTATCTACGGCGGCGGGCAGTGTGCTGAGCGTCAGATCGATGTCATCCAGCACCTTGCGCAGCGCGCCCACGCGTTCTTGCGCCAGCCGGGCGTTTTCCTGCCAGGTGTTGGCTTGAGTCAGCAGAGCTTGCAGCGCGGGAAGGTTTTTCACGCGCCATTGGTGCGCCTGGATGA
The DNA here is from genome assembly GCA_964531975.1 of uncultured Anaerolinea sp. Lineage (GTDB taxonomy): Bacteria > Chloroflexota > Anaerolineae > Anaerolineales > UBA4823 > RBG-16-57-11. The sequence goes on along the minus strand of CAZHFU010000040.1, from coordinate 15,560 downwards.
CTTGCTCGCGCTCGGCCTGTTCCAGCACCTGCGGGCGCTCCCCTTTGGTAAAGTAATCCGGAAGGCGCTGCAGTCCATCCTGGGCGTGCTGGGCCTGGCTCAGGGCGTCTTTGAGGGCGGCGCCTTGCATGTTTTGCTGCTGCAGCGCCTGTAACACCGCCCGAACTTGTTGGTGGAGCGCTTGGGCGGCGCGCACCGCTTCGGCGGTCTTCCAGGCCACATCGCCATGTTCGGCGTGAATCGCCTGGGTTTTTTGAAGCTCCTCGACGGCGCGCTGCACTTGATTTTGCAGACGGTGCACGTCGCGGTCGAGGGTGAGCCAGGCGAATGGCGTTCCTAGGGCGGCGCGGATGGGGTTGGCAGACAGGTGGTGAGCGCGCTCGTTCAGGGCCACGCGCTGCTCGCGCAGCTGCGATAAGGTGTTGGTCAGGCCATCTAACACGCCGCGCAACTGCCGCGCCAGGCTCAAGTAGGGTTCTTCGGGTTCATCCAAGATGGCTTGGGCGTTGTGCTGGGCTTGCAGGGCGGCGCTTTCCAGCCGCCGCCAATTGCTGCGCAGCTGCTCTAAGCCCAGGTGGGCGCGCCGACGATAGTACCTTGCCATAAAAAACAGGCCGGCCACAATTGCCAGCAGCACCAGGGGAATGAGCAGCAACGCCCACGGGAAAGCGCTTTCCATATTTTCCATTATAACAATGATACGAACCAATCCGCCCCCAACATCCAACATGGCGAGGCCGGCGGCGAGGCGCACCCCGCCGCCGGTCATTCGCTTAGTTCTTGGGCTGGAGGGCGGCTTCCATCAGGCGCTGGACGCGCGTAATCATGCCGGCCGGGTCGGGGTGCAGCCCTTCGATCAGCAAAGCGTCTTCGTAAACCTGCTCGATCACCAGGGGGGCCAGGTCGCTTTCGGCGGGCAGGGCGGCCAGGCTCACCAAGATGGGATGGCCGGGGTTCAGCTCCAGCACTTTCTCCGGCTCCTCGAACTTATTACGCTCCAGCAGGCGATACAGGCGCTGCATTTCGGGGTTGGGCGAACCTTCCACGTCCACCAGGCGGGCGGGTGAATCGGTTAGCCGGTCGGTCATGCGCACAGCTTTCACGCGCTCGCCCAACACCGCTTTGAACCGTTCGATCAGTCCGGCGTGTGCGCTTTCGGGCAGCGGCGGGTGGGTTTCCGTTTCGCTTTGGCGGGCGTCTTCGGGCAAGCTCAGGTCGGCGCTGGCGGCGTTCACCAACGGCTTTTCCTTATATGTTGTGAGGCGGGTGAGCACAAACGCATCCAGGGGGTCGGTCATCAGCAGCGCCGGGTAGTGGTAGTGGCGCAGCATATCGAGATGCGGGCTGTGCAAAGCCGAGCGGTCGTCATCGCCCAACAGGTAGTAGATGGCGGGCTGCCCTTCCGGCATGGCCGCCAGATATTCATCTAGCGACGACCATTTATCGGGCTGCTGGGTGGTGTGGAAGCGCAGCAAGGGGTAGAGGTTTTCGACCTCGGTTGGCTCAATCGCCACGCCCTGCTTGATAAAGCGTTGGAAACGTTCCCAAAAAGTGCTGTATTTATCGGGCTGTTCGGCCGCCAACTTTTTGAGCATATCCAAAACTTTGGAGGTGACCAGCTTTTTGAGGTTCGCCATGATGCGCGTGGCCTGCACCGACTCGCGGGAGACATTCAGGGGCAGGTCTTCGGAATCGACCACGCCTTGGATAAAGCCCAGGTATTCGGGCAGCAGGGTGCGGTTATATTCCTGGATCAGCACCTTGCGGGCGTACAGCTTCAGACCATCTTCCTTGCGTTGAGAAAATAAGCCGCGTTCGGGGCTAGACGGCACATACAGCAGGGCGTACATTTGCACCGGCGCGTCCACGCTCAAGTGCCCGTGGGCCAGGGGCGGTTCAAATTCCATGGTTAGCTGCTGGTAGAACTCATCGTAGTCTTTCTCGTCCACCTCGCGGGGCAGCTGCCGCCAAAGCGCGGTTTGGCGGTTAACCTGGGTCTCGTCGCTGCCCACGTAAATGGGGTGCGGCACGAAATCGGAATGTTTGCGAATGATCTCGCGCAAACGGTTCTCTTGGGCATATTCCTTGGCGTCTTCTTTGAGCTTTACGATAATGGTAGTGCCGCGCTCGGTCTTCTCGGCCGGCTCCACCGTAAACGTATCTTCGCCGGTGCAGGTCCATTCGGCGGCCTGGGCTTGCGGGAGATAGGAGCGTGAAATCACCTTCACCGATTCGGCCACCATGAAGACTGAGTAAAAGCCCACCCCGAACTGTCCAATCAGATCGGTGGCGGCCTGCCCGCCGGCTTCGGCTGCTTTGAGGAACTCACGCGCCCCGGAGCGCGCAATCGTGCCGAGGTTGGCGATCAGCTCGTCGGCCGTCATGCCCACGCCGGTATCGCTGATGGTGAGGCTGTTGGCCTCGGCGTCGGCGGTAACCCGAATTTCGAGCGCAGCGTCGGGGTCGAGCACATCGCGGTTGGTGAGCAGCTCAAAATTCATGCGAGTTAATGCATCCGAAGCATTGGAGATTAATTCGCGCAAGAAGATTTCTCGTTCGGTATAGAGCGAGTGGATCAGAATATCCAGTAGTTGGCGGGTTTCCGCCTTGAAAGCGATGGATTGAGTCGGTTCATTGGTCATAGCAATAAGCCTCCAGGATAAATTATGCCTTTTGGGCGTCTAACAAAGCGAGCATATCTTCATTAGAGTCGAATTTAAACTCTTCTATGCCCTGGGCCTGGGCCTGGGCGAGTTCGGCGGCTTCGATATAGATCACATCATCTTTGCCAATCACGCGTTTGCCGGCCAGGGCTTGCTCCAGGTTGTGGATGGCGGCTGCGCCGGACGGCGGCTGCGCTTCGAGATACTGCAGCACGGCGTGGGCGCCGTTTTCGCCGTCTTTGCGCGCCACGCCCACCAGCCCGCTGCTGGCCTCGCGGCTCCAGCCGGCCACAAACACCCCATCCAGCGGTACACCAGTTTGCGGGTCGTAGGCTTCGTAAGATGCGCCATCGATGGGGTAGATCGGCTTGGGGTTCTTGACGAAAGCGTTCCACTGCACCGGCAAGCCAAAGTTTTCGTCCACCTTATCGCCAATGCAGAACACCACCGTATCCACCGGCAGCACCCGCCGCGTTCCTAAACCCACCGCTTTGGTGTCGTCGCCATAGATCACCAGCCTGGTATCTTCCACTTCTAACCCGGTGACTTCGCCGGCTTCGTTGCCGAGGATCGCGACGGGCGAGGCCAAGAAGTCGAAGCGCAGGCGGGTGGGGGCGTCGGTGGGAACCGCCTTGGGCAGCGCCGCCAGGATGTAATCCCGCGCCGCCTGCACATCCTGGTTGACTGCTTCCATAAAGGGGGCGTTGCGCTGCAGCTCTTCATCCAGGGCGGGCACGTCCAGGCGGGCAATCACATATTCCATCTCTTTCTTGGTGAATTTGACTTCCGCCGGCCCGCGCCGGGCGATAGCGATGATTTCGGGAACTTTAAGATCGTGGATGCACCAATGGGCGATGTCCATCATCACATTGCCCACCCCCACCAGGGCCACCCGTCCTCGCACCCGGTAGGGGCGGGCGCTAAACGGCGGCAGCTTATTATAGTGATACACCAGGTCTTTGGCGTGGTACACACCGGAAAGATTTTCGCCGGGCAGCCCCAACCACTTGGTTCCTTGCGCTCCGGCGGCAACCAGGATGGCCTGGAAACCCATCGTCTTCAGATCGGTCAGTTTCAGGTCGGCTTGCCGGCCCACGGTTACGTTGCCAAAATAGGTCAGGTTTGGCAGCGTCATAATCTGCCGGAACTGCTTGCGCAGACCCTCTTTCATTTTTAGTTTATCGTAATAGATACCGTATTCCGCCAGGCCGCCGGGCTTAATATCCCGATTGATGAGGGCCACCTGCACGCCCTGGTTCGCCAGGAGCCGCGCCGCATATAAACCGGCCGGCCCAGCCCCAATAACTGCCACTGCATGCGGTTGTTGAAGATCACCAGACATCTACCCTCCCATGCCATTCGATTCGAGGCGCATGAATCCGCCAATAAGGATTATAGCTTTAGGGAATAAATCTTGCAAGAATCAGCGGATATGTGCTATAGTGATTACATCGTTGTTGGTCTAATTTGAGGAGATTTTCCATGGCCCAAGCTCCCTCTGAACCCCAAAACCCGGCCCGGTCTCGCCGGCGCTTGCCCGGCGCGGTATGGCAGGGGCGCGTGCTGCCCGCTTTTTGGACGACCACCAGCGCCCTCTCGTTGGTTGTCAACATGATTCTAATTATTATCATCATCGTTTTAGCCACGCAATTGTTCAACATCAAGGCCCTGGTGGGCGATCAATTGATCGGTGGGTTGTATGGCAACTTCTTAAAAATGGATCGCGCCAGCATCCGCACAACGATTGAAGTTAAGGAAATCATTATTGTTAAGGATAATATTCCCATTGTGATGAATATCCCATTACAACAGAAGACCCAGGTAACCCTCACTAAGGATAATCTGATCCGCCGTGGCAAGGTAATGCTTAACGGAACATGGGTTACCACTGATATTCTGCTCCCTAAGGGCACGGCCCTGGATATTTACCTGGAAATGAATGTGCCGGTGAACCAGTCAATCCCAATCGAGCTTAAAGTGCCGGTGGAGCTGAAAGTGCCGGTAGATATTCCCCTAGACCAAACCGAGCTGCACGAGCCATTTGTGGGCTTGCAAGGGGTATTGGCCCCCTACAAAGAAATGCTAGACGGTCTGCCGGGGTCGTATCGCGATTTGTGCCCGGCCTGGTTGTGTGGACCGGCGCAGCCGTAACCGCCCATGCACATTGAGGAGATCGCCCCCCACATCACCCGATTGAGGTTCGAAAACAGCTTGCAGGCGCTGCTGCACGAAATTCATACCGCCCCGCTGGTGAGCCATTGGCTGTGGTATCGGGTTGGCTCGCGCAACGAGCACCCCGGCATCACCGGCGCGTCGCATTGGGTGGAGCATATGCAGTTTAAAGGCACGCCGCGCTTCCCAGGCGGGGCCACCGACCGGGCCATCGCCCGCCTGGGCGGCCATTGGAACGCCATGACGTACCAAGACTGGACAACTTATTACGAAACCCTGCCCGCCGATCAGGCGCTGCTGGCGCTGGATATTGAAGCCGACCGCATGGCGGGCAGCCTGTTCACGCCCGAAGATGTCGAGTCGGAGCGCACGGTTATCATTTCAGAGCGGCAGGGCAGCGAAAATGAGCCTTCCTTCCGCTTGAGTGAAGAGGTGCGCGCGGCGGCCTTCCGCGTCCACAGCTATCACCACGAGGTGATTGGCGATATGGCCGATCTAATCGCCATGCAGCGCGATGATCTGTACGCCCACTATCGCCGTTACTACTGCCCGGCCAACGCGGTGCTGGCGCTGGCCGGCGATTTTGACACCGCTGCGATGATTGACGAAATCCGCCGCCGCTATGAGGCCATGCCGGGGCAAGCTGCGCCGCTGTTTATCCCACGTCCCGAACCCGATCAGCCGGGCGAGCGCCGGGTGTTGGTGGAGGGCAATGAAGCCACCACCTATGTTGAAGCGGCCTATCACACTCCACACGCCACCCACCCCGATTTTCCCGCCATGCAAGCCTTAGACAGCCTGCTGAGCGGCCCTTCCAATTTGAGCATGTTTGGCGACGGCCTTTCCAACAAGACCTGCCGCATCTATCGCGCCCTGGTGGAGAAGGAATGGGTGGTGAATATTTCGGGCGGCATGAATGTGACTATCGACCCATTTCTCTATACCTTCCATGCCATTGTGCGGCCCGATAAACGGCCCGAACAAGTGCTATCCGCCCTGGACGACGAGATCAAGCGCATCCAAGACACCCCCCCCAGCGCAGACGAGTTGGCCCGCGCGCTTAAGCAGGCGCGGGCCTTGCACGCCTACGGGTCGGAGCGCATCACTAACCAGGCGTTTTGGTTGGGCTTTTCCGAGATGTTCGACCGCTACGAATGGTATTTGCAGGTGCTGGAGCGCCTGGAGGCGGTGACGCCGGACGAGGTGCAGCGGGCGGCGCAAACCTATTTCCGCCCGCAGAATCGCGTGGTGGGGGTGTATTCCCCATCCGCCGCCGGGCGACCAACCACATTTGAGGAAGACGCGGCCTGAGATGACCCTATCCACCGCCTCCTTACCGAACCCCGCTAACATCCAGCGCGCCCAACTGAGCAACGGCGCGGTGGCGCTGATGCGCGTCACCGAAACCAGCCCGTCAATTGCGCTGCATGGCAGCCTGGCGGTTGGGGCGCTTTTTGAACCACAAGAAAAGTTGGGCCTGGCGCTGTTTACCACCGGGCTGCTGATGCGCGGGGCGGGCGAACATTCCTTCCAACAAATTTACGACCGGCTCGAATCGGCGGGGGCGATGCTGGGCTTCTCCAGCGGGGTGCATACCACCAGCCTGTATGGGAAAGCGCTTTCGGAAGACCTGGACTTGCTGCTAGAGACGGCCTCGGACGCCTTGCTGCGGCCGACCTTCCCGCCTGAATATGTGGAGCGTCTGCGCCGGCAGCTGCTGGCCTCGCTAAAGATGCGCGAAGACGACACCGCAGACCGCGCCTCCATGCTGTTTGAGGCAATGCTCTACCCCAACCATCCTTACGGGCGGCCCGAAGACGGGACGATTGAAACAATGCAGAAGCTGACCCGCCAAGACGTGGTGGATTTTCACAGCCGCTTCTTTGGCCCGCGCCAGGCGATCTTTTCGGTGGTGGGCCGGTTTGAGCCGCAGCATGTTTTGGAGCGGCTGGAGCATTATTTTGGGGCGTGGAGCAACCCGCAGCAGCCGGCGGCCCCGCCTTTGCCGCCCATCGCCGCTATGCAGCAGACGCAGCGCGGCGTGGTGAATTTGCCGGGGAAATCGCAAGTCGATATCGTGATGGGGGTGGTGGGACCGGCTCGCGCCGACCCGGATTACTTTGCGGCGTCGCTTGGCAACAACATCTTGGGGCAGTTTGGCATGATGGGGCGGATTGGCGAGGCGGTGCGCGAGCGCGCCGGCCTGGCCTACTACGCTTCCAGCAGCCTGGGGGCCGGCCTTGGCCCTGGCCCATGGGAGATTGACGCCGGGGTGGACCCGCAAAACACCGAACAGGCGATTGACCTGATTATTGAAGAACTGCGGCGCTTTACCCGCGAGCCGGTGAGCGCCGAAGAGTTGGAAGACGTGAAGACGCACTACATTGGGCGTCTGCCGCTTTCACTGGAAAGCAACAGCGGCATAGCTGGAGCGCTGATTACGATGGAACGCTATAACCTGGGTTTAGATTATTATTTGCGTTACCCCCACCTGGTGCGTTCGGTGAGCGCCGAAGACGTGCTGCGCGCCGCTCAACGCTTTTTGCACCCCCAACGCCTGGCAATCGCCGCCGCCGGGCCGCTGCTATGATCCTGCGCACCGGCCTCGACCTGATCGAAATCGAGCGCATCCAGGGGGCGATTGAAAGACACGGGGCGCGCTTCCTCAACCGGGTGTTCACGCCGCTCGAGCAAGCCCAGGCGGGCGGGTCGGCGGCCTCGCTGGCGGCGCGCTTTGCTGCGAAAGAAGCCGCGGCCAAGGCGCTGGGGTGCGGCATCGGCCTGGTGGCCTGGCTAGAGATCGAAGTGGAGCGCCTGCCGGGCGGCGCGCCCAGCCTGCGCCTCAGCGGCGCAGCCGCCCAGCTCGCCCAGGAGGTGGGGGTGCACACCTGGGCGCTGAGCCTTACACACACCCACAGCACCGCAGCCGCGGCTGTGGTGGCGATGGGCGAGTGAGCCGGGCTGAGGCGCAGCGTAATGCGCCGCCCCACGGCGCGGGTTAAAGTTTTAGCCGCGGACCGCCCATCGCCCATTCGCTTTAAGCTTGTATAACTTTCTCTTTTCTGCTTTTCAAGACTTCATACACCGCCGGCATGACGGAAATCAGGATGATGGCGATGGCTACCAGCGAGAAGTTATTGCGCACGAACGGCAGGTTGCCAAAAAAATAGCCTATGAAGGTGAAGATACTTACCCAGGCAATGCCGCCGATTATGTTATACGAAATAAAGTGAAGATAAGACATTTTGCCCACCCCAGCCACGAAGGGGGCGAAGGTGCGCACGATGGGCACAAACCGCGCCAGGATTATGGTCATGCCGCCGTGGCGCTCGTAGAATTGGTGTGTGCGATCCAGATATTCCTTCTTGAGGAAGCGCACATTGCCGCTAAACGCCCGTGGGCCAACGGTGTGCCCAATCCAATAATTGACGGTATCGCCCAGCACGGCCGCCACGCATAACAGGCTCCATAACAGCCAGATATTGATCGGCGGATGTCCGTCTGGGCCGGCCAGGGCGGGCGAGGCGAAGGTTCCGGCCGCGAACAAGAGCGAATCCCCCGGCAGAAATGGGGTGACCACCAGGCCGGTTTCTAAAAAGATGACCACAAACAACAGCAGATAGGTCAACGTGCCGTACTGTTCGATAATCACACTCAAGTGTTTATCCAGGTGTAGAAATAGATCGATGAGAAACTTAAGCCAATCCATGCTAATTTGATTTACCTTTCATGCGGGCGCGTTTAGCGCGCCAATTGGATGATCTGAAAAGCAATGCGGTTTGATTTACGCGATCTGCGCGCCGGGGGCCGGCGCATCCGGCGAGCCGGGCGCTTGTCGCCGCACCCGGCGGTTCACTGCAACCAGGCCCGCAAACGCCAGGCCAGCCAGAATGACTAAAGCCAACATCAACAGCAGCACGGGCGCGGTGAGCACCTGGGCGGCATCCTGCAGCTCGCCTATTGAAGAGACCTGGGTGAAAGCGAGCATGACGGTGGCCCCGTTCCACAGCCCATGCAAGAGAACAGCCCCGGCGTAAATCAGGCCCAGCTGAACGTACCGGCGGCGGCGCACCGCCTGCACAATTGCATAGCCCATGACGCCGGTGTTAAAAATGTGAATGGCGCTGGTTCCCACGCGCGCCGCCATCGACCCAACCCAGGGGGCGCCGCTCACCGATTGCAGCATGGTTTCCATCGTGGCGTAAGCTAACCCACTCAATACGCCGATTGCCAGCCCCGCCTGGGGGGTGATATTGCGGCGCGCTAACAGCCACACCCCAATCGGCTTAAGCGCCTCTTCAATGAGCGGCACAATCACCGCAACATAGGCCATCACGCTAAAAATAACTTTAGGATGAGTGAGATAGGGGCGCAATGTCTCGATGACTAGCGACATATCCTCCGGGTTGGCGCGCAGCGGCCCCAGGCGCAGCATTAGCTCATTGGTCAAATCCGGCCGGCTGATGAGATATACGGTAAAGGCCGCGATGAAAAGCAGCAAAACGCCGATTTCCAAAACCCACATGAACAATGGCCCCAGCGCCAACCCGGCTGCAAACACGCCCCACGCGCGCTGCTCGCTGCCCAATGGCAAACCGCGCAGCCCCCAGTAGGCTATCCAGGCGCTGGGAATGATGGCCGCCGCCGGGTGCAAAATGGGCATTAACAAGAAGGCCAGCGGCGTGAGGCTCACCAGATAGCCTACGCCCAGCAATACCGGGAAGGCCAACAGCCACGCCGGAACCCTGGCGCGGCGCAGGAGGGGGAGCAGGGGGTAAGCCGGGCGACCCGCCAGCCGCATCGCCGGATAATATACCGAGGGCAGCAGCAGCAGGCTCAAGACCAGCAACCCGCCCATTGCGCCCGCCGATGAGGGGATTTCGGAGAAGCGTATGGTGCGCATGGCTACCCCGGTCAGGACAACTATCCCGGCTAGCAGCAGCCAGGCCCAAATGCTGAGCACCGCCAGGGCGCTTAGGATGGCTTGCAGCAGTGCGCCGGTGCGCCCGCCGGAGGAAAACGGGGTTGCAGCCACCGGCGCATAGCGCGCGGGCGCGGCCGGCGGCTTGCCTGGCGCGCCCGGCGATGCAGCCGGCGCGTTGGGCGTGAAGACCTCCGCCGCGCCGGTGGGCGCAGGCGGCGCGCCCAGGGCGGAGCGCGGAAAAATTTCCGCCGCGCCGGTGGGCCTGGCAGGCAGGTCGCCCGGCCCCTGGCTTCCCTGCGGGCTATACGGGGAGTTCAATGAGTCGTCAAGCATAGATCGTTCCCTTCATCGTGTGCCGGTTCGCCTGACAAGGCGCTACTTTTCTACAATGGTAATGCTGATGATCTTATCGCCGGCGGGCGCGTCGGGGTTGGCCGCCGGGTCGCGCGGGGTCAAGTTGTTGAGGACATCCATCCCCGAAAGCACCTTGCCGAAGATAGTATAGCCGCCGTTTAACCGCTCTACGGGGGCATAGGTGATGAAAAACTGGCTGCCATTAGAGCCGCGCCCGGCGTTCGCCATTGCCAGCACACCGGGCTGATCGAAGGTTAGCCCGTTATCTTCGTTATCGAAGGCATAGCCGGGGCCGCCGAAACCGGTTCCGGTGGGGTCGCCGCCTTGCGCCATGAAGCCGGGGATGACGCGGTGAAAGGTGATGTTATCAAACCAGCCCTGGCGCGCCAGGAATACGAAGCTGTTAACCGTGAGGGGAGCCAGGTCGGCGAATAGCTCAACGGTGATGACGCCTTTCTCGGTTTTGATCTCGGCCAGGTACTGCCGGGCCGGGTCGATGGTGATGGGAGGACATTCGGGGAACTGGCGCTGCGCCAATAACATCAGCGCCACGGTGGCTTGCATGTCCTGATAGGCCAGCCGCCCCTGGTAGGCTTCGCCATTGATCACCAGGTAAGGTGTGCCCGGCATCATTTTCGAGTTGTCATCCCAGGCGGCCTGCACTTTCTGCACGATGGACGTGCTGGTCAGGTCTTTTTTAAAGGCGTCTGAATCCAGGCCCAGGCCGGCGGCCTGGCGCAGCAGCCACTCTTCAAATGCCTCTGGGGTCAGAGCGCCCCATTCGGCCTGGCGAGTGAATAATAAATCGTGCATTTGCCAGAATTTCCCCTGCGCGCCGGCGGCTTCCGCCGCCTGGGCGGAAAGGGCGGCTTTATCGTGAATGCTAATCAGCGGGAAATGCCGGAATACCACCCGCACCTCTTGCGGGTATTCTTGCACCAGGCGCGCCAGGATGGCGCCCACCACTGCGCAGCCTTCGCATTGAAATTCGGAATATTCAATAATGGTAACGCCGGCGTCTTCGGGGCCGATCACCCAATCGCCGTCGCCCACCGGCGCAACCAGGCTGTTTTCGGGGTCGGGTGTCACCGGGCGGCTGACCACCGTGCAGCCGGGAGCGCGGGTTGGCGGCGCGGGGGCGGTGGGTTTAGCGGGGGCCGGCGCTTCAGCCGGGGCGCTGGTAGACGACCCCGCAGCCGCCATTGGAGACGCGCTCGAGGAAGACGGCGCAGTGGCTGCGGCGCAGCCGCTCACCAACAGCGCAGCGATAATTAGCAAAGGTGTGAACTTCATGGCGTGGTTCCTTTCAAGGCCGCTTGCAGCGCGGCGTAAGAAGTCAGGCGTGAGATTGTCTGCAAAAAAGCCGCCAGCGATGGACTTTGGGCGCGCAGTTGGCGTACCGCTGCGCCCACCGGGTTTGTCCCCGCCGCCCCCATGGGCTGATCGGCGTAATTGCCGTGAAATGCAAAATATGCCTGGTTGAGCTTGCGCAGCCCTTTATATCCGTTATCCCAAAAAATTTTACGGCGCGCTTCCATATAGGCTTCGGCCTCTTCAATCTTGCCGGCTTGAAGCAGGGCATCGGTTTCAACGCGAGTGAGGTGCATTTCGCGGTTGAAGTCGAACACCGGGGCGGGAGGCGGCTCGACGGGCGCTGCGGCGGTCGGCTGCGCCGGCGGTGTGGGTGGAGCGGGCGGCGGCAGCAGTTCGGGATAGTATATTTCTATCAGCCTAAGCCCCATCTCTTTGCCGGCGATGGAGGCGGTGGTCTCGTTCATAATGCGCAGCTCGGCGTTTTTCTCCACCAAAACCCCTAGCGGACGGAGGGTGAGGTAGTTATGAATCCATTCATGCGAAACCACCTCGGTGAGCCAATTCAGGTTGTTGGTGCGCTGCACCATGGTGGGGTAGGTCCCCACCCCGCCAATGTATTCCACCAGGGTGGAAACATTCAACGCCGTAGCCACCTGGTCTTCCAGCGCCACGCGTTGATCGAGGCCCATATCGGGCATGAGGTTAATCGCCCCGTCTTGGCGGATGATAGCGCGGGGGCTGATGATGAGCAGCATGGGCAGCGGCGTGGTGTGAAACAAGACCGGCGGAATCGTTTCTCCGCCCAGGGTCAGGCCAAATTCCGCCGCCACCTGGTTGACCTGATCTTGCAGCACGGCTTCGCCCAAGACGGCGCGTTGGCGGCGTTGTTCCTGCAAACCGGCCAATTCCCGGCGCAGCTCGGCGGAGGCGCTTTGGGGGTCGTCTATCGTTGGGTCGGAATAGATGTTCTGGATCTCGTATTCGGTGGAGAAAATGTTGGTGGTCAGGTCGATATACTGCGCCACCGCCAGGCGCTGCTGTTGGAGGGTCATATAAGCTGGGGCGGTCAGGGCGGTTTCAAAAAACTTGAGGCGCAGCGCATCCAATGTCCAGGCCACGAAATCGAACTCCAACCCGCGCGTGTACACCTGCGCCCGGTCTTCAATATCTTCAGCCTGGGGGGTGACGCTGCCACGCAGGATGAACAGAGCGACGATTAAAACCAACCATAAGTTTAGCAGCCGGTTTAATTTACCCCATTTCGGCGTCTTCATCTGAGTAAACAGGTGTTTCATATAAGGAAGGATTTTACCATAGAGGCGTTTTTCTCACCTCCATGCTATAATTCGTCTCTAATGAATTTATTAATCACCGGCGCGGCCGGCTTCTTGGGTTCTAACCTGGCAAACTACCTGGTGCGAGAAGACCACCAGGTGCGTGGGCTGGATGATCTTTCGGCGGGCAACCCGGATGTGCTTTCGCCGCATGTGTTGTTTACGCGCGGGGATGTCAACGACCGCCCCAAGCTGTGGACGCTGATGCAAGATGTGGACTGCGTCTATCACCTGGCGGCGCGGGTGTCGGTTCCCGAATCGGTGTTGTACCCGCGCGAGTATAACGCTGTGAACGTGGGCGGCACGGTGAGCCTGATGGAAGCCATGCGCGATGTGGGCGTCCGGCGAGTGGTCTTCATCTCCTCCGGCGCAGTCTATGGCGACCGCGCCGAGCAGCCGCTGCGCGAAAGCAGCACCCCCAACCCGCGCTCGCCCTACGCCGTATCCAAGCTGGCCGGCGAATATTATGTGCGCACGATTGGCGATTTGTGGGGCATTGAGACGGTGAGTCTGCGGGTGTTCAATGCTTATGGGCCAGGGCAGAATTTGCCGCCCGCGCATCCGCCGGTCATCCCGCACTATTTGCGCCAGGCCATGCGCGGCAGCAGCCTGGTGATGCACGGCGACGGCTCGCAAACCCGCGATTACGTCTTCGTGGATGATGTGGTCAGCGCCATGATCGCCGCCGCTACCGCCCCGAACCTTAATCACCAGGTGATCAATATCGGCAGCGGCGTTGAAACCAGCATCCGCAACCTGGTGCGCACGATAATGAACGTCACCGGCGTTAATGTCGAGAGCATCACCAACCCGCGCACCGACCCCGGCGTCTCGCGCATGTGCGCCGATGTGAGCCTGGCTAAAGAGAAATTGGGCTATCAGCCGTGCTTTTCATTAGAGCAAGGGCTGCGCCTGACCCTGGAGCGCGACCTGCGTTTCAAAGCAGAACGACTCAAATAACCCACCGAATTGTGGATTTGGGGATAATATGACGGCTGTGCAAACAACAATCTTCATTACACACCCGGTTCAATGAAGACCACACTCACATTTCAAGGCCCGAGTTTAATTTTCATCACAAAACAAAGTATAATTTTCCTCAACGGAGTAAAAAACCATTTGGTTTGTTGGGCTTTGGCTGGATTTACAGTGGCAATACCAACACCGGCATTATTTGGCTGGTTGGTTACCTGCTCTTTTCTATATTTGCAATAGTAATCGACATCGCGTCTGGCGGCCTGGCCTGCTTCTGCACCATACCCGTCAATGTGGCTGCTATCATTATTTCAGCCACCAGCCTGAATAAATATATCAAAGCCCATCCAGAATTATTTGGTATGTAATAGAACAAGCCACCGGATAGTTAGTTACGTGAGGAAGGCAGCCAATGGGCGTTACCGCAGTCGTGGGTTTACAATGGGGGGACGAAGCGAAGGGTAAGTTTGTAGATTTGCTTTCTCCTTCCGCCGACCTGGTGGCGCGTTATAACGGGGGCGATAACGCCGGGCACACGGTGATCAACCCGTTTGGCACGTTCAAGCTGCGCCTGATGCCGAACGGTTTCGCCAACCCCCACACGCAGTGCGCGATTGGGCCGGGAGTGGTGGTGAACCTGGCTACGCTGTTGAGTGAAATCGATAACCTGCGCCAGGGTGGGATTGAAGTGATGGATCGGCTGTGGATTTCTCCGCGCTGCCATATTGTGATGCCCTATCACCCAAAAATTGAGGCCATCTACGAAGAAGCCAAAGGCGCCGCTCGCACCGGAACCACCCGGCGCGGCATGGGGCCGGTGTTCGCCGATAAGGTGAGCTATAACGGCGTCACTTTTTTTGATCTGGCGGATGCGGATTTGTTGGCCGAGAAATTGGCCGTGCAGCTGCGGGTTAAAAATACCATTTTGCGGGCGTTTGGGGCGGAAGAACTGGCCTATGAGGCGGTTTACGAAGAACTGATGCACGCCTACGAGCGGCTGCGCCCGGCAGTGCGAGAACCCTTTGGCAAGGTGCAGGCGCTGATCGCCGCAGGCGGCCAAATTCTGCTTGAAGGGGCCCAGGGCGCTCTGCTCGATAACACCTGGGGAACCTACCCGTTTTGCACCGCCTCTACCACCACGGTGGGCGGGGCGTGCGCCGGGTTGGGCCTGGCCCCACAGCAAATTCAGGCCGTGGTGGGGGTAGCCAAGGCTTACACCACCCGTGTCGGCGGCGGCCCCATGCCGACCGAACTGCACGATGCGGACGGGCAGGTGCTGCTCGAAGCCGGGCAAGAATACGGAACGGTGACCGGACGGCCGCGGCGCTGCGGCTGGTTCGACGCCGAGCTAACCCGCTTCACTGCGCAGCTTAACGGCGTCACCCAATTGGCCCTCACCAAGCTGGATGTTCTGGACAGCCTGGAAACCATCCGTATTGCGGTGGGGTATCGCCTTGATAACCACCCGGTGCATTATTGGGAGCTGGACGCGCATCAATTGCAAGCCTGCCAGCCGGAGTATATCGAATTGGAAGGCTGGCGCAGCCCTACCACCGCCGTCCGCCGTTTTGAGGATTTGCCCGCCGCCGCCCAAGCCTATGTGCGCCAGGTGGAGCAGTTGGTGGGCGCGCCGGTGGGGTATATCTCCGTCGGCCCGGAACGCCAGGCGACTATCGAGCGATAGCTCCCGCCGGGGCGTCTCCGTCGGCCCGGAGCGCCAGGCGACTATCAAGCGATAGCTCCCGCCGGGGCGTCTCCGTCGGCCCGGAGCGCCAGGCGACTATCGAGCGATAGCTCCCGCCGGGGCGTCTCCGTCGGCCCCGA
>CAZHFU010000039.1:0-29514 GCA_964531975.1 uncultured Anaerolinea sp. | reverse complement strand
GTTGGGGAGGGCGGCCCCATTAGGGAGGGCGGCCGCGTTGGGGTGGGCGGCCCCGTTGGGGAGGGCGGCCGCCGGGGGAGGCGCATCTTCCCACACCTGGGCGTCTGTCCAGGCGTATTGGCCGGGGTAGGGAGGGCAGCGCAGGCTGCCGTTATCCCAGCGAACTTCGCCGCCTACGGGCCAACCCGGTATCGGTTCGTCTTGGAGGGTGATGGTCAGCGGCCCACGCCACACCTGGTGAGATAGAAACACCATCCCGCCGCCATGCACGGCCAGAAACACTCCTTGCGAGGTGCGCCCCCACACCTGGCCGCGCGGTGTGCTGTGAAGAAAGCGCCAGGCCGGCGCGCCGATGATTAGCATGGCGCTAGGCGTGCAGCAGATGATAGTTCATTTCGTCGATGGGGATGGGGTCGCCGACTAGCGGGTCGAACACCACCTCGTCGCGGGCGCAGTAATACAGGCGCATCCAGGCTTGAATGGCCTTCTCTACCCGCGCCGCATCTTCCTGGCGGGCGCGTTGGCTGTGTTGATAGCGCTGCACCAGGCGACCGTGCTGCCAGGCGTACAGGCCCGCAACCAGCGCCACGAAGGCCAGCGCCGGCCAAAAAAACCCGTTTTGGGTGGTGTATATTCCTGTTAAGAAGAACGGCAGAATTAGCGCCAGCGCCCCAGCCATCCAATCGGGGTGGATCAGGCGCATCACTTCGCGTTTGCCGCCGGAGGGTGGGGCCAGGCGCTGACTGAGGCGGCGCGCGGCGCTGCGGGGAATGGCGCGACGCTCTGGCGACGCTCCCAGGCCCTCGATATAGACTGCGCTAACCTTGCGCACCAGGTCGCTTTGCTGGCAGGTTGGGCAGGCGATTGGCGACATCTTAAACCTGGAACGCCCAGCTAAACATGACGATGCCTAAGGCGGTGGGGATCCACCAATAGGGTTGAGAAGCAGCCAGCGGCAGCCAGGCCAGGTTGAGCAGCAGGCCAAGCACAATCAGCGCCACTCCCGCCGCGGCGATGAGCAGGCTGCTGCGCTTGCGGGTGAGCAGGGAGTAGCGCAGGTGGGCATCGCCGCCTGCTGAGGAGTCCTTAACCGCCGTGGCTTTCGCCGGCGGTGGGCTGCCGCGCCTGCTGCGCTTCGAAGACGGCGCGCTGCGGTGGGCCAAGCGGCGCACCCGTTCGCGCTGCAAGCCAATCAGGCGCAGATAAAAAATCAGCACCGCCACAATTACCACCACCAGGCCAGGGTCCAGGGTTGTCATGGGGTGTATTATACCTTTAGACTCCTGACTAAATATTTAAGCATATCAAAGGTTTTATAGACGAGGGGCGGTTTTCTGCTGCGGGTTGGATGCTGCAAAAAGAAATTAATGGTATATAATCAATTGCTGTTCGTAATTAACTTTTATTTAAATTGCATAGTTTGCTTAGTGATCTAACAAAGTCCAGCTTGCGCTGTGCGCGTTTGATGGTACTTTACCGAGTAAGCAGATCAAAAGCGCGAGAACAGGTTCACCGATCAAAACCACACCGCGAAGACCTGTGTGGCGGCAGCCCGGCGTTACGAAGATGGTATTCACGACGGAGCGTATGATCCTAACCGGCCGGCTTTCTTCCTTTTCATCCTCATTTGCAACGGCATGGCGCTGTTTTGCGTGTGTGCCGCTTAAGCGTCCGGGGTCAGATAAAGCCTGGCTGCTGTGGCTGCGCCCACATGTGCGCTTGTTGGCTGGCCCTGATTCTCATCATCCGCTCAAATCGGTGAAAGGAGGTCATATCGCCAAATGCCTTCTCGTGTCTTGGCCCTAAGGGGTGTCTCTTCCCTTGGGGTCATATTTTTTAAGTTCCAGTATTAGATGAAAAAGGCTATAAGTGAGGAGCAAAATAAAAGCAATGAGCACGAATGCCGAGGCGGAACTGATGCCATCGAAAGTGATCGGCTACTTACCAGCCGACACTCCTCCCTTAGGCGCGCTGTTATCCCTGGGTTTCCAGCAAGTACTCACCATGTTCCCTGCTACGGTGTTGGTCGCCATCTTGACTAAGTTTGACGTGGGCGTCACGTTGATGGCGAGTGGTATCGGAACGATTGTGGCCTTGCTGGTTTCCGGACGGCGCATCCCCCTGTATTACGGATCAAGCTTTAGTTATATTACCGTGGTAGTTACCACGATGAGCCAATTTGCAAGCGGCTGTTTTAACGATCCCACAACGGTATACTGCCCCGATGGTGTGCGCCTGGTGCAGGTGGGTATTATGGGAACGGCCGTAGTCGAAATTCTGGTGGGCTTGCTCATCATGCGCATCGGCAAGGAGGCGTTGGATCGCGTTTTGCCGCCCATTATTACGGGCAGCGTGGCGGTGGTAATCGGCATCGCTTTGGCTGGGTCGGCCTTAGATATGGCTTCAGCTAACTGGACGGTGGCGATGATTACCCTGATCGTTACGATTGTTTTCTCAGTTTATTTGCAAGGGAAGGGGCTAATTGGCATGCTGCCCATCTTGTTGGGGGCGGTGGCGGGGTATATTGTTTCGATTTTCTTTGGTCTGATAAATTGGGAGATCATCGCACAGGCCCCGCTGCTGCGTATGCCCGCCATTACCCTGCCCGCCTTTGGCGACCCTAACGCCTGGGCGGCGGTGACGGGAATTGCGCTAATTGCCATCGCCACCATACCAGAGAGTACTGCCCACCTGTATCAGATGAGTTTGTATATCGATCAGTTGGCGAAGGAACTGGGCCGCCCGGCGGTGGAGATAAAACGCTTGATTGGCCTAAACTTGATTGCCGATGGCTCTGACGACCTGGTTGTCGGCTTCTTGGGCGGCTGCGCCGGTACAAACTATGGCGAAAATAACAGCCTGATGGCGATTACCCGCTGCTATTCGGTTCCGGTGTTAATGGTCGCCGGGGTTATGGCGATCTTGCTTGGCTTTGTGGGCAAGCTGGCGGCGGTGGTTAACACCCTGCCGGTGGCGGTGACGGGCGGTTTGTCGATCTATCTGTTTGGTGTTATCGGCATGCAGGGCATCGCCCTGATCCAGTCCGAGAAGGTCAACTTGTTCGAGCCGCGCCACCTGGCAGTGGGCGCGGTCATTCTGGTGACGGGGATTGGCGGCAACCTGGGGCTGAAAGACGGCTTGTTCCCCTTTGCCATCCCGGTTTTATTTCCCAATGGCATTCCGGCGATTGTGTTTGCCGCAATGCTGGGCATCTTCATCAACCTGTTGTTTCTGATTGCGCCGCCGGCGATGTTTGGCGTGAAAGATCGTGAGAATATCAACGATTAGGCGGCTGAGGGCGGCAGGCGCTTGCCCGGCAACGTGCTGTTCATGCCTGTCCGTCCATGCGTGAGCGGGGGAGTTTTCATCCAGGTGAAACAGGGTGAAAACTCCCCATGATCCACATTACACCAACCTTGATAAGCGTTGAAGGTTCAAACCAGCTCTGGCAAATACAGGGAAAAAAGTTATGTCTATCAATGCACACCCCGAATTACCTGAGTTTGACTATATCCGACCGGGCGATTTACAAGAAGCCAGCCGCTTCCTGGCCGAACATGCGGGGGAGGCGCGCCCGCTGTTGGGCGGTACAGATATTTTTGTGCGGATGCGTGATGGGCGCTGGCACGACCGTTACCTGGTGGATATAAAAGCTCTGGATGGTTTAGACGAAGTGCACGTAGAGCCGGGCGGGTCGCAAAGACCGGCCGGGCTGGTAATTGGCGCAGCGGCCACCATGAACCGGGTGGCGCGAGCGCCGGAAACGGCCACCTGCTACCCGGCCCTGGCGGCGGCAATTCGCAGCGTGGCGTCTTATCAGCTGCGCAACCGCGCCACCATTGTGGGCAACATTTGCAACGACTCACCCGCCGGCGATACCATCGGCGCTTGCCTGGCTTTAGGCGGCGAACTGAGCGTGCACGGCGTGGACGGTTGGCGCACAGAAGCCTTGGCAACCTTCTTCATCGGCCCTGGGCAAACTATTCTCAAACCAGGCGATGTTGTCACCGAATTGTTTTTGCCTTTGCCCCCCGCCGGATCGCAGGGCGCGTATCTCAAATTGGGGCGGAACACTTTGGGCGATCTTGCTATTGTGGGGGTGACGGTGATGGCCTGGCCCGACCCCGCCCAGCCGGGCGGCTACACCTGGCGCATCGTGCTGGCTTCGGTTGCGCCCGTGCCGCTTCCGGTGGTGGAGGCGCAAGACAGCCTGGCGCGGCAAACTCCCTCGCAGGAGGCTTTCCATCTCGCCGCCCAAATGGCCGCCGCGGCGTGTTCGCCCATCGACGATGTGCGCGGCAGCGCCCACTATCGCCGGGCGATGGCGCGCCAGCTGACCGAAAAGGGCCTCAATCAGGTTTGGAAACAACTCCAAAGGTGACCCAATGAGTGTGCATCATATTTCGCTAACTGTAAATGATTCGTATGAAGAAGTGGATGTGCCGTCTTTCATGACACTGCTGCAAATGCTGCGAGACAAAATGGGGCTTACCGGCACAAAAAACGGCTGCTCTGCAGGTGAATGCGGCGCGTGCACCGTGCTGTTGAATGGCGAACCAGTGAACAGCTGCATGGTATTGGCCGCCGAGTGCGACGGGGCGGTGGTTCGAACGGTGGAAGGGTTGATGAAGGACGGGGTGCTCGATCCGCTGCAGCGCGCCATGATGGATCACGGCGGGGTGCAGTGCGGCTTCTGTACGCCGGGGGTGCTGATTAACGCCCGCGCCCTGTTGGATCGCAACCCCAACCCCAGCGAGGCCGAAATTCGTGAGGCCATGGTGGGTAACCTGTGCCGCTGCACCGGTTACGTGCGTATTGTGGAAGCCATACAAGCCGCGGCAGCGATTCAGCAAGCCGCGGCGAGATGAAGCGAGAGGCAGCGATGACACCTGGAAACGATAAAACCCCCTCCCCGACCCCCATCGGTGAAAATACGCCGCGTGTGGATGCGTATGAAAAGGCGATTGGCGCGGCGATCTTTGGCGACGACATTCAGTTTGGCCCCAGTTTACTGTATGCGCGGATTTTACGCAGCCCCCACCCGCATGCCAATATCAAGCGCATCGACGCCAGCAAGGCCCTGGCCCTGCCAGGGGTCAAGGCGGTGGTTACTGGTAAGGATTTCCCCGGCTTGATGGGTCTGTATCTGCGCGACCGGCACATTTTCTGCCGCGAGCGGGCGCGCTACGTGGGCGATCCCATCGCCGCGGTGGCGGCCATTAACGAGCAAATTGCCGAAAAGGCGCTGGCGCTGATCGAGGTGGAATACGAAATCTTGCCGGGTGTGTTTAACGCCGAAGAAGGCGCCCAGCCGGGCGCTCCGCTGATCCACGAAAACCTGGAGAATTACGACCACGCCAACTTTGTTTTCCCCCAGGCCAAGAGCAATATCTCTAACCACTTTCGCATTCGCAAGGGCGATGTGGATGCAGCCTGGGCGCAGTGTGCGGCGGTGATTGAGCGGCGCTATCATGTGCCGCATATACAACATGTGCCGATTGAGCCGCACGTGGCGGTGGCCAAGATGGACGAAACCGGACATCTCACCGTGTGGGCCAGTTCGCAATCTCCGTTTGCGCAGCGCAGCCTGTTAGCCAAAACGCTCGACCTGCCGGTTTCGGATGTGCAGGTGATTGCGCCCTACGTGGGCGGCGGCTTTGGTTGTAAAGCCGGTCTGAGCATGGAAGCGCTGGCCGCGGCGATTGCGATGAAGGTTCCCGGTCGCCCGGTGAAGCTGCGCCTGACGCGCGAAGAGGAGTTCTACAGCGCCTTTGTGCGCCAGGGCCTGATCGCCTATTTCAAGATGGGCTGCGACGCCCAGGGCAACCTGTTGGCGATGGAGAACCGGTTCTATTGGGATGGCGGGGCTTACACCGAATATGGGGTGAACGTGACCCGTGCGGCGGGCTATTCGAGCAGCGGCCCGTATGATGTACCCAATGTTAAAACCGACAGCTACTGTGTTTACACCAATCACCCGGTGGGCGGCGCTATGCGTGGGTTTGGTATGCCCGAAATGCACGCCGGTTTGGAGCAGTGCATCGACGAATTGGCGGAAGAGATGGGCATCGACAAAGTGCAGTTCCGGCGCATTAACTGCATTCAGACCGGCGACCAACTGGTGACAGGGATGACGATGCACCCCGTCGGGCTGTTGGAATGTCTGAATCGCGCCGCGGCGGCGATAAATTGGGGGCGAAAAGACCCCCCCAGCGCCCCGCACAAGAAGCGCGGCAAGGGCCTGGCGATGATGTGGAAGGCGCCGGCCATGCCCCCCAACGCCGGTTCGAGCGCCCGCGTGGCGCTGGCCGAAGATGGGACGGTGACGGTGAGCGTGGGCGGGCAGGAGCTGGGGCAGGGGGCGTTTACCATAGCTGCCCAAATGGCCGCTGCCGCCTTGGGCGTGCCGGCCGATTGGGTGCGCGTGGCGATGCCCATCGACACCAACTTTAGCCCGTATGAATGGCAAACAGTAGCCAGCCGCCTGACCTGGAGCATGGGCAACGCCGTCACGAACGCCGCCCTGGACGCCCGCAAGCAGATCATCGACCTGGTGGCGCAATCGTGGAACGAAAACCCCGACGATCTCGATATCATCGACGGTAAGGTGATCTCGTATAAAAGCGAGGAGTCGATTTCGCTGCACAACATCGTAATCTACGGCATCCCGCTGCCCAATGACGCCGGCTGGATGGGTGGGCCGGTGTTGGGGCGGGGCAGTTTTATGCCCACCTATGTGAGCGGCCTGGATGCTGAAACCGGCCAGGGGCCGCGGGCGGTGGTGCATTACACCGTGGGGGTGCAGGCGGTGGAAGTGGAAGTGGATATGCAGACCGGCAAGGTGGATGTGCTGCGGGCGGTGGCGGCTTTTGACGTGGGCAAGGCGATTAACCCCGACCTGGTGCGGGCGCAGATGGAAGGCGGGTTTGTGCAAGGTTTGAGCACGGCATTGTTTGAGTCCATCATATTGAAGGATGGCGTGATGCAAAACCCCAGCTTTGTAGATTATCGGATTGCCACCACCACCGACGCCCCCGGCGACATCCAGGCCATCATCGTGGAGACGGCGCAAGACGATGGCCCCTACGGAGCGCGCGGGATTGGCGAACATGCCATGGTTCCCACCGTGCCGGCCATCGCGAACGCAATTTACGACGCCATCGGGCTGCGCGTGGGCGCTCCCCCATATTCATCCGAGAAGGTCTACCTGGCGATGATGGAGGCCGGCCTGGTGGAATAACCGCCGGCTTGCGCCATTGCGTTGGCTATAAGGAGGTCGTGTGCCTGTCAAAACACGCATAAAATTTAGCGAATACCACGATTCGGTGAGCCTGATGCTGGTCGCCAAAGAACTGGCCCGGCTGGCAGGGGTGGAGGATGCGGCGGTGGTGATGGCGACCGAACCGAACAAGGGCATCTTGGAAGGGGCTGGGATGCTGACCGCCGAGGCGCAAGCCGCCGGCCCAAACGACCTGGTGATTGCGGTGAGCGGAGAGAGCGGGGGGTTAGAGGCGGCCCTGCAGCAGGCCGAGAAGCTGCTCCAGCAGCGCCCCGCTTCGGCAGGCCAGGCCGCCGCCTACCAGCCGAAGACGCTGCGAGCCGCCATCAAGAGCACCCCGGGGGCCAACCTGGCGATTGTTTCGGTGGCAGGGCGCTACGCCACAGACGAAGCCTGGGAGGCGCTGCACCAGGGGCTGCATGTGCTGCTGTTTAGCGACAATGTTTCTTTGGAAGATGAAATTGCCCTGAAGCGCTACGCGGTGGCGCATGGGCTGCTGCTGATGGGGCCGGGAGCGGGCACGGCCATCATCAACGGAGCGGCGTTGGGTTTCGCCAATGTCATCCCGGCCGGGCCGGTGGGGGTAGTTTCCGCCGCCGGAACGGGTTTGCAAGAAACCACCACCCTGCTGGCGCGTTGGGGGTACGGCATTACCCAAGGCATCGGTACGGGGGGGCGGGATCTTAAGGCGGCGGTGGGCGGGCTGATGTTCCTGGCCGCCCTGGAAGCCTTGCAGGCCGACCCCGATACCGGGGTGATTTTGTTGGTGAGCAAACCGCCCGAACCGGTGGTGACGCGGGCCGTTTTGGCGCAGGCGGCAAAGAGCGAAAAACCCACGGTGGTGTGCTTGCTTGGCTGGCCGGCCCCGCCCCAGGCGATGGGAGGGCGTTTGCACCACGCTGATACGCTGGAACAGGCGGCCATTCTGGCAGCCGAGATGGTCTCTGGTAAACCGGCGGCTGCCCTCAGCGACCCGCCCACGCCAACCCCGCCGCCAGGGTTGGCGATGGACGGGGCCGGCGGGCGCCCGGCTTTTATTCGGGGGCTGTTCTCGGGCGGAACGCTGTGCTACGAGGCGCAAGTGGTTTTGCGCAAGCGCCAGGTGGGGCAGGTGCTTTCCAACGCTCCGCTAGACCCCCGCGACCGGTTGGCCGACAGCAATCACAGCCAGGGGCACAGCCTGGTCGACCTGGGCGAAGAAGAGTTCACCGTGGGACGCCCGCACCCGATGATCGATAACGATCTGCGCATCCGGCGCATGTTACAAGAAGCGCGCCGCGCCGATGCCGGCGTGCTGCTGATGGATGTTGTGCTGGGCTATGGGGCGCATCCCGACCCGGCGGCGGAGCTGGGGCCGGCCATTCGCCAGGCGCAGACGATTGCCAGGGAGGATGGCCGTTGGCTGCCGGTGGCGCTTTCAGTAACCGGCGCGCCCGACGATCCGCAAGGGTTGGCGCGCCAAACCGCCGCGCTGCAGGCTGCCGGGGCGCTGGTGTGCCCAAGCAATGCCTCGGCGGCGCGCCTGGCCGCTAATTTGGCCGCCAACCTGGCGCTTCATGCCGGTGGAGGTGTATAAATGAGCACTCCTAAGCTAAACGATGTGTTCGGGAAGCCCATTTCTGTCGTGAATGTGGGCCTGGAAAGCATGGCGCAAGCGGTTGAGGCGCAGGGGCTGCCGGCGGTGCAGGTGGATTGGCGTCCGCCGGCCAACCAGGCGCCCCGTTTGCGGATGACGATGGGCGGGCAGGATATTGATGAGGCCAACGCCGAAGTATGCCGGCGCATCAAATCCGGGCGACCGACGTTAGTGGGAATGGGGTTGGCGAAGGATGTCATCCCCGGCTATCATGACCGGCTGATCTTACACGCCGGGCCGCCGGTAGACTGGGGGCGCATGTGCGGCCCGCAGCGGGGCGCGGTGCTGGGGGCGCTGGTGTACGAAGGCCTGGCGCTTGACGAAGCGGAAGCCGAAAAATTGGTGCAGACGGGCGAGATTGAGTTCGCCCCCTGTCATCATTATCACACCGTCGGCCCCATGGCGGGGATTGTGTCTCCCCACATGCCGGTGTTTATCCTCAAGAACCTGGCGTTTGGCAACCTGGCTTACGCCACGCAAAATGAAGGGCTGGGCAAAGTGCTGCGCTATGGCGGCTTAGGCCCCGAAGTGTACGCCCGGCTGCGCTGGATGGAAACCGATCTCTATCCGGTGCTGGATCGGGCGCTTAATACGCTGCCAGACGGGATCGATATTCGCAGCCTGATCGCCCAGGCGCTGCACATGGGGGATGAATGCCACAACCGCAACCGGGCGGCCACATCCTTGTTCTTACGGGCCATCGCTCCGGCCCTGGCGCGCACTAACCAGGATAACGAACACCTGGCGCGGGTGATCGAGTTTATCGACCGCAACGATCACTTTTTCCTCAACCTGAGCATGCCTGCCGGAAAGGCGATGCTGGAACCGGCGGAGGGCGTGGAGGGGTCTTCGATTGTGACGGTGATGGCGCGCAATGGAACCGATTTTGGGCTGCGCCTGGCCGGGCAGCCGCAGCGCTGGTTTACAGCTCCGGCGGGGATTGTGCAGGGGCTGTATTTCCCTGGTTTTACCGCCGCCGATGCCAACCTGGATATTGGCGACAGCACCATCACCGAAACGGCGGGTTATGGCGGCATGGCGATGGCCGCCGCGCCGGCTATCACCCAGTTCGTGGGCGGGTCGCCGGCTTTGGCCTTCCAAACCACGCTGGAAATGTACGAAATTGCCTTTGATGAACACGAAGCTTTCACCATCCCCGCTTTGGATTTTCGCGGCACCCCGGTGGGAATTGATGTCCGTAAAGTGATCGAGACCGGGATCTTGCCGCAAATTAACACCGGCATTGCCCATAAAGACCCCGGCGTGGGCATGGTGGGGGCCGGCATTCTGCGCGCTCCCCAAGCGGTGTTTGATGAAGCTTATGAGGCTGTCAGGTTGATGAGCTGATTGACGCCTTTTACCCTGGCCGGATTAAAGTATTTAACCATTCAAATTAAGGAGATAATTATGAAATTCATTGATCTCACCATCCCATTGGGGATTGCCACCCCTCCCTGGCCCACCTATGAGCCATTGCAAATTAAATATTTCAAACGGTTGGCTCCTAACGGCGCTAACGGTCAGGTGGTAACCCATTCTAATCATCTGGGCACTCACCTGGACGGCGAAATTCACTTCCACACCCCCGGCAAAGACATTGCCGCCCTGGACATGGACTTCTTGGTTCACGATGCGGCGGTGGTGGATTTGAGCGATGTGTGCGGCGATTATGATATTTACACCTCCAAGATGGTGGAAGAGCGGGTGGAGGTGCGCCCCGGCGACATCCTCATCATCCATACCGGCTATCATCACTTCGGCTGGGATCAGCCCACCGCCAACGAGGTGCGTTACATGGTGCAGCACCCCGGGCCGGATCGCGAATTCGCCGATTGGGCCAAGGCGCTCAAGCTGCGCTGGATCGGGGTGGACTGCGGCAGCGCCGATCACCCCATGAACACCATTATCCGGGATTGGATGCCGCGCCAGGCGCGGCAGGCCGATCGCGTGTTCAAGAAGAAATACCATATGAGCCTGGCCGACTACTTTGATGACAGCAAATACCAGCTGATGCACCTGGAAATGTTCCCCTACGGCATCATCCATGCCGAATGTTTGGGCGGCGATCTGGATTTGATTTGCAACCGCCGTGTGCAGGTGGGGTTCTTCCCCTGGCGCTTTGTTGACGGCGAATCGAGCATTGGCCGGTGCGTGGCGATGGTGGATGATGATGAATATGAGGATTTGATGGCGAAGAAGGCCGAAATGCCCAAGACGAAATTCGGCGATGGCTATAACCCCGAACACCTGGAAAGCATTAACCGCCTGAGCGCCATAAACCTGGCTGCCGAGTAGCGCCAGGGCTAACTTGCCGGTTTTATTCTGACACAAGGAGATTGTTATGCCTGTTGACATGGAATTGGAAGCCCTATTACGCCCCCAGCAGTTCGATATGCCCGCTTATCCGCCGAAAATCATTACGCTGGCGAATGGTAAGCAGCTGGTGGTGCGCGCCATTGAGCGCGAGGAAGTGCCGGCGCTGCTGAAGAGCGTCAAACCCTGCATCACCATCGAGCGCGATTTCTACGATATCGTCAGCGCCCGGCTGTATGGCGAGTTGTTGGCCTGGTATCGGCATCGCGCCAAAACCGAGTACTGCCTGGTGGGACAGGTGGACGGTTACGTGGTGGGCGCGGCGAATGGCCGCATGGAAACCGAGAAAGTGGGTATGAGCTATCACACCCTGGCAATCGACCGCGGCTTGCGGATTGGCTCGCATATGTTCGCCGCCAAGATGGAATATCACATCGAATATATTGGTCACGAGGATGTATTGATCGTGGCGGAAAGCCCGATTGGTTTCCGGCGCTGGATGATCGAATATCCGCTTGAAAAAACCACCATCCCGCACGAATTAGGCGGCTGCGAGTCTTATCGGCTGACGCGCGCCCTGTACGAAAACGCTAAATCCCGATTGGTGGTGGGTGAGCGCCCCGTGCCGCAAGATTTGCTGGACGAAGCCATGCAGGATTTGAAATTCGCCGATGACGACACCATCCGTGAACGCATCGCTGGTCTGAAAGGCAGGTAGAGATGAGAGACGTTGCGATTATTGGCGTGGGCATGGTTCAGTTTGGCCGGCGGGATGAAGACTCGCTGCTCGACATCCTGGCCTGGGCGTCGCTAAAAGCGTTAGACGACGCCGGCCTGGGTGAGAAGGGCGTGGATGCGGTATATGTCGCCAACATGGGCGCAGGCATCATCCAGCATCAAACCAGCCTGGCTTCGGCCCTGGTGGATCGCCTGAGCTTGCAGCCCGCGGGGGCTGAGTGCATCGAGAACGGCCCGGCTTCGGGCGCTTCGGCGCTAAAGAATGCGGTTCTGGGCGTGGCCTCCGGCTATTATGATACGGTGTTGGTGGCCGGTGGAGAGAAGATGCGCGAAGTGACCGGATGGCGCGCCACCGACTTTGTGGCGACGATGAGCCATCCTGAGGTGGAATATCCGTATGGCATCACCTTACCCGGCATGGCGGGGATGTTCACCCGGCTGTACATGGAAAAGTACGGAGTGACGCGTGAAATGCTGGTGGCGATTGCCATCAAAAACCAGGAGATGGGGGCGCGCAACCCCTACGCTCACGTAGAGATGACCCTCGACCGCGACGCCATTCTGACCGACCCGGCCGCAGTGGTCAACAACCCCTTCGCCGCCGACCCGCTGCATCTGTACGATATGTGCCCGGTTTCGGATGGCGCGGCGGCGCTGGTCATCTGCCCGCTCGAGATGGCGAAGCAGTTCACCAACAAGGTTCCCATTCACATTGCCGGGTTTGGGCAGGCCACCGATACGCACGCCTTACAAGAACGCGATGACCCCACCGATCTCAAGGCTGTGACCCTGGCGGCGCAGAAAGCCTTCGAGATGTCGGGCCTCAAACCGGCCGACATCCACGTGGCCGAGCTGCACGACGCCTTCACCATTTTGGAGATTGCCGAAAGCGAACATGTGGGCTTCTTCAAGAAGGGGGAAGGCGGCAAGGCCGCCCTGGCGGGCAAGACTGCCTTGGGCGGACAGATTCCGATTAATGTGTCGGGAGGGCTGAAGGCGCGGGGACATCCTGTGGGGGCCACCGGCGTGGCCCAGGTAGTAGACATCACCTTCCAGCTGCGTCACGAGCTGCCCAAAGATCGCCAGGTAAAAGGCGCAAAGAACGGGCTGACGGTAAATTTTGGCGGGTTTGGAAACAATGTATTAGCCTTCGTGCTGCGGAGGGTAGAGGCATGAAAAAACGCGAGTTGGGCATTGTGGCTTATAAATGTAAAAGGTGCGGCAAAATTCATTACCCCTTTCATGATCGCTGCCTGGTGTGCAAAGGCCGGGAGTTCGATTCGATTAAGGCGGAAGGTACGCCGCGCCTGCTCACCTGGACGCGCATCTATAACCTGCCGTGGGGCTTCGACGTGCGCTACCTGACGATTGGCGTGGTGGAGTTCGAGAACGGGGTGCGCGCCATGGGCCAGGTTGATGTGGACGAGAAGGCTCGCCTGGAGATCGGCGAGTGCCTGCAACCCACCTGGGAGCCGGTGCGCTACACCAATGGCGAACCGACCTACGGGCTGATGCTGCGTCCGTAGTAAGGACGGCATAGGCAAAGCGAGAGACGCAAGAGACTTCCGAAATCTTTCAGATTTCGGAAGTCTGCATGAAGCCTATATTAATGGATGGGTGGGTTAAAACCGGAGCTGGTGGGGGGGGATGGTCTTCTGCTCGCCGGTGCGCAGGTCTTTGACCGTCACCAGGCCCTGCGCGACTTCATCGGGGCCGAGGACGATGGCGAAGTGCATGCCCTGGCGGTCGCCATATTTGAACTGCTTGCCCAACCTGGCGGTTTCGGGGTAGACGGCGGCGTTGACGCCCTGGCTGCGCAGCTGCGCGGCCAATTGGAAAGACGCCGGAAACCCGGCCGCATCGAACACCGTGACCAAGACCTTGGCGGGCGAGTCGGCCAGGTGATCGGGCAGGGCGTTGAATTTCTTGAGCGCCAGGGTGATCACCAGGTCGCCCATGGCGAAGCCCATGGCCGGCAGCGGGTCGCCGCCCACATCGGCGACGAGGTTATCGTAGCGTCCGCCGCCCAAAATGGCCCGAAATTCGCCCTCGGTATCCCACGCTTCAAAGACGACGCCGGTGTAGTAATCCAGGCCGCGCATAATGTGGGGGGCGAATTGGATGTAATCTTTCAGGCCGAGCGATTCCACCAGGGGGAAGAGGGCCACGAGTTCGGGCGAATCTTGCCAGGCGTTGTCATCGTCAATGAAGGCTTTGACGCCGGTGAGCTGTTCGGCGCTCAGGCCGATCTCGACAGCCAGGGCTTCCCACGCGGCGGGGGAGAGTTTATCGCGCCGGTCGATGAAGCGCAGCGTTTCTTTGCGCAGATCGGCGGGAATGTTCAAGGCGGCGAGGCGCTTATCCACCAACTTGCGGTTATTGACCAGAATTTTCACCTGGCTGGACGACAGGCCGGCGGCGCGCAAGAACGAAGCGGCAATCGAGACCATTTCGGCGTCGGCCTGAACGCTGTCCACGCCGATGAGATCGATGTTCCACTGGAAGAACTCGCGCGTGCGGCCCTTCTGCGGTCTTTCGTAGCGCCAGAACGGCCCCCACGACCACCAGCGCAGCGGGTAGACCAACTGCCCCTGGCGCTGGGCGACCATGCGCGCCAGGGAGGGGGTCAGCTCTGGGCGCAGGGTAATCAGGTCGCCGCTGCGGTCGGGGAAGACAAAGGCTTGCTCTTTAACCAGCTCTTCACCCGACTTGGCGGCGTACAGATCGATGGTCTCCAAGAAGGGGGCGTCCCATTCCTGGTAGCCAAACGACTGGGAAACGCGGCGGGCGGTGTCGTATAAGAAGGAGCGCACGGCCATTTCTTCGGGGTAGAAATCGCGTGTGCCTTTGACAGATTGGACGGATGATTTCATGGTTCAGGCTTCCTTTAGCCGGGTGGGGATGGGTGGGCGGCGTGGCTTAGCTGCGGTCGTAGGGGTCTTGCAGGTCGGCGGCTTCGCCAGGCGGGTCAGCTTCTTCACGGCGCGCCCGGCGCAGCCGAGCGATGCCGGCCTTGATCTGCCGGGAGAAGAAGAACAATACCCCGGAACCGGCTGCTAACAGCAGGGCCGCAATTTGGAACAGCATCCCGCCGGCGCCGGGATCGATATACAGGTGGGGGGAAGATAGAAAGATCATATTTTTCTCGCTTTCATTATAGATAGCCCAGGCTTTTCAGGCGTTCTTCGACTTTTTCGGCGTCCTCGTCCGATGGCGCAGGGGGAGGCCCGCCGCCGTTGGCGTCGGGGGCGGCGTCGATTGCCAGGGCGGGAATATCGCGGAAAGAAGGCTGCCGCCCAGAAGCCACGCTGCCGGAGGTAAACAAAACCCCCGGCACCCGTTCGGCGTCGTAGCAGTGGTCGGCCGCCCAATGGTCGGTGTTGGCTTCCAGGTCTTGCGCCTTCCATTCGCCCAGGCCGGTTTCAGCCGAGCCACGGAAGCCCGGCGCATAGCCCACCAGCAGATCGGGGCTGAAGGCGGTTAGCGGCCCGTGGAAGACTTCCTCTTTCATATATACCTGGTTGACGACTTGCCGCCCATCGGGGGAACGCCACCGCAGCAGATCTTGCCGCAGCTTTTCGCGGTGAGCCAAGGCCTGGTCGGGCGGCAGGCTGCCCTGGCCTTCGCGGCCTTGCAGGTTGAGGTACAGGCTGTTCAGGCCCAAGGCGTAAGCGGTGGTGCGGCCCCAAGCAGCGTCTTTTAAGCCGCCGCTGGGGGTGGGCGGGGCGCTGAGATAGCCGTTATCGAGCAGCCAGCGGTTGAGATGCACCTTGTAGTCCAGGTCGGCGAAGCCGTGATCGGAAATCAGCAGGGTGCGTAGGGGGCGACCCTGGCGCTCGGCGCGGGCCAAGATTTGCCCGGCGAACCCATCCATCTTGCGATACCACTGTTCGATCAGATCGGGGCGCTGCTTCCAGAACATGTGTTGGATGCGATCCAGGCTGTCGAAAACGGAGGCCAACAGCCCCTCGTCAAACCCATCGAGGACGTGCAGCAAAACTTTAAGGCGGGCGTTCTCGATCTCATCGCACAAGGCGAGGAATTGTTCGTCGGAGATGCAGCCGTCTTCCAGGGCGGTGGTGTCTTGCGGCCAGCCCAACGTCAGGAACGGCCCGGCGGCTTGCCAAACATCTTTAACAAACGACGCCGGGCTGCCATAGGGCCATAAGGCGTGGAGCGGGTGCAACTGCATGGGCAGGGCGTACAGCTGCACATGCGGGCGCAGTTGGGTGACGACCAGGCGGGTGATGGCATGCGCCGAGAGCAGCAGGCCCATCTTGAAGCGCACTTCCAGAATGGGCGACCACTGTCCCAGCGTCAGCGGGATGACCTGCCCGGCCAGGAGCAGATGGGCGTGGGCGGCGTCTGTCACCCGCAGCTCGAATGGCAGCTCCACCGGCTGCGCTCCCTGGCGGCCGGCTTTGGTTGGCCCCATCAGCGCCCCGCTATAATGGCTGACGCCCTTCGAAGCCAGCGGGAAAACCGGGGTTTTGCCCTGTTTTTCGGGCAGATCGGGGTTGGTGGAATAGAGCGACCCCACACCAAGGCGGCCCTGTATATCGGGAGCGCCCAGGCCGGGCAGGGTGCGCACCGGCGAGGCCCGGTTGGCGGGAAAAGTGGCCGGCCACCACAGCGAAGTGGCCGGGTAGCCCTGTTCGGCGGCTATATCGAAGATGGTCTTGGCGCGGTGCGGGCGCACAAACTGAAGCCCGCCGAGGGTTTTAGCGGTGGGCAGCAGCGAGGCGTAAAGGTGATAGGAACGCGGGTCGCGGTGGACAAAATCGAACATGCCATGGCCGCCGGGGTCGAGACCGGTGGCGATGCTGCTCCAGGAGACTTCACTCTGGGGCGGGTTAGCCACCGAGAAACGGCTGTAGCCCTGCCGGGCGACGAAGCGAGAAAGGTTGGGGAGCAGACCTTGCTCGTGCATTCGCTCGAACCGGAGGGGGTCGAAAGCGTCAATGCCCAGGATGAGTGTGCGCATAGCCATAATAAACCTCGTGGACAACCCGACTATTATAAACGCGAATGATCGTTCACTCGTAAATGAAAGATGAGTGCAGCGGTTAACCCGCCGGCGGCGCTGACCAAAAAAGCCGATGGATAACCGTATAAATCGGCCAGCCAGCCTCCTATCACTGGGGCAACGATATTCGCCGGGGCCACCAGGGTGTTCGCCAACCCAATATACACCGGGCGCTCGGCTTCCTCGCCAAACTCCAGGCTCATCGTCAGTCCAATCGTCCACACAGCCACGTTGCCGAGGGCCGATAGGGCATAGACCAGGTAGAACCAGCCCGCCGAGGGCGCCCACCAGGCCAGCAAGGCGGCGGCGGCAGCCGACACGAGGCCGATTTCCATGATGCCTTTGCGGCTCCAACGGTCGCCAATCCAGCCCATGGCGATATTGCCCACGATTTGCCCCACCAGCAGCGTGGTGGTCATCCCGCCGACCACAATTTCGCTCACCCCATGGCGGCGCACGGCGTAGACGGTGTAGAAGGCAAAGGCCATGATGGCGAATTGGGAGGCAATGCGCCCGGTCAGGAACCAGCGGAAGGGGCGGTCGCGGCGCAGGATGCGCACCAGGTCTTTCCAGAAGGAGGCCCGCAGCGGGGAGGCCGCATTCAGCGCCAGGGGAACGTGCTCCTCCTCGCGGGTTTGCATCAGAAAGAACCACGAAATGATCATGGCGGCGCAGCAAGACATAAAACACAGAATATAATCCAGCGGGCTGGGCAGCTTTTCCAGGAACACCCCGGCGATGAAGGCGCTGACACTCGCCAGCATGTTGGAGGCGGCTGCCTGCACCCCAAAGAACGCCCCGCGGCGGTCGGAGGGGATGATCTTTCCGATCATGCTGGTCCAGGGGTTGGCGGTGAGACCCGCCCCCATGCCTTGTATGATAAGCAGCCCAAAGGTGAGCGCCAGGGCCAGCGGTTTGCCCAAGGCGGTCATAAAACCGGCCACTAAAGCCAGGCCCAAGAAGGGGGTGCGCTCGATGATGGTGAGGCCGAGCACCAGCGGCTTGATTCTGCGCTGCCCTGCCACCCAGCCGGAAGTGAACAGCTGGGGGAACTGCCAGCCGGCGTTATGGATGGCGGGAATCAGCCCAATTAGCATGGCCGAATCGGTCATGGTACTCACAAACAGGGGTATCACGGTGACGAAGGATGCAAAACCAATCGCAAGGCCGAAGAAAGCGCCGTCGGCAATGTTGTAAACCAGGTTATGGCGCAGGTGGGGGTGGGTTACGGTTTGCATAAATTCTTTCCAGCCGGTCTTTGCGGCGGCTCAAGGCTTCGAGCCAGCGCTGCCTGGCATAGGCCGGAAGATAGTCGTCTTGCTGAGGACGAGTGGAGGCGGTCGCCGCCAGGTTTAGGGCGGTGTGGGTCCAATGCAGCGCCGCCGGCAGGTCTTTCAGGGTGTGCTCGTACAGCTTCGCCAACGCTTCACAGGCTTCGATCTGGCGGTAACTGGCGGCTTGCTCCAACAGGCGGACACAGGTGGGGTAATCGTGGCGGTCTTTGTAGAGATGCGCCAGCCGGTGCAGGGCTTGCAGCAGCAGCGGGCGGGGGATGCGCCCGCTGTGGGCGTCGGCGTGTTCCAGGCCGAGCAGATACAGGCGCTCGGCTTCGTCTAGCTCGCCCAGATCTTCAAACAGGCGGGCCACAGAAAGAATATCCACCCCATACTGGGTGGCATGGGTGTAAGGATCGTCCAGCAGCCCGGCCATGTGATCCATCAGCGCCGCCAGCGAAAGAACGTCCATGGCGTTGTGGTAAAACACCTGGCGGAGCGGTTCGGCGTCGCCGCTGCGTAAATATTCCTGGTAGATGGCGGGGATCATCCAGCCGGGGATGTCGTCGGAAGTGCGGACTGCGCCGAGAATTTGGACTTCCAGGTTGCCCAGGGTGCGGCTGGGCAGGCGGTTTTTCCACAGCCGGCGGGCCACGTGCAGCAGATCGAAGTGGCCCAGGTCGAGGAGGGGGGCGCGCCAGCCGTGGCGGGTGTAGCGCGTAACCAGCAGCGGGGCGTCGAAACTCTTGCCGTTGAAGGTGACCAGCGCCTGGCAGGGGGCCAGGAAGGCTTCCAGGGCGGCCAACTGGCCGGGTTCATCGGCGGGATCGCGCAAAAAGAACTGCGCCAGGTGAAACTGCCCATCGTGAAAGCGCCCAACGCCAATCAGAAAAGCCAACGTACCGGTTCCGCTGGAAAGGCCGGTGGTTTCGGTATCGAGGAATGCAAAGCTCTCGATGGGGGCTTGCGCCAGGCTGCCGAGGCTACACCAGGCCGAAAGGCTGCGGCGGTGAGGGCGCAAATCGAGGCGCGCCTGTCCGTGGGGGGCGCCCTGTGGGTAGAGGTGTTCCACCACGAACGTCTCGCCTAGAGGGGTCTTGAGCGCATGCCCTTCCAGCGCCTTTTCCAATGCAGGCGCGGCGGGGTGTTGGGTTGGCGCAGGGCGGGGCGTATTTAAGCCCTGCGCGCCGACTTTAAGGCCCAGGGCTTGCAGTTTTTCTGATAACGAAGGCATGTGGAAAATTTTACCACTGAAAGGCGCGCCTGGCCGCAGGTCTAGGCGGGAGAGACCGCGCGCAGGATCGCCAGGGTCTCGGCTTTGCCGCCCAGGGCGGCTAAGTTGGCGGCGCTGACCAGGCCGGCCCCCGCCGGGCCAACGCAGGCGGGGCAGCCATCCTGGCAGGCGCAGTCGCGCACCAGCTCGTGGGCGCGAGCGAGCAGCTCGGCGTGGAGGGCGTATAAGCGGGTGCTCAGCCCGATGCCGCCAGGGGCCTGGTCGTAGAGCGCCACAGCCGGACGCCCTTCGGCCAGGGACGATTGCGCGTCGGTGTGCACGCCCAGGTCGCCCCGGTCGCACATCAGTAAGAAGGGGGCCAGGTTGCCCAGCACATATCCCAGCCCGGCCAGGCCGCTGCGCACCCGCACGGAGGTCTCGGCGCGCATGTGGCAGTCGTGGCACAGGGTGGTCAAGTTATCCGGTTGGTTGGCCTGGGCGGCGGAGGCGAACAGGCGAAATGGGATTTTGTGATGCACATCGTGCGAACGGCCTTGTTCGGCTGCCCCGCACACCTGGCAGCGAAAGCCATCGCGGGCGCGCACCACGTCGCGCACGGCAGGCCACAACGGGCCGTAGTCGTTGGGGTCGTTGCGCCACAAGCCTTCCTGGCGCAAGTGGTCTACCGTGGCGCTGCTTAAGGCCAACCAGTAACCGGTGGTGACCAGATCGGTGGTGGGCAGGTCGAGGGGTTCGATGCCAAGCAGCTCGTGGGTAAACCAGCGCAGTTTTCGGAAGCCCACCACCTGGCTGGTGACCTGCAGGTCGCCCTGGGCCTTGACGCCGCCCGGGACAGGCTCGGCGGTGTGCTGCTCCAGCAGCTTTACCTCGGTTTGGGAGATATGCTGGGTGGTGTAATCACTCTCGATGGGGCGTAAGTGGGCCACGTTCTGGTGGAGGTCGAGCGTTTCCACGAAATACTGCTGGGCTTCGTGGAGGTAGATGGCTGCGGGGTGAACCATCCAAAGGGCGGCGGCGTGATCCACCAGCCCAATGGTGCGCGGCGGCTGGTGTGCATCGCCCAGGGTTTGGAGGCGCACCGTCTCAGCCGAGGCGCTGCGCAGCGAAATAGCCTGGGCGGGGTAGGCGTCGGCCACCCAGTAGTAGCTGCCCTGGGAGGGGTGCAGCGCCCCTTCGGCAGCCAGGAATTCAAGATATTCCTGCACCTGGGCGGGCGGGAGCGCCCCAAAACCCGCCTGGTTGTGGAAGGGCAGCTCGAATGCGGCGCAGCGAATATGACCGAGTAAGATAAGCGGATTATCGGGGTTAATCAAGGCCTGTTCCATGGGGCGGTCGAACAGGTAATGGGGGTGAGCGGCTAAAAATTGATCGAGCGGGTCGGAAGTGGTAATGAGCAGCGCCAGCGAGGCGTCTGCGCCGCGCCCGGCGCGCCCGGCCTGCTGCCAGGCGGCGGAGATGCTGCCGGGGTATCCGACCAGCGCGGCGGCGCCCATGCCGCCGATATCGATGCCCAGCTCGAGGGCGGTGGTGGCGGCCACCGCCCGCACTTCGCCGCTGCGCAAACCGGCCTCGATGGCGCGCCGTTCGGAGGGCAGGTAGCCAGAGCGGTAGCCGCGCACATGCGGGGCTAGCTCGGCGGGCAGGCGTTGGCGCAGGTAAGTCAGCAGCAGCTCCACGCTGCGCCGCGATCCGGCAAACAGGATGGTCTGCACATCATAATCGAGCAAATCTTGCGCCAGGCGCACGCTTTCGTGAATCGCCGAGCGGCGCAGCCCTAATTCCTGATCTACCACCGGCGGGTTATAGATGATGAAGGTCTTGGGGCCGCGCGGCGCGCCGTCTTGCTCGATGACCTGCACGGGCTGCTCCACCAGGCGCGCGGCGAACTCGCCTGGGTTGCCCAAGGTGGCCGTGGTTAAAACGAACTGCGGAAAGCCACCGTAAAAGGCGGCCAGGCGTTTTAGCCGCCGGATGACATTCGCCACGTGAGAACCGAACACCCCCCGGTAGGTGTGGGCTTCGTCTAGTACCACAAAGCGCAGGTTTTGGAGAAACGCCGCCCATTCGGTGTGATGCGGCAAGATGCCCACATGCAGCATATCGGGGTTGGTGAGGACGATGCGGCTTTGGCTGCGGATGGCTTTTCGGTCTCGGGCGGGCGTATCGCCATCGTAAAGCGCGGCGCGCAGCTCGGCGCCTGGGAGCGCGTCGGCCAGGAGGCGCAGGCTGCTGAGCTGGTCTTGGGCCAGGGCTTTGGTGGGGAAGATGAGCAGGGCGCGCCCGGCCTGGTTGCGCACGAGCTGATCGAGGATGGGCAGGGTGTAGCACAGGGTTTTGCCACTGGCTGTGCCGGCGGTTATCATCACCGAGCGCCCCGCCTGGAGATATTCCCACGCCTGGGCCTGGTGACTATACAGCGTGGCGACGCCGCGCTGCTGGAGGGCGGAAGTTAAAGCGGGCGGTAGACCGGCTGGGAGGGGGCGGGTCTGCGCCGGGCGGGGCGGCAGTTCTTGCCAGGCGGCCACGTTTTCGATCACCCGCGGTGTGCCCCGCCAGTGAGACAGAAGCTTGGGAATTGTCATCAACAGATTGGCCGGGCGGTCACACTCGCCATGCGGCTGTGTGACCGCCCGAAAGGTCTAATAGACGGTGATGGTGGTCTCGACGGTGTTGTTGGCTGGGTCGGGGTCGGTTTCGGGGGTTCGAATATCGGCCACATTGGTAAAACTGCCAGGCAAACCGGGGGCCGAAACTTTCAGGGTGAGGGTCATCACCTCTCCCGGCGGCAGAACGCCAAGCGCGCACGTAACGCGCCCGCCGAGCGGAATACACAGGGCGCCCAGGCTGGGCGAGCCTAAAGTGTAGGAGATGGGGTCAACCCCGGCGGGCAGCTGATTAACCAGCGCCAGGTTGCTTGCCACCCCCGGCCCGGCGTTGGTGATGGTTAAGGCGTAGGTGAAGACGCTGCTCATGCTCACGGTGAGCGGGGCGGTGACGACTATTTGGAGATCGACGCCGCTGGGGGCGGGGGTGGTGGCAGTGGGCGGCGGCGGGTAGACCGGCGTGGTGGCGGTGGGCGGCGGCGGATAGACCGGCGTGGTGGCGGTGGGCGGCGGCGGAGGCGCAGGCGTGGTGGCGGTGGGCGGGGGCGGCAGGATGGAATCGATGATGGTGGTATCCACCGCCTGCTTGTTATTGTTGGCGGGGTCTACCGGCGAATAGATGTAGGCGGTGTTGTTTATCGTCCCCACGGCGTCTGGTCGAACGACGCCGTTAATAATGAAGGTGACGCCGCCGCCGGGGGCCAGGTCTACCAGTTGGTTAATATCACCGGCCAGGCTGTTTTGGCTGCAGCGCGACCCCGGCGTGGCGGTACACGTCCACACCGGGTTGATAATTTCCGGCGGGTTGGCGTTGACGACGTTCACCCCGCTCACTCCAGCGGCGCTGTTATTGAGCACGAGCAGGCGGTAGGAGGTGGGCTGCCCGGCCTGGATGCGGTCGCGATCATCGGTGATGACTATACTTAAGCTGACGGCGGCTTGCAGCGCATCGACATCGCTGGCCTGGTTATCGAGGGGCAGTATATCGCGCATGGTGGGCGGCGGGCTAACCGTAAAGGTGACCACCAACTGGCTAAGGCTGGAGGGAGCCACCGTGCCGTTGAGCGTGAATTGGGCGGAACCATAGGGGGCCAGGTTGAGGCGGGCGTTAATGTTGCCAAAGCCGTTGGGGGTTTGGCACACCGAGCCGGGGGCGGCGGTGCAGCTCCAGGTGGTGTTGACAATATTAGGTGGAAGATTTGAAACTGCGGCGGCGTTGGGTATTGCCACGCTGCTCTTATTGGTGACGAGGATCGTATAGGTTACGCTGTCGCCAGGGTTGGAGGCGGCGCGCCCATTGGTGATGCTGGCCGCCAGGTCTACCAACTGGGCCGGCGGGGGGCTGGTGGGCGCAACTGGGGTGAAAGTTTTGAACACCACCGGCGTGCTGGTGGAAGGTATCAGCGGGTAAGGGTCGATGCCATCTGGCAAGCCATCGCCGTCGGTATCGGGGTTGAGGGGGTCTAGCCCGGCGGCCACCTCGGCGCCATCGAGCAGTCCATCGTTATCGGTATCGGGGATCAGCGGGTTGGTCTTCCAGACCAGCACCTCTTCGCCATCGCTAAGCCCGTCGTTGTCGGTATCGGGGTTGTTAGGGTCGGTTCCCAGCGAGGCTTCCTGGCTATCGGAAAGGCCGTCGTTATCGCTATCCTGGCCCATAAAAACGGCGGTTTGGGTGGCGGCGGCCTGGGTCTGAATGGCGGCGGTGGCTCCGGCGGCGGCGGTTTGGGTGGAGACCTGGGCGATGATCTGGGTGGCCTCGGCGATAGCTGTGGCGAGGGCGTTGTTGGCGGCCTGGGTGGCGTTGCCGGGGCCGGTGAAGTTGCGCACCAGCGCCAGGCTCATGCAGGCTAATACGATGCACAGCATGATTGCCACGATTGGCGCCCAGGTGGGCAGCATGCCCTGGCTGACGTACTCGGCGTTGTTCGACACCACCTGCCCGGTTTGGGCGCTTACCAGCACCTTGTAGTTATGCACCGTAGCGCCGCCCAGCCAGCGCGGCCGCCTGACTGCGGGGCGATAATCTACCTGGGCCGATTTGCCCGGCGGGATGCTGACCTCAATTTCCGGCGGATCGAATACCAGTTCATGGTAAGAGTCTTCAAAAATCACCTTAAAAGTTTCGGGCAGGTTGCCGCGGTTGTGGATCACCACTTGCCCGATATGGCCGGATTGCACGGTTTTGGGCAAAAGTTCGCTAAAAAATTGCGAGAACGCGGTGACGGTTAATGTGAGGCGCAGCTCCGCCGCCTGGTTAGGGTCGGCGCTGCTGTAGGCGCGCACGGTGAAGGCATGGCGGCCGGCGCGCCCGGCCGAGGTGCGCGGCGGGCGGAAGTTAATCTGCAGCTCGCGCTGCCCACCGGGCGGCAGCCCCATGGGGCGGGGGGGATTGGAAACCCATTCGCCGGGCAGCCCGTCAATGCTCAGGGTGAGGGTATCGGCGGCGGCGGCGCGGTTAAAGATGATGAGATTCAGGTTTACGCCGGAACCAGGCGAAACCGACAGGGCTTGTTGCTCGCTGTATAGACCCACCGCCCCGTTTGGGCTAAGCCGGATGAGCGCCGGTTCGATTGGCGTTCCGTTGGCGGCGGTGAAAACCGGCACGGTTTCGGGCATTTGTGTGCGCCCGGCGCGGGTGGGGGCGGCCGCCGGGCTGACAAACGCCTGGGTGGTGCGCCCCTGGCCGGCGCGTTCCAGGCGCATCCACACATCGCCCACGCGGAAGTTATCGCCTGGCTCAACCGGTTCGGGCGCGCCCGGGGCAAGGCGGGTCTCTTCTATATAGACCCCGTTCTTGCTGTCCAGGTCGGTGATGGTGTATTCCCGCCCATCGAAATCCAACCGGGCGTGGCGGCGCGAGATGCCGGGGCGGTCGAGGGTAATGTCGTTTTCGGCGTCGCGACCGATGAATAAGCTATTTTTCTGAATTGGCAGGCTTTCGACCCTTTGTCCGTCGCCTTCATCGGGGAAGAGCAGATGGAGCATATCGCCTTGGGAAGAGGGGCGGGTGGCGAGCGCCGGCGGCGGGGGGCTGAGGGGGATGGCGGGAACGACCGGCGCGGGCGCTGCGGATGGAGAGCTGCCTTGCCATTCTCCCCACAGTGGGTCTCGCAGGCTGCGCTGATACACGCCGCTCAGGCTGACCGCCTGGCGATAGCCCGACGGGGAAGAGTCGAGGCCGTCGAGGCGCGGCTGGATGGCGGTGAGGGCCGCGGCCAGGGCGCCGGCGTCGGCATGGCGCGCCTGGGGGTCGGGGTTGAGGGCCTTGCTCAGCACACGGTCGAGGGCTTCGGGGGCGTCGGGATGCAGCAGGCTGACGGGTGGAAACGGCGATTGGGCCGGGATTTGCCCGGCGGCCAGTTCATAGAGGATCACCGCCAGGGCGTATAAATCGCCGGCGGGGGTGGCCTGCGGGTACTGCTCGGCCTCCGGTGGGCGATAGATGCTGGCTTCGGCGAGGTCGTCGTTTAGTTCGGGCGGGTAATAACCCAGGGCGGTGATGACCGGCTGCATGGGCAGCTCCACCGAAGGTTCGGGGCGGAAGGAGATCGCCGCGGGGGAAAGGCGGCTGTGAACCACGCCGCGGGCGTGTATATAGCTCAACGCCTGGGCGATCTCGGCGGCAATCGCCACGCCTTCGGAGAGCAGCAGCCACTGGCCTTGACCGCGCAGGTCGCTAAGCAGGCGGGCCAGATCGTAACCGGGCAGATATTCGGAAGCAATCACGGCTTGCGGCAGGTCGGCATTGGAGGGCAGCGCATCAAAGACGCGCTGCGCGCCGGGATGCCGCCAGCGCAAAGCGGCGCGGGCAATTTGAAGCGGATACTCGCCCCAACTGGGGCGCAGCACCGAAAGCGCCACGGGGCGCGCAAACCTGGCGTCGTAG
This sequence comes from uncultured Anaerolinea sp., assembly GCA_964531975.1. Lineage (GTDB taxonomy): Bacteria > Chloroflexota > Anaerolineae > Anaerolineales > UBA4823 > RBG-16-57-11. The sequence continues at coordinate 3,522 of CAZHFU010000039.1, read as the reverse complement.
GCCTTGTACAGGCTGCCCCAGGCGGCGTCTTGCAAGAGCGCCACGACCTGGAAACGATCGATTAATTGCCCGGTATAATCTTTCATGATTGTCACCTCCCCCCGATGCGCCTGGTAAAGCGGGCTGATGCTGTGGCAGCCTCTAGCTATCTCTGGCTGCATTGGGGGTGCAAGAAAATTCCCGCCTGAAGGCCAGGCAGGTGGGTATAGTATTAACGTTGGTCTAGTGCTGTAAGTTCCATAAAATATTCAGGAACGTACGCTGACCCTTAGAGGACATCTTCTCAGGCCCGGCGTCAAACCCCCATAAGACATAGCGCTCCTGCTCGGCGGCGATCAGGTAGTGGGTGCTATCGCCCTCTTGCTGAGCCAATAAATTAACCTCCGAGCCTCCGCCCCAGTTCAAGGCCACAAAGTCGGAGGTTTGATCGTAGAGCTTGATGATGCGGCTGGCGGGGATGGCGACCTCAAAGGGGTTCTTCCAGATGGCGTGATTAGGGTTCATCACCTTAACATCTTTCCCGCTGCCAATCCAAGAGCTGCCGTAATTAATATCCAGGCCGATGGACTGGAAGAACAGCGAGCCGCCCTTGCCCAGGCCCACCACGGGCACACCGGATGAGGCGGCGTTGGCCGACATGCCCGGAGCGACCCAGGGGTTGGTGTTCCACTCGGAAGGATTGCCGGTATCGGGGCCGATCAGGATCACATCGTACGAGGCGTAATCTTGCACAGCGGCGTCGATGACTGAAACCAGGTCAACCTGGTAATCGTGGCTTTGAAGGAAAGCGCGATAGTCGTTAGCGGTATCCGAGTCGGAGTGGTAGAGGTAGATGATGCGGGGGACGGCCTGGGCGGTGAGGGTGGCGGATTGGGCGACGCCGGTTTGTTGAGCGGCCCAGGCGGTTTGAGCGGCCTGGGTGTGATTAGCGGCGGCGGCGGCGGTGAGCTGGGCGGCGGCGGCGGTCTGCGTGTAGCCGGTGATGATGGCGGCTTGCTGGGCGGCGGCGGTCTGCTGCGCAGCGGCCTGGATGGTGGCGTTCTGCCCCACCGCGGTGAGCGCCACCGATGTTTGGATGCTGTATTGATAGGCCGCCAGGGTGGCGGTATCGTCGGTGGCCTTGAGGGCGGTGGCGGCCAGGGCGGTTTGGGCGGCAACGGTGTTCTGGAAAGCGCCGGTGGCGGTGGCGGCCTGCAGGGTGGCCTGGTTGGCGCCCTGCAAAGCGGCTGCGGTGGCGCTGCCCGCCTGCCGGGTTTGGGCCACCGCAGCCGCCACCTGGGTCTGTTGGGCGGCGCTGGTCTGCGCGCCGCCTGCCCCGGAGATCACACCCCCGCCGCCGAATACCAGGCCGGAAAGCGCCAAAATTCCGCCCACCAGGATAACGCACAGGGTTAACAGGGCCGGGATGGCCCAGGCGGGAATGGCCGGGCGCACTGTGATATAACCCTGGTGAGATTGGGGCGGCCCCGCCGGCGAACTTACCTGCACGCTGAAGGGGTAGTCGCGCGCGCCGCCCACCAGCGGGCTGCGAGTGGGTTCGGCGCGGAACTCGGCCAACACTTCCTGGCCGGGGTCAATATCGCCTTGCAAGCGGGGCGGGGTGAAGGCCAGCTCTTCGCCCGGAGAGAGCCAGCTGAGGGTGAAATGTTCGGCCACCTGGCCCAGGTTGCGCAGCGCAACTTGACCCACCTCGCCCGATTGCAGGCGAGGGGGGCGCAGCTCGCTGGTGAGACGGCGCAGCGGCGCGCCATAACTTCTTTCGACCGCCGGAAGCGGGGCGGGGCGCGTCGCCGCCGGCATGGGGGCGCGCCGGGTGGCTTCGGGGGCGGGGGCGTTGGGGCTTACCAGGCGCAGATGCGCGCCGCCGATGCGCAATCCACTGCCGGGCGGCCACGGGGTGGGCGTGTGCGCCGCCAGGGAGCGGCCATCGATGAACGAGCCGTTGGTGCTGCCCAGGTCGGTCACCTGGTAGCCGGCGCCCACCCGGTCGATGCGGGCGTGGTGGCGTGATACCTTGGGATCGTCTAAGGAAATATCATCGCCGGGGTCGCGCCCGATGGTCATGCCGCCGGGGCGAAAAAGCAGGGTCGCGTTGGTTTGATCCGCCGCCATCACTTCGATATAATCGCCTCCGCCCTGCGGGCGGGCGAAGTCGTCGAACATGGAGGGGCCGCGGGTTTCCACCAGGCTGTTCTGGAACTCGGTCATCAGGCTAACCGTGGCGCCGATGCCGCTAGGTGGCGCAGCCACGCGTTCGGCGGCCGGCAGGGCCTGGCGCAGCGCGTCGGCCAGCGCCTGGGAACTCTGGTAGCGCGCCGCCGGTTCTTTTTCGATGGCGCGCAAGATCACCGCTTCGAGGGTTTCAGGGAGATCGGGGCGCAGGCTGCGCGGCGCAGGCGGCGGGGTGTGAACGTGCATCTGAATGGCTTCGGTGATGCTGTGGGGGTTGAACGGCAGCCGCCCAATCGCCAGCTCGTAGAGCAGTATTCCCAACGAATAGACATCGCTGCGGGCATCGGTGGCGCGGCCCATGGCCTGTTCGGGCGACATATAGGCGGGCGTGCCCATGGATGAGCCGTCCATGGTCATCAGGCCGCCTTCGGCCAGTTTCGCCAGGCCCAGGTCGGTTACCACCGGTCGGTAGGGTAAGCTTTCCACCGCTTCGGGTTCGAGCATAATATTGGCGGGTTTAATATCGCGGTGCAAGACGCCTTGCCGGTGGGCGTAGTCTATCGCCAGGGCCACCTGGCGCACCAATTCCACCGCTTCCCCCAGCGGGATCCAGCGGTCTTGGGTGTAGAGGGTGCGCAGCAGACCGTCGAGGTTATCGCCGGGGATAAATTTCATCACGATGTAGAGCTGGTTGTGGAATGAGCCGAAATCGTGGATCTGGACGATGCCGGGGTGATCGAGCCGCGCGGCGGTGCGGGCCTCTTGCAGGAAGCGTTCCTGGAAGTTGGGCTGGCGGGCAATGTGGCTGTGCATCACTTTAATCGCCACATCACGCTCGAGGGTGGTATCGTGGGCTTTGTAGACTGCGCCCATCCCGCCCTCGCCCAGCAAGCTGAGGATGCGGTAGCGGTTTAGGGTTTGTCCAACCAAATTCTCCATATGTGTTCCTCCATACCTTCCACCTCCGATAAAGTATAACCTAAAAATCTCATTTTCAGATTTCCCCATTTTTATTGAAGCCAGGTTTCCGGCACTGGGGCGGTGGACTGCGCACCCCCCCTGTCCATCAGCCCATTTTTCGCTCTTTTTGAAGGGGGGGTGCGCAGGCAAATATGAAAGGCACGGCAAAGGAGAAATAATGCCGGTTCGTTTACGAATGTGGGTAATCTGGTATGTTTTGACGGTTATTGGGCGTCAGAATCGTGGAATGGTGGTAGAATAGGAATGGGGTAGGAATTGCCTCAGGCCCGCAAGGAGCGTGTTGCATAATTCAAGGTCAGCCTGATCTGGTCACTCCCCCGGTTGGTTTTTTGCATCCCCAATTGTCTTTCTTTGATTACTGAGCAAATC
>CAZHFU010000038.1:0-30164 GCA_964531975.1 uncultured Anaerolinea sp. | reverse complement strand
GGCAAGCCCCCCTATGATTAGCCCAAAATGTGTCCAATCTTTTGGGTCCACCACAAACCTAACCCCCTGACCCCCTTCCCGACACAGGAAGAGGGAATCTCCCCTTCTCTCCCCGTTTCGGGGAGAGAAGGGGTCGGGGGATGAGAGAGGTGGTGAGAGCAGGGGCCGGGGGATGAGAGAGGTGGGGCGAGCAGGGGCCGGGGGATGAGAGAGGTCATGGGCGTTATCGCCGCCCAATCTCGCTTGTGCGCCGGGTATTATTCAGGTGGAGGGACGCGCAAATCTTGCACCGGCGTTTGCATCCACTTATCGCCCTCTTCGATGAGCATCACGGGGATATCGCCCCGCACCGGATATTTGCGCCCACAGTCGCGGCACACCAGCCAGCTTTCCTTCACCAGGTCTAGCAGACCTTCTTTGTCTTGCACACAGACCGGGCAGCGCAGAATTTCGAGTAATTTGGAATTGACCATAAGCCTCCTAAGGGTTGATGAACGTCCCGGGTTTGGGTTTTTTCGTATTGGGTAACTGCGTACCAGGGCCATATTGAAAGACATCGGCCCAGGGCAGGTAATGGGTGATGAACGAGTCGGTGAACAGCGCCACCCCGCCGCGATAGACGGTGCGCAGCACGGTCACATCGGCGCCCTCCGCCGCCCAATCCACCTGCACGATATTGCCCTGGGCGAGTTCGGGGTTCTCTTCATAGGTGGGGGCGGGCGCTTCCACGATATTCTGCGGGCCGCTCGTTTCCCATTCTACCGTGCGGCCGTCGGAGGTGGAATAGAACTTCCACATCAAACTGCGTGAGTTAGGGTAGAAATAGGTTTCCATCAACAGCCAGTTGGGCGAATCGTTGACGAATTTGAAATCGACCATCGGCAAGAACACCGTCGCGTCCATGCCGGCGAATTGGGGGTCGTGTCCGGCGGCGGTCTGTTCATAGTAGCCCACCCGGTAGGCGTGTGGGTGGCGTTCGACAATCGGAAAGCCCGCCATAAACGCCGCGCGGAATAAGGTGGTGCTGACCTGGCAAACCCCTCCGCCCACACCCTTAATCGTTTTTCCGCCATAGATGATCCAGGCTTCGGCGTACCCGTTATCCAGGCTGACGTTTTCCATAGCCGAAGCCATCGAGAAGGTGGCTCCGGGGGCGATGAGCAAGCCGTGGAAGTTAGCGGCGGCTTTTTCGATATTATTCAAGCGTTCGGCGGTGGAGCCGCGGAAGTAGCTGGTGTAGGCCACGATCTGCTCGCGAATGCCCAGCTGTTCGCCGGTGGCCTGGTCGGTCACTTCGGGCGTCACGGTGGTCACCGTTAGCGCCAGGGCGTGTTCGCCGGCGGCCAGGCGCTTCTGAATATCCTGGATGGTGCGGAACACGTCGAGCGTACGCCCGATTACCGCCGGTTGAATGACTTCCAACTGCCGGGTGTCGTCGTTAAAGGTAAAGCGCGGGTTGGCGGGTGAGCGATTGACCTGCCCGGCCAGCGCCTCCAGGTAGGTGTTGAGGGCTTCCTCTTGCAAGCCCACTTCCAGGGAGACCCCCGCCTGGTTCTGCACCTTGCGCACGGTGAGCATGGCGGCCAACTGCTCTACGGGAATGCTCCACGGGCCAGGTTCGCCCGCCGCCGGGTTGGGCAAGCTGAGGGTAAGCGGCGCGGCCAGGTATTTGCGGGCGGTTTCGGCCTGGGCGGCCACATCCATGATCTGCGGCACGCTCTCCACCACCACCAGCGCCACCGTTCCGTCTTGCAGTTGGGTGATGCGGTGCTTGAGCGCTACCATACTGGCGTTAATATCCACTTTGCGCCCCACTGCGCCGGGGATGGCCGTGATGGTGGCACCGTCCACGCTCAGCGAGGCCTCGCGCAGCGGGGTGTCAATAACCGTCGCCAGGCCGGCCAGGTAGGCCTGAGCGGCGCGTTCTTGGTATTCCAGCACCGGCGCGATGCTTGCCCCGGCGAACCAACCGCTGAGCTGGTCGCGCAAGCTGGGCAGCCAGCCGCCGGTGCGGCCATACGCGAAGGCGGCCTGGGCATTGGCGGTTATGTCCATGCTCACGCCCAAATCGGCCGGGCGCACCTGCCAGGTTTGCCCCGCGCCGGTGATGATGATCTTGCCGGTGGTGGGAAAGGTCATCTTCTCGGCTAAGGCGTCTTCAGCTTCGGGCAGCGTCAGCCCGGCCAATTTCACCCCGCCCATACTCACACCGGGGTACACTTTGCCTGCAAAAGCCAGGTTCAATCCCAACAATAAAAGCAGCGCCGCGGCGATAAATAAGCCCACGCCGCCCAGGGCTGCGGCGATTATTTGCCAGCCCAGCGGCAGCGCGTCTGGCTGCGCCCGTCGCCTTCGTTCTACCGGATAAGTTGCCATGCAAACAATTGTACCAGAGGCAAGGTATAATCGATACTGGAACATAGTTGTCTAGATTTTCGTCTGAGGTTAAGCCGCCTTGTAGGCGTATTGTTTAGGTAAGGAGTTTGCTATGGGTGCTCACCCGGTTTTGAATTTTCGTTCGTCGCGCCGCGGCAATAAAAATTTATTTCTCCGCCTGCTGCCGTTTGCGGTAATTATCCTCAGTATGGCCTGCGCCCTGCCTTTTGGGCCGGCGCCCGTGCCTACCAAGATCCAGCGCACCAGCACACCCACCGAGCCGCCTATCCCCAGCCCCACGCCGCAAGCAGTGGCGCCGGCTTTGGTGGAGAGCGACCCGCCCCTCAACGGAGAAACCCCGCTTAACGGCCCCATCACCCTATACTTCAACCAGGCGATGGATCGCGCCTCGGTTGAGGCGGGCCTGGTGAGCGAGCTAGGGGCCGCGCTGGCCTTCACCTGGGTGGACGACTCAACCGTAATCGTCTTCTTAAATGAAACGCTTCAGCCCGAGCAGACCGTAAGCCTCAACCTGGGCGATACTGTGCGCTCGCGCGGCGGCAAACCGCTGCTCCAGCCCATTCGTTTGGATTACAAAGCCGCCGGCTATCTGCGCCTGGCGCAGACCCTGCCTTCCCCCGGCGCGGAAAATGTAGACCCTTCGGCGGCGATTGTGGCGGCCTTCACCCGCCCCGTGGTGGCTTTGGGGGCCGAACCCGCTAAGCAGCCCGACGGCTTTACGCTGGAGCCGCCCGCCGCCGGGCGCGGCGAATGGCTGAACACCAGCACCTACATCTTTTACCCGCAGCCCGCCCTGGCGGGGGGGCAAAATTACACCATGCGGATTAACCCGCAGCTGCAAAGCACCGACGGCGGCCCGCTTAAGCTGGAGGCCGATTGGACGTTTTCCACCGCCCAGCCCGCTCTGGTGAAAGTGGAACCCGGCACAGAATCTCCCTGGCCGCTCGACCCGCAAGTGCGCCTGACCTTTAACCAACCCATGGACCCCGCCAGTGTGCAGGCAAACTTCCTGCTGATCAGCGGCGATGGACAGGTGATGGCTGGCGAAAGTGCTTGGGAAGAAAATAACACCGTGTTCATCTTCACCCCCCAGTCTTTGCTGGGGCGCAGCACCGTTTACCAGATGCAGCTCAACAACCAAACCTTGTCCGCCGGCGGCAGCCCCATCACCGGTGGCATCGACTACCAGGTGGTCACCGCCCCGGCTTTGATGGTGGAGCGCGTCGAACCGGGCCAGGGCCAGGAAGTGGATCCGAACGGCAGCCTCAGTGTGCTGCTCAGCGCGCCGCTCACCGATGATATTAAACTGGAAGACTATGTTTCGCTCTCGCCGGCTGTGGCGGGGTCAAGCTTCTACTACGACGCCGAGCGCCAGGCCGTGGGGGTGTATGCGCCGTTTGCCGCCCGTACTTCTTACATGCTGCGTATTTCTGGCAGCTTACCGGATCAATGGGGTGGGAAGCTGGGGGAAGATTACATCCACAGTTTCGTCACCGGCCCCTTGCCGCCCAACCTGAACGTGGTGAGCGCCGGCATGGCCGTGTTTATGACCACGCAAGACAGCGGCCTCACCGTGCAAGCCGCCAACCTGACCCAGGCTCCGCTCACCTTGGGCAGCATGACCCTGGGCGATTTCTTCACCCTGAGCGGGCCGGACAGCTACGACCAGCTGCAATCTTACACCCCAGCCAATGCGGTATCCTTCTCCGCCCCGCTCAACCTCTCTCCCGACCAGACGCAAACCACGCAGATCAGCCTGCTGCAAGGCGGCGGCGCGCTTGGGCCAGGCCTGTATTTCTTGCGTTTCAACTTTGAACAAGAGGGCATCCCTAATGTGTACGCCGGGCCGTTTCTGGTGGTGGTAAGTGATGTGCAGTTGACCCTCAAAGTGGGAGCCGACCAGGCCCTGGTGTGGGCGGTGGATCTGCGCACCAACCAACCGGTGGCCGATGCACCGGTGACGATCTATAACGAGCGCGGCGAGGTCATCGCCCAGGGCCGCACCGACGCCCAGGGGGTCTTCGTCAGCCCGATTGCGGTGCAAAAGGATGCTTACAGCACGGTATACGCCGTTATCAACCAGCAGGGCGAGGCGCAGTTCAGCCTGACCGCCACCGGTTGGAACGCCGGCATCGACCCGTGGAGCTTTGGCCTGCAGCAAGTGCTGCGCGCCCCAGGGCCGCATATCTACTTTTACACCGACCGGCCTATCTATCGCCCAGGGGATACGGTTTCGTTCCGCGCCATCGTACGTCAGGCGTTTAACGGGCGCTACACCCCACCCGAAATCGCCAACCTGCCGGTGATGATTTACGGGCCGGAGGGGCTAAAATTGGCCGATTTGACCTTGACCCTGGACGGCTACGGCTCGGCGCACGGCGTGTTCGATCTGCCGGCGGACGCCACACCGGGCAACTACAGTCTCACCAGCGATGTGGATCAGAACGCCCAACTGGCCTTCGATGTGGCCGATTATCGCAAGCCCGAAATTAACCTGCAAACCACTTTTGCCCAGCTCGAACTCCAGTCTGGACAAGAACTCAGCGCCAACTTCTCGGCGCGCTACTTCTTCGACGCCCCCGCCGGTAACCTTAAGCTGCACTGGGCGCTGTACAGCCGCCCTGGTGTGTTTGAGCTGCCGGGCTACCATGTGGGCCTCGAAGATACCTCGTGGATGGAGCCTTTCTTTATGCCGGGTTACTTTGGCGGTTTTGGCGACCTGGTGAAGGAAGGCGACCTGACCCTGGACGCCAACGGCCAGGCCAACCTCAACCTGCCCACCCAACCGGCCAACCAGGCGCTGCGCTACACCCTGGAGGCCACCCTGGTGGATGAGAGTGGGCTGTCGGTTTCGGCCCGCGCCGAGCTATTGGCCCACCCCGACAGCTTCTATATCGGCGTGCGTCCCGACGCCTGGGCGGGCCGCGCCACCGAGCCGCTGGGCTTTGATATTCAGACCGTAGACCGCCGCGGCGAGCCGGCGCCCGCCCCAGCCCTGCGCGGCGAGTTCAAGCAGGTGCAGTGGGTGAAAGACGAAGAGAAAAGCCGCCTGGGTCTGGTGATGTATAAGCCGCAGTATACCCCGGTGGGCAGCGTCGATTTCACCACTGGCGTAGATGAAGGCGTGATGGGGCGGGCGCGCTTACAGTTCACCGCCCCGCAGCCCGGAACCTACATGTTGGAGGTGTTCAACCCGCAGAATCCATCCGATCAGGGCGCTCGCACGCAGGCCCTGGTGTGGATGGGCGGCCCCGGCCAGGCGATTTGGCCTAACATCCCCAACTCGCGCTTAAAGCTCACTCCCAATCAGGATAGCTACCGGCCCGGCGATACTGCTCAGGTGTTCATCCCCAACCCGTTTGGGCAGCCCGTGCCGTCCCTGGTGACGGTGGAGCGCGCCGCCATCCTGGCGCACCAAGTCATCACCTTGCCGGCGGAAGGCTACCTGTTCAGCCTGCCGCTCACCGATGAGCATGCGCCCAATGTGTATGTATCGGTGACGGCGCTTGGGCGCAGCCCGCAAGGGGTGGCCGATTTCCGCCTCGGCTATCAAAACCTGTTGGTGGAACCCGTCGCCCAGAAGATCAACGTGAGCGTGGTGGGTGAACCGCCGCGCGCCGGGCCGGGCGATACCATCGCCTTCACCATCCAGGTCGCCGATGCCGCCGGCCAGCCGGTGCAGGCCGAATTCTCCTTAGCGGTGGTAGACCTGGCCGCCCTGGCCCTGGCCGACCCCAACTCGCCGCCTATCGCCGAAGCGTTCTATGGGATGCAGCCTTTGGGCATTCGCACCAGCCTCAGCCTGGCGGCCTACCCGCGCCGTATGTTAGACATGCCCGGCGGCCTGGGCGGCGGCGGTGGCGCTGAAGCGATTTCGGTGGCCCGCGAGAACTTCCCCGATACCGCCTACTGGAACGCCGAAATCGTCACCGATGCCGGCGGTAAGGCGGAAGTGAGCGTGACCCTGCCCGACACCCTCACCACCTGGCAGGTGGATGCGCGTGGCATTTCGCAATCCAGCCTGGTGGGCGAAGCCGCAGCGCAGATCATCACCACCAAAGACCTGCTGGTGCGTCCGGTGACGCCGCGCTTCCTGGTGGTGGGCGATCATGTGGAAATGGCGGCGGTGGTGCAGAACAACACCGCTAACCCGCTGCGCGTGGATGTGACGCTGCAGGCCAACGGCTTTATCCTCGATGTCGACGCGGCCCAAAGCGTGGATGTGCCCGCCAACGGGCGCGCCCGCGTGGCCTGGTGGGGAACCGCCCAAGACGCCGACCACGCCGCCTTGGTCTTTTCGGCCAACGGGGGCGGTTTGCAAGACGCTGCTAGGCCGCCCCTGGGCGATCTGCCCATTTTGCACTATCTGGCCCCGCAGACCTTCCGCACCGCCGGCGTGCTAAACGAGGGCGGCCAGCAGACCGAGCTAATCAGTCTGCCGCGCTCGTACCAGGCCCAAGGCGGCTCGCTAAATGTGGAGCTTTCGCCTTCCCTGGCCGCGGCCATGCTGCGCGCCCTGGACGCCATCGATCAGGATTCCGGCGATAGCACCGAGGCGGTGGTATCGAGCTTTTTGCCTAACCTGGAGACCTATCGCACCCTGCAAAGCCAGGGGCTGGATGATCCCCAGCTCAAAGCCAGGTTGGACGAGGCGCTCAACCGCGGCCTGCAGCGCCTGGCCGCTCGCCAAAACGCCGACGGCGGTTGGGGCTGGCTGACCGGTGAAGACAGCAGCGAATTGATTTCCACTTATGCCTTGTTTGGACTGACACGGGCCAAAGACGCCGGAGTCAGCATCAATCAAAACATGCTGCAGCAGGCGGTGAAGTATTTGCAGAGCAGCACGCCGCAAACCACTGGCGACGGCGGGTGGCAAGCCGACCGGAGCGCTTTCCGCCAATATGTGCTGGCGCTTAACGGGGCGGCGAACCCTGAAATCCTCACCCAACTGCGCAGCCAGGCCATCGACCTTAGCCCGTGGGCGAAGGCGCTGCTGGCCCAGGCCATCGACATCACCACCCCCGGCGATGGGTTCGTGACTCAGCTTTTGGACGAAATCGCCGGCAGCGCCCAGCGTGCTGCCACCGGCGCGTGGTGGCAGCTGAACAACGCTGCGGGGAGGGCAGCGCCTCTGAGCGGGCTGAACATGCAGGATAACCTGAGCAACAGCGCCGTGGTGCTGTTCATCCTGGCCCAGCGCGACCCGGCTTCCCCGCTGGCCGCCGACGCCATGCGCTACCTGATGACCAATCGCCAGGCCAACGGCGGCTGGTCTTCGAGCTACCAAACGGCATGGGCGCTGTTGGCGATGAACGAATGGCTCAAGGGGGCCGGGCCGGCGGTGGGCGGCTATGCCTTCTCGGCGGCGCTCAACGGCGCGCCCATCGCCCAGGGACAGGCCCAAGGGCCTACCGCGGCGGCGGTCACATCGCAAACGCCTATTCAGAAGCTGTATCCCGATGCGCCCAATATGCTCACCATCCAGCGCGACGGTTCCGGCGGGCGCTTGTTCTACACCGTGGGCCTGCTGCTCAGCCGCCCGGCCGATCAGGTTTCGCCCTATTCCAGCCAACTCAGCCTCAGCCGCGCCATCACCGCCTTTGGCGAGAGCTGCGTTGACCAGCCTTGCAGCCCGATCACCCAGGCCCAGGCCGGTAACAAAGTGACCGTGCGCCTCAGCCTGGCCCTGCCGCACGATATGTACTATCTGCGCATCGAAGACTTCATCCCCGCCGGGGCCGAGATTATCGACACGCGCTTAAAGACCACCCAGCAGGGTATGGAGGGCCAACCGCAAGTGCAGCTCTACGACCCGCGCAATCCGTTTAGCAAAGGTTGGGGTTGGTGGAATTTCTCGGAGCCGCGCATCTATGACGATCACATCGCTTGGCAGGCTTCGTACTTGCCCGCCGGTTCTTATGAGCTAACCTACACCCTGGCGCTGCTGCAGCCCGGCCAGTTCCGGCTGCTGCCCGCCCGGGCCTGGCAAATCTACTTCCCTGAAATTTACGCCAACAGCGCCGGCGGGTTGTTCGAGATCACCGGGCGCTAAACGATCTGAAACCAGGCGGGCCGCCTTGACCTCCACCCTGCGATCCTAAAATTTGGATCAACGCACGGCTCGGATGACCAAGGCGGCCCGTTTGCGTTTAAAGCGCCGCCAGACGGGCGGGTAAATCTTCCAGCGGCAAAATCAGCTTCTCACTTTGCGAGCGGCGTTTCACTTCCACCCCGCCGGCTTGCCGGGCGCGCTCGCTGACGGTGACGCGCACCGGCAGGCCGATCAGGTCGGCGTCGTTGAATTTGACGCCGGGCGTTTCGGCGCGGTCGTCGAAGAGCGCCTCCAGCCCGGCGGCCGCCAGGTCGGCGTACAGGCGCTCGGCGGTTTCGATCACTTGGCCGCCGTCCTTGCTTGGCAGCATCACCAGGTGGATCGGATAAGGCGCAACCGCCGCCGGCCATACCAGGCCGTACTCGTCGTGGTGGGCTTCGGCCACGCACGCCAGCAGCCGCCCCACCCCAATGCCATACGACCCCATCACAACCGGCTTCTCGACCCCATCGGCAGACTGGAACATGCAGCCCAGCGCCTCGGAATAGCGCGTGCCCAGTTTGAAGATGTTGCCCACCTCCACGCCGCGCTCGGCTCGCAGCGCCGCGCCGCACACCGGGCAGGCGTCGCCGGCGTTGGCGGCGGCGATGTCGGCCACGATTTCCGCCTGGTAATCGCGCCCATAATTGACGTTGCGCAGGTGATAGCCCTCCCGGTTGGCCCCGGCTGTCAGGTTGGGGCTGGCGAGCAGGCTGTCATCGGCCACGAGGCGCGCCCCATGCACCCCGAGCGGCGAGGCGTAACCCGGCACGGCCCCCACGGCGCGGATCTCGTCTTCGGTGGCCGGGCGCAGCGCCTGCGCACCCAGGGCGTTGAGCAGTTTGGTCTCGTTGATTTCCATATCGCCGCGGATCAGGGCAAAGATGAACTGCTGCGCCGGCTCGGCAGGCGGGGCGAAGGTCGCCATCATGAACACCGCTTTGGCGGTGCTGGCCTTCGAGACGCCCAGGAAGGCCGCCAGGTCTTCAATCGACTTGCAATTGGGCGTCGCCACCGGTTCGATGGGCAGCATGGCGGCGGGGGCGGCGGCCGGTTTGCGGAACGTGGCCGTCTGGCGGTTGGCCGAGAAGCCGCACGCCGCGCACAGCATCAGCGTATCCTCGCCGATGGGGGTAAGGTACATAAACTCATGGGCTTCGCTGCCGCCCATCATGCCGCTGTCGGATTTGACGGCGATTACCGGCAGGCCGCAGCGTTCGAAAATGCGCAAGTAGGCGTGGTAATGCGCCTGGTACTGCCGGTCTAGCCCCTCAAAATCGGCATCCAGGCTGTAGCTGTCCTTCATCGTGAACTCGCGTACGCGGATTAGCCCGGCGCGCGGGCGCGGGTCGTCGCGAAATTTGGTTTGCAGGTGGTAAATGAGCTGCGGAAGCCGGCGGTAAGAGCGAATTTCGCGCCGCACCAGGTCGGCCACGGCCTCTTCGTGGGTCATCGCCAGAACCATATCGCGCCCATTGCGATCGGTAAAGCGGCCCAGCTCAGCGTCGATGCTGTACCAGCGTCCGCTCTCCTTCCACAGGTCGGCGGGCAGCACCACCGGCATGGTGATCTCCTGCCCACCGATGGCGTCCATCTCCTGGCGGATGATGGCCTCGATGCGGTTGAGCGCCCGCCGCGCCAGGGGCAGGTAGCTAAAGATGCCGGCGGCGTGTTGGCGGATGAACCCGGCCCGCAGCAGCAGTTGGCTGCTGGCGGTCTCGGCCTCCGCCGGAACGTCGCGCAAGGTTTGGCTGAACAATTTTGACATACGCATAGGACGCCTCCTGTATAAGAAATAAAAACACCCTCCGGCTTCCAGTCCAGAGGGTGTAAAGGGCGATATTATCGCGGCTGCTCAACCTCAAAAGACCAGAAGCCTATGGCAGGCTGCCGGTGCAGGGGTAGGGTAAGCAGGCGTAAAAGCGAGCATGATCTTAGTTTACTATAAATCCGAGATATTAAGGCGAAAGCTTTTAGATTTGTTGTACAATTAATTTTGTTCATCTAAGGAGGCAACCGATGCATGCACTTGAAGAACGAATTTTGCAGGAAGGAAAAAACCTGGGCCGTGGCATTCTAAAGGTGGATGGTTTTATTAACCACCAGGTGGATGTGGCGCTGATGGATGAGTGTGGGCGCGATTTTGCCCGCCGGTTTGCGGGCCTGGGAGCCACCAAGATTCTCACCGCCGAAATTTCCGGCATCGCCCCGGCCGTATTCACCGCCTTGCACCTGGGCCTGCCGGTGGTGTACGCCCGCAAGCATAAGCCTGTCACCATGCCCGACCAGGTGTTTCTGACGCTTTCCCCTTCCCACACGAAGGGCAACCTGGTGGAATTAATTGTTTCGCCCGAATATCTGGGGCGGGGAGAGCGCGTGCTGATTATCGACGATTTCCTGGCGAGCGGGGCCACCATATTGGGGCTGGTGCGCCTGGCTACCACGGCCGGGGCGCAGATCGTGGGCATTGGGGCGCTGGTCGAGAAGGCGTTTGAGGGCGGGCGGGCGGCGCTTTCGCACCTGGGCGTACCGGTCGAATCGCTGGCCTGCATTGCCGCCATGGACGAAGCCGGCATCACCTTCGCCCAGGCCGCTGAAAGATGAGCGGCATTGCCATCCTCGATTTTGGCTCGCAAACCGCCCAGCTTATCGCCCGGCGTGTGCGCGAGCAGCAGGTGTACTGCGAGCTGTTCCCGTGGGACGCTTCCGCCTCGCGTGTGCTGGCGCTGCGCCCGGCGGGCTTTATCCTTTCGGGCGGGCCGTCTTCGGTTTATGAGGACGATGCCCCGTTCGTGCCTCCATATGTTTTAGAAAGCGGCTTGCCCATATTGGGCATTTGCTACGGTATGCAAGCCATCACCCACGCCCTGGGCGGACGGGTGGCTGCCGCCGGCGCACGCGAATACGGCCCGGCCGAGGTGGACGTCCCCTATACCAACGCGCTACTGCCTGTGGGGCGCTCGCCGGTTTGGATGTCGCACGGCGACCGTATCGAACAGCCGCCGCCCGGTTTTAGCGTGTTGGCTGGCAGCGCCCATGCGCCCGTGGCCGCCATGGCCGACCCCCAGCGGCGCATTTACGCCGTGCAGTTCCACCCCGAAGTGCATCACACCCCCGGCGGAGGCGAAATGCTGCGCCGCTTTGCGGTGGAGATTTGCCAGGCCGCCCCCGATTGGACGCCCGCTTCCATTATTACCCAGAGCGTGGAGCGTATGCGCGCCCAGGCGGCGCGCGCCGCGCAAGGCGGCGCCGCGCCGGATTTATCCGCGGAGGGCGTACGTGCGGCGGGCGGCGACCCGAACCCCGCCCCCGCCGGCCACCTGCCCGGCGCGCCCCGCGAGCGCCCGTTGGCGCTGTGCGCCGTAAGCGGCGGGGTCGATTCGGCCGTGGCGGCGGCCTTGGCCCAGCGCGCCCTGGGGCGCCGGCTGGTTTCGGTGTTCGTCGATACCGGCCTGCTGCGCCTGGGCGAAGCCGAGCAGGTGCAGCGCACCCTGGCCGGCCAGCAAGGCATCGAGCTGATTTGCGTGGCCGCCCAGGCGCAGTTTTTTGAGGCGCTTAAGGGCGTCACCGCCCCTGAAAGCAAGCGCCAGATCATCGGCGCTTTATTTATCCGCATTTTTGAAGACCAGGCCCGGCGCTTGGGCGCTCCGCCTTTCCTGGTGCAGGGCACAATTTACCCCGATGTGGTCGAATCGAGCGCCCCGGACCGCGCCACCGGGCATAAGATCAAAACGCACCACAACGTGGGCGGGCTGCCCACCGACCTGAGCTTCGAGCTGATGGAACCGCTGCGTTACCTGTTCAAAGATGAAGTGCGCCAGGTGGGCGAAGCGCTGGGTTTGCCGCTTGCCATGGTGTGGCGGCAACCTTTCCCTGGCCCCGGCCTGGCGGTGCGCTGCCTGGGCGAAGTCACCCCAGAGCGCATCGCCCGTTTGCAGCTGGCCGACGCCATCTTCACCCAAGAATTGGACGCCGCCGGGCTGCTGCACCTGGCCGAAGATGGCGCCGGCACATCCCAGGCTTTCGCCGTGCTGCTGCCGGTGCGGTCGGTGGGGGTGATGGGCGATCAGCGCACTTACCAGGAGTGCGTGGCGCTGCGCGCTGTAACCAGCGCCGATTTTATGACCGCCGATTGGGCCCGCCTGCCATACGATCTACTGGGCCGCGTCGCCAATCGCATCGTGAACGAGGTGAGCGGCGTCAACCGCGTGGTTCTCGATATAACCAGTAAACCGCCTGCAACTATTGAATGGGAATGACGTATAATTAATGGGTTCTAATTTTGAAAGGAGATTAATATGGATTTTGGCGAGGTTTTATCAAAAGCAGGTCAAATTACCTGGAAATATAAGGTATTGTGGATTTTTGGCATCCTGGCCGGCTGCTCCGAGAGCAGCAGCGGAGGCAGCGGCGGCGGCAATTTTAACAGCGGCGGTCGCAATATGCCGGGCGGCAACTTCCCCGGTGGTATGGTTCCTCCCCAACTTATAGAAGCAATGCGCTGGGTTGAAGAGAACGTGGCCTTGTTTGTGATTGGGATTTGCTGCTTTGTGCTGTTGTTCACCGCTTTGAGGGTGTTCCTCGGCACGATTGGGCGTATCGGTCTGATCCACGGAACGCAGCGCGCCGACCAGGAAGCCGCTCCCATCCTGACATTTGGCGAGGTCTTTAGCCAGAGCCGGCGCTATTTCTGGCGCATCTTTGGGTTGGACTTTTTGATGGGGGTGATCGTGTTTGCCTTCATCTTGCTTATTATGGCGGCAGCCGTTCTCCCATTCCTCCCAACCATCATGGCCGGCAACGGCAGCAACTCGGATGCGTTAGGCGGCAGCATGGCGGCCTTCTTTGTGATTTTCTTCATGTGCCTGTGCTGTATTTTACTGCCTGTCGGCATCGTGGTCGGCATTGTCTTGCAAATGGTGTATACCGCCATTGTGGTGGATAACCTGAGCATCGGCGCCGGCATTAGCAAAGGTTGGCAGGTGTTTAAATCAAACCTCGGCAATGTGGCGCTGATGTGGCTGCTGTTGGGAATCTTGGGGGGGATTGTCGGCTTTATTATCAGCCTCCCGCTGATTGCCGCCATGCTGCCCGTGCTGTTGGCGTTTACAGGCGCCGAGAATGGCGTACGCAACGGGTTGATTGGCGCGGCGGTATGCTGTGCAGTGTATCTACCCATTTTGCTGCTCCTGAGCGGAATTTTGCGCACTTACGTGCAATCCGGCTGGACGCTGACCTACCTGCGCCTGACCGGACGCCAGGCAAACAGCGGCCTTGTCGCCCCCGCCGTGGCGGAGGTGTTCTAGAGGTGGACTTGGGCGGGGGGCGGCATTGGCGCGCCAATGCCGCCCCCGCCTTTTTGGTGAAGGCGAAGTAAGCCGTAACCAACTAAGCGCGATGAGGTTGCACCTTCCGGCCGGCGGCTTACGCGCCGCTCGCTTCTCAAACCGGCATTGGCGCATCCAAAGGTGATCCGGCGGCAAGCCCAACACGGAGGCGGCGCCAACCCGCTGACAGACGCGCCCGCCCAGGCCGCGCCGCGGTTTGCTGCGCGACAGCCGATATGCCGCAGGTAAAATGAAAGTCTGGATGCGTTCACCCTACAACCCCGGCGAATCCATTAAATTACCTCCAAATTGTGCTAAAATTTAATAATGAGAATCCGCATTTGCGGTTACCTGTTAATCTTATGTCTGGCCGCGGGGTGGAGCGCGCCGGCGGCGGCGCAAGGCGGCGGCGGAGCCTACCTGGGCGCGGTGCAGTTAGATCAATTCCCCACCATGCAAACCCAGTTGAAGGTCTTCGACGCCCAAGGCCGTTTTGTGCAGAATCTGACCGCCGACCAGGTGGAGATGTTGGAGGATGGCAGCCCCCAGCCGGTCGATTCCATCGTTATGCAGCGCCCCGGTGTGCAGATGGTGGTGGCGATTAACCCAGGGCCGTCTTTCGCCATTCGCAACCGCAAAGCTGTCTCGCGCTACGATTTGATCAAAACCGCCCTGCGCGACTGGGCCGCCTCCCGCGCCGGCTCCAGCCTGGATGACTACAGCTTATTGATTACCAATGGCGCATCGGCCAGCCATTTAAAGAACCCGCTGCAATGGGTGGCCGCTTTAGACCTGGACGCCATTGACGCGCGTCGCGCCGTTCCCACCTTCGACATCCTTAACCGGGCTATTTTACTGGCCTCCGATAACACCCCCCGCCCTGGGATGGGGCGCATGGTGCTGTTTATTACTCCGCCGCCCGATGGGCCCCCTAACCCCCAGGCTCTGGAGAACCTGGCCGCTCAAGCCAACGAGAACGGCATTCCGATTACGATTTGGTTGGTATCATCCACCGGCGCGGTGATGACCCAGGCTGCTCAGCAAATGATGCAGCTGGCCTCGGCCACCGGGGGGCGGTTTTACACCTTCACCGGCGACCAGCCCGCCCCAGACATTGAAGCCGACCTGGAACCGCTGCGCTTAGTGTACGATATTGAATATACCTCGGCCGTTGCCATCAGCGGTTCGCACAGCGTCGCTGCTCGCGTCCAGGCCGGCGAGGCCTCCATCGAAACGGCCCCGGTTCAGATAGAAGTCAACCTGGCTCCTCCGGCGCCGGTCATGGCCGCTCCGCCGGCCCAAATTTTGCGCCGCATTCCTGAAGTTGCGCCGGATGCGGCCGGAAACAGTTCCACCCGCGCCGCCATCGATGCCGCCGATTTCTCCGGTGCGGCCCTGATGCCGCAATCGCTCACCCTGCAGATTGATTTCAACTTCCCCGATGGGCGTAAGCGCGCTATTGCTTATTCGGCGCTGCTGGTGGATGGTGTGGTGGTGGCGGAGAACAATCTTCCCCCCTTTGATCGCCTTACCTGGAACCTGGAAAGCTATACGGTCAGCGGTGTGCACCAGCTGCAGGTGCAGGCGCGAGATGGGCTGGGCCTCACCGGCAGCAGCCCTGAATTCCCCGTACAGATCACGGTGGATAAGCCCAAAGGCGTGACATTCAACCGCCTGCGCAGCAATCTGCCGGTGATTGCCGCGCTTTTGGCAGTGTTGGCCGGCGGGGCGCTGTTTCTGGTGATGGTGATGGGCGGCAAGCTGCGCCCGCGCTCACATTATGCCGCCCAGCGGCGCAAAATCTATTCCGACCCGGTGACGCAGCCGGTGCGCATGTCTGGCGACAGCGCCGCCAGGCGAAGCGGGTGGATGGAGCGGTTCCAATTTCACCGCCCACCCGCCGCACTTCAAACCGAGGCCTATTTCAACCCCGTGGCCGATGCCGATCAGCGCACCTTGCCCCCTATTCCCATTCCGGCGGAAGGTTTTGCCATTGGCTCGGACCCCTCCCTGGCCGAATTGACGCTGGATGACGCCTCGGTTGACGCGCTTCACGCTCGGCTCACCCGCCAGGAAGACGGCAGCTATCGCCTGGCCGATGCCGGTTCAGTGGCGGGGGTGTGGGTGAATTACACACCCGTTTCGCCCAGCGGAGCGCGCCTGGAACATGGCGACCTGGTGCATATTGGGCGCATCGGGTTTCGCTTCACCTTACGGCAGCCCGGCTCCATTCGTAAACCTGTGGTAATCGCCGCGCATAGGGAAAATTCGTTGGACGATGAGGATGAAACGGTATGATTCCTGGAGACCGCGCCCACTTATACGTAGCCGCTAACACCCATGCGGGTTTGAGCGGAAAGAACAATGAAGATCGCTATGGTGTTGCGGCGTTATATCAGCCTGGCGAGCGACCGCAGCCGGTGGTGTTGGCGGTGGTGGCTGATGGCATTGGCGGGCATCGCGCCGGCGAGGTGGCTGCCGAGTTGGCCGTGGAAACCATCAGCCGGATTGTGGCGCAGAGCGACGGCGCGCAGCCTGTTGAAACCTTGCGCAGCGCAATCCAGCAAGCCGGCGCTGCGATCCACGCCCAGGCGCAAGCCGATGGCAACAAGCAGGGCATGGGTTCCACCTGCGCCTGCGCCTTGGTGATGGGCGCCCGGCTGTTCGTGGCCTACGTGGGCGATTCGCGCATCTACCTGCTGCGCGAGAACGTGGTGCAGCAGATTAGCATCGATCATACCTGGATTCAAGAGGCCATCGATGCGGGCGTGATCACACCCGAGCAAGCCGCCACGCACCCTAACGCGCACGTCATCCGGCGCTATTTAGGCTCGCCGCAGGTGGTGGATGTGGATACGCGCCTGCGGCTTTCGCCGGGTGAGAGCGAAGAAGCCATGTACACCAACCAGGGTATGAGCCTGCTGCCCGGCGACCAGGTGATTTTATGTTCCGACGGGCTGACCGACCTGGTGACGCCGGGAGAGATTCAGGCCGTAATGCGTCGCCACCGCGCCGCCGAGCAGCCCAAAGCCTTGGATGAACTAATCGGCCAGGCTAACAGCCGCGGCGGCCATGATAATATCACCATCGTGGCGCTGGAAATGCCCAGTGGGGCGGTTGATATTGGCCCCACCTTACCGCTGCAGCTGCCGGGAGCGCGGGCGGCGGTAGCCGCCGCCGCGCCGCGGCCTTGGAAATGGGCCGCTTGCCTCACCGGAGTGCTGCTCACCCTGGTGGTGGTAGGGGCTTTAGCGGTGGGGTATTGGCTCATCCGCAGCGGGGGAACAACCGGCGGCGAGACCGCCGCACCCGGCGCAGCGGCCACGCAAACCGCGCTTACCCCTGGGATCGTGACACAAAGCATTGAGACGCCCGGCATAGCCACGCCTGTCCCCGCGACGCCCAACCTGGCGACGCCCGGCGCGGCCACGCTGGGGCCCGGCTCCACGCCGCGGGTCTTCACCACTTCCTCCGGCCCCACCCTCACCCCCTGGCCCACCAATTCTCCCTAGGGGCATCGGGGGGATGGGCGGCGCTGACCCCTGGTGGGCGGATGGCTGCGGCGCGGTCTTGTCCGAGCGGCGCTGACCCCTGGGGGGCGGATGGCTGCGCTGTCGCCTTGCCATGGCGGCGCTGAGCCGGGTCGGGATGACGGAACTGTGGCCCGCCAGCTCGCCGCGCTGGCAGCGAGCGCCGGCGCGTTCGCGCTGGTTAGCGACTGTTTTTGTTGTGCTGTCTTACAGCCTGTTATAATACCAGCGATGACCCCCCACCTCACCCTTGGCCCCTATCGGCTTGAACAAGAAATCGATACGATCACCGTCGCTGCGGGCGTGCAAGCCACGCGCTACCGCGCCTTGGATGAAGTGCGCAAGCGCCAGGTGTTGTTGGTGCTGGTGAACGCGGCGCTGGATGCGGATGATTGGACTCTCATTCTCAAGGCCGCCCAAACCGCCTCGGATTTGGTTCATCCTCACCTGGCCTGGACGTGGGAAACCGGGCAAATTGACGGGCGGGCGTTCTTGGCCGAGCGTTGGCCGCAGAGCGGGCTGCCGCACGATGACACCGCCGGCCCCTTATGCGAACGCCTGGCGAGCGGGGAAGTGTTCACCTGGCAAGCCGCCCACGATATGCTAGAACAGCTCATTCAGGGGCTGGAGTTCGCCCAAGCTAACGGCTGGGTGCATGGCAACCTTTCTTGCCCAATGGTCTGGCACAGCCCCGACCTGGGTTATGTGATTAGTGGTTGGGGACTGGCGCACGGCTTACGCCAGGCGGGGGCTGCCGGGCGCACCCAGCGTGTGCCGCCCACCACGCGGGCCGGCGACGCTGCGTCGCTTATTCTGCCGGAAGCCGCCTCCGGGTTACCCCCCACCCCCGCCGCCGATGTTTACGGCCTGGCGGCGCTGTTGTTCCAGGCGCTGGCCGGCGCGCCGCCCTTCCCCACCTGGGATGGGCGCGGCGAACGCCCGCTGCTCGATTTTCCTTTACAGTGGCCCGAAGGGACCCCGTGGGAGATCGAACGTGTGTTGGCGTTGGGCTTAGGAGTCACACCGGCGGGGCGCTACGCCCGCCCGCACGATCTGTTAGCCGCCGTAGACGCCCTGCCCGCTCCCTCGCCAGCGCAGCTGGCCCAGCGTCGGGAGGTGTTGCAAGCACGTCAGGCGGCTGAGGCGCAGGCGCTTTTGGCAGCCGAGGATGCCCAGCGCCAGGCGGCCCTGGCCCAAGCCCGCCGCGAGATCGAAGAGCAACTGCAGCGCGCCGCTCAGGCCACGCTGGCTGCTGAAGCGCTGCCGCAGGTATTTTCTGCCGCTCCGCTGGATTCATTGTCGCCAGATCCATCGGCGCCGCCTGACCCATCGGCGCCGCCTGACTCACCAGCACAGCTGGATTTATTTGGCCCACCGGTTACACCTGCACCGCCACCCTCGCCCTCGGCCAAACCGGAAGACGCAGCGCCTACGCCTATTCGGGCGTCAGCGGTGGACGAAG
The DNA here is from genome assembly GCA_964531975.1 of uncultured Anaerolinea sp. Taxonomy (GTDB): domain Bacteria; phylum Chloroflexota; class Anaerolineae; order Anaerolineales; family UBA4823; genus RBG-16-57-11. Next base: position 11,357 of record CAZHFU010000038.1, on the reverse strand, counting down.
CGGCCCGCCCTACACCTCGATCTGCCGCCCGGCGCCGTTCACCCTGGATGGTGTGGATTGCCCTGGCGGCGCTGGTGATGCTGATGGGTGTGTGGTTGGTTGGCGGGCGCACGGGGGGCGCGTTCGCGCCAACTTCCACTCCCACCTCATCCCCCACGCGGGAGCCGGCCTTGCCGCAAACGGCTGCGCCGCAGATCGCCGCGCCGCAGATCACTGCGCCCCCTACCGGGGCGGCGGCTGCGTCCCCCGTGCCGCTTTCGTCCACCGCTCCTGGCGCGACACGCCAGGCAACGCCCACCGTCACCCACACCGCCACGCTGCGGCCTTCGCCCACGATGACGCTTACGCCTACCACCACGCTCACGCGCCGCCCCACCACCACACGCACCCCGCGGGATAACGAGCGCCCGGATAGGCCGGATAACCGCCCCTCCCACGGAATTATCACCCCGAACGGATAATTCCGCTTAACTTTTAATCGTCTGAGAGGCCCTTCTTTTATGTCAAAACACTCACCGGTTAAGCCGCCCCTGTGGGCCTGGATGCTCTTGACTCTATTTGCGATTGGGTTAGCCACGAGCGTTGGCCCACAGGAGAAAGTTTTAGGGGCCAACGCCCGCATCGTCTATTTACATGGGGTCTGGGTATGGGCGGCCCTGGCGGGATTTGTGCTGGCCGGCGCGGCGGGGTTGGTGGGGCTGCTGAGCCACAGCGCAGCCTGGCACGCCTGGTCGCGCGCCTTAGGGCGCACCGGCCTGGTGTTCTGGATCACATACCTGCCGATTTCGATGTGGGCCATGCAAACCAGTTGGAACGGGTTGTTTCTGGCCGAGCCGCGCTTTCGCCTGGCGGTGATCTTCTCGGTTACCGGGCTGCTGCTTCAAGTGGGAGCGGCGTTATTAGAGGCCCCCGCCTGGACTTCGTGGGCTAACCTCATCTATATCGTGGTGTTGATGATCTTCCTGGTTAACACCCAAAATGTGATGCACCCTCCTTCGCCGATCCTTAATTCGGATGCACCCCGCATCCAAACCTTCTTTGCTGTCCTGTTCATCTTAGCCTTGGGGCTGGCGGCGCAATTGACCCTCTGGTGGCGACTGCGCGATTCGCCCAGTCGATGAAGCCGCATAACACCCTGTGGCTGCATGTGCCGGCGTTTATTTTAACGCGCTCGGTGATCAACACCATGCAGCGCATGGTCTACCCCCTGCTGCCGGTGTTTGCGCGCGGCTTAGGCGTGGATGTGACCGCCATGGGCCTGGCGCTTTCGTTGCGCTCGGCTACCGGTCTGGTGGGGCCGTTCCTGGCTGCGGTTAGCGATCTGCGTGGGCGCAAGGCCGGTCTGGTGGGCGGGATGGCTATGCTCACCGCCGGGGCTACCCTGGCGGCGGTGTGGCCTACCTTCCTCGCCTTCGTGGGCATGCTCATCCTTAGCATCATGGGCAATCTCGTCTTTGTGCCATCGGTGCAAGCCTATATTGGCGACCGGGTGACCTACAGGCGGCGCGGGTTGGTAATTGCCATGACCGAGTATTCCTGGTCGATTAGTTTTATCGTGGGCGTGCCGGCGGTAAGTTTTCTTATTGCTCGCTATGGTTGGCAAGCGCCCTTCCCATGGCTGGCAGGGTTGGGCCTGGCGGGCATGGTTGGTTTGTGGCTGCTGCTCCCCGATGACCGTCCGCCGGTTGGGGGCGCGTCCACCTATTGGAGCGGCTTCGGTCAGGTGCTGCGCCAACCGGCCGCACGCGCCGGCATCGTCTTGGCGATGGGTATGAGCGGGGCCAACGAGCTGGTCAATCTGATCTTTGGCGTGTGGCTGGAAGATACCTTTGCGGTGAAAATTGGGGCGCTGGCGGCCGCCTCGGTGGTGATTGGCCTATCCGAGCTAGGCGGCGAAGGTCTGGTGAGCTTGTTCACCGACCGCTGGGGCAAACGTCGCGCTGTGGCGGCTGGTTTGGCGCTGAATGCGGGGGCGGTGCTGGCGCTGCCCGTCTTAGGGGGCAGCCTGAATGCCGCCTTTGTGGGTTTATTTCTGTTTTACATCACTTTTGAATTTACTATGGTAAGCAGCCTGCCGCTCATGACGGAGGTCTTGCCGGGAGCGCGGGCCACCTTTATGGCGATGTTCGTCGCTGGCGCGGCGCTGGGGCGGGCCTTGAGTTCGTTGGTGGCCTTGCGCCTGTACACCTGGGCGGGGCCATGGGACGCTGTTTCGCCTGTGCTGTTACCCGTATTAGCGGCGGCGTCGCTCAATGGAATAGCTCTCTTAGCCCTGCGTTTGATTCCCGAAAATTCGGTATAATTCTCTTTGCTATGATAAATCAAAAAACCGGAAAAATTTTTGCCGCCGCCGGCAGTATTACCCTGCTTCTGACGCTGTGTTTGATGACCGCCGCCGTGCTGACGCCGAACGCGTCTGCTCAAGCGGCCCCCGCTGCGCAAATGCCGCTCAACACCCCCACCCCCGGCCCCGACGGGCGCATCATCTATATCGTTAAACCGAACGACACACTGTTGGGGATTTCGCTGTTGGTGAATGTGCCCATGGATAAACTGCGCGAGATGAACAACCTGACCGGTGACTTTTTGCGTGAAGGGCAGCAGCTGCTCATCGGCATGGGCGGCCCGGCGCTGATTACGCCTACGGTGGGGCCTTCACCCACCCCGACTGTTCCCGCCCCCACCCCCACCATCCAGCCCGGCAAGGCCAGGCTGTGCCTGATGCTGTTTAACGACCTGAACGGCAATTCCATTCGTGAAGAGAATGAGGACTCGATCCCTAACGGCGCAGTCAGTTTTGGCAACCGGGCGGGAACCGTCTCTAAAGCGGTCAACACCGACGACAGCGCCGAGCACATGTGTTTTGAAGACCTGCCCGAAGGGGTTTATACCATGAGCGCCGCCGCCCCCACCGGTTACAACCCCACTACGGCCACCAAATATGAAGCCACCCTCAGCGCCGGCGATGAGACCTATGTCAATTTTGGGGCGCAAGCCAATTCGCAGACGGAGGCGGCCGCCGGTAGTGTTGTGCCGGAAGACCCAGGACGTTCGCCGATCTTGGGGATTATTGGGGGAATCTTTTTACTGGCGGCGATTGGCCTGGGCGTATATGCCTATCGCACGATGCGCCGCTGAGCTACGCCTGTTAGCCACCCGGCCCTACTTGCGGGGCCGGTTAGCTCTCCAGCACAGCCAGGTAGGCGGCTTCAAACCCTCCCCAGCTTTGCGCCCGCCGGCGGGCGGCGGCGCGCAGCTGTTCAGCCAGTGATTCTTCCACCAGCACCGAAAGCACCGCCGCGCCCAACTGGCGCGCATCGGTGGCGGAGGCCAGGTAAGCCGCCTGGCCCACCACGGAGGCCACGGCGGGGGTATCGCCGGACACAATTGGGCAGCCGGCCGCCAGGCCCAAATATAGCGGGTCGCCCCATACCGAAGTGGGGCCGGGGTGGAATAATAGGCTGCACCCCTGGTACAGGGCCGCCAATGAACTGAGCGAAAGCGGCGGAGCCGGGCGCGCCGTACCCGAAAGCTGGTAGGCGGCCACCAGGTGATCGAAGCGCCGCCGCCCGGTCTCGCTCAACCCCACCATCACCAGCGGGTAATATTCGCCCATCGCCGGGGCCACCCATGTCCACGCTTTCAACACTGCCTGTAAGCTCACTTCATCTTCCGGGGTGTGCGCCAGCACATATGCTTGCGGCAAACTCAGGCCGTCCAGCCGCGTGGGGCCGCACCCGCCGTGTTCTTCATAGAAACATTGTGGCGCAGTGGGAGGCAAAGGCGTAAACAGGCGGTTGGGGCGCGGGGGCGCGGGCAGGTCTTCAGGCCATAACCAGCGGGCGCGTGCCTGCCCGCCTTGCCCCATGGCCTGGCTCACGCGGCGGCGCAGGCCGCCCCCTAACTGCGGCGCGGCGACCCAACCCGCCGGACTGTACAGCGCCCTCTGGCGACCCAACAGGGCTGCCCCCGCGCCCACGCTGTGCACCCAATCGACGCCCAGCCGATTAGCCAGCCCCGGAACCAGGCGCTGCTCCCATTGAAAGATCGAACCGCTGGGGTTGGGCAGTGTGTAAACCTGCGCCGCCGGCGGTAAGCCATGCCGTGATTCGCCCGGCAGCGCCACCGCCGCCGTCTTATCCAGGCCAGCGGTGGTTTCTAGCAGGGCTAACAGGTGCAAAGCCGCCGGGCTGTTGGGATTATCCACCAGCGGGCGGCCATCATACAGGATGCTAACGCCGCTCACGCCTGGCTCTGCTTTGCCTGCACACGCTGCAAAAAGCGTTCCGTGTCGATGATAAAGCGCTCGTGCTCCCCCTCGCCCACCTTTTCCTGGGCGTCCCACACTTCGACGTGCAGCGTGATGCGCCGGCGATCCACTTCGGTCACTTCCGCCAGCACGCGCACGGTTTGCCCGGACGGTGTGGCCGCCAGGTGACGCACATTTACCAGCGTGCCCACGGTGGTTTGGCCGGCAGGTAAATACGCCTGGATCATTTCCATGGCGGCGCGCTCCATGAAGCCGATCATGCTGGGGGTAGAAAGCACTTTAAGCGTGCCGCTGCCCACGTGAAAAGCGGTATATTGATCTTCCACCAGGCGAGTGGTTTCGTGTTGCATTCCAGGTTGTAAACCATTCATATCCGTCTCCATAAAAAGGAAGTTGTTTAGAGGGCGCTCCCACAAGCCGGCCCCGTTGAGCCGCCTGGCATTCCTATTTTAACCGCCAATCGGCTGCTTACAAGAGCAGTTATCTGCGGAAGCGGAATGCGCCATAAAAAAGCCGTTTGTCTTGTCGCAACCGGTGGGGAAGATATATAATCAAATCAAAGGAGAGAAAAAATGAAATCAGCTTTACTTATCGTGGATATTCAGAATGATTATTTCTCCGGCGGCAGCAACCCATTGGAAGGCAGCCTGGAAGCAGCCGCCCAGGCAGCCCGGTTGCTAGATTTCTTCCGCCGTCAAGACCTGCCGCGCCTGTTTGTGCGCCATCTCTCGCAGCGACCCGGAGCGGGCTCCTTTTTACCGGGTACGCCGGGGGCCGAGATTCACGCCCGTGTGCAGCCGCTGCCGGGCGAGGCGCTGATCGAGAAGCATTTCCCCAACAGTTTCCGTGAGACCGGGCTGTTGGATGCGCTGCGCCAGGCGGGGGTCGATCACCTGGTGATCTGCGGGATGATGACGCATATGTGCGTAGACGCCACGGTGCGAGCGGCGGTGGATGCCGGCTTCGATGTCATCACCGCCCAAGACGCCTGCGCGACCAAATCGCTCAGCTTTGATGGGCAAGCTATCCCGGCCGCTCAGGTGCATGCCAGTTTCCTGGCGGCGCTCAACGGCGCGTATGGAACCGTGCTGCCGGTAGAAGCCATTTTGCAACACCTGGAACAGACCTTATGAGGGCTGTGCAGCCCATACAAGCCTTTTTGTTATCACCGGAGCAAACCTTATGAACACGATCCCGCCAATTCAATCTAGCATCCTTTTCTTAAAGACCCACGATTTACTCGCCACAACCGAATACTATACCCACTCGCTCGGCTTGCCCCTGGCCCTCGACCAGGGCGCATGTCGCATCTTCCGCCTCCATCCCCATGCCTATGTGGGCTTTTGCCTTACCGATGGCGAAACCGGCAGCGACGAAGTGACCCTGACCCTGGTGGTGGACGATGTGGATGCCTATGCGGCTGCGCTGCAAGCGCGAGGGGTGGAGATTGAGACCTCGCCCCGCCACAATCCGCAGTATCAGATTTATCAAATGTTCTTGCGCGACCCTAACGGCTATCGGGTTGAGGTGCAGCGTTTTGAAGACCCACGCTGGCAAGATTAACTCCTGCCGCCATGCTGCAATAAGCGGCCAGCGCTGCGCTGCGCCGCCAACTACCCACGCGGATGATTTAGCATATCACCCTAATCCGGTCAGTCCGCTTTTAAAATCCGTTAATAGCTCTTTCTCCCCGGCTTACCTTCGCGCTAAGTCAATTTAGATGTTACAATTTTCACAATAAAAAGTTTTCAAAATATTCAATAAGGAGTAAAAGCATGGATGTATTGATACTGGCCCGCCTTCAATTCGCGGTCACGACGATATACCATTTCTTCTTCGTGCCGCTCACCCTGGGGCTTTCTGTGCTCGTCGCCATAATGGAAACCCTGTACGTGCGCACCGGCAGTCAAACCTATCTGCGCATGACCAAATTTTGGGGGAAGTTGTTCATCATCAACTTCGCCACAGGGGTGGTAACCGGCATTGTGCAAGAATTTCAGTTTGGCATGAACTGGTCGGAATATTCGCGCTTTGTGGGCGATATTTTCGGCGCACCGCTGGCGATGGAAGCGCTGCTGGCCTTCTTCCTCGAATCGACCTTCCTCGGCGTGTGGATCTTCGGCTGGGAACGGCTGAGCAAAGGCATGCACGCCGCGGCCATCTGGTTAGTGGCGATTGCCGCTAACATCTCGGCAGTCTGGATTCTGATTGCGAACTCGTTTATGCAGGAACCAGTGGGCTACGCCCTGCGGAACGGGCGGGCCGAGATGACCGATTTCTTCGCGCTGATCTTCAACCCCAATATGTGGGTGATGGTTCCGCATACCATCACCGCCGGCTTTGCGACAGGGGCCTTCTTTGTGATGGGCATTAGCGCCTACCACCTGATTCGCAAACACCAAACCGATCTGTTCCGCCGCTCGTTCCAGATTGCCGCTATTTTCGGCCTGTTCGCTTCGATTTTGGTGGCGATTAACGGCCACGACCAGGCGCAGCATATGGTCAAGACCCAGCCGATGAAGATGGCCGCCGCCGAGGCGCTGTGGCGCACCGAGTCGCCCGCCTCTTTCTCGCTGCTCACCATCGGCGATTTGACCCAGCGTGAGGATGTCTTCTCGATTCGCTTGCCGCGCATGTTATGTATGCTCGCCTATAACCAACTCGATTGCAGCGTGGAAGGCATCTACGATCTGCAAGCGAAGTATGAACAGCAGTACGGCCCTGGTAACTACATTCCCCCCATCGCGATTGCGTATTGGAGTTTCCGTCTGATGGTGGGGGCGGGCTTCGCTATGATTGGTCTGGCCTTGTGGGGGCTGTTCCTGATCCTGGGTGAGATATTAGAACAGCGTCCGCGTGCGCTGCGCATTTTTGTGTGGGCTATTCTGCTGCCCTACCTGGCGAACACCTTTGGCTGGCTGCTCACCGAATTGGGGCGCGCTCCGTGGGTGGTGTATGGCCTGATGACAGTGGAAGACGGCGTGACGACCGTGGTGGGTGCGCCTTTAGTATTGGCCTCTCTGGTGGGTTACACGCTGGTGTATGGCGCGTTGATGGTTGTGACCATATACCTTTTGAGAAAATTCGCCCGCGCAGGTGTGCCAGACCTGCCCGTAGATGACGACCTGGGCGCACAACCTGCCCTGATCGCCGCACAAGACTAACCCGAAGGAGATGCACATGGACCTCAACATGCTTTGGTTTATCCTGATCGCCGTTCTGTACATCGGCTTCTTCGTCCTCGAAGGCTTCGATTTTGGGGTGGGCATACTGCTGCCTTTCTTGGGTAAAGACGCCGATAAGGCGCAGCAAGACCATCAGCGCCGCGTCATCATCAATACCATCGGCCCACACTGGGATGGCAACGAGGTGTGGCTGATTACTGCCGGCGGGGCCACCTTCGCCGCGTTTCCCGAATGGTACGCCACCTTGTTCAGCGGCTTTTACCTGGCCCTGTTTTTGCTGTTGGTGGGGTTGATTGGGCGGGGCGTGGCGTTGGAATTTCGCAGTAAGGATGAAAGCCCGCGCTGGCGCGCCGCTTGGGATGCGATCATCTTCGCCGGCAGTCTGCTGCCCGCCCTGCTGCTGGGCGTGGCTTTTGGCAATTTTGTGCGCGGTGTGCCCATCAATGCTGAAATGCAGTACGTGGGCGGGTTTTTCAACCTGCTCAATCCTTATGCGCTGCTGGCCGGCGTGACGATGGTGGTGGTATTTGCCCTATATGGGGCTGCTTTCCTATCGCTCAAAACCAGCGGCGAAGTGCGCCTGAAAGCCCAGCGCGCCGCGGGGCGACTGTGGCCCGCGGCAGTGGTAATGATGTTAGCCTTGTTAGTAGCCACCTACTTTGCCACCGACCTGGTCGCCACCCTGGGCATCGACCCCGGCGTGATTCCTATGGCCGGGCTGGCGGCCTTGCTGGCTTCCGGCTACTTTATTCGTAAGCAGCGCGAAGGGTGGGCGTTCATCACCGTGGCGGTTTCCATCGCCGGCGCCATCACCACCGCCTTTCTGATTATGTTCCCGCGTGTGATGATCTCCAGCCTTAACCCGGCTTGGAGCCTGACGATCTACAACGCATCATCATCGCCCTACACCTTGCAAGTGATGACTATCGTCGCCCTCACCTTTGTGCCGATTGTACTAATCTACCAGGGATGGAGCTATTGGGTGTTTCGTAAACGCCTGACCTCGGACAGCAAGCTGGAATATTAGCCCTTGGTTTTGCAAATAGAGCGCGCCTGCAGCGGCAAAGGGGATGGGCAGGCGCGCTCTGGCTGTGTTTTCATCCTGCAACGGCCTGCACCGGCCCACCCACCATGTATGCCCCCGCCGGGGGCGTGGTTTTACCAGCAGTGATACAATACCTGCTATGAATATCGACTTCCGCCTGGTGCGCCTGGCGCGGCAATTTGGATGGTGGTGGGCGGCGGCGGCGGGGCTGGGGACGGCGGCGGGGGTGTTAGCCGTGCTGCAGGCGGGGCTGTTAAGTCGCCTGATTCAACGGGTCTTTTTAGAACAAGCCGATCGAGCGCAGGTGGGGCTGCTGCTGTGGGCCTTGCTGGCGGCGGCCGTCTTGCGGCTGGCCCTGGCCTGGGGCGGCGAGAGCGCCGGCAGCGCCCTGGCGCGCCGCGCCAAAAACGCCCTGCGCCAACGCCTGGCCGAGCATTTGCTGCGCCTTGGCCCGCTTTATGCCCAAGGGGAACACACCGGCGAACTGCACAGCCTGGCGATGGAAGGCATCGACGCTCTCGAGGCCTACTTTAGCCAATATCTGCCCGGTTTAATCACCGCTGTGCTTATCCCGCTGGGCATCCTGGCCTTTGTGTTCCCTCTCGATCCGCTTTCGGGCGGGGTGCTGCTGCTCACCGGGCCGCTCATCCCGGTGTTTATGGCGCTCATCGGCGATTGGGCGCAGCGTTTGACCCAGCGCCAGTTCGCCAGCCTGGGCCGCATGAGCGCCTACTTTCTGGATGTCATCCAGGGTCTCACCACGCTCAAGACCTTCGGGCGCAGCCAGGAGCAGGTCGAGAAAATCCGCCGCGCCGGGGGGCGTTATCGCCAGGTCACCATGCAGGTGCTGCGCGTCACCTTCCTATCGGCTCTCACCCTGGAAATGCTAGCCACGCTCAGCACGGCAATCGTGGCGGTGGAGGTGGGGCTGCGCTTGCTGTACGGGCGCATCGCCTTCGAGCCGGCGTTTTTTATCCTGGTGTTGGCCCCCGAATATTACGCCCCGCTGCGCGCCTTAGGGGCGCGTTTTCATGCCGGCATGGCTGGCGCAACCGCCGCCAGGCGCTTGTTCCAGGTGTTAGAGACCCCGCCGCTGAACGCCGTGGGTGGAGCGGCGGCTGAGGCCGGCGCAGCCGCGCCCTCCCAGGCTGCGCCGCGCCAAACCCCGCCGAACCTGGAGCCGCCATTCGAGATCGTTTTCGAAGATGTTTCCTTCGTCTACCCCGGCAGCGATTATCCCGCTGTGCAGGGCCTGAACCTGCGCCTGGCCGCCGGGGAGGCGCTCACCCTGCGCGGTCCCAGCGGTTCTGGCAAGAGCACCACGGCGGCGCTGCTGTTAGCCCTGGCGCGGCCCACGCAGGGGCGCATCCTGGTGAATGGGGGCAGCCTGGATGAAATCCCCTCCCAGGTGTGGCAGAGATTGGTGGCCTGGTCGCCACAAGATCCGGCCCTGATCTTCGGAAGTGTGCTGGATAATTTGCGCCTGGCTCACCCCCAGGCCACGCTGGAACAGGCGCGGCAGGCGGCCCGGCTGGCCGAAGCCGATGAATTTATTAGCGCCCTCCCGCAGGGCTACGCCACCCCCATCGGAGAACGCGGGCTGCGCCTGAGCGCCGGCCAGGCGCAGCGCCTCGCCCTGGCGCGAGCTTTTTTGCGCGATGCGCCGGTCTTGGTGCTGGACGAGCCGACCGCCCATTTAGACCCCGAAAACGAGGCCGCCCTACGCCGCGCCATCGCCCGGTTGGTGCAAGGGCGCACGGCGCTGATTATTAGTCACCGGCCGGGGGCGATCTCCGCCGCGGGGGGTACGGTGGCGTGGTCAAGCGGCGGGCGGGTGATCATCGATGCGGCTGATCGGCAACCAGAGGTGGACTCGGATATGGCCGCGCCAACAGGCGGGGGGTGGGCGGCCATCGATGCGGCTGCTGGCGGGCGAGAGGCAGTCGCGCCGCCTGCTGCCGGGCTGTCAGGCGGTGGACGGTCTCTTATCGAATCGCCTGCCGGCGGCGAGACGCTGATGGATGATGGCGCCTCCGGCCTGAGCAGCGCCGCGGTCATGTGGCGGCTCATGCGATTGGCGCGCCCGTTCTGGCCGGTGGCGGCGGCCATGGCAGCCGGCGCCGCCACGACGCTGAGCAGCGTGGGGCTGATGGCCGCCTCGGCGTATATCCTCTCGGCGGCGGCGCTGCATCCTTCGGTGGCGGCGCTGCAAATCGCCATTGTGGGGGTGCGTTTCTTCGGCGTCAGCCGCGGGCTGCTGCGCTACACCGAACGCTACCTGTCGCACGATGCCACCTTCCGCCTGCTGGCCGAGCTGCGCGCCAGCTTTTACCAGGCGTTGGAACCCATCGCGCCAGCCGGCCTGGCCCTTGAGCGCAGCGGCGATCTACTGACCCGCCTGGTAGGCGACATTGCCGCACTGGAAAACTTCACCGTGCGCGCTGCCGCGCCTTCAGGGGCGGCTTTGCTGACCGCCGTGGTGATGGCCTGGCTGTTGGGCGGCTATGCCCCCTCCCTGGCGGCCGCCTGGCTGGGGCTGTTTGCGGTGGCAGGCATAGCAGCCCCGTGGGCCGCGCGACGCCTGGGGAGTCGCCCCGGGCGTCGTAGCGTCGCCGCCCGCTCTGGGTTGAGCGCCGCCTGGGTGGACGGCGTGCAGTCGTTGGGCGAGCTAACCGTGTTTGGAGCCGGCGAAACCTGGGTCAACACGATCACCGCCTGGGGGGGCCGGCTCAGCGCCGCCCAGCAGCGCCTGGCCGATTGGGCGGCTTTCCAAAGCGCCCTCACCCCGGCCCTGGGCCAGCTCAGCTTGTGGGCGGTGTTGTGGTTAGCCATCCCCCTGGTTCGGCAAGGGCTTGTT
>CAZHFU010000037.1:0-31240 GCA_964531975.1 uncultured Anaerolinea sp. | reverse complement strand
CGGTATTCCATAAAATCCTCCTAATTATGCTAAAAGATGCACAGGCTTGCATCTTGTGGACAATAGAACCATGCATCATCCGATGCGGGCCAGACAATCGCTCAGGCTTGCGGGCCGGGCGGCTTTGGGCCATAGAGCATGTTCTGCCGCAGGTTGAGGTTGCTCAGACGAATTTTAGTGCATAAATCAGTCGCCAGATTCATCATCACAGTAAAGCCCATGCCGGGGTTGGCCTTCAGCAGAGGCATCAGGTCGTTTCTTTCGATGATAAGCGTTTTGCATAGCATACTCTTACAGACCGCCGAAGCTGAGCGCCGACCTTCATCCACCAGAGCCACCTCGCCAAAAGATTGCCCGGCGAATAGGGTGGCGATAATTCCGGCTTGATGATCTCCCTTGTAATCGCCAATCAGGTTTGGGTTTACCTGGATAGAAACTTCGCCTTCCAGGATGATGTAAAACTCAGTGCTGGGGCTGTTTTCGGCAAAGATCAGCTCGCCTTGTAAATACACCTTTTCCCGGCAGATGGCATAAATCTGCTTAAGCTGCGCCGGGGTTAAATCGGCAAAAATATCAACCTCTTCGAGAATTTGTGCGCTCATACCCCGCCTCCACGAATAAAAATTATATCAGGTCTTGGGTTGGATTTGCCGGCGGGCCATTGCGGCGATGGAAGCATTGGCGGCCGCCAGCAGAGGAAAACTTTGCCGGGCGTAATCTATGCCGGCGCGCAGTGGGAAAGGAGTGGGCGGTTGATAGGTCTCGATTACCGCGCCGGCCTCTTCAACAATCAGCCACCCGGCGGCCAGATCCCACACCTTAGGCGTAGATTCAAAGCCCACAACCGCCATACCACGGGCGATAGCGGCCAGCGTGTAGCCGCTAGCCCCCAAAATGCGTTGTTTATAGGGGATGCTCACGCTGTAGCGCGCCGCGGTGCGTGTGCAGCAGGCAAAGATCGAGACCGGTGAAAGCTCGCCAGGGGTGGGGGTGTGTAAAGGACGGCCATTGAAGGCGGCGCCCTGGCCGCGCTGGGCGGTGTACAGCTCATCTAACACTGGGAAGTACATGGCCGCGGTGTGAGGGCGGCCATCCACCAGGCGTGCGATTAACACCCCCCAATGCGGTAAGCCTAACGAGAAGTTGGTGGTTCCATCCAAAGGGTCTACCACCCAAATTGCAGCCGGGGCGGGGGTTTGGGGGCCGGTGGGGGTGTAGGCAGTGGTTGCTTCTTCGCTAAGCAGCGCATCTTCGGGAAAGTGGTCGTGAATCGCGTCGGCGATCAGGCGGTCGGCGGCGAAATCGGCTTCAGTCACCACAGACCGATCCGCCTTGAGGGTGGGGTTGAAGTGGCCGCGGTGAAACATATCTAACAGCAGCGCGCCGGCCTGGTGTGCCAGGCCGGCGGAGAAATCGAGAGCGGAAAGGGTTGTTTCTACCACTAAGTAGTTACCAGTTCCAGGTAATCCTGCCGCAAACTTGGTTGGGTGTCGCCGGTAAGGAATTGGAGTAGTTCTGCGGCAATGCGGGCTTTGTGTTCGGCGTCGGTGCGGCTCCAGGTGCGGCTCTTTACTTCCAGGAATGCGCCCAGGTCGGGCTGTTTAACTTCATCCAGGTTAATGTAAAACTCGGTGCCGCGGAAGATCACGCGCCAGCGCCGGCGATCTTTTTCGATGGCAACCTCGCCGGCGGGTTTAAAGTATTCGCGGTAGAAGCGCAGGCTGTTGCCGGCGGGGGCCAGGTAGCGGCTGCGGTTGAGCAGCACATCGCTGGCGATTGCATCGCCTTGAGTTTGCCCGATCAGTGTCAGGCGATAGCGCACCTGGCCTACCTGGTCTTGATCGCCCACGAATACATCTTCGCGATGGCGCAGCGTGCCCTGCTCGGGGTCGTCGAACAGAAAATAGGTGTCGAATTCGTGATAGTGCCGGAAACGCAGCTTTTCGATTTGATTGCTCTCGAGCGCCTTTAATATCACGTCGGGATCGGTAATGGCGACTTTTGCCTGCACCTCGAAGCTTTCTTCTTCGGTGGCTGAACTGAGCGCAATAAGCTTGGATAAGACCGATTTTTCTCGCTGGGTGAGAAATGCATCGATTCGGTGGGCGTAATCGTCGGCCTGGCGCAGCAATGCGGCCTCATCGATGTTGGGGATGTGGTGATCGCGCATAAGCCAATGTCCATTCACCATCACGTCGCTTACATCGGAGGATTTGGATGCGTACACCACCTGGGCGTAAAGGCCGGAAGGATCACGCCGGAAACGCGGCGAGTTGTGAAGGGCCGAAAGCTCAATCAAGATCAGGTCGGCGCGCTTGCCTGGTTCCAGGGAACCGGTTATGCGGCCGATGTGCAGCGCTTCGGCCCCGATGCGGGTGGCCATGGCAAGGGCGGTGCGAGCCGGAACGGCGGTGGGGTCGTTGGCGACGGTCTTTGCCAGCAGCGCGGCCAGGCGGATTTCTTCAAACATATCCAGGTCGTTGTTAGAAGCGGTGCCATCGGTTCCGATGCCCACATTCAGGCCCAGCCCCAACATTTGCTGCACCGGCGCAAAGCCCGAGGCCAGCTTCAGGTTCGAGGATGGGTTATGAGCCACCCCGGCATGGTGATTGCGCAAAATGACCATTTCGGTCTCATCAATATGAACACAATGCGCCGCCAGCACTTTTGCCTCGAGCACGCCTTGTTTTTCTACATACGGAACCACGGGCATGTTGTGTTCCTTAATGTTATTATCCACCTCGACCGCGGTTTCCGAGATGTGGGTGTGCAAAGGAATATCAAACTCGATTGCCAAAGCGGCGGTGGCGCGCAAAATATCATCGGTGCAGGTGTATACGGCGTGCGGCGCTACCGAAGGCACGATTAGCGGGTGATCCTTCCATTTGACGATAAATTCGCGGGCCGAGGCTAACGATTCTTCAAAAGAACTCGCGTCGGGCGTGGGGAATTTCATTACGGTTTGCGAACACACCGCCCGCAGGCCAATTTCGGCGGTGGCCTGGGCCACGCTATCTTCGAAGTAGTACATGTCGGCGAAGCAGGTCACCCCGGAACGAATCAATTCAATACAAGCCAGCTGTGTGCCCAGGCGCACAAATTCGGGGGAGACAAATTCTCGCTCCACGGGCATCATAAAACCGAGCAGCCACACATCCAGGCGCAAATCATCGGATAGACCGCGAAGAAGAGTCATGGGGACGTGCGTATGGGCGTTGATCAACCCCGGCATCAGCACCTTGCCGCCGCAGTCGATGGTTTCTTTGGGGGTGAAAGCTTGCCTCAACTCGGCTTGCGTTCCTACGGCCAAGATCGAGTCGCCTTGCACCGCTAAGGCTCCCGGCTCATATACGTGAAAAGCTTCATCTAGCGTGAGGATGGCGGCGTTTACAAAGAGCATGTCGCAGGTTTTTGCCATATCAGGGTTCCTTTGTGATGACGATTACAGTTTGCGGAGAAGATCTAACCCATGGTTGAGCGCCCAGCGGAAGGCATCTTCGCGTGGGCCGCCATATGGGCGGGCCAGTTCTTGTTGTCCTTCGGGCGAAATTAAGTTCAGATAGACCTCCTGGCGTTCGGCGCCCGGAAAGACGGCTACGCCCAGGCAGGCTTCGACATTACGCGCCTGGCGATATTCGGCAGTGGCGCTTGCCAGCTCGCTGGGGCCGGAAAGGCTGGTGACGACTTCCCCGCCTTTGAAGATTGTGCCTAAAATGCCGGCGGTTTGAGCCTGGCTAGAGAGGCGGTTAACCAGGCCGCCGCCCAGGTTGTATTCCAAAACGGCCAGGCTCCAGCCGCGTTTTTGCACCGCCTGGAGGGCAATTGCCTCCAACGTTTCGTCATCGGCCCCATAAATCCATAAGCCCAGTCGTTTGCGCAGTTCCAGCTCGAGAGGGTGAATCATCTCGTCGGCTTTCTCAATCGAATCGGCCTTGACGGTAATCCGCACATCCACCTGCCCGGAATGCGCCGCCAGGCCAACGGTGGGGTTGCGCAGAATTTCATATTCGCCAATCAGGTCGTCAATTTGTGATTCGCCCACGCCCACGGTGTGCAGAACCAACGCCTTGATGATGCCTTGCAATTGGTAACGCTGGCGCAAATAGGGCAGCACTGCGTTTTGCATCAGATATTCCATCTCGCGAGGCACCCCCGGCAAGGAAATAATGGCCTGTTGATCCTTCTCGAAGATAAAGGATGGGGCGGTTCCGACTGGGTTTTCGACAGCAATGGCCCCTTGGGGGATATAGGCCTGGCGTTTGTTATTTTCGGTGGGGGCGCGGCCAAAGCGTTCAAACCGCGCTTGAATTTGCTGCCACAAATCGGGGCAAAACTCAGTTTCCACCCCCATAGCCAGCGCCACGGCCTCGCGGGTGGGGTCGTCTACCGTGGGGCCAAGCCCGCCGGTGGTGAGGATAATCTCGCAGCGCTCTAATGCCTGTTGAATGGCCTGAGCGATGCGCTGGGCGTTGTCGCCCACGCTCGTTTTGCGGTATAAATCTACACCGGCGTCGCGCAATTGGCGCGCCAGGTAGCGAGCATTGGTATCAACAATCTCGCCCAACAATATTTCAGTTCCAATGGTGATAATTTCAGCAGTAGGCATGGGGGTATTATACAGCATATCATCACAGGGGTTATCCAAAAGTCATATTCGGATAACCCCTGTGTGGGTAAAACGCATTGATTAAAGACCGTTGGCGAGAAGAGCGTGGGTTAGTTTATTGGCTGCCCTATTTGACCATGGTTTTGCGCACATCCACCTGGTCCAGGCGCAGCACCAGGTAGGTGGATAGCCCAATGCTCAGGATAGACATAATGGCGAAGAAAAAGTTCGGTGTGCCATCGAGGTAGGTTAAACGGGGGAACATCATCATCAGGCGCGCAATGGCGTTAAGCCCTTGCAGGAAGATGACCAGAGTTAGGGCGGTGGAGCTGCCGGTGAGCAGTAAGTAGCCCAGAAAGGCGAACAAGGCCACGAACATTAGAATGCCAACCACACCGCCTGCCGACACCGCTCCGTCTGTGAAAACGAGTGGCATAAGCCAATCAGGTGAATAGAGCAGCGGGGCCAGGATAGGTAAGACGAAAAACAGTAGGATGCGTTGTAGGGTACTCATTTTCGTCCTCCTTTAATGGCCGCCCAGGTACGCTTCGATAACGGTATCGTTATTAAGCAGATCTTGCGCCGGCCCTTCGAGCACGATGTGACCGGTCTCAAGCACATAGCCGCGGTCGGCAATCGAAAGCGCCATCTGGGCGTTCTGCTCCACCAGCAGAATGCTCACGCCTTGCTCGTTGATATCGCGGATGATCTGGAAAATTTGCTCCACTAGCAGCGGCGAGAGGCCCATCGAAGGCTCGTCTAGCAGCAGCAGGGTAGGCTCGGCCATCAGCGCGCGCCCAATTGCCAGCATTTGCTGCTCGCCCCCCGAAAGCGTACCGCCCAGTTGATTGCGGCGTTCGCTCAAGCGCGGAAAGCGAGAAAAGGCATGGTCGATGTTCCGCTGGATGGCGGCTTTGTTGCTCTGGATATACGCGCCCATCTCCAGGTTTTCCATCACCGTGAGCGTGGCAAAAATCTTGCGCCCTTCAGGAACCTGGATAATTCCCTTGCGCACGATCTGTTCGGAGAGGGTTTGGGTGATGTCTTCATCTTTGAAGCGAATGCTGCCCACCCGGGCGCGTAAGATGCCCGATAGCGTGCCTAGGGTGGTGCTTTTACCGGCGCCGTTAGCGCCGATAAGGGCAACGATTTCGCCTTTATCCTGGTGAAAGGTGATACCTTTCAGGGCGTGAATGGCGCCATAGTATACGTTCAGGTCAGTAACTTCGAGTAATCTTTCAGCCATGAGACACCTTTATTCAACCCGCTTGCGGCGGAATTTTTCCGAAAGCGCAGCTGCGCCTGGCCCAAGATAAGCTTCAATTACCTGGGGGTTAGATTGAATTTCCGCCGGGGTGCCGCGCGCGATCACCTCGCCAAAGTCCATCACTGTAATTTTCTCGCAAATGCCCATTACCACGCGCATTTGGTGTTCGATCAGCAGGATAGTGAGGTTGAAGCGTTCGCGGATGAAGTGGATTAGATCCATCAGCGCCACGCTTTCGGCTGGGTTCATTCCGGCGGCGGGTTCATCTAACAGCAGCAGCTTCGGTTCTGCGGCCAGGGCGCGGGCAATTTCCAGCCGGCGCTGCTCACCATAGGGCATGTTTTTAGCGATCACATCCTGGCGGGTATCCAGGTTGAAGATGGAAAGAAAATCTTGCGCTTTTTCGGTGAGTTCACGTTCCTGGACACTAAACTTATTATTGTGTAGGATACCGTCAAGCATCGAGTAGCCGGCGTGGGTATGATAGGCGATGCGCACATTATCCAACACCGTCAGGTTCGGAAACAAGCGAATGTTCTGGAAGGTGCGGGCAATGCCGAGATGGTTGATCTCGAAGGGTTCCAGTCCTTGGATATCTTGTCCTAAGAAGTGGATGTGCCCGGCGGTGGGGGTGTAAACGCCCGTAATCATGTTGAATACGGTGGTCTTCCCGGCGCCGTTAGGGCCGATCAGACCTTGCAGGTCACCCTGGTTGAAGGCCAGGCTGAAGTTGTTCACGGCGCGCAGGCCGCCAAATTGCATGGTCAGCCCGTCAATCTCTATGATAGGAGGGCGGCCGGTGGTGCGCTGGGTGGGGGCAAGTTCGGCTGTCATTTAAGCACCTCCTGCTCTGGGGCCTGGGCCGGCGGGGTAAGCGCCGCCTGGTTGGGGGAGAGGGTCTTGCGCAGGGGCGGCAAAAGCTGCCGGACGAATGGCAATTCGTATTCGCCAATCAGTCCCTTGGGGCGCAGCAGCATTACCAGCAGCAGCATAACCGGATAGACAACGAACCGCCAGGTCTCGAACCCTTGGGGTAAGATCAGGCGCAGCACACCTTCGAGCAGCAGCGCCCAGGCAAAGGATGCGCCTACCGTGCCGGTGATGCTGCCCAGGCCGCCCAGCACGATAATAATCATCGGATCGAAAGATTTGATGAAGTTAAAGGTGTTGGGGTGAAGGAAGCCGTTGATGTGGGCGTACAGCGCGCCAGCCAGACCGGCGAACAGGGAGCCAATGACAAAGGCCACGATCTTGAACTCGGCCACATCTACGCCCATAGCTTTAGAGGCGATTTCATCTTCGCGCACGGCCACAATCGCCCGCCCATAGCTGGAATGCAGCAGGTTGCGCATGATCACTATCACCCCCATGAGGGCGAGAAAGACCCAGAACCAGCTGGTGATTTTGGGGATGCCGATCATGCCGCGGGCGCCTTTCATTTCTTCAAAGCCCAGCATGGTATCGGAATTATCCAGCAGCACCTTAATGATGATGGTGAACCCCAAGGTGGCGATGCCAAAGTAGTCGGACCCCAGGGTGAGCACCGGTAGGCCAAACAAGAAGCTTACCTCGGCGGCAAAGACCGCCGCCGAGAGCACGCCGAGGATGTACACGATTTGCAAGCTCACCGCCGCCGGCAGCATTTTGAGCAGGCCCGACACCGGGGCGTCGAGCATACCGCCCAACCACACCGCCAGGACGCCTAAGATAAGGCTTGCCAGCAAATAAACTGTGAAGGCTGAGAGCGGGTCTAACCCACGGATGCGGCTAAGCCGGCTGCGCAGGTATAAGACGGCTGCCGCCACCATGGTAACCCCCAGGAACACCACCAGCAGACCGCCGGCTGAGTTGTCGTTCTCCCAGCGGTAGGTGATATCGGCGGCCACATACGCGCCGATGGCGTAAAAGCCCCATTGCCCCAGGGAAAACTGGCCGTTGTAGCCATAGATTAGGTTCAACCCAAGGCTAACGATTGCCATCACCCCTGCCAGGCGTAAGATCGTGTTCCAAAAGTCGCTCAGCAAGCCCAGGCTGATTCCACCCTGAACCAGGATAAAGACCAGCAGCGCTCCGCCGAAGAAGATCAGGTTTTCTCGTGAAAGCTTCTTCATGGAATTATGCCTTTTCTCGCGACGGTTCGCCAAAAATACCCGTGGGCCGTACTAACAGCACCAGCACCAGGATGGTGAAGGCCACGGCATCGCGCATGGGGGTAGAGATGTAGGCGGCGCTAAGCACTTCGGCTTCGCCAATAATGAGCGCCCCCACCAGCGCGCCAGGGATGCTGCCAATACCACCCAGCACGGCAGCCACAAAGGCTTTCAGACCGGGGATAATGCCCATCACAAAGTAGACTTGGGGGAAGGCCGAAGCATATAAAACCCCGGCGGCGCCGGCCAGGGCTGCGCCAACCGCAAAGGTAACGGAGATAATTCCATCCACGTTGATGCCCATTAGCCGGGCGGTGGGTTTGTCGTAAGCAGCGGCGCGCATTGCTTTGCCCACGCGCGTGCGCTGGACAAAGAAGTTCAACATAAACACTAATAGCAGCGAGATGATGATGATGTAGAGCGAGATGTTCGAGAAGATGATGCTGTTAGCCGGCTGCTCTCCAGCCACCAGAGTCTTGATGCCAGCCCCGGAAATGACCCAGTTGACCACTTCGAATGGGCGTTGGTAGGTGACAAAGTTGGAGGTGAACACAAATTGTAATGCGCCGAAGTATTCCAGGAAGAAAGATACACCGATGGCCGTAATCAAGGCCGAAATACGCGGTGCATTCCGCAGCGGCTTATAGGCAATGCGTTCGATAATGAAAGCCAAGACGGCGCAGGCGGCCATCGATACCAGCATGACTGTGATGATCCCGATGACGCTGCTCAACCACGCCGGTATGCTCGGAAACGCCTTGGCGGGCCAGCTGTTCAGCCCCCAGCGTGCGATGGCGTAGTAGCTGGTAAATGCGCCAACCATAAAAACGTCGCCATGGGCAAAGTTAATCAAGCGAACAATACCATACACCATCGTATAGCCCAGGGCGATGAGGGCGTATACAAAGCCCAGCTGCAGGCCGTTCACCACTTGTTGAATAAAAACAGTGGGGCTGGCGATGAAAGCAGTGGTGAGTTTCCATAGTGCTAAAAGGACTATGACCACCAAGAACGCTTTGCCCAACAAGCGTTTGCGGATAATTTGTTCAAATAACGTGGGTTGTTTTACAGAAGCATTCATGCAACACCTTTGGCGTTAGGATGCTCGATAGAAAAGAGGGAGCGAGCTATCCAAGGCCCGCTCCCTCAAACTACTCAGAGCTTATGGGGCCACCGATTCAATGAATTTCTTTTCGCCATCGGCTACGCTAATCACTGCTGCGGACTTGATGGGGTTGTGCAGCGGATCAAAGATAATCTTGCCGGAAACGCCATCCCAGGTAATCGCCGCCAGAGCTTCGGCTACCTTCGTGGGATCGTCAACGCCGGCTTTCTCGATAGCAGCGAAGAGCAGGTTGGCAGCATCATAGGCAAGGGTCGCAAAGGCGTCTGGAACCTTGGGTTCGCCCTTGTCGTTCTTGTAGGCTTCGCCATACTTCTTCAGCCACTCTTGGACGATGGGGCGCGTGTCGCCCGGATCGTAGTGGTTGGAGTAGAAGCCGCCGGAGGCAGCGTTTACGTCCAGTTCGGCAGAGTCCCAGCCATCGCCGCCCATCATCACTGCGGTGATGCCTTTATCCTTGGCCTGCGCGCCCACCAGGTTGATGATGTTGTAGTAATCGGGCAGGAACAGCACTTCGGCTTTGCTATCGGCCACCTTGGTGAGGATGGCGGAGAAGTCGGTATCTTGGGCAGTGTAGGATTCCTTGCCCACGATCTGGCCGCCCATTTCGGTGAAGGATTTCTCGAAGGCTTCGGCCAGGCCGCGCACGTAGTCGTTGCCCTGGTCGAACATCACGAAGGCGGTCTTATAGCCCTTGCCCTGGGCGAACTTCGCCATCACCTGGCCCTGGAACGGATCGATGAAGCACGCGCGGAAGGTGAAGGGTTTCACTTTGCCGTCTTTGTCTACGGTCACGGTGGGGCTGGTGGAGGTGGGGCTGATTTGGACGACCTTCTTCTGGTTGACGATTTCGGAAACGGGGATCGAAGCGCTGGAGCACACTTCGCCGATGAGGTACTTCACGCCGTCCTGGTCGATCAACTTGTTGGCGGCGTTCACGGCCGGGTCGGCGGAGCATTGGCTGTCGGCGACGATCAGATCGATCTGCTTCCCTAGCACGCCGCCTTTAGCGTTCCATTCCTTCACAGCCAATTCCACACCTTCTTTGACCGAGATACCGAAGGTGGGAACCTGTCCGCTCATTGGGGCCAACAGGCCAATCTTCATGAGGGCGGCTGAGACGCTGCCACTGGGTGTGCAGGCCGATAAGGCCATCGAGGCAACGAGAACTAATGCGAGAACGATATTTAGCTTCTTATACATTTTCTCTCTCCTCTTGCTTAGACTTTCCTGAAAACAGATTGGGTCTCCACGCGGGCAATTTTCCGCTAAATGGACGGTGCAAAGAAGCAGCTCGCCTCCAAATTTTGCTGATAGAATGCGCGCAGTCTATCAGCCGATTTTTCCGAAAGCTGCCCGTTTCCCTACGATATTTGCAAACTTCGTACAAATTGGAGGCGTTTTCATGTTGGCTTAATGCAATGATTGTAATGGCAACCCGTTCTAAGGTCAAGAGATAAATACAATTTCTAACCTGAGGAGTTAGATTTTTGGACTTACTTATGTCATATATAGATTAATTATTGGCCCCGCTGCCTCATTTTGATGAATAATGGAAAAGTTGCTCTCTCCGTCGTTTATTTGCCGGGGCGTCGAGCATGCCGGAATGCAGCGATGACCTTTGCTAAACCGGCAGTATGGGGCCGGATTTGATGATTTTTTGATACAGAAAATGGGGCTGCGCTAAAGATTCGGCGCACACTGCAGCTTCTTACCAGGCGAATAAAGTTTGGGGTTTTGAAAATATGGCAAACGGTGCGTCGCCGATGTGACTGTGGAGCGGATTAACCGGGGCAGCGCCAGCCTTGGGCGGAAATAGTGGGCGAGCCGTTGGAGGCTCGCCCACTCAAACTACTCAGAGCTTACGGGGCCACCGATTCGACGAATTTCTTTTCGCCGTCGGCTACGCCAATCACTGCTGCGGATTTGATGGGGTTGTGCAGCGAATCAAAGGTTACCTTGCCGGAAACGCCGTCCCAGGTCAGGCTAGCCAGAGCTTCGGCTACCTTGGTGGTATCGTCAACGCCGGCCTTCTCGATGGCGGCGATGAGCAAGTTAGCGGCGTCGTAGCCAAGGGTGGCCAGAGCGTCTGGAACCTTGGGTTCGCCTTTGTCGTTCTTGTAGGCTTCGCCATACTTCTTCAGCCAGTCTTGCACGATGGGGCGAGTGTCGCCCGGATCGTAGTGGTTGGAGTAGAAGCCGCCGGAGGCTGCGTTTACATCCAGGTCGGCAGAGTCCCAGCCGTCGCCGCCCATCATGACTGCGGTGACGCCTTTATCCTTGGCCTGTGCGCCCACCAGGTTGACGATGTTGTAGTAATCGGGCAGGAACAGCACTTCGGCTTTGCTATCGGCCACCTTGGTGAGGATGGCGGAGAAGTCGGTATCTTGGGCAGTGTAGGATTCCTTGCCCACGATCTGGCCGCCCATTTCGGTGAAGGATTTTTCGAAGGCTTCGGCCAGGCCGCGCACGTAGTCGTTACCCTGGTCGAACATCACGAAGGCGGTCTTATAGCCCTTGCCCTGGGCGAACTTTGCCATCACCAGGCCTTGGAACGGATCGATGAAGCAAGCGCGGAAGGTGAAGGGTTTCACCTTGCCGTCTTTGTCTAAGGTTACGCTGGGATTGGTGGAGGTGGGGCTGATTTGGACGACCTTCTTCTCGTTGACGATTTCGGAAACGGGGATGGAAGCGCTGGAGCAAACTTCGCCGATGAGGTACTTCGCGCCGTCCTGGTCGATTAACTTGTTGGCGGCATTCACAGCCGGGTCGGCCGAGCATTGGCTGTCAGCAATGATCAATTCGATCTGCTTGCCTAGCACGCCGCCCTTGGCGTTCCATTCTTTCACAGCCATTTCCACGCCTTCTTTGGTCGATAGACCGAAGGTAGGAACCTGGCCGCTCAGCGGGGCCAACAGACCAATTGTGATCTTGCCGGCTGGGGCGCTGCCGCCGCCTGCGCAGGCCGATAAGGCCATGGAGGCGACCAGAACCAATGCGAGAACTAAATTCAGCTTCTTGTACATCTTCTCTCTCCTCTAGCTTAGACTTACTCAGAATGAATTGGGGTTTCCATGCGGGCCAATCCCCGCTAAATGGACGCTGCGAAGAACTAAGCCACCTGTGCTGTTTGGCGGCGGTAGGCGCTCGATTTACCAGGCAACTTTTCCGATAGTTACTAGATTATCTGGTTAATTTGTACACTTCATACAAAACTTAGGCGTGTTGTGTGCAATTAATTTGCCGATTGTAATGGCAACTCGTTCTAAGGTCAAGGGGAAAAACAAATTTCTCATCAAAGAAATTCAGTTTTAAGACTTGCCTATGTCAAAATGCTGATTCACTCTTCGCCATTGTGCTTTGTATTAATGGTTGATAGGCAAAATTTGCTCTTGCCGTGGCTTATTCGGCAGGCGGTGGGATATGGTAAAATTCATCTATGACCTCAGCCTATGCAGCGGTATAGGGCTGGGTTTGATGTGTTTCAGATTTTGTGGAGGTATGTGTGCTGAAAAATCAGCCCCAAGTGGCGGCTTCCTACGAAGCAAAAGATATTCAGGTTTTGGAAGGGTTAGAGGCAGTGCGCCGTCGCCCAGGTATGTACGTGGGCGGAACCGATATCAAAGCCTTGCATCACCTGATTTATGAGGTGGTAGATAACTCGATAGATGAAGCCCTGGCCGGTGTGTGCGATCGGATTGAAGTGACTATTCATGCTGATAGCAGTGTAACGGTTCAGGATAATGGGCGTGGCATTCCTGTGGATATGCATCCCACCATGAATAAAACCGCCCTGGAAGTTGTAATGACGGTGTTGCACGCCGGCGGGAAGTTTGGCGGCGGCGGCTACAAAGTTTCCGGCGGCCTGCATGGTGTGGGCGTTTCGGCGGTTAACGCTCTTTCTGAATGGTGCCAGGTGGAAGTGCAGCGCGACGGTCATATATATGCCATGCGCTTCGAACGCGGCTACCCCGTCACCCCCCTTCAGATCGTGGGCAAGGCCCCGGCCAACCGCACCGGCACAAAAACTACTTTCAAATTCGACCCGGAAATTTTCAAAGGCGAGACGGATTTTCGCTTCGATACGCTGGTGCAGCGCCTGCGAGAAATGGCCTTTGTAACCCGTGGGGTGACGATTGTTCTCATCGACGAACGCAGTCAGCGGGAGATGACCTTCTACTTTGAAGGCGGCATCACTTCGTTTGTGCGCTACCTTAACCGCAACCGGCAAACCCTGCACCCCGTGGTGCACGTAGAGAAGGAAGCAGACGGCATTACTATCGACGCCGCCATTCAATACACTGATGCTTACTCCGAATCGGTCTACGCCTTCGCCAACACCATCAACACGATCGACGGCGGCACACATCTAACCGGCTTGCGCTCGGCGGTCACTCGCACCATCAACGATTACGCCCGCCGCACCGGCATGCTTAAAGACGCCGAAACCAATTTCTCTGGCGATGATACCCGCGAAGGATTGACCGCCATCATCAGCGTTAAGCACCCCGACCCACAGTTCGAGAGCCAGACCAAAGTGAAGTTGATGAACCCGGAAGTGCAGACCCTGGCGCAACAAATTGTGAACGAAGCCTTCAGCGCCTTCCTGGAAGAGAACCCTTCTGCGGGTAAGGCGATTGTTTCTAAATGCCTCACCTCGGCCCGAGCGCGCGACGCCGCCCGCAAGGCGCGCGACCTGGTGATCCGCAAAAGCGCCCTGGAAAGCCTGACCTTGCCCGGCAAGCTGGCCGATTGTTCGGAGCGCGATTCTCAAAAGACAGAGCTGTACATCGTTGAAGGTGATTCCGCCGGCGGCAGCGCCAAGCAAGGCCGCGACCGGCATTTCCAGGCTATTTTGCCGCTGCGCGGTAAGATCCTCAATACCGAGCGCGCTCGTCTTGATAAAATCCTGGCAAATAATGAAGTTAAGGCGCTTATCTCGGCGCTGGGCACAGGCGTGGGCGATAACTTCGACCTGACCGGGCTGCGTTACGGGCGGGTAATTATCATGACCGACGCCGACGTGGACGGCAGCCACATTCGCACCCTGCTGCTGACGTTCTTCTTCCGCTACATGCAAGCCCTGATCGAGCAGGGCCATTTGTATATCGCCCAGCCGCCCCTGTATCGCCTGGCGCATAAGAACCAGGTACGCTACATGTACACCGAGGCGCAGAAAGAGCGCGTCTTGGCGGAACTCGGCATCGATGCCGAGAAGGCGACTTTATCACGTTACAAAGGCCTGGGTGAGATGAACGCAGAACAATTGTGGGAAACCACCATGGACCCGACCCGGCGCACCCTGCTCTTAGTGACCGTGGATGACGCCGCCGAAGCCGATCGCACCTTTGACATGTTGATGGGTTCTGAAGTGCCGCCGCGCAAGCGCTTTATCCAAACCCACGCCAAAGATGTGCGGAATTTGGACGTTTAGCTCGCGGCCAACGTTCTAAGTTTCTCCCTTGATAACCGGCAGTCCACCCCCAGGTGGGCTGCTTTTTTAGTAACCGGCAGGCAGGCAGCCGTCTTTCTCCAGATGCTTGCCTAACTGATAAGTTCTTTAACAAGTGTTATGATAGAATCTGGTTTAACATGGGACTGGGTGTTAGATCGCGGAGTATACATAGGCACACCCACTAGAAAAAATTTGCGCAAAAGCACAGTAGACATGATAGCAAACAACCCTGAAGCACGAGTTGGCGCATGATACTCGAACGCGGCACACTGCTGAATAACCGTTACCGCATCGTCGAAATTTTGGGCCAGGGCGGAATGGGATCCGTCTATAAAGCCGTAGACGAGAATTTGGGTATGGATGTGGCGGTGAAAGATAATCTCTTCACCACCGAAGAATATGCGCGCCAGTTCCGCCGCGAAGCCATTATTCTAGCCAATTTACGTCATCCTAACCTCCCCAGGGTGACAGACCATTTCGTGATTCCCAACCAGGGTCAGTACCTGGTGATGGATTACATCGAAGGCGAAGACCTGCGCCAACGGATGGAACGGGTGGGGGTGCTCCCCGAAGAAGAAGTGATTATGATTGGGGCGGCCATGTGCGACGCCCTCAGTTACCTTGGCTCGCGGAAGCCGGCTATTATTCATCGCGATATTAAGCCGGGCAATGTTAAAATCACCCCACAGGGGCAGATCTTCCTGGTCGATTTTGGCCTGGCGAAGACCATGCAAGGCTCGCAGGCCACTACCACCGGCGCCCGCGCCATGACGCCGGGTTTCTCGCCTCCCGAACAATACGGCACCGCCCGCACCGATCAGCGCTCGGATGTTTTTTCTCTGGGCGCAACCCTATATGCCGCTCTCACCGGAGCCACGCCGGAAGACGCCCTGGCGCGGGCGATGGATCAGTCCGAACTCACTTCCATTCGCAAGCATAATCCCAAGGTTTCGCGGCGCATCGCCTCGGTTATCGAGCGCGCCCTGGAGGTGCGGCCCGACGCCCGTTATCAAGACGCCGATGCGTTCAAACAGGCGCTGTTGAACACCAACGCCTCGGTGCGTCGTCGGGAGGGCGATTATTATGTCGAACCGCCCCCCGAAGATAGCAAGGTGGCCCCCGCCGAAAACGCCCTGCTGCCGCTGGAGACGCGCGAAAAGCTGCTGATGCCGGAAGATCGCTCGCCCTCGCTGCTGCCAATCAGCACCACCCTGGAGGATGAACCGCCCCCAAAGGCCAAAAAACGCAAGAAGAAATCTGGCCTGGGGTGTGCGCCGGTTCTCCTGCTGCTGCTGGTTTTATTCGGCTTTGGCGCAGCGTGGGCGCGCTGGGGCGACCCTGTCCTGACGCAGCGCGTGGCAGGGGCCTATGGCCCCACCCTGGCGGCTTTACTGCCGCGCAACAGCACACTTACCATCACCGCGGATGAGCTAAACCCCACCACGCCGGCGCAGCCGCCCCTGCAGACCCAGGCGGTCGATACCTCCACCCCCACCGCCACCCTGGCTGCCACCCAGACCCCCATGGCGACCTTTACGCCTACCGCCACCATGGCCCCAACGCGAACTCACACCCCCCAGCCCACGCCGTTAGGTGGGGGGATGGGTCAGTTGGCTTACGCCAGTAAGAGCGGTGGTATCTCTCAGGTGTATTTGATGAACGCCGATGGTTCAGGCTCTCATGCCATAACTAGCATTCCGGAAGGCGCCTGTCAGCCGGCCTGGTCGCCCGATGGGCGAAAGCTAGTTTTCATCTCCCCATGCGATTCAAACACCGATTATTACCCCGGCTCGGCCATGTATATTATCAACGTTGATGGATCGGGTTTGCTGCCGCTGCCCACACTTTCGGGGGGTGATTACGACCCCAGTTGGTCGCCCGATGGGAAGTATATGGCTTTTACATCGCTGCGTAACAGCGGACGTCCGCAGCTGTTTATCCTTAACCTTGAAGACAACCAGGTGGTGAATATCTCGGAGAAATACGGCTCCGATTTTCAACCCCGGTGGTCGCCGGATGGACGGCGGCTGATCTTCCTTTCCACCCGCCGCGGCGGCCAACAGGTTTGGGTGATCGATAAGGACGGCCAGAACGCCCAGCAGTTCACCCACGGTGTTAGCATTATTAACAGCCGCCCCAGCTTTTCTTGGAATGGGGAGAGTGTGATATTTACGCAGGTGCTGGCAAAGGGCGGCATTCCTCGCATCATCATCGCTCCGCTAGATTTCAACAATTACCAGGAGTACCGTTTAGGCGCAATGCCCATGCGCGACGCGTCTTTCTCGCAGGATGGGCATTGGGTGGTATTTGAAGGCTGGCAGGTGGCCGGGGCGCACGATATTTACACCGTGGCTGCCAGCGGGGCCGGGCTAACCCAACTAACCAACGACCCGGCGTTAGATTTTGACCCGGTGTGGCGACCCAGCGCGCCTCCCGCAGAAGCTAACGATTAAGCCTGGTGTAAATAGCTTGCAGCATCTGTAAAGCGCCCAGGTTGCGGTTGGGCCAGGCTTTGCGCAGTGTTTCCGGGTTCGAGAAATCGTTGCCGCTCCATGTCAGGTGGGCCAGGTCTTCTTGCAGGCCGCCATTGGGCAAAGTGTGAACCGCCCCCCAAAAATTCCACAATGGAATATCGTATTCTTGCGCCAGGCGAGCGATGGTGGCGTTGATGCTCCAATCCTTCTCGGCGTTATCGGCCTTGGTAGAGAGGATCGGAATCACCCCGGCGGCGATGGAATATTCGATGATGCGGCGCATCTGTGGCTCGAACTCTTCGGGATGCCAATGGTCGTTTGTGCCGAGCATAATAAAGGCCAGGCTAGGGCGCTGGACGCGATATTCGCACGCCAGGGGAGCCTCGTTGGCGTTGCAGAAGCTGCGGTCGGCCCACAGGGTGGCGAATAGGGCCGAGGCGTTGAAACCGGCGCGCGCTGCCAGGCTGGTGCGGGCGAAAGACCCCTGGTAATAGTCGATCACCGGCTGCACACCGGTATACGGCCCCAGGTCGTAAAAGGCTGGGCCGCGGTCAAAGTCTCCTAAGAACCAGGCCGGGGTGCTGCCGCAATCGCCGATTTTAGAGAACGCCCGCGGGTTATTGCCCAACTGGCGGCCCTGTTCAAAGATGGCGATGACGTGTTCACTGATGGGGGGGATGACCGGGGCGTTCATCCATTCTTGCCCGGGCGGAGGGTTGGTTGCAGCCGGGGAGGTTGCGCCCAATGCGCCTGGCGCTGTTGTGGCTGCTGCCTGGCTGGCGGGTGCTTTGCTGGCTGCGGGTGGGGTTGGCGGCGCTGGGCTGATGACGGTTGCGCCGGTTGGGGATGCTGCAGCGGTGGCCGAGGCGCTGGCTTGCGCCGCGGTGCGCGTCACAGCGGAGGCCAGCGCCCCTGGCGAAGCCTTTGTGGGAGCGGGCGGGCTTTGCGCCGGGGCGATGGAAACCCCCCCAGGCGCGGCTTGCGTGAGCGTGGCGGCGCTTTTGGTTGGCGCAGCCTGGGTGGAGAGCGTGGGGGTGAGCGCCGCGGTTGAGGACGCCGGCGCTACAGCCTGGCAGGCGGCTAAAAGTAAAATGCTTATGAATAAAACCAAAAAACTCCGGTAAGCGTTACCCATGGATCATCCTCTGTCGGCAGCAGGTGGGGGTTACCTGGCTGCGGTTAGCATTTGAAGCAATCGCTGGGCCAATTTTTGGCTGGCGCGTGGCGAAAGATGCACGGCGCTGTTGGTAAATTCGCCGGGCGCAATCATATCCCATAAATCCAGGTAGCGCCAACCGTTTTGCTGCGCCTCGCGGGATAAGATTTGGCGATAGGCGTCGTACGCCCAGCGCGGATAATAAAAATTGTAGCGTAAATGGCTGTTTTTGCCGCGGCTGATGAACATCGGCTCGTTAACCAGGTACAGCGGGGTATCGCCGGCGATGGCGAAACCGGCGTGCAGCACGTTGAGCGCCAGCTGATGGGGGCCGAGAGGGGTCGGCGGCAGATCGTGAAAGCGCAAATCGTCGGATAGATCGGAGGCCGGCCGCGCCGTGTCGGTGGGAATATCCTGGTCGATGCCGGTGGCGGCCCACATAATGCCATACAGCTGCAAGCGCGTCAGATCGGCCAGTGGGCGGCGCGCCCCTACGATGGTGCGCTGCCAAAAATTGGGCGGCGGCGGCAGCGTCTCTGCCGGCGGGCGCAGGCCATAATCGCGCCACAGGGCTTGCACCGCCGGGGCGTTCTCTTGCAGCAGCGGCGAGTACAACTGCTTATCATATGGAAAGGATTCGAGCGTCACAAGCCAAATGATAGCGTCGGGTTGCCAGCGCATCGCGTGGCGCAGCAGCAGCACATCTTTGGTGAGCGACATGACCGGATAGCCAAGATTGTAGACGCGTAAGCGGCTGCCGGGCGGGGCCAAGCGGTTCATCTGTTCGGACAGCGTATCGGCCGGCGGCAGCAGCCAGCCCCAGGTGGACGAATCGCCGATCAGCAGCACACGAAATTCACCCGGCGCTTTGGGGGCGCTGAGTTCGTGCGAAGCAAACATGGCCGGCAGGTTGGAGAGCGTCAGGTTATAGGAGCGCGCCGGATCATCGCCATACGGTAGGCGTTTGCGACCTGGAAAGAGATGGTTATAAGCCGAGATGCCGCCCAGGGCGTTGAGGGGGTAAAGCCAGGCAAAGGCCAGGTTGAAGATAACCAACAGGGCGGCGGTCTTGCCCAGCACACCGCCAGCGAATTTCAAATCCTTCATCGCCCCCACCCTTTGAACCCAAATAACAGGCCGAAAAAGCTCAGCGCCTGGTGCAGGTGGGGCAAAGCAAACCACACCCAGCCAAGCATCACATAAGTAAAGGTGATCGCCCAACCCAGAGCGCTCCACAGCCTCGCCAGGCGGGGGCGCGCTTCAAGGGCATCTTGCCAGGGGCGGGTTAGCTCAGCAAATCGGTTGTGAATGAACAAACCCAGGCCGTGCCACGCCCCCCACAGAAAGAAATTGACCGTTACGCCATGCCAGAGGCCGATTAGCAGCATGGTGCTAAGTTGGGTAATGAAGATCACCAACCACAGCGGAGGTTTGGCGGGACGGGTGCGCAGCCAGCGCGTGAGCGGGTTAAAATAGTAGGCTCGAAACCACTGCGCCAGGGTAATGTGCCAGCTGTTCCAAAACGCGCTCAGGTTGGTTTGTTGGTATGGCCGGAGGAAGTTTTCGGGCAACTTGACCCCCAACACGCGCCCCAAGCCCAGCGCCACATCGGTATAGCCGGAGAAATCCAGGTAGATGCGCGCACCATAAGTCAGCAGCAGCAGCCATGCCCAGCCGGCGGTTTGCACCTGGGCGGCATTTTGTGGATTGAGGGCGATAAGCGCCAGGCTGTCGGCCAGGGCGAATTTCTTGAATACCCCCCACAGAATCCGTCGCCCACCCACCAGACTGTCTTGGGAGGCGGTGGGGCGGTGGGCGCTGGCGAAGCCATGGCGCAGATCGGCAACGAAGCGCGGAACGCGGTCGATGGGGCCGGCGGTGTAAGCGGGGAAGAACAGGGCATAGGCGGCAAATTCGGGCAGGCTAAAGCGGGGCAGCCTGCCGCCCTGGTATTCGCGCAGGCTGTGCAGCAAGCGAAAGGCCAGGTACGAAAAGCCCAGCCAGGGTAAATCGAGCGGCGAGGCCAGGCGAGGGTTCTGCCCGCTGAGCAGGCGCGCTCCACCGGCGGCGGCCTGCGCCAAGGCGGGGGTCTTGAGGATGATTAAGAGAGCGATGATTAGCCCCAGCATCGCCGTTGCCAGGTGACGCCTGGCAGCGGAAGCGGTTTTAGCAGCGGGGCGGCGGGGGCTTTCCGCACGCGGAAGCGCCGTGGCAGCCGGCGAGCCGTCTGCAGTGCGGGGGGATATCGCTGCCGGCGCGGGGTTCACAGAAGGCTCGCCGTCGCCGGCGGAAGGTATTTTGGCAGATGGGAGGGTGGCCGATGGCAGCGCGCCGGTTGTGGCGAGGGGAGCTTCCGCAAGCGATGGCGCAGCCGAAGATGGCGCGCCTTTCGCTAACGGTGCGGGATTCGCCGGCGGGCGGGTGACAGCCCACACCATGGCAGTCAGCGCCACAGCTGCGAATGGCAGCGCCCAGGCAGCGCCACGTATCGGGCTGGAGGCTTGCAGCGCAAACACCGCCGCTACCGAAACCAGCAGTAAAAATCCCAGCCGCAGGCGGGGGGGGATTAGCCAACGCCCTAGCAAGGCAGCCAGGCAGAACACCCCGATGGCGCTAAGCCCCATCTAGAAGCCCTGGTATATCCACTGGGGGGCCTGGTCGGCGGTGAGGATAATCAGCGCCAGCAGCAGCAAGCTGAGCAGCAAGGCCAACATGTTTTGGCGCGAAAACACGCGGTGCAGCATGTTAGCGATACCCGCACATGCGCCACGCCCCGCCTTCTTGAACCACGGCGTAGGTGCGCTCGGCCACGTCAATCGTCAGGTTTTCTTGCCCATAGTTGGCGATGATCTGGCCGGTGCACTGCACCAGGGCCGTCTCGGCGGCGCCGTTCTGGCCGGGGTCTGTGCCGCTTTGTGTGCAAGCCACCGCTTGCATTTCGAGCTTAACGGCTGAAAATGCGTTGAATTCTTGGCGAGCCTGTTCCTCCCAGGCGGCGCACGATGCGGCGATGACGGCGTTCTCATCGCGGTTGACCAGGGCGGCCAGGTAAGCCTCCACGGCCTGGGGCGCGCCGCCGTTAGCGCCTCCACATGCCGCCAGGATGAGCATCAGCGCCAGGATGGGTGCGAGCATTTCCGCCAAAAAGCTCTGGCGGGGCGAAAGGCGATTGTTTGTAAACCCGAAAGGTTGTCTCATGCAGGTTGCTCCGAAAATGACATTGGATGGCGAATACCCCATCGCGCTCCCATTTTACCAGCACACAGGTGTTCGGTTAGAGGCGCTTTGCATGGGCCAAGGCCTGCCTGCGGTCTGGCTTAGCAGTGGCAAGACCCGGCGCAGCAAAATCTGCTTAACCAATAGAAAGAGTGTGATATTTGTCCATTGTCAAGCCGGTTATTTTCTAGGATAATGAAGCATCGTTTAGTGTGCGATCTAAAAAAGGAGAAAACTATGACGGCACAAATTATTGACGGCAAAGCGCTGGCTGCGCAAATTCGGCAAGAAGTCGCTGAAGAAGTGGCGCGTATGGTGGCGGCGGGGCATCCGAAACCGGGTTTAGCGACGGTATTGGTGGGCGAGAACGCCGCCTCCAAAGTGTATGTTAGCTCCAAGCAAAAAGCCTGCGCCGAGTTGGGCATGGAATCTTACGGCTACAAACTGGAAGCCGACGCCACCCAAGAAGAAGTGGAAAAGCTGGTGCGCGAACTGAACGCCGATCCCAAGGTGAGCGGCATTTTGGTGCAGCTGCCTTTGCCGGCGCATTTAGATGAAGAGAAGGTGCTGTCTTTGATCGACATCGCCAAGGATGTGGATGGTTTCCACCCGATCAACATTGGCCGGTTGGCGCAGAAGGGCCGCGACCCGCTGTTTGTGCCTTGCACGCCTTACGGCTGCATCATAATGCTCGACCGCATGGGTGTGCAGATAAAGGGCGCCAACGCGGTGGTGTTAGGGCGTTCGAATATTGTGGGCATGCCGGCGGCGCTGCTGTTGGTGCGCCGTGACGCCACGGTGACGATCTGCCATTCGCGCACCAAAGACCTGCCGGGCGTTATTCGCCAGGCCGATATTTTGATCGCCGCCGTTGGGCGCGCCAATATGGTCAAGGGCGATTGGGTGAAGCCGGGAGCGGTAGTGATCGATGTGGGGATTAACCGCATCGACGACCCCACTCATCCCAAGGGTTCGCGCCTGGTTGGCGATGTGGACTTTAACGAAGTGAAGGAAGTGGCCGGCGCGATTACCCCTGTTCCGGGCGGGGTGGGGCCGATGACCATCGCGATGCTGATGCAAAACACAATGCGCGCCGCCAAGATGGCCTATGGCGAATTTACGCCACAAATTGCATAGTTAGACCTGGATTAAAGGCCCCAGGTTCTCATAAAATGGGGCTTTTATTTGCAAGGTTTTTCGGGTATAATCGGCCTTCGTCTATAGCAATGCCGGTAGGGCATCGCGGCGCGTGGATAGCGCGCCGCGAGCTGCCTTCAGCTTAATTTGATCTTGAAAGGTAACAAAATAATGCCTAAGCGAACTTATCAACCCAAAATCCGCCGCCGCATGCGCGTGCATGGTTTCCGCGCTCGCATGGCGACCGCTGATGGGCGCAGAGTGCTGAAAGCCCGCCGCGCCAAGGGCCGCTATCGCCTGACCGTTGAGATGAACAACCACGTCAAGAAGATTAACTGGAACAGTTAATCTCTAGCCAGTTGGCGGTGAAATTCGCCTGGCGTGACCGGTGGAACGAAAATTCCGCTTAACCAGATCAACCGATTTTCAGCGGGTGCGGCGCGACGGCAAATCGTATGCCCACCCGCTGATGGTGTTGCTGGTTATTCCATCGCAGCAGCCGGGCCAGGGCGTTGGTGTGCGCTGTGGGGTAACTGCGGGACGGTCGGTGGGCGGGGCAGTGCAGCGCAACCGGGCAAAACGCCTTCTTCGCAGCGCCATGCGTCCACTGCTGCCCCGCCTGGCCCCCGCTTGGGATGTTGTGCTAATTGCCCGACGCCCCATTTTGCAGGCCGATTTCGCTCAAGTGCAGGCGGCTTTATTAGCCCTGGTTGGGCGTGCGAATATTTTAGGTGGTGGTGCATGAGTTCAGAAACACAAGAAGATACGCCGGAGTTTGTGGTTGAGCCGAACTTGCGCGATCTGCCTGTGCGACTGCAAACTCTGCCGCGCTGGCCCTTGTTGATCCTGATACGGCTGTACCAGGCCACTTTGTCGCGCTTAAACCCACCCGACACTTGCCGTTTTTACCCAACCTGCTCGCATTACGGTTATCAGGCCATCTATAAATACGGCGCAATCAAAGGTACACTGCTAGCAATTTGGCGATTGCTGCGCTGTAACCCGTTCAATATCGGCGGATATGACCCGCTCAAGTGATGTTCTTATGAAAAAATTCCCCCTTTCCTTTTCACGTATTGTTTTGGCGCTCACTCTGCTGGCTGTGGCTGGCTTGCTTAGCGCCTGCGGTGGGCAGGTGTTAGAAACCTGGCCGGGGCTATCGGTGGATGACAGCGGCGGACTGGTTTACCTCGCCGCCGGCCCCCATGTCTACGCGGTAGACGCCGCTACTGGGACAGAAAAAAGCCGCACCCCCCAGACTGCCGGCAAAATTACTTTTTATACCCCACCAGCCTTTGCCGATGACGGTAACCTGCTGTTGGGCAGTTATAACCATTCTTTCTATAAGATGGCCCCTAACGCCAACGACCCGGTGTGGACTTTCGCCGAAGCCACGGATCGCTATGTGGCAAAACCGCTGGTGGTGGGCGATACCATCCTGGCCCCTAATGGCGACGGCAAGCTATATGCCCTCTCGCTAGATGGTCAGAAGAAGTGGGCTTTCGCCGCCGGGCATGGTTTGTGGGGTTCGCCAGTGGTATCGGATGCAACCGTCTTCTTCGCTTCGATGGATCACCATGTTTACGCCGTCAATTTGGCTGACGGTGGGCTGGTGTGGACATCGGAAGACCTGGGAGGAGCTATGGTGGCGCGCCTGGCCTTTGACGAAGCCACCCTCTATGTGGGAACGTTTGGCTCGAAAAATGATAAGCCGAGCGAGAGTTCCAAGATTGTAGCGGTGAACGCTGCCGATGGTTCAGTGAAGTGGAGTGTGCCCGTGAAAGGCTGGGTGTGGTCTACGCCGGCTTTGGTGGATGGCGTGCTATACTTTGGTGATCAGGAAGGCATTCTCTACGCGCTGAACGCCGCCGATGGGAGCCAGGTGTGGCAGACGCAGGTGGAAACCACCGACACGCGTAATATTCTGGCCTCTCCTTTGGTAACACAAGATGTTATATACATCGTCAACAAATCGGGGGCGTTATATGCCTTCGACCGCGCCGACGGCAGCCAAAAATGGATGAAAGCTGTGGGGGGCTCAATTTATTCGACCCCTGTGCTGGCCGGCGACCTGATTGTTGTGGCGCCAATGAATTTTGATTTTCAATTGGTTGCTTTCGATACGGCCGGGAATCAAAAATGGCAATACGCCCCAGCCAAGTAACGAACAAGGTCACACTGGTGGAGTAAAAATACTATGTGGGATACGCTCATCATCAATCCAATGCTCAATCTGCTGCTGTGGATGTACAGTCTGATTGGCAACTTTGGGATTGCGATTATCATCTTTACCATCCTGGTGCGTTTGCTAACCCATCCTTTAATGGTGCAGCAAATTCGCGGGCAGCAGAAACTGCAAAATTTTCAGTCTTCGCCTGAATACCTGGCGCTGCAAAAAAAATATAAAGATGACAAGAAGATGCTGCAGCAAGAGCAGGCTAAATTGTTCCAGCAGATGGGGGTGAACCCGCTGTCTTCTTGTTTGCCGTTGGTTATTCAGTTTCCGGTTATCATCGGCCTTTACCAATCGATTACGCGTGCTCTTGCCACCTCCCCGCTGCAAATGGCGGATATGTATCAGCACCTTTATCCGTTTACGAACGTGACCAAGCTGCTGCCGGTCAATAATAATTTCCTTTGGATGAACCTGGGCCAGCCGGAGCGCCTTAATATTTTCGGCGTGGGCATCCCCGTTCTGGCAGTGTTTGTGGTGCTAACCACTTTCTTGCAAACCAAGCTGATGACTCCTCCGCCTGCGCCTGGCTCTGACCAGACCAGCCAGATGACCTCACAGATGATGAATCTGTATATGCCTTTCTTAATGGGGTGGTTAGCCTGGTCGTTTGCTTCGGGCTTAGCCATTTATTTCGTGACCACCAACCTGGTTTCCATTTTGCAGTATGCCTGGTTGGGTAAGCTGAACTGGTCGGCCATTATTCCGGGGTACAAAAAACCCGCGCCGGCCCAGGCCGGCCTGGAATCACCGCGCCAGGCTGCGAACGGACGTGTGACGGATGGCCCTGGTGTAGAAAGTAAAGATAGCAAGCGAGGTACGGGCGCATCCCGTAAAGAGGTGCGCGCGAGGAAACGTAAGTAACCGTTGTTCCGGGGATTTAACAGAGGTGGATATGGATGAAAATCGAACCAATCTAGAAGTCATCGCCCCGACGGTGGAAGAAGCCGTGGCGAAGGGCCTGGCAGACCTGGGCCTGAATGAGAATCAAGTGGATGTGGAAGTGCTAGACGCCGGCAGCCGTGGGTTATTCGGATTGGGCTACCGGCAGGCGCGTGTGCGTCTGAAGATCAAAGGCGGCCGGTCAGAGGCGCACCATATATTCACTGCGCCGGCGGCTTCTGATGAGCTGCTGCCCCAAGAGCCGGCCCAAGCCATTACGCCTGTGGTGATCGCCTCAGCGGTTGCCGCGACCACCGAGGCCGATGAAGACTCCGACGCCGCCGGCCCGGCTGTGCGCACCGTGGACGAAGCCGACCTCAGCGATGAGCAAATGGAGGCGCTTAAAGTGGCGCGTGCCACTGTGGAAGATTTGCTGAGCAAGATGAAGGTTCAAGCCAGGGTGACGGCGCACTATGGTCAGCCCGACGACGCCCAGGATCGTATGCCCTTGATGGTGGACATCCAAGGCGACGATCTGGCAATATTAATCGGCCCCAAGGCCGAGACGTTGAACGCGCTTCAGTACATCGCTGCGCTGATCGTGGGCAAGGAGATCGGCCATTCGCTGCCGCTGGTGGTGGATGTGCAAGGTTACCGCGCTAAGCGTGGTATTCAGGTGCGCCAGTTGGCCGAACGCATGGCCGAGCAGGCTGTTCGCACCGGCAAGCGCCAGGTGCTGGAACCTATGCCGGCCGGCGAACGCCGTTTGATCCATATCGCTTTGCGCAATAATCCGCAGGTAACCACGGAAAGCATTGGCGATGAGCCACGGCGCAAAGTGACGATTGTACCGAAATAAGCAATTTGAAAAATCCCTCGCTTTCGAGGGATTTTTCAAATTGGTGCTTCAATTTCCTTGACCGGTTGGGTGGGCGATGGTAGAATTCCGTCGCTTGAATGCCCCCATCGTCTAGGGGACCAGGACGCGGCCCTTTCAAGGCCAAAACCAGAGTTCGAATCTCTGTGGGGGCACCAATCGAACTGCTCAACCTTCCGGTCGAGCAGTTCTTCGCGTTAATTCACTTTGAGAATCGGGACAGTTTGAAAAAATGTATTCAGTTCACACTGGGGGCGCAAGAAGTGTGATATCCTCATTTCCGAAGTGACGAAGGTAATCCAAAATGAGGGTAGAAAGCACTTGGCTGCTCACCCCCCCTGTTGTATAGTAATCGTAAGGGAATTCCGATGAAAAACAGGAAATCTCAGACTGTCTTATTCCTGCTACTGGCGCTCGTTTTCTCCGCCTGCAATTCTAACTCCTTACAGGCTGTTCAAGCTACATCAACGATCTCTCAGACAGAAACCGCGCCGCCTGAACAGGCGACTGCTACCAAGCATCTTAAAACGGCCACCCCTAACTTACCGGTGCCATCGGACGATGTCGGTTATTATGAGGGTATTATCGTCATTAGCCAATACTATACGTACTTGGATGCTGGTTTATATGAGCAGGCATATCGGTTATTGAGCGATTCCGCGCAAGGGCATAGTCGTTTAGAAGAATATACAGAATTGGCATCGCACATATATACGGTTGTAGAAATTCATTCTATCTTGCCATACTATATCGCGGTTGAACAACAGGGGGGGAAAGCTGAGCCTGATCCAATCGACAAAAAACGTTTTGCCGTGCAGATCACGTCATGGGGTGAGGAGGGGGCGTCTGGGCCCCAGCCAAATGGCGTACTTCAGGAACTATTCTTAGGTTTGATCCTGGAGGATGGAAAATGGAAGATTGATTCTTTTGCTACCGCGCCGTTGCCCTGAATAGCATGAAAATTATCTGATCCCAGGCAGAAATTAGAACAATCGATAACACCACGGACAAGGGAGGATATACTGATGAAGCCTTTTCACTTTGCTGGCGTGATTATCGCACTTTTTTCAGTTTTTGTACTAACGTCTCGAATCCAGGCAAACAGTTTAGACCAATCTGATATAACCGAGGGCCAAGAAATTCAGAGAGCAATTGAGAAATATTTTGATGCGCGTTATCGTTCTTTCGGCTCCTTGCAATTGGAAGATCTGAGTCCAATGTTGGATAATCCTCATCAAAGCAATTCCTTTCTCAATTCAGAATCCGATAAGTTGAAAATTGAGATCCAGCATGCGAAGCTGAATAAGCTCGGTTACGCGGCATATAAGTATTACCTGGATTTTACGAAGATTTTGGTCGACGCATCATCCCAGACAGCTACAGTATTCCTTCTCGAGGGGCATGATGTCGTATTTGAGATTTCCAAAGAAATCTCGCCTTTGCAACCAGTTGTCTCGACCATGCGGAATCTGCAACATAAAATTGTAATGCGAAAGGTGCAAGGGCAGTGGAAAGTTTCCTCTGATAATTATGATGACTACTTGTGGCGTCTACTAAAATCAACAAAGATTTCCATAGATGAACTTCTTCGATCATTGGAAGAATCGCCAAAGGCAACCGAATTGAGTGGAAACGTAGTTCAGTCGCCCACTGCATGCTCTCTCCCGAATGACGAATCATCCCACTCGTATAATCGAAATGGTGCTGTAGCTTACGCCCATTCTTGGTCGACAGCCCAGCCACCCTATAATACCAAGTATTATGACTTCACAAATGCAGGTGGTGATTGTACAAATTTTGTAAATCAGGCTATTCGCGAAAGTAGCGACGCCGAGATGGTCTTTGGTGGCCTCCATGGTTATGGATCGTACGGTTGGTATTTTTATAGCAGCAGCGACTATGCAAATGCCTGGACGCAAGTGCAGGGACTGTTTGAATTTATCACTCAATATTGGGTTTGGCCGCGACCCGGGATTGACGATCCTGAAGGTCCTGGTGGGCCTGAAGGATGCGCGCTGACTCAAAATGAGGTTTACGAAGGGGACCTGATTCAGTATGATTGGACAAACAATGGATCTTGGGATCACGGCGTGATAATTGTGAGCTCTCAGGACCTTGCCCAAGGTTACCGGTTCCATTGGGTAGCTGGACATACACCCGATGTGGACAATTATCCATTTACTTCTTTCAACTATCCAAGTAAGGTGTACCGCTTTATCCACGTTGAGCGTATAGATGGATATGTTCACGTTTATCTACCAATCGTTATCAAGGAAGGGGAAGGAGATGGCGGGGCTGGAGCTGCAATAGACCCTCAACAAAATCCATATCCAGCTCCTTTGGTAGACCCTGTGGGCGTTGATGGAATAACAACTCCATCGCCATATCCTGCTCCTTGAGAATAAAGATATATTAACGCCACGTAGTTCGAGGCACTTCCCTGTGGGGGCACAAATCGAACTGCTTGACCTGCCGGTCGAGCAGTTCTTCGCGTTAATTCACTTTGAGAATCGGGAAAGATTGAAAAAATGTATTCAGTTCACACTGGGGGCGCAAGAAGTGTGATATCCTCATTTCCGAAGTGACGAAGGTAATCCAAAATGAGGGTAGAAAGCACTTGGCTGCTCACCCCCCCTGTTGTATAGTAAATTCAACCAAATAGCATATCGCTGTGGAGGGAAAAATGAGAAAGGTCCGTGACTTGTTGCGACAACTTATCGGAGTATTCATTTTTCTTATTCTTGCAGTTGCTTTAGCTTATATTCTCAAATGGGGTAGAGGGTTTTCAATTGCTGATAGTTTTCCCGGGTCGCGGGCCGAGGCCAGTGCTTACCCTCCACCTGTTTCTCAAGGACCTACGAGTAGTCCCTCAACGCCCTATCCAGGCCCACTTGAGACACAAGGTACTCAACTCGTTCAAAGCAGTCCAACAACACGGGCAACGTTGGTTCCCGTACCTCCTCCCGGATGGCCAACCAATGAACCTTGGCCGCCCGATGCTTCAAAAAGAACGCCTTATCCTACCGATAATTATCCCTTATTTCCGACGCCTGACCAGTCCTCGTTACAATATTTTGACCAGCTGCCAGGCGCAATAACTTTATGGTTTCCGTATTTTGAAAAAGCAGATGCGGCTCCTACATTCAAAGAAGCCAAGATAGACATAGCAAATAAAGCGGTTGAATTGACACCGTTCAGTGTTGAATTAAAAATACCCACCCCCATAATCGGACCCGATCCAGGCCCGGTTTTGGTGGATTTACATCTATCATCAGATTCTCGCTGGTTGGTTGCGGATTTCGCTTACAGCAGTTCCCAATTAATTGATCTTAACACTGGAAAATCCAGGGAATTGGCTTTTAATCTTTCGTCTCCGTATTGGAAATTTGTGTCCTGGGTTTCAAACAATCCAGTTAAGCTGCTTGCATTTGGTTCAGAAGTCCCCATAAAAAACGGACAATTGATAAACGTGGATAAAGCAGATGTTGAACAGGCAACTTTACTTGAAAAAGATGCAATTGAAGATGGCGATTTGGCAGGAATTGCCTATTCACCTGATGGAACAAATCGAGCCATTACTGTAGTGAAACCGCCTACGGCTGGGGTTCGTAAAAATTGGATAACCGAAGTTTGCCTCCAGGATTGTAATACTCGGAAGATAGCAGAAATTGGAGGGGGAGCATCCGTTGTAGAGGGGAGTTTACAATGGTCTCCAAATAGTAGAAATCTTATTTGGACTGTAGTGGTGATGGGCGATGGGGGCAAATTAGAAGCTCAATCGTGGATTTATAACATGGATACTGATACGGCTAAATTATTAGATGTTCTCGGGTCATCGGTAAAATATATCTATCCGCCTACCTGGTCGCCGGATGGATCAACAATCGCTGTATTAAAGACCGTTCTAAATAGTGATGGAAGTAAAGAGATACAGAACGTATTCCTTATCGATGTAATAAAAGGCGAGGAGAGACAATTAACGAATTTCACGAATTATCAACTTTCTCACTTACAGTGGTTACCCGATGGTAATTGGTTGGCCTTTACATTTAATAAAGGGGATTATGGGGAAATATGGATAACAAACCTTGACGGTAAAATTCTCCCATTCGCAGGCCCAACACTCCCAAATGCTCCTTATATCTTGAAATAATAGGAGAACAATATGGACCACCTCCAAATTAACTCATCAAGATTAGCGATTGTCATCGTACTGTTATTTGGAGATTTGTTTATCGGTGTGGGGCATGTTATGGCGAGTGGGATTTCCCTTCGACCGCCTTACGACGGTCAGCATCCGTTAACAAGTTTTTTTGACCACTACTATCCAAATTACTCGAGTACGGATGGCGTCGTTATCTACGATGGTGAAAATGTAAATAGCTGTTCGCCTCACTGTTATCAAGGGCACTCCGGATACGATTGGAGTATGACTGAAGGGACACCTATCTATGCAACATCGAGTGGAACCGTAGAAATAACCAGGTTCAATCTAACAGAAGGATATGGTAATTACATTGTTATAAATCATTCGGGTGGTTTTCGGACACTTTATGCGCATTTAAGAGCAAATACTCCGTTTAATGTTTCCGTCGGGGAAGAAGTAAACCAGGGAGAGTTGATCGGTTGGAGTGGAAACACAGGCAATTCGAGTGGGGCACATC
>CAZHFU010000036.1:0-31363 GCA_964531975.1 uncultured Anaerolinea sp. | reverse complement strand
AGCTCCCGCCGGGGCGTCTCCGTCGGCCCCGACGCCAGGCGACTATCCAACGACAGCCCTCGGTTGAGATACATATGCACCTGCCGAACGCCGGGTTGGATACGACGCCGCCCGGCCTGGCCGCGCACTCCGGGGAATATCCTGCATCCATATCGCCGGTGGACTGGGGCCGCGCCGCAGGCGGGGGCGTCCAATCTCATCCCTTTGTCAAATCGGTATCGTTACGGATCAAACACCCGCGCGCAGGTCTTGCGCCAACCGCAGGGCGCGCGCCGGCGCGTCGCCCACGTATTCGTCGATATTCATCAAGGCGTCAATCTCATCGGCAGATAGGTAGGCTTCCGTTAAACGGGGGTCTTGGCGTAGTAACTGCGCTAAGGGGTTGACGCGGTTATTTTGCAGCGCTTCCCAGGCGGCCAGGGCGTGCTCGCGCAGCACTTCGTGCATGGCCTGGCGGTCGGCGCCGGCCTTCGCCAGGGCCATCAGCACCCGCTCTAGGGCTGCGAAGGGGCCGTAGGCTTGCAGATTGCGGGCAATCGCCTGGTGATCGATCACCAGGCCGTCAACCAGGCGCTGCGCCGCGCTTAGCAGCTCATCTGCAATCAGGAAAGACTCCGGCAGCAGGCTGCGCCGGTTGGCCGAATCGTCTAAGGTGCGTTCTAACAAACAGTGGGCGGCGTTATCCCAGGCCAGGCGCGGCATGCCCGCCAAGGCCCGCGCCAGCGAGTCGATCTTTTCGGCCTGAATGGGATTGCGCTTGAAGGGCATGGCCGACGAGCCAACCTGACGGGCGGCGAAGGGTTCGCTCCACTCGCCAACCGGGGGCGATTGCAGCAAGCGTAAATCGAAGGCGAACTTGTAGAGCGAACCCCCCAGGCCGGCCAGGGCGCTGATGAGGGTGTATTCCTGGCGGCGGGGGTAAACCTGCGTGGCAATGGGGAAGAAGGGCAGCCCCAGCCGCTCGGAAAGGCGCGCCTCGAAACGAGGCAGGTTTTCCACGCCCAGCAGCTCGGCGTACGCCGCCCCGGTTCCCACCGCGCCTTTAAAGCCCTTGCCACGCAGCCCGCCGCGCGCCGCAAGGAGGGCTGCGTAGTCTTGCCAAATATCCTGGGCATAGCTTGCCAGGCGGTAGCCCAGCGTGGTGGGTTCGGCGGGCTGCAGATGAGTGAAGGCCATGATGGGCGTGTGGGCGGATTGTTCGATGCGCCCGGCAAAGCGCAGCAGCAGGGTTCGTACGCGCGGCAGCAGGATGTCCAGCGCCTGGCGCAGCCGCAGGGCGTCGGCGTTGTCTTCAATATCCATGGAAGTTGCGCCCAGGTGCAGAATTGGGCCGCCCAGCGGGGCTTGTTCGGCGAAGGTCTTTAGCTCGGCCATCAGATCGTGGTGAATTTCGGCCTCGATCTGTAACGCCCGCGGCACATCGATCTGGGCCTGGTGGGCGCGCAGGTCGGCGGTCTGCGACGGGGTGGTCAGGCCAAATTCGCCCTGCACTTCGGCCAGCACACACCACAGCTCGCGCCAGGTGTAACGCTTGTGCGCCTCGCTCCACACGCGGCGCATTTCCGGCGATCCATAACGCCAGCTGTACGGGGATTGATAATTTTCGTAGGGGTCAGCCATAGCCGTATTATAATGCCGGCATCATCACCATTTCAAGCGGTTGCTGGGCAACCAAGGAGCAAGCAGCATGTCGAGCTTACATATCAGCGTGATTGGGGCGGGATCGGCTTCATTTGGATTGAACACTTTAGGGGCGTTGATGCGCAGCCCCAGGCTGAAGGGCTGCCAGCTGGCGTTGGTAGATCGCAATCCCCAGGCGCTGGAAGGGGTGGCCCGCCTGGCCGAACGCCTGAACCAGGAATGGGACGCCCACATAGAAATTCGCACCTGTTCGCATCACGCCGAGGCGCTGCCCGGCGCGCACTTTGTGGTGCAGGCCATTGAAGTGGCCCCGCGCGAGCAGCTCTGGCGCTCCGATTTTGAGATTCCGCTGCGCTTTGGGGTGCGCCAACCGTACGCCGAAAACGGCGGCCCTGGGGGGTTCATCCACGCTGCCCGCAACATCGGCCCGGTGCTGGAGATCGCCCACGATATGGAGCGATTGTGCCCCGACGCCTGGCTGATTAACTTCACCAACCCCATGGCGCGCATCTGCGACGCGGTGCATCGCTATTCG
This sequence comes from uncultured Anaerolinea sp., assembly GCA_964531975.1. Lineage (GTDB taxonomy): Bacteria > Chloroflexota > Anaerolineae > Anaerolineales > UBA4823 > RBG-16-57-11. The sequence goes on along the minus strand of CAZHFU010000036.1, from coordinate 29,187 downwards.
AAAATAAAGGTGGTGGGGCTGTGTCATCAAATATTGGTCGGGCACGCCCTGGTGGGCATGGCCCTGGCGCAAGACCTGGGCTTTTACATTCCCGACGGAATCACGAGCAGCCATGCCGACCCGGTTGAAAGTCCGCTGCGTCGCCAGGTGGCGCGCCAGGCCCTGGAGCGCCTGCATATTCGCGCCGCCGGGCTAAATCATTTCACCTGGATGCTTTCTCTGCAAGACCGCCGCACCGGTGAAGACCTGTACCCCCTGTTTGCGCGCCGCTGGTTCGAGCTGCCGCCGGGCTTTGAGCCGCTCACCCGCCGCGTTTACCAGGCGTTGGGGGTCTTCCCCATCCCCGGCGATGAACACTTGTGCGAGTATTTGCCGTGGGCGTCCGACCCGCTGACGCGCCCGTGGGAGAAATACGCCATCAGCCTGTACGATTGGGATGCCTGGGATGCGCTGCGCGAACAAGGCCGCGCTTCCATTGTGCGCATGGCCGCCGGAGAAGATTCTATTGAACCACTGCTTGCGGCGGATAGTGAAGGGGCGCTAGAGGTGATAGAGAACCTTTCGGGGGCGGCGGAGACCGCCGAACCCGCCTGGGGGTTGGCTTTTAACCTGCCTAACCGCGGCCAGGTGAGCAATTTGCCCCTGGGGGCGATTGTGGAGACCCCCGCCTGGCTGAGCCGCGGGCGTATTTCGCCCGAAATGATGGGCGATCTGCCCGAAGCGGTGGCCGAGTTGTGCCGGCGTGAATTGAGCGTGATCCGTTTGGGGGTAGACGCCGCCGTCCACGGCGACGCCCAGGCGGCGCTGCAATGTCTGCTGCTCGATCCGGTGATCACCGATCTGGACACCGCTCGTCAGGTTTTGCAGGCTTACCTGGAAGCCTATCGCGCCGTCTTACCGCAATTTCAGGGCTGATCTAACTGCCCCAGCAGTTCAAGGAACTTTTCAACCACCAGCGGGTCGAAATGCTTGCCGCTTTCGGCGCAGATGTGGTGCAGTACTTTTTCCGGCGGCCATTTTTTGCGATAGTGGCGATCTGAGCTAAGCGCGTCCCACACGTCTACCACGGCGAACACTCGCGCCGCCAGGGGAATCTCTTCGCCTTTCAACCCGTCGGGGTAGCCGGTTCCATCCCAGCGTTCGTGGTGTCGCCAGGGGATATCTAAGGCCGGGCGGAGATAGTCGATGCCTGCCAGCCGCTCATAGGCATATTGCGGGTGGCGGCGCATTTGTTCCGCTTCTGCGGGGGTTAGGGGGCCGTTTTTAATGAGGATGCTATCGCTAATCCCCATTTTGCCAATATCATGCAGTAATGCCCCGCGTTTAATATGGATCCACTGTTCTTCGGGGATACCCATGAGCTTAGCCAGGCGGAGGGTGACTTCGGTGACACGCTGGGTGTGATTTTGCGTCTCGTGATCGCGCAAGTCTAGAAAGCTCACCCATCCCTCCAGGGTCACGTCATAGGCTTGGGTGAGTTCACGGTTGGCCTGCTGCATATTTTCCAGCAAGCGGGCGTTGTCGATGGCAATCGCCGCCTGCCCGGCTAAGGTGTCTAAAAAGCTCAACCATTCATTGTCGGCGGTAAAAGCGCTGCGATGGTACACCTCGATCACGCCCAAGGTTTGACCTTTGGCGATGAGCGGCGCGCCATAATATGAGACGAACTCTTCCGTTGACCAGGCTTCGGCCAAATTGGGGTTAGCGCAAATTTCTTGCCAGGTGCTCACGTGAACATCCTGGCCCTGTTCCACAATACGTCCGGCGGGGCCATTGGCAAGGTCAATGTTAGGGCGTTGGAAGGCCAGGCTGCGAAAACCCACGCCGGCGCGGTAATCCAGGCGCTTTTCGGTCGCGTCGAACAGCAGAACGTCGGCGGCATGGGCGCTTAATTGCAGAATAACATGGTCGAGCAGCACTTCGAGTGTATTTTGCAGCCCGCGGTTGCCGGTGATGCTCATATCAATGGTGCGCAGGGCGTTCAAACGCTGCAATTGGCGCTGAATGTGTTCTTCAGATTGGCGGCGTTCGGTGACCTCGCGCAGAATGCCTTCGTGGGCCAGCACCTGGCCGGCTGCGTCTGTAATCGCCACATTGCGCCCTTCTAACCAGATGGTGCGTCCATCGCGGCGGCGAAAGCGAAATTCGACCGGCACGGTGGAGATCGAATCGCTTTGGTAAACGGAGCGCACGGCGGGCATATCGCTGGGGTGAATGGCGCGGATAAACGTGCGCAGGTCAGACGTCAGCTCTTCAACCGAAAAGCCGGTGATGCGTTCGGCGGCCGGGCTGATGAACTCCGCCCTTAATTCGGGGCGGCGGCGCAGGCGGTAGATAATATCGGGGGCGTTTTCGGCCAGGAGGCGATAGCGCTCTTCACTGTTTCGCAAAGCCGCCTGCTCGCGCTGGAGCTGCGCCCGGTGATAGGCGTTTTCCATCAACCCTGGTAGGCCGAACAGGTAGCCGGGGCTTTTGGTGACATAATCGCTGGCGCCCAGGCGCAAGGCTTGCGCCGCCATCTCTTCATCGCCGCGCGCCGTCACCAGCACAATCGGCAAATCCAGGCTGCGCACCTGGCGCAGCTCTTTCAGCAGGTCGAGGGCGTTAAGCGCCTGCTGGTGGTAGTCTACCATGAGCGCGTCGTAGTTTGGCTGATCACGCTTGCCAGGGAGGCGCTGAAAAATCTCTGGGATGGTATACACCACTTCGAGATGAATATGCGGGGCGTGATTGGCAAAGTGCCGCTGGGTGGCTTCAATGTCGCTGAGATGATTATCGAGGTAGAGAATTTTCAGGGGGCGCCGGCGGCGGGCTTCTTCAGCCTGGTAGCGCTGCCAGGCGGTTTGCAACGTGGCCCATAAATGTTCGAGGTAGTTCTGACGTTTGACGAGGTAATCGTTGGCCCCGGCCTTTAGCGCCGATACGGCAATCTCTTCATCCCCCTGGCCGGTAATCACCACCACTGCCAGGGGGAGTTTTTGTTCGCGCACATATGAAAGCAGCGAGAAACCTGTGCCGTCCGGCAGGTGTAAATCGGTGAGCAGCAGATCGTAGGGCAGCGGGGTGGCGCGCAGCGCCTCGAGGGCTTCGCGATAGCAGCGCGCCAGGGAAAGGCCAAAATGCGGCGCGGTGCGCTGCAGGGCGCGACGCGTTAAGTCGGCATCAAATGGATCATCTTCAACGTACAATATCCGCATCTAAATTGTAACCTCAGCCTTGGGTTTTACCCTTAAGCCGGAGGAATGTTGATCACATTCCAATAAATATCAATCTGGGCCGCGACCTGCACAAACTTATCGAAATCCACCGGCTTAACAATATAAGAGTTTGCGCCCAGCTCATAGGCGCTCTGAATGTCGCGATCTTCCGCCGATGTGGTGAGCACAATGACGGGGACACGATGGCACACCGGGGAGGTCTTATAATGCCGCAGCACATCCAACCCATTCACCTTGGGCAGGTTAATATCCAGCAGCACCACCACGGGCAACGCCTCGCCGCTTTCCCAGCGGGCCAGGTATTCCAGGGCTTCTTCGCCATCGTGAGCCACCTCGATGGGGTTAATCAATTTCCGACGCGCAAAGGCTCGCCGGGTTAGATCAATATCCATCGGGTTATCTTCAACCAAGAGAATTGGACGATGTAAAGGGGTCATGTTTCTCTCCACGTAACGCTAGCGCGGTAAGATATTGAGGCCGCACCAATAATTTTGCACCTGATCGACAATTTCCATAAACCGGTCGAAATCCACCGGTTTGACAATGTATGAATTCGCCCCTCGCTGGTAGGCCGTCTGGATGTCGCTCGCCTCCGAGGAGGTGGAGAGGATGACGACCGGAATGATCCGAAAGATGGGATGGTTTTTGATGCGGTGCAGCACTTCCAGGCCATCGATTTTTGGCAGTTTGAGATCCAGCAAAATTAATAGTGGAGGAGGCAGGTTGTTTTCCCAGCGCGCAATGTATTGGATGGCCTCTTCGCCATCGCGGGCCACTTCTATAGGAAATGGGACATTTTGCCGGCGGAAGGCGCGCCGCGTCAAGTCCACATCCATCGGGTTATCTTCCACTAATAGAATGGGGCGATCCGTGATATTCATGTTGATTGATTGTTACACACTTTAATCATTAATGCAATCATCAACGCCCTAACATTACGGAATTGTAGGTTGATCAGGTATGGCGCCGCTGCTTTACATAAACCCTATGCGAAAGGTGAAAACCGTTGAGAGGTGCGCGCCGACAGGCCCACTCCGACTTTCGAAGTCTATCGTTGGCCTTATTCCACCCGCCCGTCTGGGTGGATCATCTCCACATGGCGGCGCCCGCTGATGGCCGTGGCGCAGAAAGCCACCTCCAGCGTGGCCCCGCCCTTCAGGTGAGCTTGCGTTCCGGCGGCCTGGGCCAGCTGCAGCTTGTCGGGGATGCTCGTCCAGGGTTCCAGGGCCAGGCAGTAGACCTGGTTCCACCACGGGTAGCCGGGAGCCAGGCCATAGACCATCCAGAACCACAGGTATGGGAAAACTTCTTTGGGCCAGGCCAACCCCACGCCCACCTGGCGGGCTGGGTCTAGCAGCGCATACCAACCGGCGCTCAGCTCCTTCAGATACATCAGGTCGGCAAAGCCGGCTTGCGGCCCTGGCACATGCGACAAATCTACGGCGCGGCCATCGGGGGTGATGGCGGTGGGCCAGGCGAACTCCGCCCCGGGTTGGAAGATGCTGCACGGCATAAACCGGGGCGTTTGGATTACGGCGGTTTGGGCGGGAACAATCAGGCGCACCCCTTCTCGCAAAAACGGCGCGCCAAAGGTGGGGTGATGCCCCCACATGAAGTCCAGGTCTTCGGGCGAGCGATTGGTGAGGCGTTCTTCAATGAATAAAGTCGGCTCGCCGCGCCGCAGGCGCATGGTGCGTTCCAGGTTGAAGGGCATGCGCACCAATTGCACCGAAAGGCGCACGGCGATCTCGTCGGCGTCATCTTCCACGATGTCCATATTCCAGCCCAACAGGGTGGCTTCGCCGTGCAGGCCCAACGCGGCCCCCTTGTAGACGGTGGGGCCGCCGCCGGGCAAAATCTCTTGCCAGCCGCCGTGGTAGCGGTCGAGGAAGGCCCCCTCATCGGCGGCGCGCGTGGCGGTGAAACGCTGCGGGTTCTGAATGCCGGTGGGCGAACGCCACAGAAAATCGGTATCGCTGGGTTTGTGCAGGAACTGGTAGATGTCGGCGCCTTTATCGAGCAGCACCCCCACCCGAACATGGTCATTTTCGAGGTAAAGGGTGCGCAGACCTTTATAGATCACATCATCTTGAATGCGGCAGCCGTAATGGCGTAGGGAGGCAGGGGGCATGGCGGTTTCCCTTCCAGGGTGGGGCGAGATTGAAGGTTGTGAGCTGTTGATTCTGTATAGGCGATTTCCGGCTATTCGTCAAGAGCCAATTTTGGCGGCCTGGGCGGTGCGCATCGGCGGCTAATTTTTGCGCTTGTGTTACAATCGGAGAGTGAAAATCCCCGCCGGCCGTAGGATATTTTAACTTCCCCAATTAACCCCGTTTGGTTTGATATAATCTGTTTCCCCGCATCTTCGAGGCGGAGGCTTTCTTGTAAAGGGATAGAGGCGTTTTGACAACACTCTTTTTTGCGACCGATGTGCATGGTTCGGATGTTTGCTGGAATAAGTTTATTAATGCAGGCAAATTTTATGGCGCCGATGTATTGGTGTTGGGTGGCGATATGACCGGCAAGGCGATTGTGCCCATCATCCAGGTTTCACCGGGGCTGCACCGCTCCAATTTGCTGGAACAGGAATTTGAGCTGCGCACCGATGAAGAAGTGCAAGAGATGATCAAGCGCATCAAAAGCCGCGGCTACTATCCCTACTTGACGACAAAGGAGGAAGTGCAAGCTCTCAGCCAAACGCCTGAGAAAGTCCACGATATTTTCATCGATCAGGCGCTGAAGACGCTGCAAAACTGGCTGGAGATTGCCGAGCGCAAGCTCAAAGACAGCCCCATCCAGGTATACGTCTCTCCGGGCAACGATGATATGCTCGAAGTGGACGCCATCATTCGCCAATCCAGCCGGGTGCACCTGGCAGAAGGGCAGGTGATTGCTATTGATAAGCACCATGAGATGATTAGCTCCGGTTGGAGCAACCGCACCCCCTGGCACACCTACCGTGAAGAGGATGAAGGCGACCTGGCGAAACGCTACGCGGCCATGATCTCGCAGCTCAAAGAGCCGCGCCGCAGCATCTTTAACGTGCATGTGCCGCCCTACGCCAGCATGTTAGACGACGCCCCCGACCTGGACGAAGATCTGCGCCCCCGCTTTGCCGGCAACGCGGTTCGCCCGGTGGGCAGCACCGCTCTGCGCCAGGCCATCGAGCAGACCCAACCCCTGCTTGGGCTGCATGGGCACATTCATGAAAGCCGCGGCGCAACCCGCATCGGGCGCACTTTGTGCATCAACCCCGGTAGTATGTACGAACAGGGCGCCCTGTTGGGCGCGTTGGTGAAGCTGGGCAAGGATAAGATCGATACCTATGTATTAACTTCAGGATGACCGAAAGGAGAGATGACAATGGCAAATGACGGCGCAGCCTTGTTTGTTCGTAAAGCAACCGGATTGGTGCGCTCGTGGTCGATTTTTGATGCATTCATCTATGCTACATTTTCCATCAATCTGATTACCCTGGGGCTGTATATCTTCAGCCAAATGTATGCCTTAGAAGGCGGCTTGCTGCCTACTGTCATAATCAGCGGCATTTTTCTTCTCTTTGAAGTGATTACTTACGCCGCCCTGATTGCGGTGATGCCGCGTTCGGGCGGCGATTATATTTGGCAAAGCCGTATCTTGGGCGGCGGGCTGGGTTTTGTGCTGGCCGTCACCGGATGGTGGTTCATTTTGTGGCTGTGGGTTCCTTTATATGGAGATATGCTGCGCCACATTGTCATCACCCCGCTGCTAGGGGTGCTGGGGGCCAAGGACCTGGCGCTGTGGTTTGTGCAGACGCCCGAAGGGTTGTTCATTACCTGCGTGGCCCTGCTGGTGTTGGTTTCGGCTTATATTGCGGCGGGCATGCAGTCTTACGCCCGGGTGCAGCGGGTGTGCTTCTGGGGCGGCATGGCCGGCCTGGTTGTGGTGATGGGCTTTTTGCTGTTCGGCAGCCCCGAAAGCTTCCGCGCCGGGTTTGATAGCCAGGCCCCGGCCATCTTTGGCGCGCCGGCCAATGTGTACGAAGCCACCGTTCAGGCGGGAACCGAAGCCGGAGCGGTGATGCCCTTGAGCGGCGGCGGCATATTGAATATCCTGCTGGCGATGCCGTTCGTGGTGTTCTTCAACCTGTGGCCCAACTGGGGCGCGACGCTGTATGGCGAAGTGCGCGGGGCCACCGATTTTAAGCGCAATTTTTGGGGCATGGCTTCGGCGCTCATCTTTACCACGGTTTTAGCTGTTATCCTCGCCCTGCTAATCAACAAAACCATCACCTGGGATTTCTATAACCAGGCCAACGGGGCGTGGTGGAATTACACCTGGGGCTATACCGAACAGGCCCCACCCTTACCGGTGTGGCCCTACCCGGCCCTGCTGGCGGTTTTTATGACCTCCAACCGCATCATCCAGTTCATCGTGTTAGCGGCCATGAGCCTGTGGTGGTTTGGCTGGTCGGGCACGGTGTTCCTGTCGTCTACGCGCGTGATCTTCGCCGCCGCTTTCGATCGTTTGCTGCCCGAAAAAGTGGCCGAAGTGGAGCCGCGCACACGCACCCCGCTCATCGCCTTGGCGCTGATGGTGATTCCATCGCTGATCGTTTCGGCCTTGTTCGCCTGGAACGTCTTCAATTTCCGCTCGCTCACGCTCGATTCTACCCTGGTAATCGCGGTCACCTACCTGGGCACGGCCATCGCCGCGATTTTGCTCCCCTTCCGCAAGCCCGACCTGTACAACGCCTCGCCCATCGTCAAGTACAAGGTGCTGGGTGTGCCGCTGATCAGCGTAGCGGGGGGGATTTTCGCCCTCTTCTTGGGGTTCTTGCTCTACGCCTGGCTTTTCGACCCGCGCCAGCTGTATGGCATTGGCCTTCAAAACACCAATTCAATGATCTATATTGGGGTTATGTACCTGCTGGCTTTGGCGATCTACCTGTTCTTCCGCCGGCTGCGCAAGCAGCAGGGCATCGATATAGATAAAGTGCATAAGGAGATTCCAGCGGAATAATCGCCCGCGGCGACAATGACCGGCCCTACTTTGCCCGATGTTGTGGAAGAAGTCAATCGCCTGGTGGATCGGGCGCAGAAAGAAAGCTTAAACCTGCGCCTGATGGGCGGGCTGGCGGTGCGTTTGCACAGCCCGCACATGCAAACCGCCGGCTTGAAACGCGCCTACCCCGATATCGACTTTGTGACCCAGGCGGGCGAGCAAGGGCGGTTGGAGAAGTTCTTTACCGAAATGGGTTATGCGCCGGATAAAATGTTTAACACCCTCAACGGGGCGCGGCGGCAAATTTTCCACGATGAGCAGACCGGGCGGCACATTGATATTTTTATTGGCGATTTTGAAATGTGCCACAAACTGCCGTTGAGCGAACGCCTGGGTGTGCAAGCCCTGACCATCCCCCTGGCCGAGTTGTTTCTTTCGAAAACGCAGATTGTACAGCTTAATCAGAAGGACGGCCTCGACCTGATCGCCCTGCTGCTAGACAACCCCCCCGGCCAGGCGGATGACGGGATGATTAACCTGGAGCGCATCGCCACGCTGTGCGCCAAGGATTGGGGGCTGTACACCACCACGATGCTCAACCTGGATCGACTGGAAGGCCTGCTGAGCGACGAGACCCCCAGCCTGGATGAGGCGCAGAAGCACACCGTGCACGCCCGCATTGACGCTGTTCGGCAGGCGATGCAGCAAGCTCCGAAGACACCGGCGTGGAAGCTGCGCGACCGCGTAGGCACACGCGTGCGCTGGTATAACGAAGTGGAAGAAGTGCAGCGCTAATGGACGCCGCCGAGCTGGTCGCCAATTTAAAGGGGCTGCCGCTGGGGGCGGTGCGCTATTTTCCGGCCATTGGCTCGACCAACACCGAGGCGGCCGGTTGGGCCGACGCCGGCGCGCCCGACCTGGCGCTGGTGGTGGCCGATGAGCAAACCGCCGGGCGCGGGCGCAGCGGTAGAGCATGGTTCACCCCAGCCGGAGCGGCTTTGGCCTTTAGCCTGGTGCTGCGCCCGCCGTTTAGCGCCCAACCGTTAGAACCGGCCGTGCTGATGGCGCGCCACACTGCCCTGGGCGCGCTGGCGGTGTGCCAGGCCCTTCAGAAACGCTATGGCCTGGCGGCGCAGATTAAGTGGCCGAACGATGTGCTGCTGCACGGCGGCAAAGTGTGCGGCGTTTTGGCCGAAGCGCAGTGGCTCGGTTCGCAGCTTAATGTGGTAATCTTAGGTATTGGCGTAAATGTCTCGCGTAGATCGGTTCCGCCCAGCAGTCCGCTGCACTTCCCGGCGGCCAGTATTGAAAACTTGAGCGGCAATCTAACCAACCCTTATGAACGATGGGAGCTGCTGCGGGATATTTTGGAACAAATGTTGGAATGGAAAGCGCGCCTGGCTGCAGATGAATTTATGCCCGCCTGGGAAGACCGGCTGGCGTTTAAAAATGAATGGGTGTGGCTGGTAGATGGCCTGCCGCGCCCCTCCCCGGTTTTAGCAAATGCGCCCGCACTCGAAGCGCGCATCTTGGGGTTGGATGCGGCAGGTGGGTTGCGTGTAGAAGATCGCCAGGGGGAGCAGCGGGTGATCCGAACCGGCGAAATGCGCCTGCTCCCCCCGGCAGGTGTTGAGCCAGAGGCGTAAGGGGCGCTGTGGCAATTCCGCCTGCGCTCTGGAGGAGAGACAGCTATGCTAGATGATTTCCGCCGGCAAGCCGGCGACTCGCTGCTCGATGGTGAGGAGGAAAACGCAACCGGTTTTCACAAACCGGAAGCACAACGGCGATTTTTGGGCATGACGCCGTTTCAGACCTTCATCATTGCCTTTTTGCTGTTGGTCATTACCTGCCTGGTGAGCGCCTCCTGTTTATTAGTCACCGGACGGGTGGTGCTGCCCATGCTTTAAAGCATGGCGAGGCGGCAGGCTAAATAAAAAGCGCCGGTGCAATTCTCGTGTTTGCATCGGCGCTTTTTGCTATCTAAAGCTCACTTGTGTGAGGAACCGGCCTAGTGGGTAAGGCAGTTCCAAAGGTTGGCGGCCTTCGTCGTCACGCTGGTAGTCAGGCTTTGCGCCTGGCTTCCGGCCTTGGTGAAGAAGTCGCCCACTTCACCGGCCGCTTGCACAGCCGTGTTGGCTGCATCTTGCAACAGCGCGCCGGATTTCAAGTTAGTGGTTACTTTCATATATCACCTCGCCGGCTAACCGCACCAGCCGCTGCGGTCGCCATACCATACGCCGCCAATCCACCCGCCGGTGCTAGGCTGCGGGGTGGGGGGCTGAGGAGGCCACGGATTGGGCCATGGGTTAGGATTGGGGTTAGGGTTCGGATTAGGCACAGGCCCCTTGGCGATAGCTTCCATCTTATCCGCCTGGGCGTGCCAATAATCGCGTTTTTGCTGGCACACGCTCAAAGCATCGCCGGCGTGAATATCGGATCGAATCTTCATCGGGGCGCTCCTTAAATCCTGCCTGATTTTTTGGCGACATCGTACCAGTAGTAATAGCGCTCGCGCCATTTGTTCAAGTTGAACTCGCAGGTGTCAATATCGCCGCCGCTGCGCACACCAGAGCGAATGATGATCTGGGGAGCGGGGCGATCTTTCGGTACGAGGGTGGTCTTCGTTTGCATAAGATTGCTACTCCTTAATGGCAATTGCAGGAAATGCTAAAAGGCGTTATCCGCAAGAACCGCTGCGATCGGGCACCCACACGCTGCCCACGTAGCCGCCAGAGCCACCCGGCCAGCCAGAGCCGCCGGGCCAGCCAGAGCCGCCCGTATCGCCGGGCCAACCCGTGCCGCCCGTATCGCCGCCGCCAATGGGGCCGCAAACGCCGCTGCGGTCTGCATACCAGGTTCCGTCCACCCATCCGCCGCCCTCACCGCTGCGGATATTCGAACGCACCTGGAGTTGAGGAATCATTTTCGTGGTCATAGTCTCTCCTTGTCAAACCGGAACTGATGATATCAATCCAGGTTCACCATATTCTCCAGGGGTTTAGTCGGGGATGTACAGCTTCTGGCCGGGGCGAATGTAGTTCATGTTCGGGCCAACGGTGGTGAGGTTGGAGTAATAAATCTTGTTGACGCCGGTAGCGCCCATGCTGCCATAGAAGCGCTGAGCGATGGTGCTCAGGCTATCGCCAGACTGCACAGTGTAGCAGGCTGCTCCAGACTTCATATCGGTGCGAACGTTCATCGAATACTCTCCTTATTAGTCAGATATGGAACCTTCTCAAACACGAGTGGTTATCCGTTATGCCTGTATTCTAATCGGATTCGAGCGCCAGGCAATACGTCAAACGTCTGATTAACCTAATCTTTACGCTGGTTGGGCGAAGCGAGGGCTTTTCCCTGGCGCTGCCTACCCGGCCATGCGCCGGTAGTCGCCGGTTTCGGCCCAGGCGCGCAGCGCGTTAATGCGTCGAATGAGCAAAGGGTGGGTAGCAAAGGCTTCTTGCAAGCTGCCCTCCCAACTATCATCCTGAGCGTCGATTTTTGCGTAAGCCTGGGCCATCTGTTGGGGGTTGTGCGCCCCAATTGGGCCGGCCTCGAGCTTGACCAGAGCCGAAACAGCTTTTGTGAGGCTGCCGCAAGCCAGCAGCCCAGCCCGGTCGGCGGAGTATTCGCAAGCGCGGTTCCACCACAAAAAGGCCATGGTGAGCAGCGCCCCGGCTGCTCCGGGCGCAGGGATGCCCGCCATGCCGCCCACAATCGAGTTTAGCCAGGTGTGCCCCAATGCCACGTGACCCAGCTCGTGCCCGATGATGAACAGCAGCTCGCCTTGATCCATGGCGTGGGTGAGGGAGCTGTACAGCACCACCGTCTTGGGGGTTTCCAGGCCGAAGGTGTAGGCGTTAAGCTCGGCATTGCGCAGCAGGAAAAATTCCACCGCGCCAGGCTTTAGTCGCTGAACGGCCGCCTGCCCCAGGGCGGCCAGCCCCGGTTGGGTTGCGGCAAGAATGGGCTGCGCGGTGCGCATCAGCTCGCGTTGATGGGCTTTACCGTGGCTATATGCCAGGGCTAAAAACAAGCCAAAGAAAAGCACGCTGCCGCACACCGTAGCCAGCGCAGTGAGCAGCACCACTGCCACAATCAACAACAGGGTGAGGGCCAAGATCAGGTGTTCGGACGGGTAGCGGTAGGCGTCTGGGCGCATGATGGCTATTATCTCATGCTTGCCTGGAAAGTTACAGGTGCTATCCCTGTCTCGCTGGGTGGACGTTTTCCTGACAAAACGTAATATGATGAAGCGAATGATTTCAGTTATAATCACAAAATTCACAGATGTATTTTCTATATGCGCTTTTACAGTTAAATCTAGCTCTAGAGATTTTCTATGCTTTGTGGTCAATCTTGTGGCCTTCAACAATCAGGCTTTACCCAGGGCGTTTTTCAGCTTTCTAAAGTGGTAGATGCTTGAGGAACCAGGGTTAGCCCAGGCTTTAAGGCCCCAAACCGGGGGTGAGCGGATAATGTGGTTATTTTTAAACCTCTCTTATTGACGGAGTGTAGCTATGGTTAGTGTTTGTGAACCCCTGTTAAATGGAAATGAAAAAACTTACTTATTAGATTGCCTGGAAGAGAATTGGATTTCTTCAGGCGGGCCATATAACTCCCGCTTTGAAGAGATGATGTCGGCCTACCTGGGGGTTAAATATGCTGTTTCGTGCAGCAACTGCACCGTGGCGCTGCATATGGCTTTGTTGGCTGTGGGTGTCGGCCCCGGCGACGAAGTGATCATCCCAGATTTCACCCTGATTGTTTCGGCTAACACGGTGATGCAAACCGGAGCCACAGCGGTTGTGGTTGAAACCGATCCGGATACCTGGTGCATGGCCCCACAAAAGATCGAGGAACGTATTGGCCCCAGAACACGGGCTATTATGGCAGTTCATATGTACGGGCATCCCTGCGATATGCCCGCCATAATGGAGATCGCCGGCAAACACGGCTTGAAAGTGATCGAAGATTGTGCTGAGGCGCAAGGGGCGGAAATTAATGGTCGAAAAGTGGGCAGTTTTGGCGATGTGGTGTGCTTTAGCTTTTACGCCAATAAGATCATCACCACTGGTGAAGGCGGCATGGCGCTGTGTAACGATGCTGCCCTGGCCGAAAGCTTGCGTTTGCTGCGCAACCAGGGTTTCGATAAGCCCCGCTTTGTGCATAACGTGATGGGCTTTAACTACCGCCTCACCAACATGCAAGCTGCTATCGGCGTAGCACAAATGGAAATGGTGGAAGAAAAAGTGGCCCAAAAACGCCGCGTGGCCCAGGCTTATATTGAAATTTTAGGCCCAACCGATCTCTTCACCCTGCCCTATGAAGCGCCTGGAGCCAAGAATGTGTATTGGATGGTTGGAATCGTGCTGAAGCCTGGCGCGCCGGTGACCAAAGACGCTCTGATGGAGCGTTTATATCAAAACGGCATAGAAACCCGCTCTTTCTTCTGCCCCATGCACCTCCAACCCGTGTTTCGCAGCATGAACCCTCTTCCCCATCCATCTTTTGCGGAGGATTACCCAGTCTCTCAATACCTGTGGGAAAACGGGTTTTATTTGCCATCGGGGATGGCGCTCAATCAAGCGGAGATTGAAGAAGTGTGCCAACGCTTGCTAGAATGTTATCGCCAAGGATAGAGCCATGATAAGCGAAGACCCACAGGTTTCAGTTATCCTGGCTACGTTCAACGAGAAAGAAAATATCCTGGATACCATCCAAGGATTGATCGAGAATCTTGGCAACAGCCTGGAAATCATCGTTGTGGATGACAATTCGCCCGATGAGACCTGGCGGGTTGCCTCGACGCTTAACGATGCGCGCGTAAAGATCATCCGGCGCGTATCTACCCGCGGGCTGGCATCCGCCTTCAACCGCGGCATCATCGAATCGCGTGGGCAAATCGTAGGCTGGATGGACGCTGATATGTGTATGCCCCCCGCCCTGCTGCCGCAGATGATCGAGAAGTTGAAGGAGTATGATATTGTCATCGGCTCTCGTTATGCCCCTGGCGGCGTCGATGATCGCGCTCCAATTCGTGTTTTGTCTAGCAAACTGATCAATCGCCTGGCGAACCTGGTGTTAGGCTATGGGATTAGAGATTACGACAGCGGGTTTGTGGTTCTGCACCGCGAGGTGTTCAACAGCGTTTCGATCATCCCCACTGGTTACGGCGCTTATTTTATTGAGTTTCTTTACACCTGTCGTAGAAAGGGGCTGACGGTGTACGAGATGCCCTATCATTTTCGAGATCGCACGAAGGGCGTTTCGAAATCCTTTCCCAGTTTGTGGGCCTTCACGAAAACAGGCCTGGAATATGTGCTGCGCATTTTTAGCGCCCGGCTGAGGAAAATAACATAATGGATTGGAATATCGTTGAGCCGATTTTCACCCGCAGCGATGCCCGCGGCCTGTTTCAAGAAATCAGTCGCGATCAGCTGTGGGCCACTGTCATTGTCGGACGTTTCCACGCGCAAGGCGAACTGGGCCATCACTACCACCTCAAGACAACCTTGCTTGTGTTCCTGGTAAGCGGCTCGGCTGTGGCGATCATCGAGAATATCGACACCCAAACGCGCCACAAGACAGAATTAATTACCGGGCAGGGAATTTACCTGCCCCCAGGATGCTCTCATGTTATTCGTTTTCACCAGGAATCTGAGTTCTTGATTTTAAAATCTTTGCCTTACGACCCCGCAGACCCCGATACCTACCCTTACCCGATCAAAGAGTAACAAACTTGGAATCATATGAATACCGAACGATGTACCAAATGGAAAATGCTTATTGGTGGTATCAGCATTGTCATGCGGTCATGCAAGACCTGTTAATAAGCCTGGGCGCTAATCGGGATTCGAAAATTTTGGACGTCGGATGTGGAACCGGCCGCACCCTGGAGCTGATCGGTCAAAATATTACCCCTCACGCCTATGGATTTGATCTATCCTTAGATGCAGCCCCGTTTTGGAGAAACCGCCACATCGACCGGGTGTGTAATGCTTCGATCAACAATATTGCCTATGCCTCCAACCTTTTCGATTTCGTTGTCTCCATCGATGTATTAGAATGCGAGGGGGTAGATGAGCGGCAGGCGATTGGCGAACTGCTGCGAGTGACTAAACCGGGCGGTGATATTTGTATTGTTTTTCCCGCTTACGATTGGCTGATGTCTGCCGAGCACCATCAAGCAGTTCATGCTATCAGACGCTACACTACTGAGAGGGTGCTGCGCTTGTTTTCGGAGTTTCCAGGCCAACCAAAAAAGCTTAGCTACTTTTATATGCCCACTCTGCCCATCATGGCCGTTTACCGTTGGCTGATTAAATGGTCGCCGGGTAAACCTTTGGAAGCGCCTCGTTCCGAGCTGCGCCCCTTGCCTGGTTTGCTTAATGGCGGCCTGCGATGGTGGGCGGGGCTAGAGCGCCCCTTATTACAACACTTCAATCTTCCATTTGGCAGCTCGGTGCTGTTGGTTTATCGAAAGCAGGCATAGCTATGTCTCCTTGGAAATCGTGGCAGCTAGGCGAAACAGACTCTTTGCTCAACCGGCTTTACGATCACCTGCGCCGCCTGCTCAACCAACGGCTGGTTCATTTTCTTTGCCAACATTTGCCCTCCAACCGGCCGGCTTATGTGCTAGAGGCAGGTTCGGGTTCCGGCTTTGCCAGTTCACTCATGGCGCGGGCCCCTGGCGTAGGTTGCAGTGTGGCGCTGGATATTGATCTCCATGCCTTGGCGGAAGCCCGGCAGCGCGATCCACAGCTCCCTGTGGTGGCGGCAGACTTGAACCATCTGCCTTTCAAAAGCGCATCCTTCGACCTGGTGTGGAATAGCTCAACGATGGAGCACCTGGACGACCCTGCCCCGGCCCTGCTTGAATTGAGCCGCCTGGTCAACCCCGATGGCCTTCTATTTATCGGCGTTCCATATCGTTTTGGCCCCCTGGGCGTTCAGACCTGGTTTAAAAATTCGCCGCTGGGAATTTGGATTGGGCCGGTGTTTGACCCCCGCCAATTAGAACAGTGGATGCAAGTCTGCGCTTTTACGTCCCAATCCTATAAGTACTATTTTTTCAATTTCTTCATCGGCGTTTTAGCTGGGCGAAAACGCTAACCCCTTTATTGGGCGTGATAGACGAGATTAACCCATGAAAACATCTATTAAGCCCGACATGTATCAATCTTTGCGCAGGCGCTATGGCAGGGCGGCAACCATTATCCCCCTGGTTGTGTTGGGCGTGTTATTGGTGGGCCTGCTGCTGTATATGAATTACTACTTGGCCGGCGTACATGGGCGGTGGGATTTTTCGGATTTTATGCTGATTTATTTGGGCGGCAGGGGCGTTGTGGAAGGGGTTGATCTCTATGACCCACAAGCCTGGGAGGCATTGCATGTGCATTTCGCGGGCGTGTACCGGGATAATGCGGTTTTCCTTTACCCCTTACCGGCCGCCTACTTGTTTATACCGTTTGCCTTGTTTTCGATCAAGGTGGGGGCTGCGCTGTGGCTGTTGGTTAACGAGCTGCTGCTGATTGCCGGCGCAGCCTGGGTGATCCGCCAGCGTAAGACTGCCCCGTCTCGCGCCGAGTTCATCCTGTTTGTTGTTGTCATGGCGCTGTTTGAACCCACCTTGATTGTGATTGAGAGTGGGCAGTACAGCATGTTGATGCTGATATTGCTAATTCTTGTCTATGCTTGTCTATATAAGCATAAAGACCTGCCAGGCGGCGCGGCGGCAAGTTTACTGCTGCTGCGGCCTAATCCATTCGTGTTTTTCTTTCCGGGCCTGGCCTTGTGGGCGCTGGTTAATAAACGTTGGAAGTTCCTGGCCGGCCTGGCAGGCGCGGTGGGGTTGCTGGGGGTATTATCCGAAATAGTTAGGCCGGGTTGGCTGGCGGTTTGGCTTTCTTATACAGTGGGAGGTTCTGGCAAACTCTATACCTATGGAGCTATTTCCCCCACGCTGAACGGCTTATTTCACCATGTCATCGCCTCGCCGCCGGGGTGGTTTATCTGGCTGCAATGGCTGATTATTTTGCCGCTGCTGGTTTGGGGCGTGATGGAAAGCCTCAATCAACGGCGCTCGCTGGGGTACGCATTTTCCTTCATCCTCGTCATTTCGCTGTGCGTTACCCCCTATTCGTGGAATTATGACCAGGTTGTGCTGTTGTTCCCGCTGTTATTCACCTTTCAATACCTGGAGAACGCCGGGCCACAGCGCAAACGATTGATCTGGTGGATGGCGACGGCGTTTTACCTGGCGCTGCCCTATGTGCTGCGTTACATTGCTATGCAGATCGGCAACGATATGTGGAGCGCGCTGGTTCCCTTCGGCGCCTTGTTATTCCTGGCGACCGCCGGCGACCTGGCTGGTGCGCCTTTCGCTCAAACAAAAGAAGACGGGGCGGGGCTTCCCCTACCGAGCGCCCGCCCCCATGTTTGACCTGGATGCGTAACTAATGTAGCACATCAGCGTCTCGAATTCCGCAACATTTGGCCTGGCGTCGAGTAAATAGCCATCAGCGGCCGTCTTCCCTTAACCTGAATCGCCAATCGTCGGCAATCTTAGCCCAAGCTTATGATCTATGGATATAATACCCAGCATCACATTTAGGGAAGGGCTTTCGTGGCTATGCCAAATCAAATTGTTGAATGTATTGCCAACTTTTCCGACGCTCGCCGGCCGGAGGTGATTGAGGCCATTGTCCAGGCCATCCTTTCGGTGGGCGGCGTTAGCCTGTTAGACCGCCATTCCGACCTCGACCACAACCGCACTGTGCTAACCTTCTTGGGCGAGCCGGACGGCGTGGAGGAGGCCGCCTTTCGCGCCATCGCTAAGGCCGCCGAGCTGATTAACCTGGATGAACACCAGGGCGAGCATCCCCGCATTGGGGCCAGCGACGTGGCGCCGTTTGTACCGATTAAGGGCCTGAGCATGGCCGAGTGTGTGCAAATGGCGCGCCGCCTGGGCAAACGCGTGGGCGAACAGCTCAATATTCCAGTTTATCTTTATGAAGAAGCCGCCACGCGGCCAGAGCGGGTGAACCTGGAAAACATCCGCCGCGGCCAATACGAAGCCCTCAAGGAAGAGATGGGCGTCAACCCAGCGCGTGACCCCGATTTTGGCCCGCGCAAGGTGGGGCCGGCCGGGGCCACCGTGATTGGCGCCCGCGCCCCCCTGGTGGCATTCAATGTTTACCTCACCAGCGATGATGTAAGCATTGCCAAAAAGATCGCCAAGGCGGTGCGGCATTCATCGGGTGGGCTGCGTTATGTGAAAGGGCTGGGTTTGCTGGTGGATGGCCGGGCGCAAGTTTCGATGAACCTGACCAACTTCCGCGGCACCCCCCTGGCGCAGGTGGTGGAAATGATCCGCCGCGAAGCGCAGCGCTACGGCGTGGGCATTCATCACAGCGAATTGGTGGGCCTCATTCCGCAAGACGCCCTGGTGGATGCGGCCCGCTGGTATTTGCAGCTCGATCAATTTGAGCCAGAGCAAATTTTAGAATATCGGTTGGCTAACGCCCTGGCTGATGGCGGTGGAACGCCTGAGCCAGACTTCTTGGAGGCCCTGGCTGAGGGCACTGCTGCGCCTGGCGGTGGGTCTGCCGCCGCCTATAGCGGGGCAGCCGGCGCAGCCCTGGTTTCGATGGTGGCGCGCCTGACCTTGGGCAAGAAGAAATACGCCGCGGTGGAGGCCGAGATGTTCAGCATGTTAGAACAATCTGAAAAGCTGCGCCGCCGGCTCAAAGAGAGCATCGAGCGAGACGCGGCGGCCTTTAATGAAGTGATGCTGGCCTTTAAGCTGCCGCGCGATACCGAAGAAGAGGCTGCGCTGCGCCTGAAGACAGTGGAAGAAGCCACCCTACACGCCGCCCGGGTGCCGCTGGAGACCGCCCAAATGGCCCTGCAGGTGATGGAGCTGGCTGAGATTGCGGTTGGTTCGGGCAACCTTAACGCCATCAGCGATGCCGCCACCGGCGCGGCCCTGGCGCGTGCGGCTTTGACGGGCGCCGGTTACAATGTGCGCATTAACCTGGCCGGCATGACCGACCCCACCCCCGGCGCGCCGCTGATGCAGGAACTCGCCTCCATTGAGGCGCGCGCCGATGTGGTGGAAGAACAGATTCGCCAACACATGCGAGAACGAGGCCGAATCGCTCTTTGAACCGGCCACTGCCCCGCACCGCTCGTGACCCCCGCGCCCTGCGTCTGCCGATGACTGCCGGGAAAGCCGGCGCGCCGTGCGCCAGGCTGCTGCGCGCTGCGCTAAGCCTGGCGCTGCTGATTGGCGGGCCTGGCGCGTGCCGGGCGGCCCCCGGCCCTTCGGCTGCGGCGGCCTTCCCCACCACGTCTGCCGCGGGTGCGCCCCCTGCGCCGCCCACCGCCACCGCGCCGCCCACCGCCGCGCCGCCCACCGCCACCGCGCCCATGGCTGCTACGGCCGCCCTGGCCTCGACCGCCCCCACGGCCACAATCACCGCGCCGCCCGCCCCCTGTTCGCCGGATTTGTGCCTTATCACCGGCGCAGCATTCTTGCAGCGCCCCATCGCCGCCCCCGCCAACCCCCAGTGGGATACGACCTACCCCTTTGGCAGCACCCAGAGCGGTATGCGCGACCCCCATCACGGGGTTGAGTTCCTCAACGCCTATGCAACGCCGGTTTTGGCCGCCGGCGAGGGGGAAGTGGTGGTGGCCGGCGGCGACCAAGACCCCACCTCGCCCCACGGCGCCTGGCCGATTACTTTCTACGGCCCATATATGAATTTCTACGGCAGCCTGGTGGTGATTCGTCACCAACCGCCAGCCGCGCTCCTGGCGGCTTACCCCGATACGCCCACGCCGTTCTTCACACTCTACGGGCATCTTTCGCAAATCGCGGTGCAGGTGGGGCAGCATGTCCAGGCGGGTCAAGAGATCGGCAAGGTGGGCCAGGCGGGCATCGCCACCGGGCCTCATCTGCATTTCGAGGTGCGCCTGGGCGAGAATAGTTACAAAGCATCGCGCAACCCGGTGGTGTGGCTGCAAGACCCTCCTGGCTCGGCCAACCCCGCCGCCGGCGCGCTGTTGGGCAATTTTATCGACTCTTATGGCAACAACCTGGAGATCGAGAGCATCGTTCTGCAGCGCCTGCCGCAGGGCGATGGCGGGCCGGTGGATTACGTGACCACCGTGCGCTCCTACGAAGAGAAGGCGCTGCGCGGGCTGCCGCCCTTCTACGATAGCTTCGGCGCAGCCAATTTGCCGCCCGGTTTGTATCGCCTGACTTTTGCTATGCAAGGCCTGCGCCAAGAGTTGGTGGAAGTGCTGCCTGGCGGCCTCACTATCGTGAGCTTTCATTAAACCGTTCGCTTAACCGGAGGATGGATGGGACTAAAACCCGATCACTGGATTCGTAAGATGGCCCTGGAACAAAAAATGATTGAACCGTTCACCGATCAACAGGTGCGCAATGGGGTCATTTCTTATGGCGTTTCTTCTTATGGTTACGATATACGCGTAGCCGATGAATTTAAGATCTTCACCAATGTGCATTCGGCGATTGTAGACGCCAAAAACTTCGACCCGCGCTCGATGGTCGATTTTACCGGGGCGGTGTGCATCATCCCGCCTAATTCCTTCGCCCTGGCCCGCACGGTGGAATATTTTCGCATTCCCCGCAAAGTGCTCACCGTTTGCCTGGGGAAAAGCTCTTACGCCCGCTGCGGCATTATCGTTAACGTGACCCCCTTTGAACCCGAATGGGAGGGCTTCGTCACCTTGGAAATCTCGAACACCACGCCCTTACCGGCCAAAATTTACGCCAACGAGGGCATCGCCCAGGTGCTGTTTTTCGAGGCCGATGAGGAGTGCGATATTTCCTATGCCGATAAGAAGGGCAAATATCAAAAGCAGCAGTCTATTGAACTGCCTAAGTTGTAAGGACAACCGCCTTACAACTCGTGTTATGATTATTGGCACGTGTGTATGAACGCTAATAAACGGTATTTATCCTTCGTGCTGATTGTGGCGATGCTGGGCGGGGCGGCGTTGGCTTGCAACCGCAGCCTCCCCGGCGAAAGCGGCGGTTTTTGGAGCATATCGAACCAGAGTCGGCCCCAGGCGGCCGCTGCCACGGCGGATGGCGCTTCTGCACCCGCCGGCGATGACCCCCTGGCCTGGTTGCCCCAGCGCACGCCGGGCGGGCCGCAGCTTACCCCCACCCCCGACGCGCCCCACACCCTGCCCGCTCTGCGCACCGAAGCCGAGCAATACACGGTGCAGCCGGGCGACTCGCTGGGCATGATTGCGGCGCGCTACAGCGTCAACGTGGGCCTCATCGTCGAGGCCAATGATATTACCGACCCCAACCTGCTCAGCGTGGGGCAATCGCTGGTGATTCCGGTGGCTACCCCCCAGGCCGCCGGGCCTGGCTTTAAGATTTTGCCCGATTCCGAGCTGGTCAACGGCCCCTTCGCAGCGTTGTTCGATGTGCAAGCCTTCGTTGAGCAATCTCCCGGCTACCTGGCGTCGTATAAAGAAGAAGTCGATGAGCAATCGCTCAGCGGGGCGCAAATCGTAGCCCAGATCGGGCGTGATTACTCGGTTAGCCCGCGCCTGCTGTTGGCGGTTTTGCAGCATCAAAGCGGCTGGCTTAGCGAGCGCATCCCGAAGAAGAGCAGCCTGGATTATCCCCTCGGCTTGCCCGACCCCAAACGTAAAGGGCTGTACCGCCAGTTGGCCTGGGCGGCCAATAACCTGAACCGCGGTTATTACTTGTGGCGCAGCGAAAGCATCGCCACGTGGACTTTGGCCGACAGCAGCATCATATCGATTAACCCTACGATCAACGCGGGAACCGCCGCTGTGCAGCAGATGTTCGCCCTGCTCTACGACCAGGCCACCTGGGAAGAGCAGGTTTCGCCGCAGGGCTTTTACGCCACCTACACCAGCTTGTTTGGCTTTCCGTTTGATTACGCCATCGAACCGCTTTTGCCCTACGACCTGTTCCAGCCCACCATGCAGCTGCCCTTTGAGGAAGGGGCCACCTGGTACTTCACCAGTGGGCCGCACGGGGGTTGGGGTGATGGCGCTGCCTGGGCGGCGATTGATTTTGCCCCGCCGGGCGGCGCGCTGGGCTGCGTGGAAAACGACAACTGGGTGACGGCGGTGGCCGATGGGCGCATTTTGCGGGCCGAAAACGGCGCGGTGATCCAGGATCTAGACGGCGACGGCCTGGAGCAAACCGGTTGGGTGGTGCTGTACATGCACGTCGAAGGGCGTGAGCGTGTGCAGCCGGGGGCGGTGCTCAAGGCCGGAGATCGCATCGGCCACCCCTCTTGCGAAGGCGGCATATCCAGCGGCACACATCTGCACCTGGCGCGCAAGTATAATGGAGAGTGGATCCCGGCGGGCTACGCCATCCCCTTTGTGCTCAGTGGTTGGATCGCCAGCGGAACGCCGCGAGAATACGACGGCTACCTGACGCACGGCTCCGACCAAATTGAAGCCTATGCTGGAATCGACAATAACGGTATTTCACGGTGAAGAGAGTGTTTAGAAGATTAGCACGCCTGGCCTGGATCGTGTGGATCGGCGCAGCCTGTGCTGCACCGCAGCCGCAGTATTGGCGGCCCCCCACCGACGCCGCCCCGCCGGTGGCGCAGGTCATTTCCGTGCCGGTGGTGGTTGTTCCCACCGCGGTTTCGGCGCCGTCCACGCCGCTTAACATCTTGCCGCAAACGGCTGCGCCAAGCCCCACCCTCATGCCGGAGGTAGTGATCGAGACCCCCACCCGGCTGCCCACAGCCGAAGGCCCGTACACCCCCGCGCCCGAACTACTCACCGCCATTGCCCAGGCCAGCCAGGGTGCGCCCACGCTCACCCCACAGCCGCCGGCCGGCGCGGCGCTCACGCCCGGCGTTGACGACGCTCCCCCGCCGGGCGCGGTGATCGATCTGCGCCCGAAGACCCCCACCGTCACCCCCGAGCTGGCCGACATAGATACCGCCCCGCTCTTATACTACGCCCAATCCGCCGATACGCTGCACGTGGTGGCGACGCGCTTTGGCGTGCAAACCGGCGAAATCACCTCGCCGGAGGCCATTCCTCCCACCGGTTTCATCAACCCCGGCCAACTGCTCATCGTGCCGCACCGCCTGGCGAATGTCACTTCCGATACCCAGCTCATCCCCGATAGCGAGTTCGTTTATTCGCCGTCGGCGGCCAACTTTGATACGCTGGACTTTGTAGCCCAGGCCGGTGGGTATCTGAGCACCTACCAGGAATGGCACAAAAGCACCGGCATGAAAAGCGGGGCCGAAATTTTAGAGCGCGTGGCGCTAGAGAATTCTGTCAACCCGCGCCTGCTCCTGGCGCTGCTTGAGTATCACAGTCACTGGGTATATAGCCAGCCCCAGGGGCAAAACCAGTTAGACTACCCCATGGGGTTGGTGGTTCCCACCGCCAAAGGCCTGTACAATCAACTGGTGTGGGCGGTCAATAAGCTCTCCACGGGCTATTACGCCTATCGTGAGGGGCGGCTGACCCACATTCAATTTAAAGACGGCTCGCAGGTGCGCCTGGCCCCCGACCTGAACGCCGGCTCGGCGGGGCTGCAATATTACTTCGCTCAGCACGGCAGCGGCCAGGATTGGGTGGACGCCCTCAGCCCGCAGAATGGGCTGCCGGCTCTGCTGCAGGCCATGTTTGGCGACCCGTGGGAGCGCGCCCGCGGGGTGGAACCGCTCTTTCCGCCCGGGGCCGCCCAACCGGCTTTGGTGCTGCCCTTTATGCGCAATTGGACCTGGAGCTTCACCGGTGGGCCGCATGGCGCCTGGGAACAAGAAGGCGCTTACGCCGCCCTCGATTTCGCCCCCGGCGCGCAAACGTCGGGCTGCGTGGACACGCCCACCTATGCCGTGGCGGCCGCGGCGGGCCTGGTCACCCGCACCGGCCCCGGCCTGGTGGTGATTGACCTGGACGGCGACGGCCACGAACAAACCGGCTGGGTGCTGGTTTATCTGCACATTGCTGAAAAAGAGCGGGTTCAAAAGGGGCAGTGGGTGGCCCAGGGTGATGTGATCGGCAAACCCTCCTGCGAAGGCGGGCTTGCCACCGGCACGCATTTACACCTGGCCCGCAAATTTAACGGCGAATGGATCCCCGCCTATGGGCCGCTGCCTTTCAACCTGGGTGGGTGGGTGTCCTCCGGTGCAGGCGTGGCCTATAAGGGCACTTTGACCCGTGGCGACCAAACCCTGGTGGCCTGCACCTGTTCCAACTACCTGACCTTCATCACCCGCACTGATTCCGACCCATGAAACTGCGCTTGCTGTGCTGCATCATCCTGGTGATAGCGGGGTGCGCTCCGCTGCCCGGTGGGCCGGTGGTGAGCGGCTTGCCCAACTGGCCGGCCGATGTGGCCGATGGCGGGGCGGCGGCCCAAGCCCCGCAGCTGGCGGGTCGCGCCGTTGAACAGGCGGATGTCTTATCGCCGCTGCCCTACCCCGAACGACCGCGCTACGCCCCCGGTGAACTGGTGGATTACACCGCCCAGTCTGGCGATACGCTCACGGGTTTAGCCTGGCGCTTTAACACCAGCGTGGCCGAAATTTTGGCCGCCAACAGCTTTATCCCGGCCAGCGCCACCACCATGCCGCCCGGCATGCCGATGAAAATCCCCATCTATTACCTGCCGCTGTGGGGGTCGCCGTACCAGATCATCCCCGACAGCCAGTTTGTCAACGGTCCCGCTCAGGTGGGTTTCGATACCAGCGCCTTTGTCAACGCTCATCCGGGTTGGTTGAAGAACGTGCGCGGCTATGTCTCCGATAAAAACCGCACCGGAGCCGAGATCATCGACCTGGTGGCGATGAACTACAGCCTTAGCCCACGTTTACTGCTGGCGCTGCTCGAATATCAATCCGGGGCGCTTTCGCAGCCGCTGCCGCCGCCCGGCTTTGAAGACTACCCCCTGGGCTTCGAAGCGGTTAATCGCAAAGGGTTGTTCTTGCAGCTGGGCTGGGCGGCTAACCAACTCAACGACGCCTATTACCTGTTTCGGCAAGAGCAGCTCGGCCAGATCACCCATCAAGACGGGCGCGTCGAACGCATCGACCCCTGGCAGAACGCCGCTTCGGTGAGCCTGATGCACTTCTTCAACACGCTCTACGAACCGGAACGCTACTTCAAAGCGATTGGCGCGCAGGGGCTGGCGCAAACCTACCGGGGTTTGTTTGGCGAGCCGTGGCCCGATCAGAAGCCCAACCTGGCGGGCAGTCTGGAACAGCCCTTCTTCTTGCTGCCCTTTAGCCCCGGCGATGTGTGGGCGCTCACCGGCGGCCCCCACACTGCGTGGGGCAATTTGCACCCCTATACGGCGCTCGATTTCGCCCCGCCTTCTAAAGTGCAGGGCTGCGCCTCGAGCGACCGTTGGGCCACAGCGGTAGCCGATGGGGTGATTGTGCGCGCCGATACTTCGATGGGCGTGATGCTAGACACCGACGGCGACGGCGACGAACGCACCGGCTGGAATGTGTTTTATCTGCACCTGGCCTCGCAAGATCGTGTGCGCGCCGGCACGGTGGTGAAGGCCGGGCAGCCCCTGGGCCATCCTTCCTGCGAAGGCGGCTCCGCCACCGGAACGCATGTGCACATCGCCCGCAAATACAACGGCGAATGGATGCCCGCCGCCGGCATTGGCGGCGGGGTGCTGGCCTTCGACCTTGAAGGCTGGCGCGCCTACGATGGCATTGCCGCCTACGAGGGCTACCTGAAACGCAATGCTCAATTGGTGTGGGCCAATTCCAACGCTAACGCGCGCGGCTTTATACAGAGTGATCGCAGGTAGATATACCCTTGCCGGCCACCCCGCCGCGCCGTGTTACAATCTCCAGTTCACAAATGTAGGATAACGATGATTGCAATGCCTGCGGGCGCATGGTAGAATCATTTAAACGTACTGCCGCGCTGTGGCGAGGCAGGGGTTATTATATGGCGCGCACAACGCCGTTCTGGAGGCTGTAGATGGAACAACAGGTTGGAACGTTTGTAGCAAAAAAGGGGCTGGCCCAAATGCTCAAAGGGGGGGTGATTATGGATGTGGTCACGCCCGAACACGCTCGCATTGCTGAAGATGCGGGCGCGTGCGCTGTGATGGCGCTGGAGCGTGTGCCGGCTGATATTCGCGCCGACGGCGGTGTGGCGCGCATGAGCGACCCCGAACTGATCCTGAAGATTATGGATACCGTTTCTATTCCGGTGATGGCGAAATGCCGCATCGGCCACTTTGTGGAAGCGCAGATTTTGGAAGCGATTGGTGTAGATTACATTGATGAATCGGAAGTGCTCACCCCGGCGGACGAGGCTTATCACATCAACAAGCACAACTTCAAAGTGCCGTTTGTTTGCGGCTGCCGCAACTTGGGTGAAGCCATGCGCCGGATTGGCGAAGGCGCGGCCATGATGCGCACCAAGGGCGAGGCCGGCACCGGCGACGTGATTGAAGCCGTGCGCCATGCCCGTTCTGTGCTGGGCGACATCCGCCGCCTGGAAAATATGCCCGAAGAAGAAGTGATGACGATGGCGAAAAATTTGGGCGCGCCCTATGAGCTGTTGATGGAAACCCGGCGCTTGGGCCGTATGCCGGTGGTCAACTTCGCCGCCGGCGGCATCGCCACCCCCGCCGACGCCGCCCTGATGATGCAATTGGGCGTGGATGGTGTCTTTGTGGGTTCGGGCATCTTCAAATCGGGTGATCCCGCCAAGCGCGCCGTCGCGATTGTCAAGGCGGTTACCCACTACCAGGATCCGTACATCCTGGCTGAGGTGAGTCGCAACCTGGGCGGCCCGATGGTAGGTCGCCAGATTTCCACCATTCCTGAAGGCGAACTGCTCGGCGCACGGGGCTGGTAGGCTTTACATTAACCTATTTGCGGGTTTGGGCCGTGCCTTGCCGCCCCAAACCCGCAGCCAGGATTGATTTTTGAAGAGAACGCATTAATGAAGATTGGTATCTTAGCCCTTCAGGGCGACTTTGCTGAACACATCGCGATGCTGCGCCGGTTGGGTGTAGAGAGCGCCGAAGTGCGCCTGCCCCAGCATTTGGACGACCTATCGGGTTTAATCATGCCGGGCGGCGAATCGACCACCATTGGTAAATTAGCGGTAGCTTATGGTTTAATCGAACCGCTGCGCCGGTTTGGACAGGACCACGCCATTTGGGGGACGTGCGCCGGGGCCATCTTTATGTCGAAAGACGCCCGCCGCAGCCAACCGCTGTTAGAACTGATGGATATTACCGTGGAGCGCAACGCTTTTGGTCGCCAGGTGGAGAGCTTTGAAACCGACCTGGACGTGCCCGCTTTCAAGGCGGTTGGTCTTTCAGACCGCCCGTACCACTCCATTTTTATCCGTGCTCCGCTGATTGAGTCGGTGCAGGGCAGCGCCCAGGCATTGGTTACCCTGCCGGATGGGCGGATTGTCGCCGCCCAACAGGGCAGGCTGCTCGCCACCTCTTTTCATCCGGAACTTACTAGCGACGACCGCTTTCACCGGTACTTTTTATCCCTGGTTGAGGCGGGCGGCCCATAACATTACCCATGAATGTGCGTTTGCTCGACTGGCGCGATTTACCGGCGCTGCACCGCAACCAAAACGAGAGCGTTTTTTTAGATACGCCGCTGGTGTTAACCCGCGGCGCGATGCTCATTCCCGGCGCGTTGGTCTCGGCCCTGGCGCCTTCGATGGGCGTTTTCACATGTATTGCCAACGGGGATAACGATGCGGCCGCCATTTTGGGGCAGTGCATGCACTTCTCCGGCAAGCCGTTTGCGCATCTCACCTTTCTAACCCCGCGAGATGCGCTCAACTCGGCGGCCACGCGGGCGCTGATCGAATATATGTTAGTGCTTTCCGGCGAACGCGGGGCCTTACGCATGTTGGCCGAAGTGGATGAAGGCTCGCCGGCGTTTGAAACCTTGCGGCGCAGCGCCTTTAGCATCTACACCCGGCAGCGCATCTGGCGGCTGGACGATGAACCGCCGGCGCGCTTCGAGGGCCTCACCTGGCGGCCGGCCGGGGCGCAAGACGAACTGCCGGTGCGTATTCTTTATAACAGCCTGGTTCCGGGGCTGGTGCAGCAAATCGAACCGTTTGCCACCCAACGCCCCAAAGGGATGGTGTATTATGGTCAGGGCGAACTACTGGCGTATGTCGATTTAAAGTATGGTCTGCACGGCATTTGGGCGCAGCCATTTGTACACCCCGACGCCGCCGATATGACCGAGCATTTTCTAGACTTGTTATGTAAGATTCCCAATCGCCGCGCCCGCCCGGTGCATGTATGCATACGTTCATACCAGGCCTGGCTTGAAAGCGCGGTGGAAGAACTGGGCGCGGAGGCTGGTCCGCGCCAGGCTGTGATGGCAAAGAACCTGAGCGCGCCGATTAAGGCGCGCCAGGGCTTTGCTATTCCCGCCCTGGAGGGTGGACAACCAGAGATGACCGCTCCCGTGGCGCAACTGGAGAGTAAGTAGGACTATGGAACATCAACGAGTAACCGACGATTTACAGGCGCTGTTAGCCGTGCTGCCGCCGCCGCTGGCGAAAGCCGTGACTACGGCGAACGATAGCGATAACTTATTAGAAATCATCATGGATTTAGGGCGTCTGCCGACGGCGCGCTTCGTTAACCGCGAAGTGACCTTGCTGGAAAACGAAGTCACCCCGGCAGACATCGAATACGTGGTGGAGCGCATTGGGCAGGTGGACGCGGATAACCGCGCCGGGCTAGAGCGCACCCTGCACCGCATCTCGGCCATCCGCAACCGGCGCGGCCATATCGTGGGCCTCACCGCCCGCGTGGGGCGGGCGGTGTACGGCACAACCGACATCATCAAAGACCTAATCGAAAGCGGCAAGAGTTTGCTGCTGCTTGGGCGTCCGGCGGTGGGCAAGACCACCATGCTGCGCGAAGCCGCCCGCATCCTGGCCGAGAGCAAGCGCG
>CAZHFU010000035.1:0-34821 GCA_964531975.1 uncultured Anaerolinea sp. | reverse complement strand
GGCGCAGCGAAAGCCGCGGTAGGCTTTGGCCTGCCAGGCTTTGGAACACAGGCGGCGGCGAGGGGTAAGCGTTCACGGCGCGGCGCAGCGAAAGCCGCGGTAGGCTTTGGCCTGCCAGGCTTTGGAACACAGGCGGCGGCGAGGGGTAAGCGTTCACGGCGCGGCGCAGCGAAAGCCGCGGTAGGCTTTGGCCTGCCAGGCTTCGGAACACAGGCGGTAGCGGGAGGTGGCGTGGTAAGCGCCGTTGTTCCACCCGCCGCCGCGGACAACATGACCGTTTAGCTCGCTTCGGTTGGGGCAGGCGCTGGGGGTGGTGTTGACCGGGTTGAAGGCGGCGCTGTAGGCGTAGAAGCTCGCATCGTAGAAATCCAGCACCCACTCTTGGGCATTGCCTGCCAGGTCGTAGAGGCCCATGAAGTTGGGTGGGTAGCTCATCACCGGGGCGGGGCCGGCCCAACCATCATCATTGTCCAGGTCGTGCCAGGCAAATTGACATTTAGCGTCGCAGTAGTTCATCAGCGGGCCGGCGTCTCCAAACATTAATCCCAAGTTGAGCACATCTTCAGCGGGCGGGTCGCCCCATGGAAAGAGGGCGCTGCCATCTCCGGAGGCGGCTCGCTCCCATTCCGCTTCGGTGGGCAGGCGCTTGCCAACCCAATTGCAATACAGGTTAGCACTGTCCCACGTGACGCCCACCGCCGGATATTCGGCGTATTCCAGGGCATTGACGTAGGCGGCAGGCAGGTAGTCTGCCAGGGCGCCCGGTTGAATTGGCGGGCAAACCTGCGCGGCGACACAGGCCGCGTATTGACGGTTGGTGACTTCATGGGCGTCGAGGCGGAATTTTGACACCGCGACGGTGTGGGCGGGCATGGCGTCTTCATAGTCCACCGCGTTGCAGTTTGAGAACTGGTTGCATAAATCGACATGCCACTGGGTCACATTGTTACGCATGCCCATGCGAAATTCGACTGCGGGGATGACGATCATCGGAGCGTCGTCCACGTGGGTGCGGAAGAGAGTGGGGGAAGGGAGGGGCGTATCGCTCGCCTGGATAACCGGCGAAGGGGTGGGTGCATCCGGCGAGGGGGAAGGGTTGGACGGCAAGCCACCCGCGCCGGGCGTCGAAGGCAAAGGGGCGGCCTGGGTGAATGTGGCGCTAGCCTGGTTGAGGTTTTCGAGTGTGCCGGCGGCCGCCACAGTTGGGCGGCGGTCGGTGTTGGCGAGTAACCAGATCAGGAGGATGATTCCCAGCAGGCCCAGCGCCCCCACGCCTAGCGCCAGGGGAAACCCCCAGGGGGCGGTGGAGGCCCGGCGGGGAGGCGTTTTGTTGGGCGGATGCTCGCCCGGCGCCACGCCTGGCCTGGGATGCGCGGCGCGCAGGGGTTGATCTGCCAGGGCGTGGCAGAAGGTTTGCATATCGGGATAACGCCGGCGGCGCTCAAGCTGCATGGCGCGCTCGATGGCGGCGGAGGTTTGCGATGAAACCCGGCTGTTCAGCGCCTGCACCGGTGGGGCGGGCGGGGCGGCGCCGGTCATCACGTCCAGGCTGTCGGGCGGGGTGTAATTCGTTAGCAGAGTGTAGAGCGTGGCCGCCACAGCATACAGGTCGCTGCGCTCGTCGGTGGGAGATTGCCCATACTGTTCTGGTGGTGAATAGCCGGATGAGACGGCCCGCGCCCCTAAGGTGGTTCCGGTGTGCGGTGAGAAGGTCTTGGCGATGCCAAAATCCACCAGGTAAGGCAGCCCGCCGGGGGAAAGGATGATGTTCTGCGGTTTGACATCGCGGTGGATGATGGGAGGGTCTTGATGGTGTAAGTAGATCAAGGCATCGCACACCGG
Source organism: uncultured Anaerolinea sp. (assembly GCA_964531975.1). Taxonomy (GTDB): domain Bacteria; phylum Chloroflexota; class Anaerolineae; order Anaerolineales; family UBA4823; genus RBG-16-57-11. Next base: position 32,979 of record CAZHFU010000035.1, on the reverse strand, counting down.
CAGAATATACGCCAGGGCGTCGCGTTCTTCCAGGGGTTGACCACGGCGGTGGAGCAGCTGGAGCAAATCTTCGCCTTCGATAAAATCCATCACCAGGTATTGACCCTGGCCGGGCAGCGCAAAATGATCGATTACGCGGGGCAAGTTGGGGTGGCGGAGTTGGGCCAGCAGCTTGGCTTCGCGCTCGAACTGGCGCTGCGCTTGGGGGGTGGCGATGCGGTTTTCTTTAATGGCGCATTGGCGGTTTAGATGCGTATCCCAGGCTAAGTAAACGGCTGCAAAGCCGCCTTGCCCCAGCAGCCGGGTAATTTGATAGCGGGTTTGCAGCGCCGGAGGAAAGATATCCATAGCCCCATTGTACAGGATAAACTGCGCCTTTGGCAAGCAAGCCTGCGGGTTGGATGGGGGATAAAAAAAGGCTGCCCAGGTAATTTTGGGCAGCCAGGTTGCTAAATGATTAAGTTTGGAGAATGTAAGCTGTAGGGCCTAGCGACCGTTGCAGCTGGCGTAACGGGCGATGCTGTAGGTAGTGCCGCTGGCGTCGGTAAGGGTTCCAGGGGTTGGGCTTTTAACCATACCAATGTTGAAGGATGGGTTGATCACAGCGCCGGTGCTTTTGCATTTCAGCGCCATGGTGGTGGTCAAAACTCCGCCCACAACCGTGCCGCGACCGGTTGCCTTTGCGATGCCACCGCAAGCAGCAACGTATTTATCGACATAGTTAACCTGGTAAACGTTTTGCTTGGAGACGCCGCCGGCGATTGAAACGGTTATCTGACTTCCATCACCAATATCGGTTCCCTTCCAAACGCCGGCAAAGGGGTTTCTGCTAGCTAAGGGGGCGGCGGCAATACTCACTAAGCTCAAAAGAACCACGGCTGCAAGTAAAAAGCTACGAGAAGTAAATTTCATCGTTCCTCCATCAGTTATATAAGGGTATGAGTTGACAAACAAGGTCTAGTATACCATAAATAAAAAGCGCGGCATCGTCTGTTATAATGGCGCAGCAATGTTCTACATTTTCTCAAGAAGGGATCGTCAAGTGAATAATGACTGATGACGGGTTGGATGATGCCCCCATGGGTGAGCGACCAGCCAGGCAACCGTGGTTTACGGCGGTGGTGGTTGGCGTTGTAATGCTGGCAGCAGGTGTTTTGCTGGGATATTTTGGTCGCGGTGAGTTTGGGCCGGAAGCAGTGGCGGCGCGGGCCACCGCCACCGTGGCGGCTGCTGCGGTGAAGACGCAGGCGGCAGGCAACCAGCAGCTCATGGAGTTCCTGGTTAAACAGGTGCGCCATTGGCGCGGCTCCGAAGACGCCAAGGTGACGCTGATCGAGTTCAGCGATTATCAGTGACCATACTGTGGGCAATTTGCCAAAGACGCGGGGCGTCTTATCGATCAAAAATATGTCAGTACAGGCACGGTTCGTTTTGGTTATTGGAACTTTGCGTTCTTGGGCGACGAAAGTAAATTCGCAGCGGAAGCCGCCGAATGCGCCGCCGATCAGGATAAGTATTGGGAATACCACGATCTGTTATGGGATAAGCAAGGCGGAGAGAATAAAGGAGATTTTTCCAAAGAGAATCTCAAGGCGTTTGCAGCCCAATTGGGCTTGAACGCGGGGCCATTTAACGAGTGCCTGGATTCTGGTAAATATACCGAACTCATCGCCACCGATACCCAGATCGCCCAACAAATTGGGGTGCAATCTACCCCCAGTTTTGTGCTCAACGGTACGCCTATTGTGGGCGCTCAGCCGCTGGCGTATTTTGAGAACTTAATTAAGCAATTTTCCGGTCAATAGGATTTTCCAGAGAGTGCGCTGCGGTCATGCCGTGGCGCACTCCGCCGCCCATCTTAACCTCTATGATTGATCCCCATCTTCCGCTGGTAGACTTACACCGCCATCTCGATGGCAGCATTCGCTTGCAAACCATCCTCGACCTGGCGCATCAGCACCGCCTGTCGCTTCCCTTCACAACCCTGGAAGAGCTGCGCCCCCAGGTGCAGATTACCGAGAGCCAACCCGGTGTGATGGCCTTCCTCGCCAAGTTCCGTTGGATGATCTACGCCTTGGCCGATTACGACGCCTGCCGGCGGGTGGCGTACGAAAATGTGGAAGACGCCCACCTGGAAGGGGTGGATTACGTTGAGCTGCGGTTTAGCCCGATGTTCATGGCGGAGGCGCACGGTTTGCACCTGGAAGGTGTGGTGGATGCGGTGATTGAGGGGGTGCGCGCCGGCGAACAAGATTTTGGCGTGACTGCTAACCTGATCGGCATAATCAGCCGCACTTACGGCCCGGAACGAGGTTGGCAGGAGCTAAACGCCATGCTGCCGCGCTCCGACGAATTTGTGGGGCTGGATTTAGCGGGCGATGAAGCACGCTTTCCGCCGCGGTTATTTGTGGAACACTTCCGCAAGGCGCACGCCGCGGGTTGGCAGGCCACGGTTCATGCCGGGGAGAGCGCCGGCCCCCAAAGCATTTGGGACGCGCTGCAGTTACTCGGCGCGCAGCGGATTGGGCATGGTGTGGCCGCCCAACACGACCCGGCTTTGCTCAATTACCTGGCCGAACAGCGGGTGGGTGTGGAAGTGAACCTGACCAGCAACTTGCAAACGCAAACCATCAGCGAATACGCGCTTCACCCCGCCAAAGCGTTCCTGGAGCGCGGCCTGCTCGTCACATTGAACACGGACGATCCCGGCATCAGCGGCATTGATTTGCGTTATGAATATGAAGTGGCCGCGCCGGCGGCGGGTTTCTCGATGGAACAGCTGCGCCAGGTGCAGCGAAATGGTCTTGAAGCGGCTTTTCTTGGGGAGGATGCGAAGCAGCGGCTGCGCGACCAGAAGCGCTAGCCGCCGGCCCTCCGCCGCCGCTTACCAGCCCGGCTGGTCGTCATCGTCTTCGTTTTCGGTCAGGCGCAGCGTTTCGCCGCCCGCCACTCGCAGGCGATAGAGTTCCATCTGCCCCTCGCGCTGCGTGGCGAAGACGATATATTGCCCGTCTTTCGACCAGGCGGCGGGAGCGGGCATTTCGCCGGGGTTGAGATATTGCACCAGGGGCTGCGGTACGCCGCCGGTCAGGCTAAGCAGGTAGAGGCCCCAACCTCCATCGCGATGCGACCAGAACAGGACACTTTCGCCATCGGGCGAGAAGATGGGCGAAACGTCTTCGGCGGGGTGATTGGTCAGCCGCCGTTGGTTAGCGCCGTTAAACGCCATCAGGTAGATTTCCCAATTGCCGTCGCGATGACTATGAAAAACCACCAGCCGTCCATCCGGCGACCACGCCGGCGCGCCATCGGCTTCGGGGTGATTGGTGAGGTTAGTTAGCCCACTGCCATCTAATTGCATACTAAAGATTTCCCAATTGCCCTGGCGGTTGCTTTCAAAGGCCAGGGTATTCGTGGCGGCGCTCCAGGCGGGAGCGCGTTCCAGGTAGGGGGAGGCGGTGAGATTGCGCGCCAGGCCGCCATCCGCCGGCATGAGGAAAAGGTCTTGGTTGCCGTCTTGATCGGAGACGAACAGCACCTCAGCGCGGTCGGGCGACCATACCGGTTGGGTGTCGGCGCTGAGGTTGTTCGTCAGGCGGGTAGCTTCTAAACCGGAGAAGTCCAGGCGATAAATTTCTGTGTTGAGGTCGCGCTGCGAGACGAACAGCAACGGCGGCAGATCGGGCGCGCCCTGCCCCAGGCTAAGCGCGAACGGGGGCAAGTTTTTAAAGCGCAGGCTGAAATTTCCCTTCTCGATGGCGCTTTTGGGCATGGGTACAGCCAGCCAACAAGAGCCAATCAGCGTGGCGAGGTAGCGCGCGCCCTGGTAATCTTCAATGGTGATATCGGAATAGCCGGCCGGTTGGTAGATAAAGGTCAGTCCCAAATCCTGACCGGTGTAGAGGCTGATGAGAGATGCGCCGGAAACACAGTTGAAATTGATCCGCAGGAAGGTATAGGAAGACAGGGGATCGCGCGAGGTGGGAGGGTAAAACACCCTGCCGATGGCGGAGATGCGATCGCGGGTTTCGAGAGAGATCAGCTCCCAGGCGTTTGCGCCAGAGACCATCTGGTTGGGGGCGGGGGTGATGGTGGGCGGACGCGGCGTGGGCGTGCGGGTTGTGGTGGGGGTGGGGGGTGTAGGTGTGCCGGTGGAGGTGGGTGTGGCGGAAGGGGTGGGAGTGAGGGACGGGGTGGGTGTGCGTGTAGGCGTGGGCGTGAGACTGGGAGTCGGCGTGGGGCTGCGCGTGGGCGTGGGGGTGCGCAGCACTTGCCCTATGCGGTTGGGCATGTTGCAGCTTAATTGAACCGTTAATATCGCCAGTATGCCCAAGCGAATAATCAATGCAGAGCGGTGCATAGGACGGGGCAGCCTCATCAGAGTTGTATTATACCTATAACGCCAAAATCTTATTCCACCATTCAGGCGATTGTTCCTTTTGAAATACCGTTAATTAAACCGGGTATCCACCCCAGGCGCATTCAACCCAGGGTGCGTTAAAGCCGCCACCGGGGCGGTGGGGCCGCGGCGAGGCGGTGGTAACATCATTTCCGTGATCGGTTTATGGCCTCCATTGGGGCTGCACCCCGGCTGCAACCGGCGTAATGGTTCCGCCGGCGGCGTCCCAAATATACAAAGCGGCGGGCACGGCCTGATCGGGGTTCCATTTGCCATCTGCGCCTTGCGACAAACATGAGCGGAAGGCCAGCGTTTGTCCATCGGGCGACCACACAGGGGCAAGGCCGGGGGGCAGGTCGATGAAAACGTCGTCTGCTTGCCACCACTGCATCGGGTAAACATCGAATCCCTGGGTGAGGCCGCAATTTTGCGCCCACACCGGGGTTTCGGGGGCGGCCGCCGGGCAAGCCGAGGTGCGCGCCAGGATGGATTGTCCGGTGGCGGGGTTTAATGCCAGGGTAGATACGGCCTGGCCGTCCAGGTTCCAGGTGCGGCGAGTTTGGTTTGCCAGGTCGAACAGATCGACAAAGGTGACAAAGGATTTACAATCGATTAAAAACACGCCATAGTTGAGCAGGTTTTTGGCGTCGTGGCTCAAAAGCAGATGTTGGCCTTCGCTCCAGCCTTCTTCGGGTTTATTTGGGTAAGGTTGGAAGCCGCCCTTTACCAGATCGAAGGTGAAAAGTTGGTAATGGCAGCCACCCTGGCCGCACAACAGGCGGTGGGTGAGTGTGCCAACCAGGCTGCCATCGGCCAGGAACAGCGCCTCGCCGGTGATGCCGCCGGGTTCGTTATTGGGGGCCAGCGAGGCGCCCCAATCTACCGGGTCTTGAATGCGGAAGCTGACCTGTTTGGTTTCGAGCGAGACGATCAACCAGCCCAGGGCGTCTTCATCCCAAGGGTTGCTTGGGTTCCAAAGCGCGATCATTTTTTGATCGGGCGACCACACCAGGCGGCGTTCGATCTGCGAGGCGGGCGCTTCTAGCCCCAGGTTAACGCATTCGCCGGTGGGGGCGGCGTCTCGCCTCAGCAAACAAACTTGCTCGCCGCGGTAGACGGCGATTTTTTCTCCATCGGGAGACCAGGCGAAGCCCATAATATCGCCCGTGGTGGTGGCCTGGTAAGCGCTCGCGCCGGGCGCATCCAGCAGCCACAGGTTTTTATCTTGCAAGAAGCCTAGCTGAGGCCCGGCGGGCTTATCTGGCAAGGCGGCGGTTGGTTCCAGGGTGGGCGCATCTACCGGCTGTGGGCTGGGCGGGGGCGCGTTCGGGGTGGGGGGGGTGAAGGGCGTTTCGATGGCGGGGGGTTGGGTGGGAATCTCCATGGGGGGCGGGGCGGTCGGTTCCTGCGCGCCGATGGCGGGCGCAAACACCGTGGCGGAGGTGGGCATAAGCGCCTCGGTGGAGGCCGCCGGCAGATTGCAAGCGCCCAGGCCGAGCAGAATTAAAATCGCCAAACTCTTTACTATTATCAATCGCATAGTTGTCTCTCCGGTTTGATGGCTTAGCCTTTTCGACCGCCGCCCGCCTCTCAGCGCAGCAGCAGTTCGGCGGCGTGCTGTTTTAACCACTGCCGGTGCACCTTCCATGCCGGGTTTAGTTGGGCCAGGTAGGCGTAAAAGGCGGGCGAATGGTTGCGCACCTTTAGATGCGCCAGTTCGTGCAAGATCACGCTGTCGATGATCTCAAGCGGGGCTTGCACCAGCCGCCAGCTGAAATTCAAATAACCGCTGCTGCTGCACGATCCCCAGCGGGTGCGGGCGGAGGTGATGCGCAGGCGGCAGGTAGGGAGGTGGTGCAGCGCGGCGAGCTGCGCCAGGCGCTCTGCGATGATGCGGCGGGCTTGCTGGCGATACCATTCTTGAAAGTATGTCGCCAGCTGGGGCTGCACCTGGGTGGAGGCGATAAAGCGTTCGCCTTGCAGCTCGAGCGCCGGCGAGGCGGCGGCGCGCCATTCGATGGGCAGCTGCTTTCCCAGGAACCAGGCTTGCTGGTCGAGCGGGGCGGGGGGGCGGCGCAGCGCCTCGGCTTGCCGGGCGCGAATCCAGGCGGCTTTGCTGTGGATGGCGCGCTCGATCTCGGCTTGGGAGATGTGCAGGGGAGCGCGCACCGTCAGGCTGCCGTCGGGTTCGATTATCAAAGCAATTGTCTTACGTTTGGTACGAAAGATTCTCATGCGGGTTAAGCCGTATTATAATGGGTAGAATGAAACGCAGCCCCGTAATGACCCTGGCATTAATCGTGATGGGCGTGGTTACGCTGCTCTTAGTGGGCGCAGCGGCTTACTTGCTCTTGGGTAAGTCGGCCCTGATGCCCGGTGCGCAGGGAGCGATTCGCGTCTATATCCAGGCCATGCCAGTGGCCGAAGTAGGCAAAGAAACCTACCTGGTTGTGACCGTGCAAAATGATACCTCAGAATACCTCACGGTGGATGAAATTCGGCTTTCTAAATCTGTAACAGAGGCCGCCGCGGTAGCGTCGCTGGTGCCCGGTACGCTCAACCATACCGATTATGGCAGCGAGACGGGTTATCAGGTTGGATTTTTGATGGCTCCTGGCGACCGGCGGCAGTTTCAAATTATCCTGGCGCCGTTCTCTACCGGGGATGTGGTGGGCGATGTGGCGGTGATGGCCGGAAAATACCAGGCCCGCACAGGTTTCCGAATGCTTATCGATATGCCTCAGATGGCTCAAGCCCCCACCGAGCCTATCCCTCCCACGGCGACGCTTCCCCTGCCCACCTTTAGCCCGGTTCCTCCGGAGGCGACCCCCACATCGTTGGTTATTCCCTATACCGGCGTGGTGAAGATCACCGCCAAGGTGAAATATTCGAGCTATCTCAAAGAAGTTTGGACAGGCTCGGGAACAATCGTCTCGCAGGATGGGCTTATCCTCACCAACGCCCACCTGGTGACGCCAGGCCAGGACTATCGCCCGGATATTTGGGTGATTGCAATTGCATTCGACCCCGCCCAGCCGCCGGAAGACCTTTACTATGCCGAACCTTTGGTGGTGGATGAAGATATGGATGTGGCGGTGATGCGGATTGTATCGAATCTGCGCTATAAGCCCATCCCGCCGGCTGAACTGGCTGCTCTGCGGGTGATCCCCCTGGGTAATTCGGACACGCTCCAGCTTGGCGAAGCGTTAACCATCATCGGCTACCCTGGGATTGGAGGACAAACCATCACCCTGACAACCGGCAACGTGGGCGGGTTTACCGCCTCGAAAAATTATGGCGAGCGTTCGTTCATCAAAACCTCGGCTTCCATTTCCGGGGGATCGAGCGGCGGCATGGTGATGGACAGCCGCGGCTTGATGGTGGGCATCCCCACCCGCCTGGGGACGGGCAGCCGCAACGACACCCTGGTCGATTGCCGCATCGTGGCCGACACCAACGGCGATGGCAACGTGGACAGCCGCGACATTTGTTTGCCGGTGGGTGGTTTTATTAATGCGGTGCGGTCGATCAACCTGGCGATACCGTTAATTGACCAGGCCAAAGCTATTATGGCTGCCGAAGCCCTGAGCACCCAGATGGCCGGTACGGGTACGCCGGAAGCGACTGTCGCCCCATTGGCGGGCGCGGCTACGCCGGACGCGCCGGTTGCGCCAACAACCCAGCCTTAGGGTGGTTTTGGGGAGGATGCTAGATTAGCCCCGGCGGTTATCAATTTTTGATGGAAGGATAGATATGGCTGAAAAGAAGATTCGCGTGTTAGTGGCAAAACCCGGCCTGGATGGACATGATCGCGGCGCGAAAGTGGTGGCGCGGGCTTTACGGGATGCCGGTATGGAAGTGATTTACACGGGTTTACGGCAAACGCCGGAGATGATCGCCGAGAGCGCCCTGCAAGAAGATGTGGATGCCGTGGGGCTTTCCATTCTTTCGGGGGCGCACATGGCCCTGGCCCCACGCATTTTAGCGCTGCTGCGCCAAAACGGCCAGGCGCATGTGAAAGTGTTCATCGGTGGGATTATCCCCGACGAAGACGCGCCGCGCCTGCTGGAATTGGGCGTGAGCGGGGTGTATGGCCCCGGCACGCTAACCGATTCGATTGTGCAAGACATTCAAAAAGCGGTTGCCTCGCCTGCGGATGTCTAACCCATGAGCCTGGCGCAAGAAGTGTTGGCCGGCAGCCGCCTGGCTTTAGCGCGGCTGCTAACGCAAATCGAAAATGAGACTCCCGAAGGGCGCCGCGCCCTAAATGAACTGTATCCGCATACCGGAAATGCGCATCTGATTGGGGTGACCGGCGCACCGGGAACGGGCAAGTCGTCGCTGGTCAATCAATTGGCGATCCATTACCGCCGCCAGGAGGGGGAGGACGATGAGCGGGTGGCGATTTTGGCGGTCGATCCTTCCAGTCCGTTTACCGGCGGGGCTATTTTGGGCGACCGGGTGCGGATGCGCGATCTGAGCGGCGACACCGGCGTGTTCATTCGCTCGATGGCGTCGCGGGGTTCGATTGGCGGGTTAGCCGTGGCGACTTCGGCCATGACCACGGCTTTCAACGCCGCCGGTTACCGCCGAATTATCATCGAAACCGTGGGGGCGGGCCAGTCGGAGGTGGATATCGCTCGCCTGGCGCACACCACCCTGGTGGTTGAAGCGCCCGGCCTGGGGGATGATATCCAGGCGATTAAAGCCGGTATTTTAGAAATCGCCGATATTTTGGTGATTAACAAAGCCGACCGCCCAGGAGTGGAGAGCACCGAACGCGCCTTAAAGAGCAATTTGCAGCTAGGCCATCCGATGGCGCACATCTTTCAGAATGGGGCGGGAAAGGCGGGGCACGGTTTCCAGGCTAAGCCGCCGGTCGATGCCACCCCGGCCGATTTTTGGATGCCGCCGATTGTAAAAACTGTGGCCGTGACGGGCAAGGGGCTGGATGAGTTGATCCAGGCGATTGCCGGGCACTACCAACACTTACAATCGACCGGGGAGTTAGAGCGGCGAGAGCGGGCGCGCCTGGCTTCTGAATTAAATGTTCTGCTGCGGGAAGCCCTGATGCGCCGGTGGCGCGACCATGTGCCGGAAGAAAAGTTTGATTACACAGTGGAAGAAATTCTATTCCGCCGGCTTTCGCCCTGGCAGGCGGTGGAGAGTTTAACAAAATGATTTATGGAAATCGTATCCGTCTGCGCGGGCCTGAGCGCAGCGACATCCCAATGTTTGTGCGCTGGTTCAACGATGCTGAAGTGACCGCCGGGCTGTTGATGGTGCTGCCGATGACGCAGGCCGCAGAAGAAGATTGGTTCGATGGGTTGAGCAAGCGCGATCCGTATGAGCGCCCGATGGTGATCGAAGCGCGCCAGGGCGATGATTGGAAGGCCATTGGCAACTGCGGCTATCATAATTTGGATTGGCGGGTGCGCTCGGCTGAACTGGGGATTGTTCTGGGCGAAAAGGAGTATTGGAACCAGGGCTACGGCGCTGAGACCATGCAGCTGCTGCTTGATTTTGGATTTAGAACGATTAATCTCAACCGCATTTGGCTGCGTGTGTTTTCGAATAACCCCCGCGCGATTCACTGTTACGAAAAGGTGGGTTTTGTGCACGAGGGACGGCTGCGCCAGGCAAACTATAAAGATGGGCAGTATGTTGATGAATTGATTATGGGCGTCTTACGGGGCGAGTGGAGCGGCGGTTAAACACGATGCCAGAACTTCCGGAAGTTGAAACCATCCGCCGCCGGGTGGCAGCGCAGCTAAGCGGAGCGCAAGTGAAATCGGCGCGCTTATTGTGGGAGCGCGCCCTGGCAACGCCCCCACCGTCTGCGTTTATGCAATGGCTGCCAGGTCAGATGGTGCAAGAGGTGGGGCGGCGGGGAAAATTTCTGATCTTTCACCTTTCAAGCGCGGCGTTGCTATTTCACCTGCGGATGAGCGGCGACCTGCGCGTGGAAGCCGGCGATGCGCCGTGGGGGGTTCACGACCGAATATTGATCGAGTTTACTGACGGACAGCGCCTGGCCTTCAGCGATGCGCGCAAGTTTGGGCGGGCCTGGCTGGTGGAAGATGCGCAAACGGTGGTGGGCGGCTTAGGGCCGGAGCCGCTTGAAGCGCAATTTACCGAAGATCAGCTGTTTCAGAGCTTGCAAGAGAAGCGCCGCCAGCTTAAGCCGCTCTTGCTAGACCAGCATTTTTTGGCAGGGCTGGGCAATATTTACACCGATGAATCGCTGCACCTGGCCCGGCTGCATCCGCAGCGGCTTTCGCACACCCTCGACGCCGACGAGGTTGGTCGGCTGTGGCATGCCATCCGGGCGGTTCTGCAAGAGGGCATCGCGCATAACGGCGCCAGCCTCGATTGGGTGTATCGCGGCGGCGATTTTCAGAATCATTTTCGGGCCTATCAACGCGCCGGCCAACCTTGTTCGCACTGCGGCGCGTTAATAGAGCGTTTGGTGGTAGGGCAGCGCGGCACGCATATCTGCCCGGTGTGCCAGGTTTTGCCGCCTGGAGGTTAACATGCAGCCGGAACTTACAGCTTCGATATTGCCCATCATCCTGGTGGGCGTAATTGGCTTGATGGTGGGGGGTGTGGCGGGTTTTGTGGCCGCGGGATTATTAGCCTCGCCGCCGAGTGAAGCCGCCGGCAGGCAGGGCCTGGTGGAACAGGCGCGGGTGTGGCGCTCGCGCCGCCAGGGGCGACTGGTGATAGAAATAGACCATCAAATGATTGAAGATGGCGCCGCGCTCAGCGCCGGTCAGCGCACTCGCTTGCACAATCTGTTGGCCGAAGTGGGGCGGATGACGGGGTTAGAGACACTCACGCCTCCCCCGCCGCCTGCGGCGACAGGGGCAGCCAGTAAAGCGCCCCCCAGTGTGGGCGCGCCGCGCCCGGTCAATCTGCCGTCTTCCGGGGCGGAGGCGTCCCACCAGGGAGCTTTCCCGGCCAACAAACCACCTTCCGGCGCAGGTCTGCCGCCGTCTGGCTTAGACCTCGACGCGCTGCGTTCGGCTGCGCTGGCGGCCACAGCGCCGGATGATGAACGCCCGGCTGCGCCAGGCCCACGCCCGCTCTCGCCTGTGAGGGCCGAGCCGCCAACGCCGCCCAGCCTGGATATTTCCGATATTGTTGCGAATGCCTTTACGCCCCGCAAAACCGGCAAAGAACCGCCGGCGCCGCCTAAGAGCATCGCTGCCCAGGTCGATGAAATCGTTCAAGAGCGGTTGCCGGATTCGCCCTTTCGAAAGCAGGTCATCACTGTACACGACCATGACAAGAAGGGGATTGTGGTGTTGGTGGATGGCGTGGAATATGATGGGATTAACGATGTGGCAGACGCGGGCGTGCGCGCCTTTCTGCAAGAATGTGTGCGGGTGTGGGAGCAGCGCGGCTAAAGCGCGGCTTGTAGCGCCAGCTTAAGCCGCTGCACAAGCTGGGCCTTTTCTTCGGGCGGTAGAAAAGCGGCTTGCGCTGCGGCCAGGATATGTTCGTGCAGCGCCTGGGTGTTTAACCCCAGGTCTTCATGCGCCAATCGATATTCGTCGGATAGGCGAATTTGCGAGATGCTGGGATCATCGGTGTTGATGGTGACATTCAGCCCCAGGTTGCGCATGCGGGTGATGGGGTGCAAAGTGAGGGGGGGGATGACCCCCGATTGATAATTGCTGGTGATACACACTTCGAACACAACCTGGCGCAAGCGGGCTAATCGGGTTGTGAGGGGGTCTTCTAATACGCGCACACCATGCCCAATCCGTTCGGCGCTCAAGTCTTCGATGGCAATGCGTACATTTTCGGGGCCGCCCCATTCGCCGGCATGGATGGTGATGTGCAGCCCCGCCTGGCGGGCTTCGCGGAACACGGGCGCAAACACTTGCCCGGTAAAGTGGGCCTCGTTGCCAGCCAGGTCGAGGCCGACCACCCCGCGCTCGATGCGATCCGCCGCTAGGCGGACGACCTGCTGGGCTACCTCCACCGATTCTTGACGGTTAACGCTGGCAATCAGGCGGGTTTGCACGTCAAACTCGGCCGCGGCCAGGGCGGCGGCGTCGATTACCCAATCCATCACTTCAGAGAGTGGGAAGCTTTCGGCGCGACTGAGCGCCTGGGGGGTAAAACGCAGCTCCAGATAGCGCACATTATCCTTGGCGGCGTCTTCAATGGCTTCGCGGGTAATGCGGTGAATGGCCTCTGGCGAACGGTAGAACATGCGCAGGTTTTGAAATTTTGAAAGGAAGTTCTCGAAGGTGAGGTTGTCTTCGGCCTGGATTTGCACCATATCGCGCAGCTTGCCTGTGCCCAAGGGCATGCCATGCGAACGCCCAATCTCCAATAATGTGCTTAAGCGCAGCGAACCTTCCAGGTGGCGATGTAAATCTACCTTGGGCAGATGCTTGTAGTATTCCGCTGGCAAATGTGGGTGGGCGTTGGCAAACAAGATTCACACCGTTTTCCTGGCGTTCATTAAAAAGTCGAACGAAATTCCGTCTATTTTGCCGACCGGGGAGAAAGAGATTGTATGGCTGCCTTTGATGACGCCCAGGACGGGCTTGGAAGGTGCGCCGGCGATGCTCCGTGGAGTGAGCCTATACGGAGCATCGCCGGCGGAGAGCGTCGGCCAGGATGGCGATTTTTTATTCAAGAGATGCACCCGCCTTTGCAAACAACCAACGCCTGGTTGAGCTGAAACGAATTAGCGGCGGCGGCGTTTGCGCTTTTTGTCTTCGTCCTTTTGGGGCGCTGCCTGGGTCGGCTGCCCCGCCAGCACAGGTTCGAGCGCCTCCGCCGGGGCGGATTCGGCGCTGGGAACTTCATCGGGCCGGGCTGTCGGCGCCGATTGCGCCATTCTCAGCTCGCGCGGGCGGTAGGTAAACATGCCGTTCAAAACGGCATAGCGGATATTGCTTTGCAACGTGCCGTATAACTCCGCCGCCCGGCTTTTATATTGTACCAGCGGATCGCGCTGGGCGTAAGCCTCTAGCCCCACTGAAATTCGCAGGGATTCCATTTGCGTGAGGTAATCCACCCATAGTTCGGTGATGACGCTCAACAACAGCTGTCGATAGATGGCGGTGAGGGCGCTGCGCCCTAACTCGTCGATAATCACGGCTTGCTGATCTTCAGGCAGGCTGCCGAGCGGGCGACGGGCTGCCTCGGCGTTTTCGGGTAGGCCTAATTCGGCTAGAATATGGCGGCGGATGTTATCTACAAGATCGCTAATCGACAGGTTTGTCAGGCGGCCAAATTCGGCCTTGCCCCACGCCAGGTGGTAGGCTTCTTGCGCGTCTTCAAAGTGCGCCAACACTTCGTCGGTGATCGCCCTGGCTTCGCGATTCTCCAGCAGGGTGGCGGCATAGTAGGCGTAATTCAGGCGGTTGGTGTGTTGAACAACCCGCTGATGACGCTTGTTGAAGGCCACTTGCTCACCCTTGGGCAAGGCCAGGAGGATGTTCAGGATGGTTTGATCGTTGACATCCTGCCCCAATTTGCTAATGTGGGCGTCCAGGTCTTTGACGATTTGGCCGTTTTCACCCAGCCATCGCTGGCGGCGTTTATTCAATACGTCTTCAGCGGCGGCGGTGATGGCGGCGATGTTCTCGCGCCAGCTGTTATCCACTAATTGCGAGGGGGTTACATCCAGACTGTCACCGATGCGCCGTTCGACCATGTTGATCTGGCGGCTAATGGTTTGCATCCGCAAGGTTGAACGCACCGTGGCGCGGATCTGACTGGCATAGGTGCGGGGAGATTGGCGCAATTTGCGCTGGTCGTCGGGGGTCATCTTGATCGAAACGCGCGCCTGGGCGGATAGTTCGTTCACCAGGTCGGCCGGGCTGCGAGTGTCGGTTTCGTCGGCCACTTCCAGGCCGTCAAAAAAGATGTCGATTGCGTCGAGCCGTTCTTCAACCTGGCTTTCGAGGCGGTCTTCGGCGGCGATAAGCTGTTCGCTAATGGCCTGGATGTGGTGAGCGTGTTCGGCCTCCAGGCTGGCGGTGGCCGCCTCCAACAAAGCGGCTCGCAAGCTGTTCAGGTTGGGAGAGGCTTTGATGCGCGCCATCACCACCTCGACCAGCAGGCGCAGGGTGTAGGTGGGGAATATTTGCCCGCCCACGTCGATGGAAGGCTGCACCCGGTCTAGCCAGGCCAGCAGCTTCCATGGGCCGCCTTCGTCTTGCAGGGCTTCAGGAACGCGCTTTGCCAGCTCGGTTTGCAGCATCTCAATCACATCTCCGGTCAGGTCTTCTTTCTCGAAGATGCGGTTTCGGTCGGCGTAAATGCGCATGCGCTGGCTGTTTAGGACATCATCGTATTCCAGCAAGTGCTTGCGTACGTCAAAGTTTGAGCCTTCGACCCGGGTCTGCGATTGTTCGATGAGCCGGCTGACCAGGCCGACTTCAAGAGGCAGCGATTCGTCCACTTTGAGGCGCTGCATCAGGGCGTCGGCCTGCTGGCCGCCGAACAGGCGCATCAGATCGTCTTCCATAGAGAGGTAGAAGCGGGATGAGCCGGGGTCGCCCTGGCGGGCGGCGCGGCCACGCAGCTGGTTGTCGATGCGGCGCGCTTCGTGGCGTTCTGAGCCGATGACATGCAGCCCACCCAGGGCTTTCACCTGAGCGGCTTCTTGCATATATTTCAGGAAGTAATCCACTTCAGTTTCGTAAATACCGTAGGCGTCGCGCGGCAAGGCCTGGATGGCCTCCAGGCGCTGTTCCATGGTCATATCGTAGGGGTCGGCGATGTTATTCTTGGCGAGGACGCGGTTGACAGCTGCGCCCACTTCTTCGGCGAGTTCGCCGCCCAGCTTAATATCTACGCCACGCCCAGCCATGTTGGTGGCGATGGTGACCGCCCCAAAGCCTCCGGCTCCGGCGATGATCTGGCTTTCTTCGGTGTGCTTGCGAGCGTTTAGCACTTCGTGGGGGATGCCAGCTTGCAGATCGGCTGAAAGGCGCTCGGAGCAGTCGCCTTCCAGGTCGAGCAAGTGCAGCAAGGCGCGCAGGTTGCCAGGGTCTTCGGGGTTGAAAGAGATTTCCAGATCGCGGCACCACTTGCGTAAAACGCTCGTATCGAGATCGGAAATGGCCGAAGCGTACAAGAATTGCAGCTCGTCGATGCGCCGCCCGTCTTCTTCGATGTGGTGTTTTCGAATGTAGGCGTCGCGAATCAAGAGGGTGCGGGCCAGCATCCGCAGGGGTTCGGCGCGTAAGCGGTTGGACAGGCGTTCGGAGAGGTCTACACTGGTTGTGCCCACCAACACCGGACGACCCAACACATGAAAGCGCAGGATCTCCTGGGAAATGGAACGCAGCTTCACTTCCTGGGTGCGGAAAATCACGTCGGGATAGTCTTTGCGCCGCCAAAACAGAGGGAAACGGTTCGGGTCGTCGCGCGGGGTGAAGTAGTTGTATTTATAGCCCGATTCGTCCTTGGCGTCTACTTCGATGATGGCGGCGTCAGGACGGGTGGTTTGATATTCCAGGTTGGTGGGGATGACCACCACACCGAGCTGATAGATTTTGTCAAATTCTTCCGATTCGGTAAGC
Source organism: uncultured Anaerolinea sp. (assembly GCA_964531975.1). GTDB lineage: Bacteria > Chloroflexota > Anaerolineae > Anaerolineales > UBA4823 > RBG-16-57-11. The sequence continues at coordinate 17,022 of CAZHFU010000035.1, read as the reverse complement.
GCCGTACCCGACATACCGGCCAGTTTTTGATACATGCGGAAGTAATTCTGGATGGTGATGGTGGCATAGGTGACCGATTCGCTCTCCACCTTCACCCCTTCTTTGGCTTCCACCGCCTGGTGAAGACCATCAGACCAGCGGCGGCCGGGCATCAAGCGCCCGGTAAATTCATCAACAATTACCACCTTGCCGCCCTGCACCAGGTAATCTTTGTTGCGTTTATACAGGAATTGGGCGCGCATGCCCTGTTCCAGGTAGCCGAGCAAGCGGGCTTGTTCGAGGGTCACGTCTTCGGGGCGGTCGGGGTCGCGCAAGGGTTCGCCAAGGAGTTCTTCTACGTGCAGCTCACCGATTTCGGTGAGGGTGGCGGTGCGATCTTTCTCGTCGATTTCGTAATCTTCCGGCTTAAGTTGGCGCACAATTTGCGCCATGCGCATATAGGCTTCGCTTTCATCTTGAGCGGCGCCGGAGATGATGAGCGGCGTACGGGCTTCGTCGATCAGGACGTTATCCACTTCGTCAACGATGGCGTAATAGTGGCCGCGCTGGACGCGTTCCTCCAGGCTCATGGTCATGTTATCGCGCAAGTAGTCGAAGCCGAACTCGGCATTCGTGCCGTAGGTCACATCGGCGGCGTAGGCTTCGCCGCGCAGCGTGAGGCGCAGTTGGCGTTGATCTTCGTGGGGCGATTCCTTCTCCAGGTCTACGACAAAGGCTTTTTTGCCGTTTTCGGTGCGGGCGGCCATTTGCAAAACACCCACGCTGAGGCCTAAGAAGATGTAGATGCGGCCCATCCAGCGGGCGTGCAAGCGGGCCAGGTAGTCGTTAACGGTAATAAGATGGACGCCGCGTCCGAGCAGAGCGTTGAGGTAGATGGGCATAACCGCCACAAGGGTTTTGCCCTCGCCGGTGCGCATCTCGGCGATTTTACCCATGTGGAGGGCGATGCCGCCGAGCATCTGCACATCGAAGGGGCGCATACCGGTGGTGCGCTTAGAGGCCTCACGCACCACGGCGAAGGCTTCGGGCAAGATGTCGTCTAGGGCGTCTTGCTCGGCCTGGCGCTGGTCTTTTGGGTTGTCGATTCCGGCGACGGCCTGGGAGATGCGGCTGCGAAACTCATCGGTTTTGGCGCGAAGTTGGTGGTCGGAAAGTAATTCATAGGCGGGTTCAAGATCATTGATTTGATCGACAAGAGCGGAGAGGCGGTCGATCTCGCGCTTGTTGGGGTCTCCCCCCATAATGCGAATAAACTTTTTTAGCATAGACAAATCCTCACTGGGGACGGATTATAGCATAGGAATGTTAGAGGGGTGTTAGATGCGGAAGGGTGAAGGGGGGGAGGATGGGAAATTGGCGCTTGACAGGAAGGATAAAGATGATATAAAATGATGTTGCAAGCGCTCCCATAAACAGTCAAATTAGCCTATTTGCAGCCCACGCAGGCTTTATTTTTTCCCGAATGATGGGAGCGCTCTCATAGGCCAGCCTATGCCTCTAACTCTCGAAGACATTGCTAAGATATGCGGCGTTTCCCGATCTACAGTTTCGCGAGTCATCAATGGCGATCCTAAAGTGCGCCAGGCGACCAGGGAGAAAGTCCTCGCCATTATCCAGGAGATCGGCTTTCAGCCTAACCTGGCGGCGCGCGGTCTAGCGATGGGGCACACCAAGGTAATTGGCCTGGTTATCCCGGCGGGTTTGACCACCGTATTTTCCGACCCTTATTTTCCTCTCGTCATCCAGGGGGTTTCTTCGGCCTGCGCCGCGCGCGGCTATGCGGTTATGTTGTGGCTGGCCGAGCCGGAATTTGAACGCAAGATGATGAATCAGGTGTTATACAACGGGCTGATTGACGGAGTGATTATCGCTTCGATGGTTATGGACGACCCCGTCTTCCAACGCCTGATTGAAAGCCGCCTGCCATTCATCGCTATCGGACGCCATCCTACTAACGATCAGATTAACTTTGTCGATGTAGATAACCGCGCGGGAGCCTACCAGGCGGTGTCTTATATTTTGCATACCGGTAAGCGGCGGGTCGCCATCATCACCGGCCCACGCAATATGATTGCCGGACGCGACCGCTACCTGGGCTATCAAGACGCTTTGCACGAGCGCGGCCTTCCCTTGCAAGCCGAGCTGGTGGTGGAAGGTAAATTTACCGACATGAGCGGCTACCTGGGGATGAAACAGCTTTTGCCCATGGGGCCGGACGCGGTGTTCGCCGCCTCCGATGCCATGGCATATGCCGCCATGCGCGTAATCACCGAGGCTGGGCTGCGTATTCCTGAAGACATAGCCGTGGTTGGGTTTGACGATATACCCTCGGCGGGAGTGAGCAAACCGCCCCTCACCACGGTGCGCCAACCCATTCAACGCTCTGGCAGCGTGGCCGCCGAGATGCTGATTGAGAATATCGAGCACCCCGATAGCCCCCCGTGCCGGATTGTTTTGCCTACCGAATTAGTGATACGTTCTTCCTGCTAAGGCGCAGGTCAGATTGTATTAAAGGAGGTGACCAATCGCCGAGTTTTTTGCACTGCTGCACCCTTTCATATTCGACCGATCTGTATATATTATAAGGAGAACGAGAAATGCGTAAAAATTTCACCCTGTTATTTGCGATCCTGCTGATTGCAAGCATGCTGATGAGCGCTTGCGCGCCTGCTGCGACCCCCGCCCCGGTTGAGCCGGCTGCTACTGAAGCGCCGGTGATGACCGAAGCGCCCACCGAACCTCCGGCGGTTGTTCCCACCGATGTCCCGGCTGCTACGGAGGCCCCAACTGCCGTACCGACGGAAGCGCCTGCGCCCACCGAAGCTCCCTCCGCTGCCGATTCGCTGCCCCGCAATGAAACGCTGTATTTCAACGGTCAGCAGTGGGGTCCGGTTGTGGGTTGGAACCCCTATTCGTCTAACAATAACAACGCCCTGGCTGTAAACCAACAAGACAATGCCCGCGTGATTATGTTCGAGACCCCCTACCTGTACAACATGCTCGACGGTAAGCAGTACCCCTTGCTGGCCGACGGCGATTGGGCCTGGAACGACGCTATGACCGAGATCACCTTCAAGATTAAGCCCGCCGCCAAGTGGAGCGATGGTACGCCCGTTACCGCGGACGATATGGCCTATACCTGGACCGCCAACCTTAAATACGAGACCCAGGCCGGCGTAAACTCGAAGGATTATATCGACGCCATCGAGGCTGTTGATGCGCAAACGGTGGTGGTGAAGGCCAAGCTGGATGACGCCGGCAAGGCGGTCAATCCTCTCCAGGTTTTAGCTTACTTGAGCAATAACTACATCATCCAGAAAGCCTGGACGCAGAAGCTAGAAGAACGAACCGGCGGCGACGCCACCAAGTTCAAGGCCGATCCGGCTGAGGACGTGGTATATTCCGGCCCGTATCACAAATTCTTTGCGGATGATAGCAAAGTGGTCTACATTCGCGATGAGAATTACTGGGGCCAGGACGCGTCCATGTGGGGCAAACTGCCCGCTCCCAAATACCTGGCGCACACCATCTTCAAAGATAACAACGCCGGTTTGGTGGCCTTGAAGGCCGGCGAGGTGGATGTTTCGCAGCAGTTTAACGCTAACATTCAAGACCTGTGGCTGAAGGATAACCTGCCCATCAGCACCTACCTGCCCGAGGCCCCCTATGGCATCGGCGCCAGCCTGCCCACGGCTTTCTACAATATGGCCTCTCCCGGCCTGGATCAGTTGGCTGTGCGCAAGGCCATCGCCATCGCGGTGGATTACGACACCATCATCGCCAACGCTATGACCAACCAATCGGCCACTTTCGCCCAGGTGCCGCGTTCGATCATGAACCCCACCGATGGCGAGCAGGCCCTCTACGATCACGATGCTGTGAAGGATTTGCAGTGGATTGGCAACGATGTGGAAGGCGCCAAGAAGCTGTTGGATGACGCCGGCGTGAAAGATACCGACGGCGACGGATGGCGCGAATTCAACGGCAAGAAGCTTTCTTATGTGGCTACCTGCCCCAACGGCTGGTCTGACTGGCAGGCGGCTATCGAAGTGGTGGCCGCAGCCGGCAAGAATATCGGCATCGATATCACAACCAATTACCCCGAATGGTCGGTTTACCAAACGGTGGTCACCAACTGGCCTCTACCGGCGGAAGGCTACGACATCTTCATGATGTGGTCTGATGGCGCCGGCCCAACCCAGCCGTGGGGACGCATCCGCCACCTGATTAGCTCCGAATTCGCTGAGACCACCAATAACTGGAACGGCAACTGGGGCGGCTACAAGAACCCCGAGGCCGATAAGATCATCCAGGCCATTCCCAGCGAGTCCGACCCGGCCAAGCTGAAAGAATATTACACCCAGCTTACCAATATCTACCTGAGCGACATCCCATCATTCACCTTGATGTATCGCCCGCAGGTGTTCCATGCCGTCAATGAAAGTGTGTGGACGAACTTCCCGCATGCCGATGATGGCACGAACCCGCCCATTCCGCCGATGGATATGACCGACGGTTGGGGCATTGCCGGCTTGTACAACCTGGAGCTGGTGAATCCGTAAGTAATAAACCGCCGCCATGCCGCCAATCACGCGAGCATGGCGGTTTTGTAATGCGGGATGGGGTGTTTGCCGCTATAATTCTTTGACAAACACCCCATTCCATTATTTATTGGAGGCGCCTGGATGAAAGGGTACGCACGCTATTTCGGTAATAAGCTGGTGTGGTTTACCATTACTTTTGTGGCGGCGTTCTTGCTGAACTTTATCCTTCCCCGCCTGATGCCGGGCGACCCAGTGGCGGTGATTACGCAAAAGGTGGTGCAGGGAATGTCTAGCCAGTCTGGTATTCAGCGTGTATACGAACAATACCAGGAGGCTTTTGGTACGAATAAGCCGGTGCTTACGCAGTTCTTTCTTTATATCAAGAATGTTTTTCGGGGCGAGTTTGGCGTCTCGTTCACCCAGTATCCGCGGCCGGTAAGCGAAATTCTCAAAGTTTCCATTTGGTGGACTTTAATGCTCCAGCTTCCGGCGATTATCGTGGGCTGGATATTGGGGAATATCTTGGGGGCTTTGGCCGCCTATAAGCGTGGTGTGTGGGATAAGGCGCTGATGCCGGTAAGCATGTTTCTGAGCAACTTGCCCCAGTTTGGCATGGCTGTCATTCTGCTGGTTGTGTTTGCTATATCGCTTAAGTGGTTTCCCACCTCCGGGGGTTATAGCTATAACATGATCCCAAATTGGAGCGGGGCGTTCATTTGGTCGGTGTTTATGCACTATCAATTACCCTTTTGGTCGATTGTGCTGATCATTATCGGCGGACAGGCCATCGGGATGCGCTCGATGAGTATTTACGAGCTAAACGCCGATTACGTCAAGTACAGCCGCTACATGGGCATCAAGGACGGTACGATCATCAAATATGTATTTCGCAATGCCATGCTGCCGCAGATTACAGGCCTGGCGCTGTCGCTTGGAACGATGGTGGGCGGTTCGCTGGTAGCCGAGATTATTTTTAGTTATCCCGGCCTGGGTTCCACCATCTTAACCGCCGTGATGGGGCAGGATTATCCGCTCATCTCGGCCACAACATTGATTATTACCGTGATGGTGCTGGCGGCGACTTTTGCCATCGAAATCCTATACGGATTCATAGACCCGCGCATCAAAGCGGCGCAGGCCGATTAAGGAGGGTTGGCGCAGTGAAACACACGCTTCAGCAAATTTTCCACTCTCCGCGCTTTATGATTGGGTTCTCGATTTTTGGTTTCATCTTGTTATTTGTGTTGATTTACCCGCTGGTCGTGCCGGCTAACCCGCTGGCGATCATTGGACAGGGCACATTTTTTGAACCGGGCATTTACGTAAATGTCTACGACAGCCTGGCTGCAACCCCGTACATACTCAATCTGAGCGACGCCGCCGCCCGCCGGCTGGCTGGCAAGCTTTCACAAGATGACCGCGCAGCGATGCAGAGCTATCTGGTGGGGGCGGGGGTGGCTGAAGCGGATATCGACATTGCCGATACCAAAAAGCTGCTGGAACTTTGGGTTCAAAATTACGATGCGAAACGAAAAGTACCCGGCCTCACCAATGCCAGGCGCAATTACTATGTTCGCCTGGACAAAGCACTGGAAGGGCTGCTCTCAATTGAAGGGGCCATTATCTCGGTTAAAAATCCCGAAACCGGCGCCCTGGAACAAACCGGAACGGTGCGGCAGAACGACTATGTTAATATCGGCAAGGTGGTAAACCGGCGGGTTCTTCCCCTGGGAACCGACAATTTCGGGCGCGATGTGCTGACTGAGCTGGTCTCGGCCACGCGTACCTCGCTTTGGATTGGCTTGATCGCCGGTTTAATCGCCACCAGCATCGGATTGGTGTTAGGTTTGTTGAGCGGCTACCTGGGCGGCGTGGTGGATGATGTGATTATGTTCTTCAATAACATCTTTACCGTCATTCCATCGTTTGTGCTGTTGATCTTGATCTCGTATGGCATTGGGCAAGAGCAGCGCGGCGCGACAACGATTGCGGTGGTGATCGGGTTGACTTCGTGGGTGTGGACGGCCAGGGCGGTGCGGTCGCAGGTGATTTCGCTGCGCAACCGCGACCATGTGAACCTGTCGCGCCTTTCGGGGCATCCGCTGGCGCGGATTATCTTTATGGATATTTTGCCCTATATCGCCTCCTACGTGTTCATGGCGCTGATTTTGCAAATCTCTTCTGGCATCCTGGCGGAGGCCGGTTTATCGATTTTAGGGCTAGGCCCAAAGACCACCGAAGTGCCCACCCTTGGGCTGATGATGAATTGGGCGATGATTTATTCCGCCCACCTGATGGGCAAATGGTGGGCGTACTTCCCGGTGATTGTGGTGATTGCCATGATATCGTTCTCGCTTAACTTGATGAATACCGGCCTGGATCAAGTATACAATCCGGCGTTGAGGGACTAGGCGGCCAATATGGCAAGATTGATGCTGGAAGTGAAACACCTGACGACGAAATATATTACCCGCTTTAATGAAGATATTTATGCGGTGGATGACGTATCCCTGGCGGTGGAAGAAGGCAAATCGTTGGGCATTGCCGGTGAATCGGGCTGCGGCAAATCGACCCTGGCGCTGAGCTTGATGGGCTATTATTTCCCACCGTTGCACTACACCAGCGGCGAGATCGTTGTTGACGGGCGCAAGATCACCGATATGACCCCCGAAGCGGTGCGGAAAACGATCTTGGGGACGGAAATCGCGTATATCCCCCAGGCGGCGATGAACGCCCTCAACCCCACGCGCAAAATCATCAACTATATTGAGGATGTGATTCAGGCGCACGATATGTATATCAAAAAGAAGGATATTTATGAGCGGGCGCGTTCACTGTTCGAGACCTTGGGTCTCCCCGCCGCCGTGCTGCAGAAATATCCGGTGGAACTTTCGGGCGGCATGAAGCAGCGCACCGTGATTGCCATCTCGGTTCTGCTGCTGCCCAAAGTGCTGATAGCCGATGAGCCATCTTCGGCGCTAGATGTGACCTCGCAGAAGATGGTGATTAAGATGCTCAAACAGCTGATGGAATATAACCTGATTAGCTCGCTGATCTTCATCACGCACGAACTGCCGCTGCTGTATAACGTAACCGATGACATCATGGTGATGTATGCGGGTCAAATTGTAGAGAAGGCCAATGCCAAGACGGCCGTATTTGATCCGCTGCATCCGTACGCCAGGGGGTTGATGGGGTCGATTATCGTACCCGAAAAAGGCCTGAGGGATATCAAGCTCGCCGCCATCCCCGGCGTGCCGCCAAATCTGAAAAACCCACCGGCGGGCTGTCGTTTTGCCGAACGGTGTAAGTACGCACGCCCGGAATGCAGAGCGATCAGCATCGATCTGCGCTACCTGCCGGGTGAACGGAGCTATCGCTGTATCTTTCCAGAGGAAGAACTGCGTTCCATGTACGAACGGGAGGCGGTGAAAAATGTGCGCTAAGTTAGACGTTTGCCTGAGCGTTAAAGGGCTGACCAAAGTCTTTGGTTATGGCAGCCAGAAAACCGTGGCGGTGGATCATGTGGATATGGATCTACGTGAAGGGGAGGTGATTTCAATCGTAGGCGAATCGGGCAGCGGCAAAACCACCCTGGCGAAGATGCTGCTGGGACTGAGCACTCCCACCGAAGGCGAGGTGTTTTTCCAGGGCAAACCGCGCGACCTGAGCAGCCATAAAAAGAAGCAGGAATATTGGAAGAATATCCAGGCTATTTTCCAGGATCCGTTTTCGTCGTATAACATCTTCCATAAAATCGACACGGTGTTGTTGGATTGCATTAATATGCGCGGCGGCCGGCATTTGCCCAAACAGGAAAAAGTGGCGCTGATGACCGAAGCGTGCGGCTTTGTGAACCTGAAGTTTGCCGAGCTAACTAATAAATACCCCTTCGAGCTGTCCGGCGGGCAGATGCAGCGCCTGATGATTGCCCGCATCTTCTTATTGAAGCCGCGTATCTTGTTAGCCGATGAACCCACCTCGATGATTGACGCCTGTTCGCGGGCCACCATTTTGGATTTCTTGATGCAGCTGCGCGATGAGGTGGGCATGACGGTGATATTTATCACCCACGACATTGGCCTGGCCTATTACGTATCCGACAAGGTGTACATCATGGAACATGGTAAGTTTGTGGAAAGCGGTTCGGCGGACGAAGTGATTTTAACGCCGCGAGCCGAATATACCAGGCGCTTGATTAATGATGTGCCCAAGATTTATGAGGAGTGGGACCTTTCGACGGTTTAGCGCCTCTTCCCCACCTCAACTTGCAGGAGAGTTTTATGCAAATACAATCCCTGTGCGGCCCGTGGCAGTTTCGCCAGGCAGGCGCGACGGAATGGTTGCCCGCCCATGTGCCGGGCGGTGTGCATACCGATTTGATGGCTCTGGGCGGCATTCCCGACCCGTTTGTGGGCGATAACGAGCAGGCGGTGCAATGGGTGGCCGAAACCGACTGGGAATATCGCACCCGCTTTAGCTGCGCCGCCGATGTTTTGGCGCAGGAACGGGTATGGCTGGTGTGCGACGGCCTGGATACCCTGGCGACGGTGACATTGGACGGCCAGCTGTTGGGCCAAACCGATAACATGTTCCGCCGCTACCGGTGGGAAGTGGGCGACCTGTTGAGGCAAACCGAAGGTGGCATGGGGGCGGCAAACCGGCAGCATGATTTGCAGATTGCTTTTGGCTCGCCGGTGCAGTTCGTCCGCCGCCGCCAGGCCGGGCGCCCGCTGGCTGGAGTTTCGCAGGCGATTGCCGGGGGGCCGTACCTGCGCAAAGCTCCGTGCCAATTTGGATGGGATTGGGGGCCGCAGCTGCCGCCGGTGGGTGTCTGGAAAGACATTCGCTTAGAAGGCTGCACCAGCGCGCAGATTGAAGATGTCCATTTGCGCCAACAGCATGCCCACGGCGAGGTGGTTGTTTCCGCCAGGGTGCGGGTGGACGCCTGGGGCGACGCCCCGCTGCAGGTTGTGCTGCGCCTCACCGATCCCAAGGGCGTATGCCTGGAAAGCGCCGCTCTGGTGGCGGGTGGGGAGGCGGCGGCGAGCGTGACGGTACAGCAGCCTCAACTGTGGTGGCCCAACGGCTGCGGCGATCAGCCGCTGTACGAAGCGGAAGTGATTCTCATGCGCGGCGACCGGGTGATGGAGGCGCGCCGTTATCGGCTTGGCTTGCGCACGATTGAACTGCGCCAGGAGCCGGACGCATGGGGGCGTTCGTTTGAGTTCGTGGTCAACGGGCGGCGCATCTTTATCAAAGGCTCCAACTGGATTCCGGCCGATAGCTTTCCCACCCGCATCAGCGACGAACGGCTGGAAGAGTTGATCCGCGCCGCCGCCGAGACGCATCAGAACGTGCTGCGCGTATGGGGCGGCGGTTTTTATGAGTCTGAACGCTTTTACGATCTGTGCGATCATTATGGCATCCTGGTCTGGCAGGATTTCATCTTTTCTTGCAGCATCTACCCGTTGGACGACCCGGCTTTTGTGGAGAATGTGCGCATGGAGGCGGTGGAGAATATGCGCCGCCTGCGCCACCGGGCCGCCCTGGCGCTGTGGTGCGGCAATAACGAGATGGAGCAGGGCTGGGTGGACTGGCAGTGGAATACGCCGGAACAACAGGCTTTGAAATACGCCTATCATCTGTTCTTCCACCGCACACTGCCCGCTTGGGTGGCCGAAATCGACCCCGACCGGCCCTATTGGCCTAGCTCGCCTTCGTCGGATGTTCCCTTTGAAGACCCCAACGGCCAGCTGCGCGGCGACGCTCACTATTGGGACGTGTGGCATGGCCGCAAGCCCTTCACCGCCTATCGGCAGCAGTACCCACGCTTTATGAGCGAATTTGGATTCCAGGCGCTGCCCCCGCTCGATACCATTCGCGCCTACGCCGCCCCCGAGGATTGGAACATGACCTCCTACATCATGGAGCGCCATCAAAAGAACGCCAGCGGTAACGGTTTGATGATCACTCAGATGACCGATGCCTTTCGCATGGCGAAGGATTTTCCATCTTTGGTTTACTTGAGTATGGCGCTGCAGGCGGAAGGCATTCGCTATGGTGTGGAGCATTGGCGGCGGAACATGCAGCGCGTGGCCGGGATTATCTACTGGCAGCTAAACGACTGCTGGCCGGTGGCGTCCTGGTCGAGCCTGGATTATTTTGGGCGTTGGAAGGCGCTGCATTACGCCGCCCGGCGTTTCTTTGCCCCGCTGCTGCTCTCGATAGAAGATCAGCCACCCGAGATGGCGATCCACGTGACGAGCGATCTGGACCAGCCCTGGCAAGGTGAAGCGGTGTGGAGCCTGGAAACGCTCGACGGCGAGGTGTTGGAAGCCGGGGCCGTGCCGGTGCAAGCGCCCCCGCACGCCTCCATGGCGGCGGGCGCATTTGATTTCTCGGCCCACTCTGATCGCCGGGGGCGCGAATTGGTGTTTACGGTTGAACTGCGCCAGGGCGAAAGCTGCCCGGCCAGGCAGGTGGCTTTCTTTGCGCCCTCGAAACACCTGGCGCTGCGCGACCCCGCCATCGCCGCCCAAACCAGGGTGGCTGCGGGCGGTGTGCAGATCGATTTGCAGGCGCATTCGCTGGCGCGGTTGGTGGAGGTGGCTTTAGAGGGCGCTGAGGTGATCTTCAGCGATAACTATTTTGATTTGCCTGCCGGCAGACAATTCACCGTCACATGTCCCCTGCCGGAAGGCTGGGATGAGCGGCAAGCCCGGCAAAGCCTGCGGGTAAGATCGCTGTTTGATTCATTTGACCATTAAAGCAAATATCGGGGCCGCCGCCTGGGAATCGCTACCGATTGGCGGCCCGGCGTTTGCCATAAAGACTTAGCTTAAATGAAAGGAAAAAATATGACCGACATCGATTCGCTTGTTTCTCAAATGACCCTCGAGGAAAAGGCCGCTTTGTGCACCGGGGCCACTGCCTGGACCACCACGCCGGTCAGCCGTCTGGGCGTGCCCGAAATGATGGTGACCGACGGCCCACATGGGGTGCGCCGGGTCCCCGATCGGCATGAGCTGACGATGGCGTCTATGCCTGCGACATGCTTCCCTACCGCTTCGTGTATGGCGTCCAGTTGGGATACGGCTTTGATCGACGAGGTGGGTAGGGCGCTGGCAGAAGAGTGCATCGCCCTGAAGGTGGATGTGCTGCTGGGGCCGGGGGTTAATATGAAGCGCACGCCGCTGTGTGGACGCAACTTTGAATACTATTCGGAAGACCCATACCTGGCGGGTAAGATGGCGGCGGCATTTATCAACGGTGTGCAGAGCCAGGGCGTGGGGACTTCGCTCAAGCATTACGCCGCCAATAACCAGGAGTACCAGCGATTTGCCATCAGTGTTGAAATTGATGAGCGCACCCTGCGAGAGATTTACCTGGCCGCTTTTGAAACCGCCGTGAAGGAAGCTAAACCCTGGACGGTGATGTGCGCCTATAACAAGATCAACGGGGTGCACGGTTCCGAAAATCACTGGCTTCTGACGGATGTGCTGAAGCAAGAGTGGGGCTTTGAAGGGCTGGTGATGTCGGATTGGGGGGCGGTTCACGACCGGGTGGCCTCGCTTAAAGGTGGGCTAGACCTGGAAATGCCCGGCCCCAAGCCTTTGCGGGTGCAGGCCGTGGTGGACGCGGTGCGCAGCGGCGAGCTAGATGAAGCCGTGCTCGATGAAGCGGTGCGGCGCATCCTGGGCGTGGTGTTTCAAGGGGCGGGGACTCCTAAGCCGGGCGGCCAATTCGATATCGACGCGCATCACGCCCTGGCGCGCCGGGTGGCAGCCGAAGGCATGGTGCTGCTCAAGAACGATGGTATTTTGCCACTGCAAAACCCCCAGAAGATCGCAGTGATTGGGCGCTCGGCTAAGGAGCCATACTTCCAAGGCGGCGGCAGCTCGCATATTAACCCGACCCGGGTGGATGCGCCGTTCGATGCGCTGCAAAAGTTGGCTGGCGCAGCCGAACTGACTTACTCCGCCGGCTACCCGGATGAGGATATTTTCGATCAGAGCCTGATTGATGAGGCGGTGGAAGCAGCCCGCCGCGCCGATGTGGCTTTGCTGTATATCGCCTTGCCGGGTTATAAAGAATCCGAGGGCTATGACCGCTGGGATTTGGACCTGACCCCCCAGGAGGTTGCCTTGATCCAGGCTGTGACGCAGGCGCAGCCGCGCGCGGTGGTGATCTTGAACAACGGTTCGGCGGTAACGATGAGCGCCTGGATTGACGGAGCGGCGGCGGTGTTAGAGGCGTGGATGATGGGCCAGGCGGGCGGCGCAGCCATCGCCGATATCCTGTTCGGCAAGATCAATCCATCGGGCAAGCTGACTGAAACCTTCCCGCTGCGCTTAGCAGACACCCCGGCGTATATCAACTTCCCCGGCGGGAACGGCCAGGTGCGATATGGCGAGGGGCTGTTCATCGGCTACCGCTATTACGATATGAAAGAAACGCCCGTGCTATTCCCCTTTGGTCATGGCCTGAGCTATACCGCCTTCGACTACAGGAATGCGCGGCTTTCGGCGGCTGAAATTGATGATAGCGAGACGCTCACGGTGTGGGTGGATGTGACCAACACCGGCACGCGGCCCGGCAAAGAGACGGTGCAGGTGTATGTCCACGATCACGCGTCCGGCCTGGCGCGTCCGATCAAGGAATTAAAGGGCTTTGCCAAGGTTGCGCTTCAGCCAGGCGAAACCAAGACCGTGTCCATTGCGCTGGATTTCCGCGCCTTTGCTTACTTCCATCCCGGTTACGGTCGGTGGATCACAGAAGATGGTCAGTTTGATATCCTGATTGGGGCCTCGTCGGCGGATATTCGCTGTCGGGAGACGGTTACGCTGCATTCCACGCTGCACCTGCCCAGCCTGCTCAACCCGGAATCGACCATCCGCGAGTGGCTGGATGACCCGGTGGGCAAGCATGTGGTGGACCCGATTATCTATGCCATCCTGGAGAAGATGGGGAGAATATTCGGCTCTGGAGAAAAGCCGGCCAAGGCAGTGAGCAGAGAGTTGATGGATATGCCGCTGCGCAGCGTGCTGCACTTCCAGGAAGACGCCCTGCCGATGCCCGCCGATCAAATGGTGGCGGGGCTGCTGGCGGCGGTGGAGCAGGGCAAGACGAGGTAAGCGATCTAACCCGCAGCGGATAGGCGCAATCAGCGATTGGTCGTTGAATAGCGCCACCGCTCGCCGCCTGATGAAGCGCCGACGTGGTGGCAAAGCGAGGCGCGGGGTAACAGATTGTGAGGGCGCCAGCGCACGTGGCCGGCGCCCTCATTTTTAAGCATAACGACTTAGCGGCGCATCAACGGTAAGAAGATTTGTTGACTGTGCATGATGAACGCCCGCCAGCCGCCGCGACTCCTGGCATTCGCCCCAACGATTAAGTTTCCATTGAACACCGCCGATTGGTTGGGCCAGAACATTGTGCGCGCATTGTACATCCCCCAACTATTTTGCATGATTTGGGTGAAGCTGCCGGCGTCCCCGCTGGGGGAGGCCCAAATCCCAATACCCGAATTGCCATTGTCGGAGAACAGGAGCAACTGCAACCCATCACTCTCGAGGAAAAATCTGCGATTGGCTGTTTCAGTAAGGCCTTGGTCGACCACCTTGCTCCAGCTGTTTCCATCGCTGGTGCGCCACACTTGCCCACCCTGCATATAATTGTAGGTAGATGCGTAAAGCGAGTCGCCAAAGGTTTGCAGATCGCTGATTATCCAGTTCTCGGCGCTCCCGAAGCCGTCGGCATTGACCTGGTTCCAGGCGCTGCCATCGGAGGTAGCCCAAACCTCGCCGCCAGTGGCGTAATTGGTTGTGCCAGCATAAAGTTTGTCTTTGAACTGGGCGAATATATTTACGTTGGAATTCTCGGTTTCACCAGCAATTGTCTCGTCAAAGACCTTGCTCCAACTATCGCTATCGCCGGTGGAGGAGCGATAGATTTCCGTACTATGGTGGTCACTCCAACTCCAGGTAGCAGCGTATAAGGCATCGTTGAAGTTGGCTAGCACCGTGACTTCACCGTTGGCGGCGTTGCCAAAACCCCCATCTACCACCTTGCTCCAATCGCTGCTTCCATCTAATGGATAGCGCCACAGTTGCCCGCCCTGGGTATACCCTTGGTCGTCTTGGTTCCACGTACCGGCGTAGACATAACCCTTGAAAGTCTGCAAATCGTTAACGCCATAGTTGTTGGTATCACCGATTCCGTCAGAGGCTACTTGTGTCCAGACACCATTTGCATCTAGCTTCCAGATATTTGCTCCTTTGTATGTTCCGTCGCCCAACCAAAGCGTATCGCTAATCACCTCCATAGTTAGAGCATAGCGGCTATTATAATCGCCCATGCCGTTCACATTCAGCGGCGACCAGCCTGGCGCACCTGGCGCCCATTGATCGATGCGGTGGCTGATACCATCTGCACCGTAGATATTGCCATAACG
The DNA here is from genome assembly GCA_964531975.1 of uncultured Anaerolinea sp. Classification (GTDB taxonomy): domain Bacteria; phylum Chloroflexota; class Anaerolineae; order Anaerolineales; family UBA4823; genus RBG-16-57-11. The sequence goes on along the minus strand of CAZHFU010000035.1, from coordinate 2,022 downwards.
ATCCGCCGCGAGCGCTGCATATTGGCGAATTTGGCTTGGCCCGTATCCGGAGGAGTCGCCAATGATCGTCAAAAACCGTCCGGTTTTATCGTAGACGTGAACGTGAGTACCCCAATTGTCGGCGACAAACAGGTTACCGCTGCCATCCACGGTGATGGCGGATGGGTTGGAAAGGCGGTCAAAGGCGCTGCTGCTTGCCGAGCCGCTCACGCCGATGGAACGCAGGTAGACACGGTTGGCGTCGAATACCTGAACGCGGTGATTATCCTGATCTAAGACATAAATTAAACCATCTGGCGCGATGGCGATATCTGCCGGCCAGGCGAAGTGGGCGTTATCATCCCCGGGTACGCCGGTCACGCCGATCGTCGCCAGGTAGGCGCGGCTGCTGTTAAACACTTGCACGCGATAATTATTGCCATCGGCCACATAGATACGCCCTGCGGCGTCAATTGCTACGGCGGTAGGATAATCAAATTGGTTGTTGGCTGTTCCTTCGTTGTTGGTTTTACCCATGGTGGCGATATAGGCGCCGTTGGCGTTGAATATCTGCACGCGCGCCTGCCAAATATCAGCGACATATACATTCCCGGCCGCGTCGACCGCCGGTTTTTGCGGCGCGCCAAGCATAGCATTGTTGCTTCCACTGACCCCTGGGACGCCGATGGTCCAGGCAACCACGCCATTGGGGGTGCGTTTTATCAGCCGATGTCCACCATCTTCCGTAATGTAAAGGCTGCCGTCGGGGGCGAAAGCTAATCCACTTGGCGCATTGTAATGATCGTTAGTTGTCAGGTAAGGCACGTAGGCTTGCCCGATGTTACGCACGAAGTTGGAGTAGCTGTATTGCACCACCCTGTCTAAATCTTCATCGGCCACCCATGCATTGCCGCTGTCATCCGCGGCCACATCGATAGGCCAGTAATATTGTCCATTCCCCTCTCCGCACGACCCTAAGGTAGTCTGGTAAGCCAGGGTGAAGCGGTTGAAAACCTGCACGCGGCAATTGTACGTATCGGCCACAAAGAGCTGCGATGCATTAACCGCCACGCCTTGCGGATAATGAAAACGATCATTGGTTGAACCGAATGCGCCGCTGACGCCCAGTGAGCCGATATAAAATGGCGCGGAGGGGTTGTTGACATCAAAGATTTGTATTCTGTGGTTGGATTCATCAGCAACATAGAGATGACTCCACGAGTCAATTGCCATGCGGTAGGGATACTTAAAATGATTGTTATCTGTGCCTGACTCACCGGTCACGCCGATCGTTTTTAAGTAAACCCCGGTGTTATTGAAAATTTGCACCCGGTGATTGATAGTGTCGGCCACATACACATTGCCGGCGGCGTCCACCGCTATGCCCCTTGGATTTCTGAAATGGTTGTTATCCGTGCCGCTAGACCACTGCTCTCCAAGGAGCCGGACGAAATTACCAGCGGCGTCAAATTCCACAACCGAGCGGGTGCCTTGATCGACGATCCAGAGATTGCCGGCGCTATCTTCCGCTGCGTCGCTTAGATATTCAAGGTCGGCATCCTGGTAGGCCTCGCGGAAGCCGGCCTTGCCAATCTGGCGCTGGAAAACGCCGGAGAGGTTATATTTGAGGGAGCGTTTTCCGGGGCCTTCCGTAATCCACACCCCATTGTTGCCCAAAGTTAACCCGCGAGGTTCGAACAGGTGGGCGCTATCTTCGAAATAGGCTTCCTTGGTGTGGCCCAGGCTTTGGAGGTAACGGAAGGTGATGTTGGGCGCGCCGAGAACTACCGCTTCGGGGCGGTTGATGCCCCTGGCTTCCGGCTCGGCCAGGCCGTCCGGGAGATCGAATTCCGGCATGCCGGGCTTATCCGGGCGATGCGGCCCGGTGATTGGAGCCTGGGCGGCGCTGGGCGTGGCCGCCCAGCCAACCACCAGCGACAGAATCATAAACAAGCTGAACAGTTTGATTTTCATGAGATCCCCTTATCGAGGGTGTTGCATAATTCAGGGTCAGCCTGATCTTGTCACTCCCCCCGGTTGGTT
>CAZHFU010000034.1:29051-37899 GCA_964531975.1 uncultured Anaerolinea sp. | reverse complement strand
CGTTGACAGCCATCCGCTCAATCCGCTCCCCCAATCCGTTGACAGCCATCCGCCGCCAGCCATCCGCTCAATCCGCTCCCCTAATCCGTTGACAGCCATCCGTTGACAGCCATCCGCTCAATCCGCTCCCCTAATCCGTTGCCAGCCATCCGCCGCCAGCCATCCCCTCAATCCCCCCCGCCCACCTCGCGCAGCCGCCCGGCCGCAGTTTCAGGCGTCAGATCGCGCTGCGGCATAGCTAACATCTCATAGCCCACCATAAACTTGCGCACCGTGGCCGAGCGCAGCAGCGGCGGGTAGAAGTGGGCGTGCAGATGACATTCCGGGTGCGCCACTCCATCCGTTGGCGACTGGTGAACGCCCATCGAATAGGGGAAGGAAATCTCAAACAGGTTATCGTAGCGAATGGTCACCTGGCGCATCACCTCCGCCAGCGCGGCCATCTCATCCGGGCGCAAGTCGCTAAGCGAAGCCGCGTGGCGGCGCGCCAACACCATCACCTCAAACGGCCACACCGCCCAAAAAGGAACCAGCGCCACGAAATGCTCGTTTTGCGCCACCAACCGTTCGCCGCGCCGCAGCTCTTCCTCGGCGTAATCGCACAGCAAACAGCCGCCGTGCGCCCGATGATAAGCCTCCAGGTTGGCGATCTCCTTGGCGGGTTCGTTGGGAACCTGGCTGCCAGACCAAATTTGGCTGTGCGGGTGCGGGTCTGAACAGCCCATCATCGCCCCTTTGTTCTCGAACACCTGCACATAATTGATTTCGGGCCAGCGCCCGATGTCTTCGGTTTGCTCGGCCCAGACCTTCACCACCGCCTCCACTTCGGCCTGGCTCATCAGCGGCAGCGACAAATCGTGGCGCGGGGTAAAACACACCACCCGGCAAATCCCCACCGTGCTCTGCGCCTGGAACAGCGGCGAAGGGTCGGGGGTCGTCGGCCCGCCATCCGGGTGTCCGGGCGGCAAAATGGCGGGGAAATCGTTATCGAATACAAACACCCCGCTGTAAGGCGGGTTTTGCTGCCCCCCCACCCGCGTATTTCCGGGGCACAGATAGCAAGTGGGGTCGTAAGCCGGGCGTTCAAGCACAACCGGCTTCTCCACCTGCCCACGCCATGGGCGGCGGGCGCGGTGCGGCGAGACCAGCACCCATTCACCCGTCAGCGGGTTGAAACGGCGATGTGGAACTTCAATAACCATAGGAATCCTCTTATTGAATGTAGGTTGGAAAAACCGCAACCGCTTTCACCAGTGCAGCGTTATTTTACTCGAAAAACCTGCCAATAGATTCCCCCAGGCGCTGTGGCAGCTTCAACCAGGCTTAACCGCCGCCGCCCATCGCCGCCTGGCCTCATATCTGCGCCCGCATAAAATGCAAAACCGGGCTGCCCTCTACAGACAGCCCGGCCATTTAGCAATCGGCTACCACCCTACGGAATATTCACCTTCTTGTAGACGATCTTACAGGTTTCATAATAGTACTGGAAGGTCTTTTCGCCAATCTGCACCGTGTAATTGGTCTTGAAATCCAGGTAAAACGCGGTAATCATCTGAGTGGCTTTATAAACCACGCCGTTGATGCGCACTTCCATCACCTTATTAAACTGGTTCGGATTGCCCTGCTTGGTAATCACCAAGGCCCATTTCCCCGGTGGAATATTCGGCCCGCAGCTTCCGTAAGCCGTCGGCGTGGGGGTAAACCCGGCGGTGGGCGCGGGCTGCGTGGGCGCAGGCGCTGCCGGAAGCGTGGCAACCGGCGGCGGGGCGCCGGGTTCGGGCGTACCCACCACCGGCGGAGCTGCTTCCACCGGCGCAGCGGTGGCGTGTTGTCCTAGCGGCTCGGGCGTAATCTCAAACAGGTTGAAAACCTTCGCCTGGTTCGCCAATAAGCGCACACCGTCTTGATCGACAAACAACCCTACCCGCCCCGATTTGTACGGGTTGTTCTTGTCCATCTTCTCCCCCACCCACGTCCCGTTGATGTACATGTCAATCTTGCCGGAGACAAACCGCACCCCCAGGGCGTTGGACTGCGGGGCCGGCTGAATCGCCCCACTGTTAGCCCATTCTTGCAACGGGAATATTTGCGTCCCCTGCACCTTAAAGAGACCATATTGGCCCTGGGCCGGGCGCACCGCAAATACATAATAAACGTTGCGCTGGGGGTCAAGGCCAAAAGTCAACCCATAGCCGCCCTCCGAGGCGCGCTCATCCGTCATCTCGGCCTGGTAGAAAAATCGCTCATCGTAAGGGCCGCAGTCCGTCACGCAGTAGATCACCCCCGGCGCTCCCGGTTTACCACTCTTGAAGACCATCATACCTTCTTGAATGGTGTACTCCGCCCCTTCAGTCAGGCCCGTCCAACTATGGGCGTTATCGTCGAACTGTTCATTCAACGTCGGCGCGCCGTCCACCACCCCCATCACTTCCGGCGGCGGCAGCAGAATCGGCGTGGGCGAGGGCGCCAGGGTGGCGCTTGGCTCAGGCGTATCCGTGGCCTGCTGCGTGGGCGTTAGGGTAGAGGTGGCGGTGGGCAGCGGCGTCACCGAAGGCGTGGCGGTTTCGGTGGCGAACATTGCCGCCACCGGGGCCATAATGCTGTCGCGGGCGAAATAAGCCACTGCGGCCAGGGCAAGGCACACCACAACCACACCCACACCGCCAATGATCGCCCAGGTGCGCCAACTCAGGCCACCCTCTTCTTCGTATTCTTCTTCAATCTCTTCTTCATAGCCCTCATCTTCGTAATCTAGCGGGGCTTCGGTTAACTTTTTAGCCATAGTTATCTCTCCTTAGACAGATGATTTAATATAACACGCGATGGAATGCTTTGCAACCCTGGTTGTGTTAAGATAACTTCCGGTTAAGCGACCCCCGCACACCGCCGCGCCGTGATATAATGAAAATGAATATCATTTGCAACGCCCACCCTGGAGAAGCGCCGATGCACGAGATGGCTCAATCTTGGTTACGAATCTTAGCCGAAGGCGGCTACCGCCTCACCGAACCGCGCCGCGCCCTGGTGGAAATTATCGCCGCCAGCCAACGCGCCCTCAGCCCCATGCAAATCTTCGACCTTGGCCGGGCGCGCTACCCCGGCTTAGGCCTCGTAACCGTCTACCGCACCATCGAAAAGCTCGAACAAGTCGGCCTGGTGCAGCGCGTCCACCAACCGGGCGGCTGCCACATGGTGCTGCCGGCGCCTCAGGGCCACGAACACCTGCTGCTGTGCCAAAACTGCGGAAAGGCGTTCTACTTCGCCGGCATCGACCTGAACACCCTCATCACCGAAATCGCCCGGCGCAGCGGCTACACCATTCAAGATCACTGGTTACAGCTGTTTGGGCTGTGCGGCGCTTGTCAAAAAGACCTTTCATCCCCCTCTGCTTAGGAGCAACCCGATGGATAACAACTTAACTGCCACACTGCTTGCAATCGTGTTCATGGGTCACGGCGTCGGTCATATGCTGTGGTTGGTAAGCTTGCTCGGCATGGCCGATTGGCGTCAGGTCACCGATTCATGGCTGATTACACCGCCCTTCGGGTGCTACGTGACTCAAATCGTGGGCGCGGCCGTTTGGCTCACCGCCATCGGCGCCTTTGTGGCGGCGGCGTTTGCCCTCTTCGTAGGCGGCCGCTGGTGGGCCAACGCCGCACTCATCGGCGCAGTCGCCTCGCTGCTTGGCCTGTTCCTGTTCTTTAAACGCCCTCTCACGCTCTCGGTGGCGGCCTCCTTTATTGTGGATGTGCTTGTCCTGGCTGGCGCGCCGGCCTGGTTGCTGTCAAATTTTTAAATTAGGAAACCATCTCTTGTGAAAAGCAAAATAATTCGGTTCGTTTTATTGCTCGCGCTGCTCGTCCCCACCGCCTGCGCCGCCGCGCCCACTCCAGCCCCCACCCCAGGGCTGCGCGTTTTGGCCGTCGAATCTTTCCTGGCCGATATTGCCCAAAATGTGGCCGGTTCTCGTCTCGCCATCGACGCTCTCATCCCCCTGGGAGTTGATCCGCACGCCTTCGAAACTACCCCGGCCGATGTGGCCCGCATCGCCCAGGCCCAGGTCGTCATCCTGAATGGGGCCGGCTTCGAAGAGTGGCTCGATGAAACCCTGCAAAACGCCGGGGGTCAGCGCCAACTGATTATCGCTTCCGACGGGTTGACCTCTCGCGCCCCCAAACCTGGCGAAATGGATCCGAGCGCCGCCTCGGCTCACCCCATCGATCCGCACTTCTGGATGAACCCACAGCTGACCATGCGCTACGTGGAAAATATCCGCGCCGGCCTCACCCTGGCCGACCCCGACGGGGCAGAGTTTTACACCCGCAGCGCCGCCGCCTATCTCGAAAAGCTCGCCGCCCTCGATTCCGCCATCTCCGCCCAGTTGGCCGCCATCCCCCCCCAGCGCCGCCTGCTGGCCACCAATCACGAAAGCCTGGGCTACTTCGCCGACCGGTACGACCTCCGCATCATCGGAACCATCATCCCCAGCGTCAGCACCAGCGCTTCGCCGTCCGCCGCCCAGCTGGCCGCCCTCATCGATCAATTGCGCCGCACCCAGGCCCCGGCCCTCTTCTTAGAAATCGGGGCTAACTCGCAGCTGGCCGAGCAGGTCGCCGCCGAAACCGGTGTGCGCATCATCAGCGATATTTACACGCATTCGCTCAGCGCCCCCAGCGGCCCCGCCCCCACCTACATCGCCATGATGGAACATAACGCCGCCCTCATCGCCCAGGCATTGCAGCCCTAAGGAATGGCATGGAACAAGCCCATCTTTCCCTAAAGAACGTCAGCGCCGGTTACCCCGGTCTGCCCCACACCCTTCAGGACCTCACTTTCGACGTGCCTCCGGGGTTGCGCCTTGCCATTGTAGGGCCAAACGGGGCGGGCAAATCCACCCTCTTCAAAGCCCTGGTGGGGCTGCTGCCCTTGCAAAGCGGCCAAATCACCGTCCACGGCCAGCCCTTAGGCTCGCATAAAGATTGCGTGGCCTACATTCCCCAGCGCGAAGTGGTGGACTGGCGCTTCCCGGTATCGGTGGCCGATGTGGTCATGATGGGCCGCTTTGGGCGCATCGGTTGGCTGGGGCGCACTTCGCCCGCCGACCGCGCCGCCGTTCAGCGCGCCATGGACGCCCTGGGTGTGACCCACTTGGCTAAGCGCCCCATCCGCGACCTTTCGGGCGGGCAGCAGCAGCGCGTCTTCCTGGCGCGCGCCCTGGCCCAAGAACCGCACATCTTGCTGCTCGACGAACCCTTCAACGGCGTCGACGCCCCCTCTCAAGAAGTCATCCTGGCCTTGCTCGACCAACTCAAAACCCAAGGCGTCACCGTCATCGCTTCCACCCACGATCTTAACCTGGCCGCCGAACGCTTCGACCAGGTGCTGCTGCTCAACCATCGCCTCATCGCCTACGGGCCGCCCAGCGAGGTCTTCCGCCCCGAAAACGTGCGCCAGGCTTTTGCCGGGCACACCATGGTGGTTGGGGGCGTGATGGTGGTAGATGAATGCTGCCCCCCGAGCGAGATGGTGTACGACGTTTCCCTTCAGAAAGAGGGTCAATGATCAGTTATTTGTTGGAGCCGTTAAGTTATGCCTTTATGCAGCGCGGCCTGGCCGCGGCGGTGATGGTGGGGGTGCTGTGCGCCGTTGTGGGATGTTACGTGGTGCTGCGCTCGATGGCCTTCTTGGGCGACGCCCTGGCGCATGCCATCCTACCCGGTGTGGCGATTGCCTACCTGGTGGGCGGCAACCTCACCGTGGGCGCCCTGGTCGCCGCCATCGCCGTGGCCCTGGGCATTGGGCTGTTCTCTAAACAAGGCGCCGTGCGAGAAGATACCGCCATTGGCATCCTCTTCGCCGCCGCACTCTCCCTTGGCGTGGCGCTTATCAGCACCATTCGCACCTACGCCGTAGACCTCAGCCACATCCTTTTCGGCAACGTCCTGGGAGTCAGCAGCAGCGATCTGTGGCTCACCGCCCTGCTGGGGGCGGGGGTGTTAGCCGTCATCCTGCTCCTGTATCGCCCGTTTATGATAATCTCCTTCGATCCGGTGCTGTCGGCTGCCCTTCACCTGCCGGGGGCGCTGCTCAACTACCTCATGCTGGTGCTCATCGCCGTGACCGTGGTGGTTTCGATGCAAACCGTCGGCGTAGGGCTGGTGGCGGCCATGCTGGTGACCCCCGCCGCAGCCGCCTACCTGCTCGCCCAGCGCCTACCGGCCATGATGCTGCTGGCGGGCGTGTTTGGCGGAGTTTCCAGCATCATAGGCCTATACCTCAGCTATTATGCCAATATCGCTTCCGGCGCGGCGATCGTCCTCACCGCCACAGCCATCTTCTTTGTGGCCTTCATATACCATGCGCGCCAAAATCGGCCCGGCCGGGCAGCGCCCCTGCAAGAGAAAGCGTAAGCCCCCCACCCACCGCTGCCGTAATCCCGTACTCACGGCTAGCCTGCGCCAGGCTCTTTTCCCCTGCCAAAATTTCCAACACCACTTTAGCCTTAAATTCGGCCGTGAACCTCCGTTTTCCAGTCATCTGAACCTCCATTTCTAGTCTAATCCCTTTATGAGATGTGTCCAGTTTTTTGGGGGTTAATAGACCTCTCTCATCCCCCAGCCCCTTCTCTCCCCGAAACGGGGAGAGAAGGGGAGCATACCCCCTTCCCGCGTCGGGAAGGGGGTCAGGGGGTTAGGTGACGGAGCCAGGGGGTTAGGCCCGCGCCTCCCAATGGAATATGTCTAGTATTTGGGGTTAACAACAGGGAGTTTCATATAGCCGGGGGGATAAAGAAGAGCCATCCATGGCGAGATATCCAATCCCAGGTAAGGGAGTGGCTTCAATCCGCTTTACTCGCGGCATAAGGTTAGTACTCCCAGATGGAAAAGTGAATGGAGTGGCCCATAGAGTTTCAATCCGCTTTACTCGCGGCATAAGGTTAGAACCAATCATTCCACAATGCGGTGGACTGGTGCGCACCGTGTGATTTGTTTCAATCCGCTTTACTCGCGGCATAAGGTTAGAACTTGGCTGTGGCTGGCATGAGCCCCGGCCAATATGCCTTGTTGTTCGCCGATTTCGTTTCAATCCGCTTTACTCGCGGCATAAGGTTAGAACCCTAATAGTTCGCGTCACCCCCGAAGGACCTCGATCTGGGTTTCAATCCGCTTTACTCGCGGCATAAGGTTAGAACCCTTACCAAATTACCTCCATCAAGCTCCATAATCCGTATTATATCACCCTTTAGCGCGCAATTGTACCACCCTTGCGAACGATCTGCGTAGGAACAGCTTTTTCGTTCAAAAGGCCGGTTTCCTGATCGTTCCAACGCGAGCACAGCTCTTCCAAACGCCGCCCACCGCCCCCCACCCCACCGCATTGCATTTTGCGAAGGTTATCCGCTGCCATGCGAAATTTTTCACAAAGCCGCGCCCCCTCAGGGCCTAAAAATATAACCCCGCCCCGGCGCAGTTTGAATATAACGCGGCCTTGCCGGGTCTGGCTCGATCTTCAACCGCAAACGCCTCACCAACTGCGCTAAACTCTCATCCCGCACCCCTTGGGCGAAAATGACATCTTCCGGCCACACCGCCTGCACCAGGGCATCCTTATCGCACACCTCCCCCGGTTGTTGGCTCAGCGCCTGCCACAAACGCATTTCCTGAGCGGTCAGCAGACTCAGATCAAACCGCGGCCCCGCATCCTGCGCCGCCGCCGGCAAATCCGGGTCGCCAGCCGACACCTGCGCCGCCGCCGCGGGCAGTTCCAGGCCGGCGCGGGTGGCTTGCGCTTCCAGCCATGGATGCCCCGCCAGACCGGACATCTCCAGCATGGCCGCGGTGGGGTGATCGGCCCAAAATTCGGCCACTCGCCGGGTTATGGCTGGATGATCGCGCAGCCCCCGCTCGCTTAACGCTGCGCCCGCCGCATAAGCCTCGCACGCCGCGCGCAGCAGCGCCGGGTAGCCCCAAGAAAGCCGCACCAGCGTCTCGATAACCGCCTCCCCCCACCTGGCCGCCCCGCCCCCCGCATAGCGAGCCGCATCGCGCCCCGCGCTCCAGCGGGCGTCCGCCGGCGCCAGGGGGCCAAGCCACAGCGTCGCCCCAAAGAACAGTTCGGCCAGCTCGCTCTCTGGCGGCAGCGGACGGCGGGCGGCCGTCACAAACGTCAGCCGGTACTTGAACTCATCTCGCAGAGCGCGCAAGTTGCTCCCCAAAGTAAAGAAATCGGGCTGATTGAACAGCGCATCAAAACGGTCTAGCACAAAACCCACCCCCGGCCCCGCCTCAAGCTGCTGGGCCAGCTGCGCTTCCACGCTCGTCGATTTCGGCAGAACTGCCCCCTCCTGGGCGGCCAGGCGCTCTTGCAGCAAGCTAAAGAACCCCTTCGCATCTGGCGACGCCACCCGGTTGCAATCCACCAGGATCAAGCGCGGGCAGCCGGTCGCCAACCGCACCCGCCGCGCCAGGAATCCCATCAAGTTGCTTTTGCCCGAACCGCTCAGGCCAATCACCGCCGCGCATTCGCCAGCGCACACCGCCTGGCTAATTCGCTGCACCTCGACCGCGCGATACGTTTCTGGATATTCATCCCACGTTGACATAGCGAAATTATAGTTGAAACCACCCAAGAATGGGCCAACGCTATCAACGGATTTCCAAACGGATTGAACGGAAAAAGGAAACCCCACCAGCCATCCCCCCGCCTCCCCCTCCCTCAGCCCCTAAACCGCTCAATCCACTCAATCCGCTCCCCTAATCCGTTGACAGCCATCCGCTGACAGCCACCCGTTGACAACAATCCGCTCAATCCGCTCCCCTAATCCGTTGACAGCCATCCGTTGACAGCC
>CAZHFU010000034.1:0-28951 GCA_964531975.1 uncultured Anaerolinea sp. | reverse complement strand
AATCCGCTCCTCTAATCCGTTGACAGCCACCCGCTGACAGCCACCCGCTGACAACCATCCGCTCAATCCGCTCCCCCAATCCGTTGACAGCCCTCCGCTGACAGCAATCCGCTGACAACAATCCGCTCAATCCGCTCCCCTAATCCGTTGACAGCCCTCCGTTGACAGCCACCCGTTGACAGCCCTCCGCTAACAACAATCCGCTCAATCCGCTCTTCTAATCCGCTGACAACAATCCGCTGACAACAATCCGCTCAATCCGCTCTTCTAATCCGTTGACAGCCATCCGTTGACAGCCAGCCCCCCCCGGAACATCCTCCCCTCATTCTTCGTCCTCATATCACCAGTCAATTGACCGCAGGCCGTTTTCCATGTAAACTAATCTTAGCCTACATGACAAACCGCTTACGAATGATCTTGTTATTGCTCGGAATATGCCTGGCGCTGTGCGGACTGCTGGCGCTGAGCTTTGCCTTGTGGCCTTTGGAGACCCTCCGGGTGGTGCAAACCTTACCGCCAACCCTGTTTGCGCCGCCGTGAGTCAGGAGTCAAGCGACCTTATGACTATGCGCATCGTGCTGCGGCGCGGCCTGTTTATTCTCTCCCTGGCGTTGATCCTGGCCGGCTGCGCACCCGCGCCCAACGCGGCCCAGCCCCAGGCCCCCGCCCCGCAAGCCGAAATCCCACTCACCGAGGCCCCCGCCGCCGCGCCGGCCGAAATCGCCGCCACCCAGGCCCCCGCTGCCGCGCCGCTAGAACCCGCCCCCACTGCCGGGCTGCCCACCCACTCTGCTGTCCTCGAGCAAAGCGGCCTCGCCGCTACACCTGCCGCCGATGGCGTGGGAAAGGAGTCAAACGCGCCCCTGCCGCCCGCCGTGCTGCCCACTCAGCCGCCGCCCCGCCTGCCCTCTCCCCTGGTTCCCCCAACCGCCGCCTCGGCCCGCGCCCAACCAACCGCCCCCGCCCCTCCCACCGCCCATCTCGCCCAGGTGGAATGGCCGTCCGCCCTGCGCCTCGGCGAGTCCGACGTGGTGCGTGTGGTCATCGTCCCTTCCGACCTGGGCTATACCCTGGTCGCCGAATACCCCGAACACACCACCCTCACCCAAACGCTTACCATTCCTCCCTCTCCCGACTACACCCTAACCGCGGTGGCGCGCCTGGATGGCCCGGCCTTCACCATTGCCCCGGCGGATGAGCAAAGCCAATCTTTCCAGTCCGGCGGGCGGGCCGAGTGGCGCTGGTCGCTCACCCCCCGCCACGCCGGGCGACAGCGCCTCAGCCTCACCGTGCGCTTGCTCTGGCAGCCCACCGCCGCCAACCTCCACCCGCCGCGTGAAACCATGCTGCTATCGCGCGCCTTAGAGGTGCGCGTGGTGTCTTTCTTGGGCTTAACCCGCTTGCAGGCGCTCCTGGCCGGGCTGATCAGCCTGCTGTTCGGCGGCGGCGTGGGCGCCGCCATGCTCATCTACCAGCCCAACCGCCGCGCTCTGCCCCTCGTCCTCACACCCCCGCCCAACCCGGCGCTGCAAATTGAATTGCCGCCGGAATTTGATCTGCGCACCGATGAACGCGCCTTGCTCAACACGCTCTTCCATCGCTATGCCCGCCTGGTGGTGGAGCGCGAGTTCTTGTCTGGCTATTCCGGGGCGCGGGCCTTCTTGGTGCGCCCCATCCACCGCGATGGCCGCGCCGACGCCTACACCATCGCTAAGTTGGGCGAAACCGCTTCCATCCGGCGCGAATTTGCCAATTACGAGGCGTACGTCAAAGACACCCTCCCCCCCATCACCGCCCGCATTCAACACCCGCCGGTGGCGGTGCGGCGCGCGGCAGGCAAGCGCCAACCGGCGCGCCTGGCGGCGGTGCAGTATACATTTATTGGCCAGGCCGGCCAGGCTCCCATCAGCCTGCGCCAGGCGCTTTTAGCTCAGCCCGACCCGGCCTTGCTGCTCAAGCTGCTGGAGACCTTCGGCCCCAACTGGTGGCGGCAGCGCCACCCATACACTTTCCGCCTGGCGCAAGAATACGACCGGCTGCTGCCATCGCATTATGTGCTGGCCCCCTATTCCGGGTCGCCCCCGGCCGCCCCGCCCGTTTTAGATGGGCGCGCCGCCCCCGACCGGTTCGATTTCGCCCCCGGCGACATTGTGCGGCTGCGTCGTTTTACCCCCGGCGATAGCCGCCCGCAGAATGCCCGCCAATCATTAATCGGGCAGCCGCCGCCCGGGCAGCCCCCCCTGCGCCTCCGCTGGCTTACCGATCAGACGCCCGAAAACGCCCTGGCCCAGGTGATCGATACCCGCCTCAGCCTGATAACCTCTCTGGCGGGAGCCGCCCCTCAGCACGCCGCCGCCTCCGGAGCGCCGGACATCCTCGCAGCCCTGCCCGCCATGCTCAACGAAAATATCCTCGGCAGTCGCTCGATTATTCATGGCGATTTGAACCTGGAAAACGTCCTGTTGGGGCCGGGCGGCATGGTGTGGCTGATTGACTTCGCCGATACGCGTGACGGGCACACCCTGTTCGATTTCGCCCACCTGTACGCCGAGCTGATCGCTCACATCCTCGCCCCGCAAGCGCCCGCCCCGGCAGACTTCATCGCCCTGGTGCGCCAGGCCAACGCCGCCGCTTCCCTGGGCGAAGCCGCCTCCCTGGGCGAAGCCGCCCACCCCCTGGCGGCGCTGTTGGCCGCCGTAGACGCCATGGCCGCCGGCTGTCTGTTCGACCCGGCGCAGCCGCAAGAGTGGCGGCAGGTTCGCCGCCTGGCCTGCCTGGGGGCGCTAAAATATAACAATCTCAATCAAAACCAGCGCGAAAAGCTCTACCTGGCCGCCTGGCTTTCGTCCCCCGCTGCCGCAGCTAGGGCAGCCTGACCGGCGTACGCCCTGGCGGCAGCTGCTCCGCCATCAGCGCCGCCGCCAACGCTTCCACCTGTTCGTCCAGCCCCCCATAAATCGCCACCCCCACGCCATCCGGCGGGAGCAGCCCCAAATCGTAGGGCGATGACCCGGCCGCCAGGATGAGCGGCCGCCCACCCGCCAGCAAGGCGTTGAGCAAATTCATCTGCCCCGGAAAACCACGCGCCTGCTCCAGGCGGGCGTCCCACGTCATGAAGATCACCAATGGCGCTTCCTGCGCCGCCGCCAGCAGATCGGGCTGCAAGGCGGCGATCACCTGCGGCGCGGCCGGCGAATAGATCCATTCGTCCACCTGCACGCCGCTGGCTTGCAGCCGCTCGCCCAGGCTCGATAACCCATCGCCCACCGCCGCCCCGCTCGAAATCGTATCGGGCGTGATTAACAGGATAGCCGGGGTGTTGATTAACGGCGCCGACGCCCGCCCCACCACGCTCACCGCCTGGGCGGCGATAGTCTTCACCAGGGCGGCATGTCCGGCGTAGTCGATGGCGGGCGGCCCGGCGGGCGGCTCTGCCGCAGCCCCTGCGTCCATCAGCCCGGCCTGCGCCTTCAAGATCAGGATGCGCCGCACCGCCGCGTCAATCTGCGCCTCGCCGATGCGCCCGCTCTGCACCGCTTGCACCAGCGCCGCATGTGCGGTTTCCGCCGCCCCCCCATCCGGGTACGCCAGGATATCGCAGCCCGCCTGCACCGCCAATTCCGCCGCCTCATCAATCCGATACTGTTTGGCAATCGCCCCCATCGCCATTGAATCGGTCACCACCACCCCCTGATACCCCAGCCGCCCCCGCAGAAGGTCGGTCACCATCACTTGAGAGAGCGACGCTGGCCGGCCGCTGGGGTCGATGGCCGGAAAAGCCAGGTGGCCCACCATCACCATCCCCACCCGGTTCGCTATCGCGGTCATAAAGGGCACGAGTTCGCCGCCCATCAGCGTCTCCACATCGGCAGACAGCACCGGCAGCTGGTCGTGCGAGTCGCTCAACGTGTCGCCATGCCCGGGATAGTGCTTAGCCGCGGCCGTCACGCCGCCATCCTGCACCCCGCGCAGATACGCCGCCCCCAGCAGGCTCACGTTGGCGGCATCATCGCCCAGCGAGCGCAGGCCAATCACCGGGTTAAGCGCCTGGCTGTTGACATCCAGAACCGGCCCGAGGTCTAAGTTCACGCCCACCGCCGCCAGTTCCGCCGCATTGGCTGCGCCGGCCTGGTAAGCCAAATCCACTGAACCCGCCGCCCCCAGGCTCATCATGCTGGGGAAGTGGGTCAGCCCCTGGCGAAAACGAAACACGCTGCCGCCTTCATGATCCACGGCGATAAATAACCCCACGCCGGGCGATCCGCCCTGGGCGGCGGCTTGCAGCGCCGCGCTCAGCGCCTGGGTTTGTTCCGCCGAGCGGGTGTTGCCCGCAAAGTAAACCACGCTGCCAATATGCAGGTCGTCAATCAGGTGAGCCGCCTGGAAGCCAACCACCGGCCCCGGAATGCCCGCCATAATCATTTGCCCGATCTTCTCTTCCAGGCTCATCCCGCCCAGCCGCGCCTCCACCTCCACCGGCGGCGCGCCCGGCGGCGCTTGCGGCGATGCCACGAGTGTGGGCCACGGGTCGAGCGCCGGGTCGGACGGCTGCGCCGGGCCAGCAGGATGCTCCGGGTCGGACGGCCGGGCCGTCGGGGGTGCAGCGCCCGGCGGCGTGGTCTCGCCGCTCCCCGCCGTCGAAAGCGCCGCCTGGGTGGCCGGCGCAAGCGCCGTGGCTCGCCCGGCAGAGCGACGGTTTAGCAGGGTCACACCCCCCACCACCGCCACGCTGCACAGCGCCGCGCTCAGCGCCGCCGCCACTACCAACACCGCCACATGTTCGGGGCGCAGCCCCGTTCTCATTTCTTACTCCAGGCGGGTTGATACTGGTCTTGGCCTAAACCTTGGGTCATGTTGATCCAGATAGCTTTGTCCGGCGCAAATAGCCACACATCCCAGTTATCAGCCTGGTTCCAGGCCAGCGCCAGCCAGGCCCCATCCGGCGACCAGCTGGGCGTTACCGGCGGGATCGGGCGCGGGCGGCCGCTCCCGAGGCTGATTTTCAAAATCACCTGGCGCACGTTCGTCCCGTCGGCGTCCGCCAGGCACAGATTCCATTGGCGGCCATCCGAGCAAGCGAAGGCGATCTCCCCGCTGCGCGGCGAGATGGCCGGGTATTTAGCGTCTACGATGCCTTCGGGGCGCGCAATCGGGAACAGATTGCGGGTGGCGTTCCACGTCCACAACGCCAGGGAAAATTCATTTTCATTCGCTGCGCGGCGCATAAACGCCACGTAGCGGTCATCACCCGACCACGCGGCGTTGCCCACAATTAAGTCTTGGTTATACACGGTGTTAACCTGGTTGGGTGTGCGCAGATCAAAGCTATACAGCCCCCAGGATGTCTTATTAGTCTGCTGCCCGCTCACCAACACGGTTTGCCCCAGGTGCGAGCAGCGCGGCACTCCCAGTTTGGAGTAACCCGGCGGGCTGATCGGCTGGGCGGGTTGGCCCTGCGGCGGGTACGCCAGGCTGTAGACGGTTTGAAAATCCGGCCTGGTCGTATCTTGCGCTTCGTAAAGAATGCGCTCATCCTGCGCGCACCACTCCGGCCACCAGGCCACATCGTGCCCGTCGCCCAGTTCTAAGCTTTGCAAGGGGGAGAACGGCTGGTTATCCAACCCTTCCACCGGCAAGAATTTCTGGCTGCTCTGGTCTAACCAATATCGCCCTGGCTTGACCTCTTGCACATAGATGCGATCTTTTTGGCCGATGTGATTGGAAACGAAGGCCAGCCGCGCCGCGCTAAAGGCCACCTGCACCGCCCCCGGCGGAGCCGCCGCGCCAGGCAGCGGCGTGGGGTTGCTCGCCGCCGGCTCATCCGTGACCGCCCCCTGCTCCGATGCCGTTGGCCCCGCCGCCGGCTCGCTTTCCAGGGCAGGGGTCGCCGCTGGCAAAACCGCGCCGCTCCGGCTGCGCAGCCACGCGCCCATCCCCATCAGCGCCACCGCCGCAATTGCCAGCAGCAGCCCCAACCCGCCGCCCACCAGCAGCCCCGGCAGGTATCGCCGGCGCGGGCGCGAGGCTGGGGCGCGGATGATCCGATCTTTCGATCCCCGCCCGGCTGCCGGGCCGCTCCCACCGGCCGCCGGCGCCGCCGCGCTCCGCGCCGCCCGCCCCACCGCCGCGCCGGTTGGCCCTTCTGGCCTCGCCTGCTCATCACCACCCGTCTGCGCCTGGCGCAGCGCCTGCCGAAACGCCGCCGCGCTCTGCCAGCGCGCCGTTTTCGCAGGCTGCATGGCGCGCATGATCGCCGCGCTCACACCGGGGGGCACATGAGCGTTCAGCCCCTTCAGGTCGAGCAATGGCTCCACGCTGCCCGACATAATATCCACGCTGTCTGGCGGAGCGCCGCCGGTATGCAAGGCGTACAAGGTGGCCCCTAACGCGTACACATCCGACCGGGCGTCGGTCTCGCCCCGCCCATACTGCTCTGGGGGCGAAAATCCCGGCGTCACCGCCCGCGCTCCAACCGTCGTCCGGGCGCTGGGCGTGTACGCCTTGGCAATTCCAAAATCGACCAGCATGGCCTGGTTTTGAGAGTTAATTCGAATATTGGCCGGCTTGACATCGCGATGAATGATCGGCGGGTTATGCTGGTGCAGATAGGCCAGGGCGTCGCACACCTGGATGCCCCACGCCACCACCTCCGACGAGGGCAGCGGCCCCCCCGCCCGATCCAGGCGCTGCTGTAAATCCTCCCCTTCAATATAATCCATCACCAGGTACTGCCCCTGGTTGGGGATGCGAAAATGATCGGTAACCCGCGGCAAGTTGGGATGATTCAGGTTCGCCAGCAAAATCGCTTCGCGCTCGAACTGGCGGGCCACATCTTCCGTGGTCTCCAGGTTCGCTTTCAAAGCGCACACCCGATCCAGGTTTTGATCCCAGGCCTGGTATACCGCTCCGAAACCGCCCTGCCCTAGCAGCCGGATAATCCGATAGCGGCCAAATATCACCTCTCCGGCGGTGAGCGGCATCACTGCGCTCCCTGCGCGCCCAGCGGACCTCGGCGGCTTGGCCTCATCGGCCTGGCCTGCCCGGTCTGCCGGGAGCGCCCCACACGCGCCGCGGCCCCGGCGCCCCCCAACCGGCTCTCGCCGCGGTGTATCGCTGGCTGTTGGAATAGATTACCGCATGGAAGTTGAATGTTCATCGCCTGGCCTACACGAAATCAAACCCGTATCGATATTTTATCAGGGAATTGTCAGCCTGGTATCAAGCGTTAGTTGCCCGCATAGCGTACCCTGTAAGCGTAACCTGGAGGTGAATCATGGCTCAAAAAATTCGTTTCTTGTGGCTGATAGGAATATTGGCGCTAACCAGCCTGGCGCTGCTGGGCTGCTCCAGCCTGGCCCGGCGAAATTCTGTGGCCGTCTATCCCCCGGCCACCCCCGCCTTGCGCCCGCTGCCGCCGGTGTCGAACGCCAACCGGGCGTATATGGAATTGGTCGTCCCCGACACCGACGCCGCCGCGCAAGAGGCCGTGCGCCTGGCCGCCCGTTATGATGGCTATCTCACCAGCTTCAACACTTGGGAAACCCAAGGGCGCCGCCTCGCCGCCTTGGAAATCGCCGTGCCCAGCCGCAGCTATCCCGCGCTGCGCGCCAGCCTGCTCGGCCTGGGCCGCCTGGTGAGCGAATCCACCGCCTGGCTCGATGGCGGCCCGCCGCCCTGGAGCCAGCCGGCCGATATGGCGCTGATTTCTCTGCAACTGAGCCAGGACTTGCCCCGCCTGACGCCCCTTGACCCGGGTGCGCCCAGGTGGGACCCCGGCCGCACCCTGCGCCGGGCCTGGGGAGTGTTCGTCGCCATCTTTGGCTTCATAGCCGACGGCGTGATCTGGGTGGTGGTTGTGGCTGGGCCGTTCTTGCTGGTCGGAGGGCTGGCAGTGTGGTTGGTGCGCCGAAACCGCGGCAAATCGGCCCCATAGCGCCCTTTTGCTATGCGCATCGGCCTATTCATCGCCGCTGGGCGCCGTCCAACCCCACAGCACCCCCTTTGCCTATGCGCATTGGCCTATCCCTCGCCGCTGCGCGCCGCCAGCCGCCGCCCGGCCCGATTACGCCCCCCTCCCTCCGCCTGCCCTGCGGCTATTCGCTAAACGAGAAGGTCGCTTCGGCGTAATAACGGATCGCATTGGCCGCCATGCGCTCAAGCAGCCACGCCTCCAGCCATTGGCGCTTCCGTTCAATCGGCCAATCTGTCATCAACATCGTCAACGGAATGTTGATGTTTAGCGCCCGCGCCGGGATGATATGCCGGGTGATGCCGCTGGGTACTTTATACCCGTTGCTGGCCGCATGGATAATATCGCCTGGGCGTAAGCGGGGGAAGACCACCAGCGCGGTAATGTTGGGGTAATAGGGCTTTTGAATGCTCCAATTATCGTTCGAGGCGCGGAATATTTCCGCCCGCCCCCGGTAGGCATCCACCAGCTCGTTCAACAGACGCGCCTCTCGCCCGCCCGGCGCTTGCGGCACGGCTTTGCGCACCCCCTCGCTGGTGACGATGTAGGCTAGCGCCTCGTCCGCGGCCAGGGCCAGGCGCGCCGCCTCCAGGCTGCACACCTGCAATCGAATGCTTGGCAAACCGGCCAGCGCCGCCTCGAAATCCGGCGCGCTCATCCCCGAAACCACGTGATTCCAGGATTCCAGGCTCACCCCGGGGTCGGCGTAACTCACCACCTGCGCCACGATGTGGGGAATGCCGATTTGCTTAAACACCTGGCTGCGGTTGGCTCCATCCAGCACCACATACTCTTCCCGGTCGGGAATGGGGGCTACCACCGGCGGATGCTTTAAAATCCCTTCCTCTAATAAACGCCGGCCCAATTTCTCACCCCGGCGCTGATCGCAATCTTCATGCGGGATCAGGCTGGGGGTCGGTAGTACTTGCAATAACGGAAGTGCGGTTGAGGCTTGCTGCATAGCAGTATTTTATCAGGTCTTTGTCATACCCCTATCAAGACATTCATCCAACCTTCGTTTATGATGAGAGTCGTAAGTCAGAGTCATGTCATGTAAGTCAAGGAGGATGAAATGAACCCGCCCAAGAGAATCTACACCCTGATTGTGTGCCTCACCCTGAGCGCCCTGCTGTTAGGGGCGTGCGCCCCCGCCGCCGCCCCCAAGGTGGAGCAGGCGGCCCGCACCGAAGCCCCGGCTGCGCCGCTTCCGCAAAATCCGGCCGCTCCGCGCGAAATACCGGCCCCGCACAGCCCCTTACCCACCCAAATGGTGATGAATCAAGAAGGCGCTCCCCTGCCGCCCGGCGCGCCGCTGGAGAACCCCAGCCCCGCCTACGACACCGGCAAAGCCGCCGGCCAACCGCCGCTGGCGGCCGCGCCGCCCCAAGCCAACAACGCTTCCTTAGCCACCGCTCTTCCCTTGCCGCCCGCCCCGCCTCCGGCGACTCCGATTGGCCCCCGGCCCGTCATGCCCCAGCCCACCCCGGCCCCGCCGCAGCTTGCGCCGGAGCTTCCGGGCATCGTCGCCCCCCCGCCGCCCTTCGATAACTACTTCCAATACTACGGCATCAACCCCTTCGAAGACCCCCGTGAAGATCGCCTGTCTACTTTCAGCCTCGACGTAGACACCGCCTCTTACACTGTGGGACGCCGCTATGTGATGGACGGCAACCTTCCGCCGGTTGGTTCGGTGCGGGTAGAAGAGTATCTCAACTACTTCGACCCCGGCTACGCCCCGCCTCAAGACGCGCCCTTCGCCCTTTACGCCGACGGCTCGCCTTCGCCTTTCCACAACGACGGCATGGCCTACCTGCGGGTGGGCGTGCAGGGCTACGCTGTGCCGGAAGACCAGCGCAAACCCGCCACCCTCACCTTCGTCATCGATACATCCGGTTCGATGGATATGGAGAACCGCCTGGGATTGGTCAAAGAATCGCTGCGTTTGCTGGTCAAGCGCCTGCGCCCCACCGATACCGTCGCCATCGTGGCCTATGGAACCAGCGCCTATATCGTCCTTAACCCCACCAGCGGCGAGCAGCCCGACCAAATCAGCGCCGCCATCGATCAGCTGGTAACCACCGGCTCTACCAACGCCGAAGCTGGCCTGCGCCTGGGCTACCAGATGGCCTACAGTATGCTGCGCCCCGGCGCCATTAACCGTGTCATCCTGTGTTCCGATGGCGTCGCCAACGTCGGCGAAACCGGCCCCGAAGCCATCCTCAACGAAGTCCGCGGCTATGTCCAAAGCGGCATTACCCTCACCACCATCGGCTTCGGCATGGGCAACTTCAACGACGTGTTGATGGAGCAGCTGGCCGATAACGGCGACGGCGCCTACGCTTATGTAGACACACTAGACGAAGCCCGGCGCATCTTCGTAGACAACCTCACTGGCGCTCTGCAAGTCATCGCCAAAGACGCCAAGATCCAGGTGGAATTCAACCCCGAAGTGGTGCAGTACTACCGCCTGATCGGCTACGAGAACCGCAATGTGGCCGACCAAGACTTTCGCAACGATGCCATCGACGCCGGCGAGATCGGCGCCGGGCACTCCGCCGTGGCGCTCTACGCCGTATACCTGCGCCCCGCTGCGAATGGCCGCCTCGCAATCGTCAACCTGCGCTACAAAGACCCCGATACCCTGGCCGTGCGCGAAATCAATGGCAGCTTCAACACCTGGGATATGGCCCCTAGTTTTGAAACCGGCCTGCCCCACTATCAGCTGGCCGTAGTGGTAGCGCAGTACGCCGAGCAGCTGCGCCAAAGCCCATGGAGCGTAGGGATTTACTTCAGCCAGGTCTTACAGCAAGCGGTGCGCCTGGCCGGCCTCATCCCAGGCGATAAAGACGTCGCCGAATTCGTAAGCCTGGCCTCCCGCGCCTCGCAAATCTCCGGAATGCGGTAAGCCAGCTCTCATCACCTCTCTCATCCCCCGGCCCCTTCTCTCCGAACCTCTCTCATCCCCCGGCTCCTTCTCTCATCACCTCTCTCATCCCCCAGCCCCTTCTCTCCCCGAAACGGGGAGAGAAGGGGAGATTCCCCCTTCCCGCGTCGGGAAGGGGGTAAGGGGGTTAGGTCGGCTCTGGGGTTAGTTCCCCTCCCCGCAAATGCAAAATGCGATCTGCAATGGCCGAAGCTTCCAGACTGTGCGTCACCATAATCGTGTTCTTCCCCGCCTGGCGCGTCAGCCGGTCGAGCAGCGCCAGCACCTGCCGCCCCGTCGCTTCGTCCAGATTGCCGGTAGGTTCATCCGCCAACAGCAGCATCGGGTCGTTGATCAGCGCGCGGGCAATCGCCACCCGCTGCTGCTCGCCCCCCGAAAGCCGGTCGGGAAACGTATCCTGGCGATCTTCCAGGCCCACCTCCGCCAACAGCTCCATCGCCCGCCGGCGCACCTCCGCGGGTGGCCGCCCGCTCAGCTCGCCCGGCAAGGCCACATTTTCCAGCACCGTGAGCGTGGGAATTAAGTTGAAGAACTGGAAGATAAACCCGATATGATCGCGGCGGAACAAAGTCCGCTCATGATCGCTCAAAGCGGTCAGCTCCTTCCCCGCCATGCAAATCACCCCTTCATCCGCCTGGTCGATCCCCCCGATCAGGTTGAGCAGCGTACTTTTCCCGCTGCCGCTCTTGCCCAAGATCGCCGTAAACTCGCCCTGGCTAAATTCCGCATCAGCGTGCTGCAGAATCACGCGCCGCTGCCCGCCTTCATCGTAGGTTTTCGTCAGATTATGAAAAGAAAGATAACAAGGTTCCATCAGCTTTCAAACTTTCCTCGCCCCGCCGCCTCAGGCGGGCGGGCGATACGCCGCCAGGGCCAGCCGCCGGGCCTGTGCATGATCCACCACCGGGGCCGGGTAAGCCTCCGGCGGCGTGGGGGCCTTCCAGGGTTGGTGTAACTCGTCCAACGGCAGCCCCGCCAGCTCCGGAAGCCAGCGCCGCAAGTACGCCCCCTGCGGATCATACTTTAGGCTTTGGCTAACCGGGTTGAAAATGCGAAAATACGGGGCCGCGTCCGCCCCCGTCCCGGCCGTCCACTGCCACCCGCCGTTATTCGAGGCCGGATCGCCGTCCACCAGGTGCTCCATAAAGAACCGCTCCCCCCACCGCCAGTCGATCAGCAAATCCTTGGTCAAAAACGACGCCGTTACCATGCGCGCCCGGTTCGGCATCCAACCGGTCTGCGCCAACTGGCGCATGGCCGCGTCCACCACCGGGTAGCCGGTGCGGCCCTCGCACCAGGCGGCGAAGTGCGCCGGGTCGTTCCGCCACCGCACCGGCCTGGGCCGAAAGTTGCCCCGCCGCGCCTCCGGAAAATGATCCAGCAAGTGAATATAAAACTCGCGCCAGATCAATTCGTTCAACCAAATCTCGGCAGACTGGCGCGCCTCCGCCGTCTCCGCCGCGCCCATGGCCGCGTAAGCTCCAGCAGTCGCCTGAGATGGCGAGAGCATTCCAAACCGCAGATAAGGCGATAGCTGCGATCCGGCCTCGCCCGCCAGGCGATTGCGCGCCGTCGCGTAGCGGTACACATCCGCCTCCAGAAACGCGGATAGGCGGCGTTGGGCTTCCGCCTCGCCCGCTGGGAAGCCCTCCACCGGCGCGCTGTTGGGCAGCGGCAGGCTCATCACGTGCGCCCCCGGGGAGAAAATCGCCCACGCCTGCTCCATCGGCGCCGCCTGCTCCATCGCCCCCGCCCGCTCCATCGGCGCCGCCTGCTCCATCGCCCACGCCTGCTCTATCGGCGCCGCCTGCTCCATCGGCGCCGCCTGCTCTATCGGCGCCGCCTGCTCTATCGGCGCCGCCTGCTCTATCGGCGGCGCGCCTTGCCCGCCGTGCAGCCCTCCCGGCCAGGCCTTCCAGGCTTTGCTAAACGGCGTAAACACCGTGTAGGGGTCGCCGTTGGCCTTTAGCACCGATCCGGGCGGTAACACCGCCGGGCCGCCCACCCATTCGATCGGCGCCAGGTCGCGCAGCGCATTGGCTGCACGCCGGTCGCGGGCGCGACTGAAGGGCGACACGTCGGCCTGCGCCCACACCGCTTTCGCCCCCAGCTCGCCCACCAGCCGGGGCAGTTCCTCCTCCGGCGCGCCGCGCCGCACGATCACCCGCCCCCCCAACCGCCGCAGGTCTTCATCCAGCCGCCGCAACCCATCCCACAAGAAGGCCGCCCGCCGGGCGCTGTAATAGGGCGATGCCAGCAGGCGCGGGTCGAGGATAAACACTACCGCCAGCGAGATTTGCCTTTCCGCCGCCAGCTGCACAATCGGGTTATGCTCCAAGCGCACATCGCGCCGCACCCACCAGATTGCCGTCCCATTCATGTCCGCTTAGCCCCCGCCTCCAGGCTCAGCTGATCCAGCTTGTCCATCTCCACCTGGCTCAGCTCCCAGCCCATTGCCGCGGCGTTTTGCTGCGCCTGGCGGGCGTTCTTCGCCCCCGGAATGGGCACGCTGCCTTTACCCATCAGCCAGTTCAGCGCCACCTGGGCGGGCGTCTTATCACCGTGCGCCTGCCCGATCGCGCTCATACGCCCCAGCAAAGGTTGGATGCGCCCCAGCAGTTCCGGCGTCCACATGCGGTTGCGCGCCCCGCTCATCGGGTTCTCCGGCGTATATTTGCCGGTCAGCGCCCCTTGCGCCAGCGGGCTGTAGGCGATCAGAGTCACGCCCAGTTCCTGGCAGGCTTGCAGCACCCCGTTAAACTCCATCCGCCGATCCAGCAAGCTGTACTGCACCTGGTTGGACGCCAGGGGAATTTGATGTTTCGCCAGCACATCGTAGGCGCGGCGCATTTGTTCGGCGTTGTAATTCGACACCCCCACCGCCCGGGTTAGCCCGGCTTGCACGGCCTCGGCCAGGCCTTCGACGTAGGTCTCCAGCGCCACAATCGGCGAATGCCAATGCACCTGGTAAAGGTCTACCTGCGGCAGGTTCAGGCGCTTCAGGCTGCCGCGCAGCGCGCGCAGCACTGAACCCCGCGTTAAGCGCCACGGCATCGGGAAAAATTTCGTGAAGGTCAATACCGGTCGTGCGGCCGTGGGGATAAACTCCCCCAACATACGCTCCGAGCGCCCAAACCCGTACACTTCCGCCGTATCCACAAAGTTGACCCCCGCCTCCAGGCTGGCGTCAAATCCGGCGCGAATGTCTGCGTCGCTGTACCCCCCTTTGCCATAGCCCCACACCAGCCGATCTCCCCACGCCCACGCCCCCAGTCCCAGGGGTGAAATTTGTATCCCGGTTTTGCCAAGTTCCACAGTCGTTTGCATTATGTCTCCTTCAACGCCTCGATGGCGGCCCGCAAGATTTGCGCGCTGCGCTGTAAGCCACGGCTTTCGTCTGCGCTCAAGGTCGGGGGCAGCGTGGCGATGATCCCCTCCCCGCCCACCAGATGCGGCAGCGATAGGCACACATCCCGCACCCCGGCGATTTCGTCATGCAAGGCGCTCACGGTAAGGATCGAACGCTGATCGCGCAGGATCACCTCCACCAGTTGGGCGATGGCGCTGCCCACTCCGTAATAGGTGGCCCCTTTGCCTTCGATGATATGATAAGCGGCGTGGCGCACTTGTTCTTCAATCTCGGCCCGGTCGGAATCGCACACCTCCAGGCTGCGCAAGCGGCAGTACTCTTCCAGGGGAATGCCGCCAATCGTCGCCAAAGACCAGGTGAGCACCTCCGAATCGCCGTGTTCGCCCAACACCCAGGCGTGCACATGGCGCGCATCTACCCCCACGGCGCGCGCCAGCAGCGCCCGAAAGCGGGCGGTATCGAGCATCGTCCCCGTACCAATCACCCGGCTCGATGGAATTCCAGCTTTGGCGGCTGTCTGCGTCGCCAGGTAGGTCATCACATCCAGCGGGTTAGAAGCGATCACCAACACCGCGCCTGGGGCCACGGCCGCCGTCTGCTCCACCACCTGGGTCATAATTCCGGCATTGCGGCTTTGCAAATCCAGGCGGGTTTCGCCGGGCTTCTGACTCACGCCGGCGGTAATCACCACCACCGCGCAGCCCGCCAGGTCGGCGTAGCCGCCGGCCCGCACCGCAATTGGATGCGCAAAAGGCACGGCGTGCAGCAGATCATCCGCCTCCGCCTGGGCGCGCTCCGGGCGCACATCCACCATCACAATTTCCCGTCCCACGCCGCGCATCACCATGGCATACGCCGCAGTCGCGCCAACCATTCCGCTTCCCACGATGCCGATTTTCATGCTTTGTCCTTTTTCAGCAGCTGCTGAATCGCCCCTTCAACCGTCGGATACTTGAAATGGAAACCGGTCGATTGCAGTTTTTCCGATGACACCCGCCGCCCGTCTAAAACCACCGTCGCCATTTCGCCAAATAGCAGGCGGATGGCCAGGGCCGGGGCCGGCAGGAAGTAAGGCCGCCCTAAAGCCTTAGCGATGGCGCGGCCAAATTGAGCATTGGTCACATTTTCAGGAGCCGCCAGGTTGTACACCCCCGCTTCCGGGCGCTCATAGATCAAGAACAGCATCGCCTCCACCAGGTCGTCCAGGTGAATCCAGGCCACCGCCTGCCGCCCGCTCCCCAACGGCCCGCCGGCGAACAATTTGAACGGCAGCGTCATGCGTGGCAGCGCCCCCCCTTCTGTAGACAGCGCCACCGCGATCCGCATCACATACCGCGCCACGCCCATCGCCTCCACCTCCGCCGTCGATGCCTCCCAAACTTGCACCACCTTATTCTCGAAGCTATCGGCCGAAGGATCGTTTTCGGTGAAAACCGCCCGCTCACTGGTAGGATAATACCCCACCGCCGAGGCCTGCAACAGCACAGACGGTTTCTGCTCCGCCTGGGCAATCGCCTCGCTCAACACATGGCCGCTGTCCACCCGGCTTTTGATAATGCGCAGCTTACGCTCAGGCGTCCAGCGCCCCCCGGCCAGGTTCTCGCCCGCCAGGTTAATCACCGCCCCCGCCCCGTCGATCTCCTTCGCCCAATCCCCCCGTGTGCGCCCATCCCATTTCACATATCGCACGCCCCCCTCGGCCGTCTGACGCTGCGGGCTGCGAGTTAATATCACCACCTCATCGCCTTTTTTTACCAGCGCCTCCGTTACTGCCGAGCCAATTAACCCGCTGCCCCCGCTAATCACTACTCTCATCTCTGCACCTCTGTTTTCCACAGGTAATTTAAAATCTCACCCCATCTTCGCCGTTTGCTTCTCTATCTGCTAAGATTATAGCAGATTGCGCCATCGTGTCAAGATATTGTATATATTTGCCCGTACAATACCTTGACAATAATTCAAAGGACAGCTATAATTGCCTTGTACGCCAGCCAATTAGCCCCGAATTGTACGGATTATACTATTCGGTTAGGTCGATGAGGAGAGATAGATGAGTCCATTGCCAGATGTTCGCTTGGGAAACAGCGAGCCGCTATACAATATCGGGGTCGTCGCGCGCATGACGAACGTTTCTATGGCGACGTTGCGCGCCTGGGAACGGCGCTATGCGTTTCCCGAATCGGAACGCACCGCCGGGGGGCATCGCTTATATTCCGAGCGCGACGTGATCCGTTTGCGCTGGGTGAAAGACCGCATCGACGAAGGGATGCAAACCGCCCAGGCCATCAACGCCCTGCGCCACCAAGAGCAAATCGGCGCGGTGATGCTGCTCGAACCCGCGTCAGCCGGCGAGGCGGTTTCCGAACCCGCCGCCTCCAACCATCTTGCCCAGCAGCAGCTCAGCTTAACCGATGTCCTGCTGTCCGGCGACCTGAGCGCCGCCGACAGTTTGCTGGGCGATGCGCTGGCCCTCTCTTCGCCCGAAGAACTCATCCTGAATATAATCGCTCCCACCCTCGCCCAGGTGGGCGACGCCTGGGAAGACGGTCGCATTAGTGTGGCTGTTGAACACCTCGCCACCAATTATCTGCGACAACGCTTGTTGATGTGGATGGTGAGCGGGCCGCCGTCGCGCAGTATCCCCCCAATCGTCCTGGCCTGCGCCCCCAACGAATGGCATGAAGGCAGCCTGCTGATCTTGGGCGCCCTGCTGCGCCGCCGCCGCTGGCCGGTCGCCTACCTGGGCCAGGCCATGCCCCTCCCCGACCTGGCGACTTTCGTCCGCGATCTGCGTCCCTCCATGGTCATCGCCATCGCCATGACCGAAGCGGCCGCCGCCGAACTCTCCGATTGGCCCCACTGGCTGCCCGAAATTGCGCAAACCGGCAAGCCCCCCTTTGGCTACGGCGGACGCATATTCACCATCCAACCGGATTGGCGCATGCGCATCGCGGGCAATTATTTAGGCGACACCCTGGCCGAGGGCCTTAACGTCATAGAACGCCTGCTCACCCAGGCGTAAGCGCATCCCCCCGCGGGGCGTGGAAACCCTTACTCCCCCTGGCTCCCACGCCCCGCTTTATTTTCCCCCCTCTCGACAACTATTTGCGCAAGAATGGCAAGAAGTACCACCGCAAGGTGTTAATCACCACCGGCCCCCGGCTTAGCGCCTCGCCAAACGGGTCTACCTGCTCAAGCCAATAGTAATACGTCTGGCCCGGATGAGCCGTATAATCGAACATCTCGTACTCATCCCCCAGGGCCTGGCCCGGATGCAGCACCAGGATCATATTCTGGTTCAACCGCTGGCGCGCTCCCGCCACCGTATCCGAGCGATACACATTGAACCCCGACAGCTGAGTTTCATTGAAGGTTTGCCAGTTGAGGGCCACGCGCCCAAAATCAGCCTGCGCCGTGAAATCACTGACATCGACCGCCGTTGGGCCATAAATTTGGAGGCGTGGTTCGCGCCCACCTGCGCCGTTTTCCTTGTCCCAAAAGATGGTTGAATCAAATTCTGTACAAGGACCACATCCACTAAAACGCAAAATAAAAGAAACCTTTTTATCGGTAGCGCGATGTTGATTAATATAATTGGCCATGGCGATGCTTTGGAATTTAATCCAACCATATTCCACATCACCATGATAAATACCTTCAATGGAATTAGTATACGTGCCAAGAGATACTATTTTTAATTGGTTCTGAGAACTCTTTGCCGTGTTCCAATCCAGCGTTGTTTCGCTCCAGGTATTCTCATCATACCCCAACAACTCTATTGTAATTCCTGTTGGGCTGGGAGCAGCTACGCTTAAACGAAGGTTAGAAGCTGGAGAAATATCTGTTGTTAGCGAAGACAGATCGAACTTTAGATAGGTCTCCACTGTGCTGACATATATTTCAGGAACAGATAGAGGAATTTTAGAATAAACCACTCCCATATATGTTCCGTTACTGGGTATATTCGCATAATTTAAATTGACAATAGTATCATCCTCGGCAATGATAACATTATCAGGTGCTGCCATCGCTTTTCCAGTAACTAATAATGCGACACAAGCAATTATCATTAATCTAACAAATTGTTTCATTTTCATATTACGTCCTCCAAAAATACTGGAAAGTAACCGTTACGGCCATTCGGGTGGTGTGGAAGCTGACATCATGAAGATAAATGGCTCGCCAATCACCAAAGGAAAATCATTAAAAGGGAAAGGAGGCGTATAAACTATATAGGTTTGTGTCGAAGCATTAAATTTTGTGACCTTTATAACGCCAGAACCTGCTTGCATATAGGCAGCGTAACCTGTGTTAATATCGCTATGATCCAGAGGTACTGAGAGATAGTTTAACTTCCCAGAAGTTCCGCCGGCTAAGTTGAATTTCACAGATCCCGGATCCGGTACATTTCCTACCATCGTAAAAGAGGCTGGCGCGGTGTTAGATGTTTTAATAAAAAGGAACATCCCGGGATCAAGCGCGAAATCGCTGAATGTGGATGGAGGAGCAAAGACCACAAAAGTTTGGGTTGATGGATCAAATTTCGATATCTGAATTACACTCCCACCAATTGCCGCCCTCAACTGAGACGCCTTTGCAATCGACGGATTCTTAAACACCCACGACACATCGTTCATATTGCTGACAGCCGCCGACCTCAGCGCCCAGTCATACTCACCCACCCGATTGGTGTTGGCGCTTTGCAGACCGGCCGGACAGTTGGCCCGCAAGGTGTAGTAATGCTGCTCGTTCACGTCCCCTAAAATATTCAGATCGTGATACTCCAGGTTTGTGGTCTCCACCAGCCGTGTCGCCGTAGATGGGTCAAAATACGGCGTGGTGTCGCGATACAGGCTGTAGCCGCTCACCCCGCTGATGCTGTTCCACCACAGGCGCGCATCCGTGGCATTGGTTTGGGTGATATGCAGCGTGGGGGAGGGTGGGGCAATCGCGTTCACCGTGCTGGTGGTAAAAGTGGGCGTGATGGCATGGGTATTGTAATCGGCGAACAGCGACCGGGTAAAGCTCAGCGTGGACGGCCCGGCTTTTTTAGCCCGGAAAGTAATCCGCAGCAGCGGCCCCGACCCTGTCTTGCCTACTGACGGGCTTAGTTGGGTGAAAGCGTACCACATCCATCCAGTGCTGTTGGTTACCTCGTTGCGGAGAACAAAACCCGAATCCATAAAGGTGTACAAAGGCTGATTTTGCACCCCCGGCATATACGGCATCGCGTCCACCACCTCCAGCGCAGACGGGTCGAAGTGCATCTCGAAATCTGCGGCATAAGCCAGCGTAATGTCATTGATCCATACATCCACCGTGGTCGTTCCGCAGCCGTTAATCGTGGCCGGGTTGGATTGAAATGACAGGAAAGCATCGCCCTCCGCCTGGGCGGGTAAAGACAGGCTAAAGGCGCCCAACGCTGCCAGCCCAATCGCAGCGGCCAACACCGCCGCCCCAACCGCCCGCAGACGATGATGATAGAACGTACGCATTTTTGCTATTGGCATGTGTTAAAGCCTCTCTCTTGACATAATCCCTGCTCTCCTGAAGTAAAACCTGAATGGGGTGGCTGCCGGTGTTACCCGCCGGCAAACCTTGCCCCAAAAGTCCGTTAATCACACCAAATTTGGTGAGCCACGCTCAGCCCCACCGCTAAGGCGTGCCCGGCTTTCGCCTCCGCAGCATCACCACCGCCAGCAAAAAACCGATCAGTAATCCGCCCGCTCCCATCCACAGCCCCACATTAGATTGGGCCGGCGGCTGGGATTTTTCCCCAACCGGCTTACCCGCGCCCGACTTGCCCGCACCAGACCCTGCCGAAGCCGCCTGGGTGGGCGCCGGCGCATAGCTGTTCTGAGCCACCGCCGCCGGAGTCGCTGAATCTTGTGGGGTGGCAGTGACGATAATAGTAATCACCTGCGGGGTGGGGCTTGGCCCCTCCTTTGCCGCCGCCATCGGCTGTGCCAGGGGTGTGGTGGTCACCACAATCGTGATCGGCGTGGCCGGTGCAGCCCGTGGCGCAGCCGGTGGGTTGCCGCTCGATGGCGCCGGCGTTGCTGTAGGCGCAGCCGCTATACCGCCGCCCGGCGCGCCCCCGCCGCCCGGCGCGCCACCCCCGCCGCCGCCGTCACCCCCGCCGCTGCGCTTCGTTGCGGTGGGCATATCAGTCGGGCGCGGCCCCGTAGGCGTCGGCCCCCCCGCCACTTCCGTCACCTGGGTAGGCACGGGCGTGCCCGGCTCCTGGCTGGGGATAGGCGTACCGGTTGGCCCGCTCACCTCTGCCAGAACTTGCAACGCGCCCGGCTGCAAGATCGTCTGCGCCAGGGTGTTGCTCATCAAGCCAAAATCCATGCGCTTGATCGTGATGGCCGCGCTGCCGGTGCGCTTGCCCCGCAAACGCAGCACAATCAGCGTCCCGCTGCCGCTCTTCGGCGTAGCCGGGTTTAGCTGTGTCATAGCGAACTGCACTTCACCGGCCGCATTATCGGCCTGGTTGCGGATGACCGCCCCTGGCTCAAAAAACAAACCAAACGCCGCCTGCACCCCAGCCAGGTCTCCGTCCATATCCACCACCTCCACCAGGGTTGGGTCGAACGTCACCACGGTGTAAAACGAATAAGACGGGGGGGCATCTAGCACTTCAATGGCTACATCTATGGTCTTACCGACCGCCACTTGAACACTCTGCGGCCAAACCCTAAACACCACCCCTCCTTGCGCCAGGGCGGAGTGGGTGGAAATCAGACTACCCACCAGGGAGAGCAGCACTAAAACGGAGAGATAAGCTGCCAATCGAGCTGATCTTTGCACGCTAAAAACTCCTTCAACCTGGGGCTGCCTGAATGAGGCGAGAAATCTCCTTATCAGACAGCCCCCGGAACAATCTACTACGGCGTCCAGTTAAGCACGTACCAGGTGGAGTCGCGTGAGAAGTTCACGCCCACCATCACGATATCCAAGATATTCACCACGCCATCGTTGTTGATGTCGCTGTTGATGTCCGCAAAGCCGCTGCTCTTGCCGTAGTCGAGCCCAATCGCCTGGGCGTCTAAAACGTTAATCACTGCGTCATCGTTGACATCGCCGCCCAACAAGAACAGCGGGTTGAGGCCCGTCTTCAGGCTGTCGATGGTCACCAGCTTATTGCTGGCGGCGTCCACATCCAGGTAACGATCCATTTCCACGGTCACCTGATAGGTATCGGCCACCACATTGGTGAGATTCACCACCCCCCAGTAGTCGGAGGCGGCGGAGGTGTAGGGGCCGTAGCCCTGGTTGACTCCGAGGCCAAACGCCAACACCGCGCCGGTGTCGTTAGCGCGGCCTTGCAGATCGATGCGCCCAACCACGTTGAACAGCCCGAACACTTCCAGGCTGCCATCGGTGTAGCCGGCCGGGTAGACGTTGGTGCTGGCCCCATAACCCGGTACCATCGCATACAGATCGCCGGTGGTGACGAAGTGCAGCGGCGTAACCCCCGCCGCCAGGCCCTGGAAGGTCACCTGGTACACAGGTTGGGCCGCCCCGCTAAGCGCTGTGCCGGTATAACCGCAGAAATGGATTACTCCGTTGGGGTTATCGAAGGTTAAGTCGCAGCTGCCTACCGCCTGCTGTGGGAAGGCTCCCATCATAGTGACGCTGTTGACCTGCACCTTCGAATTATCAAAGGTTACATCGAAATCCGCCCCGGTCAGGTTGGCTGCATCCATACGGATGGTGTAAACGATGGTTTGACCCACAGCCACTTTATCGGCGATAGGTGAGTCGCTCGAAAGCATATCGCCGGCGGCGTGGGTAAACGGAGCGGTCGTCAGGCTGCCGATGGCGGCATCGCCTGCGGCCGGCCCATCCAGATGCCCCCACGAGTTGTAGGCAACGTTATAGGTAAACGCAGACGCGTTCTGCACACCAAAAGCATTCCCCATAAACAGGTTGCCCATCACCTCATGAACGCCACCCACCTGGGTTCCGGCAGCGTAGTACAGCCCGCCGCCTGGGTTATCGTGAATGTAGCTGTCCACCAAACGGAAGTTGGTGACATTGTGTCCCAGGTTCACGGCGTGTCCGCCGGTATTCATGATCTCGACATTCTTGATCACCAGGCCCGAAACATCCGCCCCGGTCTCAATGGCGTTGCTGGTTAGATCGCCGCTCATATCGATGGTCATGTTTTGAATAATCACATCGTTGGCGGTCACAGTAAAGGCAGGCGAGCCAGGCGTAAACACAGTCCCCGGCACACCGTTAACCGTGATTTTGCAGGCCAGCTCAATCCCACCCGTGTATGTGAACGGCCCCAATTGCAGCACGCCGCCGCAAGCGCCGTCAACCGCAGCTTGCAGCGCCGCAGCCGGAATGCTGTTCGCCCATGGGCAATACAGCAGCCCATCAGCCACCGAGTTGCCCAAGCCATCCGCGTTCAGATCCGTAGCAGCCGAACCGCTGCACGGCAACACTTCACTACTGCCGGCGCTGTCCAACGGCCCGCTGGCATCGCCCCAGAAGTTCTGGGTCAGGTCCACGGTCATTGGCACATCGGGGTTTGCCCCTTTGTCCCCACCAGTAGCGTTATCAAAGATGGCGTTGTCGTGGAAGGTGGCGGTCACGCCCGCAGGCGGGGTCGGGTAAGGTTTATGGTTATAGCTGGAATGCTCATCCCCATCCAGGTACACGCCAACATCAAAATTGCTGATCGAGTTGCCGGTAAACACCGCCGTCACGGGTTCGTAACCGTAATAGAACAGATCGGTCGATACATACGCCCCCACGCTGTTGGGGGCCTTGTTCGGCCCCACCGCGGTGTTATTAGTGAAAGTAGAGATCGACCCGGCCCGTGTGCCAAACGCCCCCAGGCCTCTGGTGCAGTTACGCACCGTGTTGTGATTCACCGTAGCACTGGCGTCGGAGGCGTAGACCCAAACACCGTAGCCGTTCGCCTTGCAATCCTCCACCAGGTTGTCCTGGATCAGGTCACCCGGGGCCTGGCTGTTATCAGTGTGAATCCCCGATGAAGCATCACGAATCACATTGTTCAAGAACTGGGTGCCCTTCGACCAGTTAGCCGAAATCGCATCGCCCACATCCGAGACGGTGTTAGCCTCAAACACACCCGACCCGCCAAAGTTAAAAATGGCGATGGATGCATTTTCGGCTTTGACGTTTTGCACCACATTATGGTGAATATTGAATGTGCCGCCGCTCGAGGCGTAAATGCCGCGCAGATAAATATTCTTGACCGTGTTCTCGTAAATTTCCAGGCCGTTGAATATCCCTGCCGGGTGGTTGGTGATGATCCCATTGCGGGCATCAATATTAGCCCCACCCACGTTCACACCGCTGGTCAGGATCGGGTTATCGCCGTCAATGGTGAAGCCGTGGATTTTAACGTTGTTGGCTCCCACGATGACGATGTTGCTCGAACCGGCGCATATCGAACCGACGCAGCCGGTGGGGTTAGGCTCACTCACGCCCGGCTGCCAGGTTACACTGGCTGCACCTGCCCCGGCCAATTCCACCGTCTTATTCACCAGCAGGTTCTCGCGATACACCCCTGCCAGCACATTGATTTTGCCGCCTTCGCTCACCCCATTGAAACCATCGGTGATGGTGGCAAACGC
The DNA here is from genome assembly GCA_964531975.1 of uncultured Anaerolinea sp. Taxonomy (GTDB): domain Bacteria; phylum Chloroflexota; class Anaerolineae; order Anaerolineales; family UBA4823; genus RBG-16-57-11. The sequence goes on along the minus strand of CAZHFU010000034.1, from coordinate 5,048 downwards.
ATTCACGCCAAAGTACTGTCCCGAGGCCACTTCTTGCCCAGGGGTGCTGCTCGCCCAACTGTCATCTACCCACACTTCGCTTTGGGGGCCTTCCAGGTCGATCTGGTAGCTGTTCCCGTTGGTGAGGGTGATGGTGATATTGTCCAGGTAGGCTTCAAAAGCCGTCCAACCGGAGCCGGTCTGGAATGTGATATATTTCACCACTTCGGGGCCGTAGTCCACCGGATCGACATTCGTAGATGGGCAAGCCGCCACGCTATCCCAATCAAACGGGCCGGCTTGTAAAACCGCCAGGGTAGGCTGTCCCACCATCACGCCCATCGCCCCACAGCGCAGCTGATCAAAAAAGGTCAGTTGATTATTGACCGAGTCGGTGGCATAAGTATTCCACACACCGGCCGTCTTGGCCTGGGGATTAATACTAAAATACGGCTCGGCGTTTAAGCGATGGCAGTACCCACTAGCGTCCCCTCCGCTGCAAGGCATCGTGTACACCGCAATGTAGAAATCCAAATTGGGGACTACGACGGCGTTATTGGTCTGGTAGCTAATCGAGGCGATTTCATCAATCGTAAAGTCGGGCGCTCCAACCGAGGCCGGGGCCAAATAGAATTCCGCCTTCGCAGCGCCTCCCGGTTTAACGTAGTACCACGACCCCGCCCCGACCGCGGCATTAGCTGTAGAGCCACTAAAACCAGGCGAGGCCGGGCTGGGTGTAAATGCCAGCTTATATACCCCCGCCGCGGCTGCATAAAGAGGCGCTGCCAATAGCATAAGCGCCAGGGCAATTGTCCCGGCCAGGTAAATCTTATTTCCAAAATGATGATCTTTCATTTTCTCTCCTAACAAATTTTTTATATATGGTCTGAGCGGCTGCGCCTGATTCCCCCGGCGCAGCCGCTCATCACCCTATGGCCGGCCCCCCCTTACGGAGTCCATGTCCCATAAGCCGTGGCCGAGTCTTTCAAAAAGTTGACGCTAATCAGCGCCAAATCCAGCATATTCACCACACCATCGCCGTTGATATCGGCGCCCGCTCCGCTCGATCCATACTGCAAACCGGCGAGCTGCGCATCCGTAATGTTGATTAGATTGTCATCGTTGGCGTCGCCGCCCAACAATACCAGCAAGCTCAACGAGCGGCTCAGACCGATGGTAGCCACACGGTTGCTGCTCAGGGTCACGTCGAGGTAGCCCGGCATGACTGCCGTCACCGGATAGTCGTCGGCCACCACCGCGCCAAATCCCGCCTCGCCCCAGAAGTTAGCCGCCGTTGAAGTGTAACCATAGCCCAACACCCCAGGATGGAAGGTCATCACGGTTCCGCTATCGTCGGCGCGACCTTGCAGGTCTATCCTTCCGCTGATAGTAAAAGCGTTCATCACCGTCACCTGCCCATCGTTAAGCGCCGCCGGGAAAACTTTGGTCGACGCCCCGCTGGGCGGAGCCATGCTGTACAGATCGTTGGCCGGGTTGAAATGCAGCGCCGAAACACCCGCCCCCGCCCCGTGGAACACCACCGTAAAGGCTGGCACGCTGGCGCCCGAAATCGAGCTGTAGCTCTGTCCACAGTAGTGGATCACGCCGGTGGAGTTGTTGTAGGTCAGGCTGCAGGCCTCGCTGATCGGAGCGAATACGCCGCCGTTGGTCACCGAAACCACCTGCACCACCGCCGGGTCAAAGCTCATTTCAAACTCAACCCCCCACAGTTCATTGGCGTCTACAAACACATTATAGGTAATGTCATATCCTAAACCCACCACATTCGCCACCGGTGTGCCGCTCGAAATCATTCCCGGCGCAGCGTGGGTGTACGGGGTGCTGGTCAGGCTGCCGTTGACGCCATCGCCTGCGGCCGGCCCATCCAGATGCCCCCACGAGTTGTACGTTACATCGTAGGTGTTGCTCGACAGGTTATTGACCCCATAGCCCCCGTTATTCATGAACAGGTTGCCCATCACTTCGTGAACGCCGCTCACCGTCGTTCCGGCGGCGTAGACCAGGCCATCGCCAGTGTTACTGTGAATGATATTGTCCACAATTTTCAGGTCGGTCACATCATAACCAAGCTCGATCGCGTTGCTTGTTCCACCGCCGATTTCCATGTTCTGGATCGCCAGCCTGCTCACCGGGCCACCGAGGACAATCCCGGGGCTCCCGGTAGACGGGGTGCACACCCCGCCAATCAGACGTATATCATTGGCGCTCACCGTGAAGCACGGCGAAGCTGGCTTAATCTCAGCGCCCGGCAGGCTGATGATGGTCAGACCGTCCTGGTCAACGATATAGCCGCCGGCAGGGCTGTGCATGCCCGCTTGCAGATAGATGGTATCGCCCGGCTTGGCCTGGTCGGCCAACAGCCCTGCGAAATCAGCCGCATCATCCACCCCGCCGCTCAAGTAGTAGGTATTTCCACCTGATACAGACGGCCAGTTTCCTTGCGACGGCACACCGTCCACCCCCACCACCGGGGAGCAGCCGGCATCGCCGGGCACACCTGCGCATCCGTAGTAGTTATATTCGCCGCTCAGGGCATACCCACTGTAATCGTTCTGAACAGCCACGTCATTGCCCGCCAGGTTATTTTCCAGCAAGGTGATATCGTAAACGCCATGCGTGGCCGTACCGTAGTCATTCAAGTACACGCCATATTCATGCCCGGTAATGGTCTCGCCGGTCAGGTTCACTATCAGAGCGCCATCGCCCAGCGTATAGAACATATAGCCAAGCTCGCCGTTATTGGCAAGGGTGTTGCCGCTGCCGTTGTACGTCACCGATGATCCGTTGCTCAGGTCTTCATCGGCAATCAGCACCCCGTAATCCAGGTTATCGTGGATGTTGTTACCGCTGGCGGTCACCACAATCCCCACCGGGCCGGCGTAATTGTTAAACTGGTTGCCAACGGTCATCCCGCTCTGGCAGCCATAAATTTCATTATTGATCAGGGCCACATTTTTGGTCATCGGCGGCTGACCCGGCGATTGCCCTGGGCCGGTGAAGGCGTTCTCGATATAAATACCGCTGGACGTGCTGTTATCCGAGGCCGCTTTTGTGTCGAAGCCGTAGATCACATTATCGCTCACCGTCGCTTCGGATTGCGAACCGATCTCCATTCCGTAGCCGAAATCATGCACGGTTCGGTAAATGCTGTTGCCGCTGATGGTTGCATCGACATAGCCATGCAGCAAAATCGACACCCGCCCCAGGTTTTCGATCTGGTTATTGCTAATCGTCACCGCCGCGCGGTGGCCGTCGTCGTACTGCGAGAAGGTGCGGAAATACAGGCCGCCTTCATAATAGCCCCCGGCAGTATCGAGGATAACATTATTTTTGAAAATACTGTTATCCACCACCGCGGTGCTGTCGCAGCCGAAAATGGCATAGATAAAATTTCCCTTCACAATATCCAGATCAACCGTGACATTCTTCACCGTCACATTGCGCGCCCCGGCCAAACGCAGCGCCGCCCTGCGATCGTTGGTGATCGTACAGGTGTTGATGAAGGGTATCGTAGTCGTCGGCTGAAAGATAACTGTCGCCTTATCCGCCCCTTGCAGTGTCAGCCCCGATCGATAGTAGAAGTCTACCGGTGCAGTGTAGGAACCGGCCGCCACCAAGATCTTCTCTCCCGGCAGGGCGCCGTTCACTCCGCGCTGCACGCTGGCGTAAGGCGCCCCCACCGATCCGTCGCCGGTGACATCGCTGCCGGCGGCATCAACGTACACATCGCCAAGCGCTGCGCGCCATGGTGCGGCGTCGATAGCGCCCACCGTGGGCGCCACCGCATCGCAGCCGGGTTGGCCTGGTCCGGCGGCGCAGCCAAACCAGTTGTTTTCAGCGTCAACGCCGGCGTTGCTCATATTGATGATTCCGCCATACGCCGATCCGTCTACGCCAGTATAGGTTGGCGCATTGCCTGAAATATTGCTGCCATGCACCGATGCGTTGGTCGGCCCGGCGTTGATCTTCCCCGGTTCACCGAAGCGGATGCCGCGTTCGTTTCCGGTAATCACCGACCCCACCACCACAACATTATTCAGCGTGGCCGGGAAGGTGTTGTAAGAACTTGCATCATCGCGGGCCTTAATCATCAAACCCGCCCCTTCCTTAACCCCCTTGGCGTTGTTGGTGATCACCATATCACTGAAAGTCAGGTTTTGGTAGGTTCCCGCTTTCAGGTTGGTATCTATACCGGCATTGAAGGCGCTGTTCCAATAGCCCTGGTTCTGGCCGTTGGCGTCCACCGTCACCCGAGCGAACACCGCATCGGCCAGCTTTTCAGCATACACACCCTTTGCCATATTGCTGTTGAAGGTCGTGTCGATCACGGTCACATAGCGCACCGTGGAAGCATCTGCCGAAACTTCTTTTTGCAAATACCAACCATAGATGAGTTTATCGAAGGCCGAATGACTCACCTCCAGGTTGGTCAGGCTGGCGGTGGGGCCTACCCATAGGCCCACTTCACCCTCAGTATCATTCACCGGGCTGGAACCAATCACAAACACATTCTCCAGCTTGACAAAATTCACTGTCCCGCTCGGCACATGCAAACCGAACACGCCCACCGGTTCCAGGCGTAAATTTTGCAGCAGCAGCGGATTAGCCGCCGCAGTACCAGACGCCGCCAGCGTGATGATCGCTCCGCCGCCGCTCTTGCGCCATACCGTGTTCGTGGCCGAAGCACTGCCGCTGCCGGCGCCGATGATTTTGACGAATTTACTAATCGTCACATTTTCGGTGAAAACACCCGCGGTCATGTGGATCGTATCGCCGGCCACCGCCTGGCTTATTGCATAGGTCACGGTTGCGCAGGGCAAAGCGATTGAACATGCGCCGGTATCGGTTCCAGTGGGGCTAACGTATAATTCCCCCGCTGCAGAAACTGAGGAGAGGCCCCCCAGCGCCAGTATAGCCGCCAACAGTACAACCCCCAACATACGCATTTTTTTCATTTTAAAACCCCTTTTCAAACTTTCTTAAGTTACTTATTTAGGGTTAGACCAACGGTAGTTGGTTACGAGTTGGTTACGAAAAAGCGTAACCAA
>CAZHFU010000033.1:0-40590 GCA_964531975.1 uncultured Anaerolinea sp. | reverse complement strand
TTTTTCGGGCGCTTGACTCTCATTTTACTTGGGTATAATTTTCATAGCATGTCACTACTACCCACTGCTCTTGCGTTCGTCTTGTTACTAGGCCCATTTATTCCAAATATTCTATCTACTACTTTAAGCAGCGCTCCTTCTGTAATACGAGAATTCGTTGGGGAAAAACTGGCAGAAGTGGATGATCGTAAAGTCATGTGGTTATGCCCATCAAAAGCATACGAAACAGCTGACTCCGCAAATCGTTTGAGAAATATATTTAAATCCGATGTAGTTGATTGGATTAAAGATGTTCCCCCCCCCCTTTCACCTATAGTTTCAAAAAGGGTAAATAAAATATCGGATGAAATTATTTATCGTCAGAGAGCTACTTTGGAACAGCAGCAAATACAATCTCCAAAGTTTACTACGGATCAATCAGATGCTATATTATTACAATCAGCAGCTGAAATATGGGAAAGTTTGGTGGCTAGAAGTACTTTCAATGGCGCTGTTGATAAGCTTTATTTGGAAGAACTAGCTAATAATACTATTTATCAACTTCAAAACATGGCTCTTGAATTTGACAAGGCTGAAAAGGAAGTGATTGCAGGTAATAAAGTATACGATCTAAGCAAGCTAATACCACAAGCACAAAACGATAATTACCAGTTGGTAATGGCATTTTATGCGATCAAATCAGGGGGAGTTTTTGGGCGCGGGCTTGGAAATGGAATGCCTGAGACAATACCTACCCTGGAAACGGATTTTGTTTTTGTGCCTTGGGTTGAGTCCACTGGTTTCCTTGGAACAATTGGACTTATCGGTTTGTTTTCTCTATTAGTTTTGGCTGGCTCTCATTATGCTCAGTGCCAAGATATCTCATTTCGACAGTTATTGATAATTGGTCTATGTGTTGTTTTCGCACTTCAGGTAATTGTCATAATTGGTGGAAACATAGGTTTATTACCCTTGACTGGAGTGACTCTACCCTTTATGGCTCGGGGAGGAGCAGCACTTGTCATAAATTCTTTAGCTATAGGTTTGTTATTAGCTTACACTAATGCCAATTTCCTGAAACCAAGCAAACATATCCGGAGTGAACAATCTCAACAGTTAACAAAGGCAGTAAAGGTTTTCATAACAGTTACTAGTATTATGTTTATACTTGTATCTTGCTTTGCTCTTTTTAGAATTTTCCTAGGCACACGGTTAAGTGTTGGCAACTGTCCAACAATTGCAGATGGTGCCCCGCTTCCTATTGATCCCCGATTACAAGTATTTACTAGGGGGAAAATTGAAACTGAACAAGGGATTGTTTTGGCCGAAAGCACGACACCCACATCACCACGAATCTATCATACAGAAGACGGTATTTTATCTCATGTTATTAGGGATACAGAAATTTATTACAACGAGGAGCTTGCTGGAAGTTTTAATGGAAACAAAGCAGATAAAGCTGGATATAACCTAGTTATTACCATTGATCCTGAATTTCAGCAGGGAATCAACGAGATTCTAGACGAAACTGCGATAAAAATAGGTATTCCAGTTGAGCAATTGAGAGCATCGGTGGTTGTGATTGATACAACTGATGATAATTATGGCTCTATTTTAGCATTAGTAAGCCGTCCATTATTTAATATGGGTTTGTCTCGATCTGAAAGAGCCCAAATTGCGGTGCAAGAAAAAACCCAAGATGATGATCCCCTTAGCCCTGAGATGAATAGAGTTATACAAGGAAAATATTCACCGGGCTCTACCTTCAAAATAATTACGTCATCCGCTTTGTTGAGTGAGCATATTGCAACACCACAAGATATTACCGACATTTCTGAATATAACAATGGCAGTGGGGTTCATATTGTTCCGTCGCCAAATGGAGTGGTATGGGATCCAAACTGTTACTTGTATGATGCCCCTACCTTAGAACAGAGCTTTGCATTTTCTTGCAATAGCGTATTCGCTATTCTAGCTCGCGACTTAGGGGCACCAAAGTTAGTTGAATATGCTATACATTTCGGGTTTGAGCAACCTCTATCGATTGGGAAAGTGCCTGTTGGGCAGAGTACATTGGATAATGACTTCCACAACAAAAATAATCGGCGTTATATTAATACGATTGATGGGCTAATGCAAACTAGCTTTGGCCAAGGTGAATTATCCGTAACTCCATTACATATGGCTTTGGTGGCAGCTACAATTGCACGAGGGGGGAATATGCCGAATCCATTTTGGGTGAAGGAAATATCATCTTCTGACCGTTCAAAAATCATGTATGTTGAAAAACCATCATACTTGTATAGGTCAGTAGTATCTAAGGCAGTTGCTTTAGATGTCGCAAATATGATGAGCGCCGTTGTTAATTATGGTACTGGATCAGATTTAAATGCCTCAGTGGTAGGTTCAGATGCGGCTATAAAGACTGGAACAGCCGAAAATGAAACGGATTCGGATCATGCTTGGGCAGTTGGTTTCTGGCCTAAAGAAAATCCAAAAATTGCATTCGCAGTTATTATCGAACGAGGAGGTGAAGGATCACAAATCGCTGTTCCTGTTGTGGATGATATTCTACGTTTGTTTGCTGGGCTGTATCCGTAAATCAATATTCGAACGATTATCATCTTATTCGCCAAGTCTCTAACCATAAAGATTTTGGTTTAGCTGAATATTTTAGTTGAAGCAAGGTTTGTAAATCTGTGGCAATTCCAGGTACTTTACTACTTTTACAATCTGCAACCAATCCAAACCTTGCGTTGGACACAAAAGTACAAATAGCTACATATCCCTGAAAGCGATAAACCTTTTTCCACTTTTCTAGCTTCTCATGTGCACGAGTTTCGAACTCTGCATATATTTCTACTCCACTTTTATTTAACAAGAAATCAGGCTCAATCGGGGCATTTACGATTGGTAATATAGTGGTTCTCCAATTCCGAATACGAGCTTGCCACGAAAATGCTAGTAATCCTAACGTATGTCGATTATATAAATTCCCTTCGTGTGAATGGATTAGTTGATCCCATTCAGTGTTGATGGTTGGCCAGCTCAAACTATTACAGACTTGTCTTCCCATGTCAGAAAGACGAAGGATCGCCAACCGACTGCTACGAATGAAATAGGGCGTTTCTCGGATTACCCACCCTACCCTCGGTAAATCATGCGCGAAAATTCTTTTCACTGACGCATTATCCTCACTTACTCCCAATGCCATCTCCATCACCGCCCGCAACTCCCTCTCCACCGACAGGCCGGACGCGCCCAGCAAGTACAATCCTTGCAAGAGGCGCGTCCGGCGGTCGCGGCGCATACCGGCCAGGGCTGCTGCCACCATGGGGGGCAGTTTATCAGGAATGGGGGGAAACGAGATTGCCGGAACTGTCATTCTTAATCAGGTGCTGTGAAATATGCAAAAAAGCTAGATGGGGGAGTAAATCAGGGTGGTTTTTACCCATTTGCTCCCCCAAGATAATCGGAACCACGAACATTGCGATGTAGCAGATCGGCCAGGCCGGAACGCAGCTCACTGTCCTGCTTTTTCTCTAGCAGGCGCGCCAGGCCGATCATCATCGTCTTGTAGGCCGGGTCGAAGGACCCCATGAAGCTGATCTTGCGCACGTTGACCCGCGACTGCCCATTATGCGTAACCAACTGCCCATGCACCACCACCTGCGGCAGGGGTGTGTTCGGCGGCCACTCCCGCGCCCATTCCATGGCCGCCTGAGCTGGATCACCGGTCAGAACGATGGGATGCTTGCCACCCAGGTAGGGTTTGTCGGTATAGATCCAGGCGTGGATCAGCGTTGTCGGGGTCGATTGGTCGCGCCCCAGGGTAACGGTTTGCACATTTTCGATCTCCAGCCAGCCAACCAGAAAAACGATATTGTTCGACATGGGTTTGCTTATGCTCCGGTAAGTTGTTGGTTTGTTGGATTTTCTTCAGTCAGTTGCGCCGGCAGTTCGGGCTGCGAGCCAGCCTGCAGGGCAATAAATTGCTGTACTTCCAGGGGACGGCGCTGCTCGATGCGCCTGCGCTCAACCAGCGCCTGGTAGGCCTGGATAAAGTGCGAGCGGTCGGCGATTGGGTTCTCAGACAGGCAGAGATGCCGCCAGCCAAGATCATCCACCACCTTTTTGGTCAGCGGATCATCCCAAACCGGCTGTCCTACATGCCCTACGCAGCGGATCGCCATCTGCACCTGCCTCCAGGCGTCGTACGCCGATGGATTTTGTTGGACCGCTTCCAAAATGTCGAAAGCGGCTGAGCGCAGTTCGGCGATGGTCGGGAAAAACGTTGAACGGGAGATGTGGTCAAGGGCAGCCTGCTCGATCAGTTCGGCCGGCAGGTCGGACAGCATGCGCACATAAATTGCGACGGCGCTGCCGCTCAACTGGTAGTTGGGATAAACCTCCCCCAGGAGCTTGAGCACTTTCAGCACATCAATCGGACTGCTGGCCATGAAGCCCTCCGTGTTTTTCAAGAAATTCGCAGATGCCCTGGTTCACACCCGGTTCTCCGGTTTTATTTTTGCGCCCGAAGCCAGCGCCTGGTCGCCCAGTTTTTGGTTGCTGCCCGGCGCCCTGATCCCCGCGACTGGTGGCATGCCCATTGTGCCGGCCGTTGTGGGTCCAGTCGTTCAGCACGGCGTCGGTGTAATTCAACAGGCTGCCCGGCCTGGCCACGCCAAGGGCGGCCATCAGGGCATCGGCCAACCAATCGCCGCCGGTTGATCCAGATGATTTGGCTGCGGCATCACAGCGGCTGGCCAGCAGGCGAAAACGTCCCAATAGATCGGCAGTGATATCCCGATCTGCGCTGCGGTAAACATCGACTGCCCGAACCAGGTGGGCGTCGATGATCAAGGGGGTCTCGCTGCGCGCTTGGCCGGCTGGCTTGCCAATTCCGCCTTCGGACTGCCTGCTATCATGTCGCGATTCTTCCGCCGGGGTAAGGGCTGCATCCGTGCGGGCTTCCGGCTGGGTACGGGTTTCCGGCTCGGGATTTTCCTGCTGGCGGCGGGCCAGGTCGCGGGTGATGGCGGCGCAGTGGGTGAAAAAGCGCGGTTTATTGGAGCGGTCGAAGGCCTGGTCAATCCCGGCCAGGATCAGCTCCAGACTGAAACCTTCGGTGAGCAGCTTGCGCAGCGCAGACTGCTCTTTGGGGGATGGCTGGTAATCGGGATCGCCTTTGCGGGCGGCGAAATGAGCAAAAATCTGTTTCGCAAGGGCGGGCGCGCCTTCCTCCTCATCGTCCTCGTCTTCTAATAGATGACCGCGCATCTCATGCGCGGTAGGGCCCGTACCACGCGTAAAATGCGCGGTAGGCGTATCCTGCATCTCACGCGTGGTAGGCTGCGTACCCGGCATATCATGCGCGGTAGGCAAACTGGCTACCAGGGCCTGGGCCTGCCGCTTCCAATAGTCGGGGATGGGGTAAAAAACATCACGCAAGATGTCCAAGGCGACATCGGTGGGAAGCTGGATCTGGTGAACGAAGTCAGGCTCGAAGGTGTAGACCGGTTTTACACCCCGCCGGCCGCTGGCGTTCCAGGTAGAGATAAGCTGGGTCTGGCGGGACATCCATAATCGAGCGATCAGCTCCAGGTTGTAGAACAGCGAACGCAGGTCCCAACGCTGGGCATACATCTTGGGCATGTCGCCAGGGACAGGCGGGTAGTACAGCCGTTGGGTAAAGACCAGCCCCATGCGGCGCAGCTTGGTCTTGGTGCGCTCGATGGACGATACCTTGCTGCGCACCGGAAGGTTAGCAGCGCGCAGCTCGTAATCCTGGGACTCGCGCAGCGTGAGCACCTGGACCAGAATGGCGTACTCCCAATCGGTCAACTGCTCGTCGCCGGCTGTCAGGTACACCCAGAAGCGGGGCAGGATGCGCGGCAGCGAGGCGGCGCCAAGGTCGAGCGACGGGTTGCCGAAATAAATCTCAATCGGCGTGTCGCGCTCGTCGGCGCCATTCCCCCCGGTTTTTAGCGATGGATCGGGTAACATGGAGCGCCTCTGCGATTCAGGGTTAGCCTTTGCATCAATCCTGCCCCTGGCAAGGTATGAAACTGGCAAGCGTTGGAGTTTGGCAATAATGTTTTATTCATAGCGCTTCTCACTGGAGTATCGTTTTAGGGAAACATTCTCGAAACGAGTGGCGGCCGGCCGGAACCCCAACTGGATCGAGCCTACCGGGCCGTTGCGGTGTTTGGCGATATTGACATCCACCAGGCCATCCTTTTCGTCTTCCTCTGACCGGTACAGGAACATGACTACATCGGCATCCTGCTCGATGCTGCCCGACTCGCGCAGGTCCGACAGCACCGGGCGTTTATCGGCGCGCTGCTCAACGGCCCGGGAAAGTTGGGCGGCAGCCAGCACAGGTACATCCATCTCCCTGGCCAGCAGCTTGAGCTGGCGAGAGATGAAGCTGATCTCCTGGGTGCGCTGATCCATGCGCCCACCGGCGGTCATGAGCTGCAGGTAGTCGATCACCACCAGATCGAGCCCATACTCGACCTGCATGCGCCGGCACTTGGCGCACAATTGTGTGGGGGTGAGCGCCGGTGTCTGGTCCATAAAGAGCCGAGTGCTGCTCAGGTCGGAAACTGCCCGGGCGAAAGATCGCCATTCATCAGCGGCCAGCTGGCCGGACTGAAAGTTTTGGAAATTGATCCCGGTGGATTGGGACATCATGCGCTGCGCCATTTGCTGGTTGGCCATCTCCAGGCTGAAAAATGCCACCGTTTTGTCTTGGACCTTGACCGCCTCGCGGATGATCGAGAGCAGCATGCTGGTTTTGCCCATGCCCGGGCGGCCGGCCAGGATCAACAGATCGGATGGCTGCAGCCCGCCCAGCAGGTTATCCAGTTCGGTAAAACCGGTGGAGATGCCAACCGGCTCGCCGTTGCTGGCGCGCTGTTCGACCTGGTCGTAAAGCTCGCTTAGGATGGCGGCGATCGGGCGCAGATCGTGCTCCAGCAGCCGCTCGCCGGCGGAGAAGATGGCGCGCTCGGATGCATCGACCAGCGTTTCCAGGGGGGCGTCCGGCTGGTACGCCAGCCTGGCCACCTGGTTAGCCGCCTCCAACATCCGTCGACGGATAGCGTTCTCCTGCACCAGGCGCCCATAGGCCACCGCGTGCAGCGAGGTGGGCGTGCTGTTTAGCAGCCCGGTCAGGTAGGCCGGGCCGCCGATCTCTTCCAGGTGCCCGGCGCGCTGCAGTTCCTCAGAGACAGTCAGGAAGTCCACCGGGCAGCGCTGCTCGTGCAGACGCACGATGGCCTGCCAGACGAAACGGTGGCGGTGAATGTAGAAGTCCTCGGCCTGCAGGAAGGGGGCGAGTTCATAATACACTTCGGGGTTGATCATCAGGGCCCCCAGCAAGGCTTCTTCGGCCTCGCGGCTGTGGGGGATAAGGGGGGTAGATGTCTGCATGTCTGTCATGGTTCTCCGGTCTTATCTGCTTGTCTGGTGGATCGGCTAAAGTCGTTTTGGTGCCAAAAATGGGCATTTTTGCTTACAGGTCTTACGACACGGCCCGCTTCATAACAGGGGCCTTGTAGGGCTTCCTGTGCGGCGAACGATAGCGGAAACGGGAGCGGTACGGGAGCGGAACGCTAACATGGCGATAGCGGCACGCTAACAATCCCGCTATCCTGCCCTTTTGGGCCATTTTCGAATACCAAAACTTCTCGGAAAATTGAAACTTCACAAAACGCTTCTGTTTCATCGATCACTCTCGGGTAGAAAAGTTCAGCCCGGGGGCCTGGCGCGGCTGCGGACGCAGGACCAGGCGCCCGTCCTGATAGGCTTGCATCGCATGACCTAAGAGCAAGGTCACCACCTCGCCTAAAGGCACATGGTTGTTGGCGTGGATATTATGGATAGCGGCTTGCACTTCCTCCGGGATGCCGCGGTAGGCCACCTGCTGCTGCCAGGCCTTGGGCGGGCTGTTTTTGGCTGCCTTACCCTTGCGGACCGGCGCGGCAGCCGGCTTGGTGGGAAAGGCCTTTTCGTACCAGCCCGGTTTCTCCTTGCCCCAGCTTTGACCGGTTGGGAACAGGGTCAGGCGCTGGTTGCTGAACACCGGCTCAATCGGCAAGTCGCCACGCTGGTGGCATAGCAATGCATATTCCAGGAAGGCCCTGGCTACATCACCGGCGCGAACCTGCAGCTCTGCGGCGATCTGCTTGAGATCTGCGTGCAGGCTGGCCGGCACTCCCCGGTAGAGCACCGGCCGGTTTTCGCGCTCCCACTGGCGGTCGCGCGGCTGCTTCTCCGCCACGCGCAGTTGCTCGACGACAGAGATAGCCGGCGGGGCAGCGGGGGCGTCTGCCGGCGCTGGATTGGGCGCATTCCATTCCTGGATGGCCTGCTCGGTGGGGGCGGGCTGTGGCGTTTCCCAGATGCTGCGGCGGGCGGTACCTTTGCTCATGCGGCCTCCGTTAGCTGTACTTGATCACCAGGTCGACCAGCGCCTGATACTCGACGGCGGAGCGGCTGCGGGGGTCTTTCTCGAAGATGGTCTTGGACTCGCCCGGGCATTCGCTCAAGGTGGTCGAGCGGTGGACTGGCGGTAATACACGCTCACCAAAACCGGCCTGCAGGTCCTGCATGGCAGCGCGATGCTCGCGCAGCTGGTCGTGGTAGAAAGTCGGCAGTACCCCCAGCAGCGCTCCCTGCCAGGCCTTCTCACGCTGTAGGATCAGCATTGTGTCAGTGATCTTGCGCACGCTGTCGGTGGAGAGATATTCGGTGGAGGTCGGGATGACCACCATGTCGGCCGCCCAGATGGCGCGCTCCTGGATACCACCAACCGAGGGGGCCGTGTCGAAGATAATGTAGTTCAGGCCGTTGCGGGTGAAGCGGCTGATGGCGTCCCGGATGCAAGAGACCGGCCGGTTCTCGGCGTTGATGATGGTCTGGGCGGCCATGGTGGTCTGATCGCCGGCCAGCAGCCACAGGCGTTCCCGCCCAGTGTTGCGGATGTACTGGCGCACAAAGGAATTCTCCTGCGGCGAGCTGCCCATCGTCAGCAGGTAGAAAGTGCCCGGCTCCGGCTTCAAGCCCAGGGTGATGGCGCACTGGCCCTGCGGGTCGAGATCGACGAGCAGCACCTCCCGTCCCTCCTTGGCCAGCCCGGCAGCCAGGGAGACTGCGGTGGTGGTCTTGCCCACCCCGCCTTTCTGGTTGGATACAGCGATGATTTTGGTCTTCATGATGTTCTGCTCCTTGTTGGGTTTGGCTCACCCTTGCAGGGTGGCCGAGGGTTGGTAGATGCGATCACTTCTCTGGCTGGGCTCAGCCAGATTAGGCCGGGCCTTCCCGGCTATGCTGACGTCTACGGCCTGCAGGCCGCGGTCGCCTTCAACCAGGGTGAATTCAAAGACCTGGTCCCGACTGGGTAGTTGATCGGGGCGCACAATGCCCGGCAGGTTCGAGTCGTGGAAAAAGGCCGTACCGTATGGAGAAACCGGGTTGCGAGCATCGGTAACCCACAGGTTGGGTCCCAGGGCTTTCAAGTAGCGCATGAAGCCGTAGCTCTGGTTGTGCCAGTAGCACCAGCCGCGTATCCGGCTGCCCACCTCGCCCCACGCCGGCATGCTCTCATCGTCGCCTTCCACCGGGACCATGCCGGGGATCAGGTAGCCCGACATATACAGGTCGGCCTCCTGGCGCAGCTCGTGCGAGACATTATCCAGGCCGATGGCTTCCACCCGGCAGCCACGGCTTTGCAGCACCTGGACCAGGCGCACGAAGTCGCCATCCCCGCTGGCGATCAGCACCCGGTCGAGGTTGCGCGATTGCAGCAGCGCATCGACGGCCAGGTCCAGATCGGCGTTGGCGCGGGCGTACTTGCCGCCCTCGTCCTGGTACCAGTGGACTTCCTTGACGATGATCTTGAAGCCCTGGTCACGCAGCACGGAATGAAAGCTGGTCGCCCGCTGACGGTAGGTTGGATCGCGCCGGCCGCGCTCGACATCGTAGGCGACATATGCGTTCAGGCGCACCGGTTCGGCGCCATCCCGGCAGGCAAACTCGCGCAGCACGCCGTACTGCAGGTGATAGCCGCCATTCATTGATAGGTTGGCGACATCGACGTAAACTCCGACTTTTGTGGTTGAGAGAACTGGGTTAGCAATCATCTTTTGATCCTGTGTCCTGATCTGATAATTAACGAGCTTGACGGGTAAATAAAACATGGCGTTTTCAATAACTTTTCTGACAGACTGACAGGCTTGACACGCTCGTCAAGCTGACAAACTGGCTTCATGCCGCCTGGTTGAGCAGCTCAAGCAGGGCGGGTGTTACATATCGGGCATTCCTATGGTTCGGATCCTGAACCAGCCATTCCTTGCGTTCCCATGTCTCAGCCAGGCGGCGGGCTGCCCGAGGCTGCAATCCCCAACGGGCCAGGTCTTCCTGGGTCATGCGGCCGCCGGTCTCCTGCAGGGCGCGCTCCACCAGACGGCGCTCCTCAGCTGAAAGCGGGTTAGCTTTGATCGGAACTCCGGCAGACAGCAGCGTTGCCAGTCTTTCTTCCGGCAGGTGGTAAGCCTGGAACTTCTGCGCCGCGCTGCCATCCAGGCGCAGGATGCCGCGCCCGGGTAAGGCCAGTCGCATCGCCTTACGGCCCCAATCATTCGAGTCGAGTACCACCGCCGCGGAGGTATCATCGTTGACACGGAAGGAAACGCGGGTGGCAAAGCTAGCCGACAACCCACGCGGTACATCCTGAGAGCGCCAGGAATGGGCGGCGATGACCAGATGGATGCCGTACTTCAGCGACTGGCGGGCGATGTCGGCGATGGTTTCAGATATGCTGCGTTGATCCATAAAGGTGTTGGCTTCATCGACGATCAGGAAGGCACGCGGCAGGGCATGGGGAACCACCTGGTTGAATTCCTCGATCTTCTGCACCGGCAGCCCACCTGGCCGGGTAACGTTCTTGAACAGTTCACCACGGCGGGTCACCTCCTGTTGGATGGTTTCTAACAGCCGGGCAAAGTCAGCCTTTGACGACGCGATTGGTGCAGCGCACAGGTTGTCCCAGGCGTGTGAGAAGGTGATCTCCTGAGGATCGGCCAGGTAGAGCTGGCAGCCATGCTGCAGGGCGGTATAGGCCAGGCCGGTCTCGAAGTTGGACTTACCCGAGCGGGATGCACCGCCGACCAGCACGTTCATCAACCGATTGGCAGGAATATGTATCGCACCGCGCCGGCCGGCGCCCAGGGCGAACACGTCCCATTCCAGGTCCAGCGGGAATGCAGCCGTCTTGGGCAACGCCGGCGGGGTGGAGAGCAGTACGGCGTACCGCGCTCCATTGTGGTTGGAGACAGCCACGCGCTTGCCGTGTGTCAGGGTGCTAATCTGGTGCAGCACCTCTTCAGCCAGGTACAGGCTGACCGGCTCGCCCAGCTTCAGCTCGTCCAGCACAGCGAACAGGATCACGTGCTCACCGTGCTCGGTTAGGATGAACTCGCGAAATACCGGGTTGCGTTTGCAGTCCTGGAGCGCCGTGACGATGCGTCCGGCCACATAACGGGCTTCAGACAGGTAGCGATGATTGAGCATGATCAGCCTCCTTACTCCTCTCCGTCTTCGAGCAAGCGACCTTCTACGTCCCGCAGCCACTCGCCTACATGACCTTCTGTAGGCGGCAATACCTTGAACGCCACATTAGCAATCTCGGACGGCATGGGCATCGCCGGCGCTTCTGGGGGCGTCGATAAGGCAACTACCTGGCGCAGGATGCGCTTTTTCATTTCGGTGGGCAAAGCGCCAAACGAAAGCAGCAGCTCGGCTGCCTGGGCGCGGGCGGTAATGACGTTCTGCATTTCCAGGTTGGGCGCCAGGCCGGTCGTGACCATATTGCCATTCTCGTCGATGGTCAGTCCAGGCCCCATGCTGCGGGCGATGTCAACCACTTTGAAGCCGCCGCGCGCATCCGGTACGACGACAATGGGCTTGCCGTTCCAGGACTGAAAGCCGAAGAACTTGAGCAGCAGCCAGGGCGTGGCTTTCCAGATCAGCACCAGGCAGAACACAAAAACCAGAACCAGGGCCAGGCGCAGCGCCCAGGTGCGGAAGAGCAGCGTCTGGCGCTGGCTCTCGTCGCGGCGGATCATCTCGTTGATCGCCAGTTGGGTGGCGGTGGCCTGGATGCGGTTATCGGCTTCAACCTGGGTGGCTGTAGCGGCCTGGGCGGTGCTGGTGCTGATGGCCTGTTCGGTTCCGGCTGCGCTGGTCGCTTCCCAACTCCGGGCCGTGGCGGTTGCTTCGGCAGCCATAGCGCCGGCGGTTGCAGTGCCGATCAAGGCGGCCTGGCCAGCGGTCACTGTCATCTCGTTGGCGAGCTGGGTCTGCCGGATAAAGTACTGCTCGGTGGCGGCCGACTGGGCCAGGTACAGGGCGACCTGGGTGGCCTGTTGGTTGACGTCCATGGCTACGGCGGTGCCGGTCAGGGCCAGGTTGTACGCCTGGGCTTCGCCGGCCTGGATGGTCGAGCGGGCGCGCATTGCCGATGCCTGCTCGGTGGCCACGTAGGGTGGGATGGGGGTGGAGAGCAGGTTGCTGGTTGGGGGAGCGAAAGATTGTGCTGGGATCCCGGCGCAGCCCTGCAGCACCAGCAAGAGAATTGCCAACACCAGGTATGCGAATCCGAACACGCTTTTCCAGATCCGGCGCCTGGTTACTTTGGGCGGCGTCATCTCATCACCTCCGGTCCAGAGAATCAGGTATTGAATTACCAACAGCGTTTAAGCTGCAGGGCGGATGGTTGTAGAGATGATCGTTGTCGCAAGAGCCAGTAGAGCGACAAGGGCATAGTAGACTATCGGCAGAGCGAGCCATATCAACCTGTCTGTTAACGAAAAAGCGGTTCCTGTCTGCGGGCACAGGAACCGCCTGAATAGCTGCCAGAACCGAAAAAATCGGCTATCTACTATTTATTTCGGACGCATCATAATGGCGTGCAATGATAGCTAAAACATCCTGCCTGGTAGCCTTCTCTTCGATAAGCTCCAGATCAAGACATGATGAAGTTAAGTGACTCGCGGTAACCAACCCACCCTCTCCGCTGTTCGCGATCCACTAACCGCCTGGTGAAAACCGGGCGGTTAGTGGTTTAAGGACTGAAACCTTTGACAATACTTGTTAATGTCTGTTATATTCAACCAGCAAGCAACGAATCCCCAAAAAGATGAAAAGTGGTCCCATGAGCAGCAATCCACCTGAAATCATGACCATTGGCGAAACAGCGCAGTATTTGCGCATTTCTCAATCTTCGTTTTACAAGCTGGCTCAAGATGGAAGAATTCCGTGCCAGAAAGTGGGCCGGCATTGGCGCTTTCGCAAGCAGGCTTTGGATCGCTGGCTGGAGGCTTATTCAAATACGGGTGCTCTAGCAAAGATTGAAGCAACCGAAGAGAAGGGGGGATAGCATGGATGTTTTTGCACTGCGCGACCACCTGATCCAGGACTATCACGGTTACATTTCTAGCTTTATCCAAATCCGAGACCCATACCTGCAGCACTTCGTCAAGCAGAGTTTAGGTGAAGGCTTGCTCTGGCCTGATCCGCTGATACAGCTCAACCCGGCGTTCGAGCCGGGACATCTCATCGATGAATTGACGGACGAAGGCCTGTTGGAAAAAACTTGCAAGTCAATCTTCTGTCGCAAGAGTGAGGATAATCCATCCGGCAGCCCACTGCACCTGCACAAACACCAGGAAGAGGCCATTCGCATCGCTCGCACCGGGCAGAACTACGTGTTGACCACCGGCACAGGATCGGGTAAATCACTGGCCTATATCATCCCCATTGTGGATTACGTGCTGCGCAACCCTGGCAAAGGCATCAAGGCGATCATCGTCTACCCAATGAACGCTTTAGCCAACAGCCAGATGGGCGAATTGAGTAAGTTCCTCAAATTAGGCTTCCTAGACAATAAACCGGTGGTCACTTTCGAGCGCTATACCGGCCAGGAAAGCGATGAAGAGAAGAATCGCATTATGGCCAACCCGCCGGACATCCTGCTGACCAACTACGTGATGCTGGAATTGATCCTGACTCGGCCCAAGGAACAAAAATCGCTGGTCACCAACGCCCAGGGGCTGCGTTTCCTGGTGTTAGATGAATTACACACTTACCGTGGTCGCCAGGGGGCGGATGTGGCCATGCTGGTGCGCCGGGTGCGCAACGCCCTCAACGCTTACAAGCTGCAGTGCATTGGCACCTCAGCTACGTTGGCCGGCCCAGGCAGCCTGGAGGAGCAGCGCCAGGAAGTTGCCCGAGTGGCCACCATGCTGTTTGGCGATACCGTCCAACCCGCACACATCATCGGCGAGACTCTGCGCCGCGCCACACCGGAGCATAAAGCGAACTCGTTCGCCGATGATGGGTTATTTCTTAACCGTCTGGCGCAGCGCGTGGCCGCGCCCCAGGCCGTGCCGACCGATTACGAAAGCCTGCGCCACGACCCTCTGGCAAGCTGGATTGAAAGCAACTTGGGGTTGACTACTGATGCAGCTAGCGGGAGATTGATTCGCGCGCGTCCACGCAGTATCTCAGGACAAGATGGCGCCGCCCGCCAATTGAGCGCCGAAACTGGCCTGCCCGAAAGCCGCTGCGCCGAAGCCCTGACCCGCTTACTAATGGCTGGCTACGGCATTCCCAACCCGGAAACCAGCCTGCCTACCTTCGCCTTCCGCTTGCACCAGTTCATCAGCCGCGGCGACACCGTCTACGCATCGCTTGAAGCAGAAAACAAACGTTACTTGACCGTCTACGGACAGCAGTTCGTGCCAGGCGATCGAGGACGCACCCTGCTGCCGCTGGCCTTCTGCCGCGAATGCGGGCAGGAATATTATGTCGTCCGGCGGGTCAAAGACCAGCAAACCGGCCTGTACACCTTCATTCCACGTGATCTTTCCGACCGACCCGGCGAAGAGAGCGGCGATCCTGGATTCCTATACGCCAGCAGCGATAATCCCTGGCCGGCCACCGATCAGGAGATCATCGAACGCTTGCCTGAAGATTGGCTGGAAGAATTTCACGGCGGGCTGCGCGTGCGCTCCAACCAGCGCAAGTATGTGCCGCAGAGTTTCTCCGTTGCGCCAGACGGTGTGGCCGGGACGGCCGATGCCGACCAGGCCAGTCTTAGTGACGCTTCTGGGGCAACGGGCGCAGCTTCGCTGCGCATGCAATTCGTTCCTGCGCCATTTCGCCTGTGCCTGCACTGCGGCGTAACTTACGGCGCTCGCCAGCAATCTGACTTCTCCAAGGTAACCGAGCTGTCTTCGGGTGGCCGGAGTACCGATACCACCATCCTGAGCATCTCCTTGCTGCGCACGTTGCGCAACGATGCCGACTTGAAGAAGGAAGCTCGGAAGCTGCTCAGCTTTACCGATAACCGCCAGGATGCCTCGCTGCAGGCCGGACACTTCAACGATTTTATTGAGATCGCCATGCTGCGCGCCGCCTTGTACCGGGCGGTTATGCAGGCCGGGCCAGAGGGGATCCGTCACGATGTGCTGGCACAGCGGGTTTATGAGGCCTATAACCTTGACTTTAACCAGTTTGCAGCAAATCCTGATGTGATCATCCCTACGCAAAGGAACCACGCCATCCGTGCATTGCGGGAGGTGCTTGGTTACCGGGTGTACCGAGACTTGAAACGCGGCTGGCGGCTGACATCGCCCAACCTGGAGCAGTGCGGACTACTGGAAATTCAGTACGAAGGGTTAGATGAACTCTGCGCAGTGGAACAGGTATGGGAGAAGTGCCACCTGGCGCTGGCTCAGGCAGCGCCCGAAACGCGGCAGAAAGTGTGCAAGGTGCTGCTGGATTACATGCGGCGGTCGCTGGCTATCCGAGTGAACTATCTGAACGCAACCGACCAGGAGAGCATCAAGCAGCAGAGCAGCCAGTACCTGAAAGCGCCGTGGGCGCAGGATGAGAACGAACCCTTCCGGCCGGGAGCGGTGCTGTTGCCGCGGGCACGGCGGGGGGATGAGCAGAACAGCGAGAACGCCTATCTATCATCACGGGGCGGATTTGGACAGTACCTGCGGCGCAACACGACCTTCGAAACCTATGACGAGAAAATCACCACTGGGGAAACGGCGGCGATCATCGAACAGATGTTGGGGGCGCTAGTAGCTGGCGACCTGGTGAATGTGGTGCAAGAAGCTAAGACCGCAGACGAGAAGAACGGCTACCAGATCCCGGCCTCGGCGCTGGTGTGGAAGTGCGGCGACGGCGAAAAAGCCTTCCATGACCCAATCAGTGTGCCGCGGCTGCCAGACGGCGGTGGGCGCACCAACCCGTTCTTTGTCGAGTTCTACCAGACCACTGCCAGCAAGCTGCTGGGGATGGAAGCCCACGAACACACCGCTCAGGTACCCAGCCAGGTGCGGGAAGAGCGCGAACACCAGTTCCGCAGCGCTGCCTTGCCGATCCTGTACTGCTCCCCAACGATGGAACTTGGGGTTGATATTGCTGAGCTAAATGCGGTCAACATGCGCAATGTCCCGCCTACCCCGGCCAACTATGCCCAACGCTCGGGACGCGCCGGGCGCAGCGGGCAGCCGGCCCTGGTGTTTACCTACGCCACAATGGGCAGCCCGCATGACCAGTATTATTTCAAACGCCCGGATCTGATGGTGGCGGGGGCCGTAGCGCCGCCGCGCCTGGATCTGGCTAACGAAGACCTGGTGCGCTCGCATATTCATTCTGTGTGGTTGGCCGAGAGCGGTCTGGACCTGGGGCGCTCGTTGAAGGACCTGCTCGATTTATCAAGCTCCGAGCCGACCCTGGAACTGCTCGAATCGGTGCACAGCGCACTGCACTCTGAAACCTATCGCAAGAAAGCCCGCCAGCGTGCCCAGGCGATCCTGGCCACCATCGAATCCGACCTGGCTCAGGCAAACTGGTACAACGAGGATTGGCTGGAGCGAACCATGGGCCAGCTTCCGCATAATTTCCAGAAGGCCTGCGAGCGCTGGCGTAACCTGTACCGTGCAGCGAAGGGGCAGCAAAAAGCGCAGCAGAAGATTATCGACGACGCCAGCCGCTCGTCGGACGACCGCAACCAGGCCAAGCGCTTGCGCCAGGAAGCAGAAAGCCAGATCGAGCTGCTGACCGAATCACAGAATATTATCCAGTCCGATTTCTACTCCTACCGTTACTTTGCCAGTGAAGGCTTCCTGCCAGGATATAGCTTCCCACGCCTGCCGCTTTCGGCTTATATCCCTGGCCGGCGGGTCAAGGGCACCGCTGACGAATTCCTGTCCCGGCCGCGCTTCCTGGCCATCTCGGAATTCGGCCCAAGAGCGATCATCTACCACGAAGGCTCGCGCTACAGCATCCACAAGGTCAACCTGGCCGTTTCTGAGAACGGTGAAGGCCTGGCCACCCAGCGCGCCAAGCAGTGCCCCAACTGCGGTTACTACCACCCGATCACCGAAGGCGACGGGCTGGACCTGTGCGAGCGCTGCAACGCCCCGCTGAGCGAAACCCTGTTCTCGCTCTTCCGGCTGCAGAATGTCTCGACCCGCCGGCGTGACCGCATCAGCTCCGATGAGGAAGAACGCCAGCGCCAGGGCTTTGAGCTGCGCACCGCGGTGCGCTTCCAGGAGCTTATTTCCGGTCAGCCGGCCACCAGCACAGCTCGCTTGATGGTAGAGAACCGCGCCGTGGCAGAAATTACCTATGCCGCTTCCGCTACCCTGTGGCGTCTCAACCTGGGTTGGCGGCGGCGCACCGATCCAAACGACAAGGGTTTCTGGCTGGATGTTGAACGCGGTTACTGGGCCAAACAGACCGACAACAATGACGACGACGAACCTGAAGACCCCACATCACCGCGCAAGCAGAAGGTCATCCCGTTTGTGGAGGACACCAAAAACTGCCTGCTATTTGAGCCGTTGGATGGGTTGGAATTGGAAGAAATGGCGTCGCTGCAGGCAGCGCTCAAAGCTGCCATCCAGGTGCGTTATCAGCTCGAAGACAACGAACTGGCAGCCGAACCCCTGCCGTCCGCTGATCAGCGCCGGCTGATCCTGTTCTACGAATCGGCCGAGGGCGGCGCCGGCGTCCTACGCCGGCTGCTGGAAGATCCACAGGCTTTTGCAGAGATAGCCCGCGAAGCGCTGCGGGTATGCCACTTCGACCCGGATACCGGGGAGGATCTGCGTCGTGCGCCCAACGCCCGTGAAGACTGTGAGGCAGCCTGCTACGACTGCCTGATGAGTTACTTCAATCAAATGGACCACCGCCGATTGGACCGGCAAGCGATTAAAGAGTTGTTGTTGGAGCTAGCCTGCTGCTCAGCGCTGATCTCACCCAAAGGTGTCTCTCGGGCGGCCCACCTTGAGCAGATGCGCAACCTGTGCCAGTCTGACCTGGAGCGCAAGTGGCTGGATTTTCTGGAGCAGCACCAATACAACCTGCCCTCGCATGCCCAAAAGCTGATCGAAGCCTGTCATACCCGTCCGGATTTCTGGTATGAGAAGGATGGCCTGGCGGTATATATCGACGGCCCACACCACCAGTTCCCAGAACGCCAACAGCGCGACCAGGCTCAGACGGAGTGCATGGAAGATATGGGTTATACCGTGCTGCGTTTTGGTTTTCCTGAGTCGTGGCCAGAGTTGATAAATCAATATCCTGCACTATTTGGGAAATAGGGCCGGACGGGCCATCTATCAGTAACAGTGCCGGGAAATATTTGTGTTGGTAGAGCTTTTACAGTAACGAGACAGACATGCGTTATCGCCTAGAAATCGAAACCAAGGATATCACAGCAGTTCATCAGCTTCTGGCGAAATATTGCTCTCATCCAGTTGTCCAAACTCGCCAGGTGAGAAATGTAGATGGGCCAGCCCACATGCCTAACCGAGAAGAATTTTGGGCTGCTCACCTGATGTGTCTGCTGACAACCCAGAACAAATCGGGATCTGAATCTACGATTGGGAAATTTCTTCGCTTGCAGCCTTTTCCACTTGCTTATGAGGCATGCAGATCGGACCCTGATGTAGATAATCTAATCTCGAAAACATTATCCAAACTAGGAATCCGGCGTTGGATCACGATTAGTGATTTCGCCCAGGAGAACTTCCGAAGGTTAGAAGATGATGGCTGGATTAGATTGGATGCCTGGGCCAGCCAGCTCGTTGACCAACGAGCAAAACTCCCAGAGAACGAGCATTATTTGGCGGAGCGCGAAATCTCTCAATGTTTACAAGAAGTTCTGAGAGGCATAGGGCCAAAACAGTCACGTAATTTCTGGCAGTACCTTGGGCTGACCCGCTATGAAATTCCACTGGACTCACGGGTTATGCGTTGGCTGAATGAACAGCTAAGTTTTTACGTTCCCAGTGGAGGTCTTGCCGATGAGTGGTTTTACTGCCAGGTGCTGGACGCAATGCGTGAACTGGCGGCTCGATCGGGGGTGCTCCCTTGCATAATGGATGCGGCAATTTTTGCATCAATGGAGAGACAGTAAACCTGTAAAAAGTCTATGATGCGTAACCCGGATGCAGATGGAATCTATAAGGCTGAGCTAAGTAAGCGATACTGGCAATATCAAGACGTGCACTTCCCCGAGTGGGAGAATTTCTTTGACCGCTCACAAGCTCAGGATTTGCGCCCACCCGTCTTTAAAGTTAGCGAAGCCTGGCGGAATGTCGTCATCCATCCACAAGCCTGACAACAAGAAAGGGATCGTTTGCTGGCCATGGTGCCAAAACATGAGCGCCACAAGTGGTTTCGGAGCATGAACAGCTCACAAGCTTTGGCTCAAAGCGTTTTTGGAAATCTGGCTGTGTATGGTTATCTCGATATTCTGGCGGATCTCCGGGATCAGGACGGCTGCGGGGTATTCGAAGGTGCATACCTGGAAGCTGAAACATTCCAGATGGAGTATAAGGTAGATTACCTTGGCGAATCACGAGCTACCAGCATCGATTGCTATTTTGGCGGTGCCTACCGGGTTGCTATCGAATGCAAGTTTACAGAAGCGGAAGTTGGAACCTGCTCCCGCCCACGGTTGACCCACGCAGATTCAAACTATCAGAAAGACCATTGTAATGGGACCTACACCAGGCAACGGCAGCGGGTAGAACGATGCCCACTGACGGAAGCGAGGGTACGATATTGGCAGTATGTACCGAAATTGTTCAATTGGAACGGAGACGAAAATATTATTCCCTGCCCTCTGGATGCCAATTATCAACTCGTTAGAAATGTCATTGCGATTGGAACACAATTGGACAATGGACATCCAGCATCTGAGGGACATGCAGTACTCATTTATGATGAACGTAATCCTGCATTTAAGGAAGGTGGGAAAGGACTGCACGCATTTGAAACCACCCGGCAGGCACTCAAAGTGCCCAATATGCTTCGAAAGTGCAGTTGGCAGCAAATTCTGGCTGCGATGAGAACAAAGAGCGATTTAGCCTGGCTAACGGATGAACTCCAGGCTAAATATGGTTTATAGGGATTCCGTGCTGATCTGTTTTACTGGATGAATTAGAGGCAGGCGGTATACCATGACACAAATATTTCTAAATGTTCCTCTAACGCGCTGGGTCCGCGGAACGATCGAAAAGATGAATGGCCATGGACGACGAGATATCCATAGTTGGGGCGCCTTTTGGCTGGAAACTTACACAGAGCTTGGCGGTCGAAGTGACAGCAGTGGATCGAAAGAATGCCCGAAACATGCCGCTTATGGGCTTTGGATGATGGGAATGATCAAAGATTCAGGCATAGCCTCTAAGCCAACCGGCGTAAAAGTCGTCAACCAAGAATTTGGTAGAAATGCGACCTATGCAGTATTAGCGCTTGACTTGCTGAGAAAACAGCCAAAGGGCTGGACCGATACTGGCTTGTGGAAGACGGTCCAAGATGCGTTCCGAAATGCTATCCATGAAGAGCCTGCAATCAGCTCCCAGGGGGCGGTAAAGATCGCCCGGATTCTTTTCGAAGAAGGTCAAATCATATGACGTTTAGCGTTGGCTCCCTCGTCAAAGCACGCGGCCGTGAATGGGTCGTGCTGCCCGAATCTAAAGATGATCTGCTCGTGCTACGCCCGCTAGGCGGCACGGATGATGAGATTGCCGGGATCTACCTGCCTTTGGAAAAGGTCGAGCCGGCCAGCTTTGCGTTGCCTGATCCCAAACAGGTGGGCGACTACCGCTCTGCCCGCTTGCTGCGCGATGCGGTGCGGCTGGGTTTCCGCTCCAGCGCGGGGCCGTTCCGCTCGTTTGCCCGGCTGGCTTTCGAGCCGCGCCCGTACCAGCTCGTGCCGCTGCTGATGGCGCTCAAGCTGGACCCGGTGCGCCTGCTCATCTCCGATGATGTTGGTATTGGAAAGACCGTCGAGGCCGGGTTGGTGGCCAGGGAGTTATTGGATCGCGGCGAGATTGAACGACTGGCCGTGCTTTGCCCGCCGCAGCTGGCCGAGCAGTGGCAGGCCGAGCTGCGCGATAAGTTCCACATCGACGCTGAGCTGGTGCTGCCCGGCACCGCCCCGCGCCTGGAGCGCAATCTGGGCGGCTTGGACCAGACCATCTTTGACCTGTACCCGTTTACCATTATCTCAACTGAGTTCATCAAGACCGAACGCCGGCGGGATGATTTCAGGCGCACTTGTCCCGAGCTGGTGATCGTCGACGAGGCCCATACTTGCGCCTTCGGCCAGGAAAAGGGCCGTCACCTGCGCTACGAGCTGATCCAGAAACTGGCCGCCGATCCGAAACGGCATATCCTGCTGGTCACGGCTACCCCACACAGTGGCAAGGAAGAAGCCTTCCGCTCGCTGCTGACCTTCCTGGATGCTGACTTTGAAGACCTTCCGGAAGACTTGAGCGGCGAAGCCAACCAGCGCTGGCGCAAGCGCTTGGCCCAGCACTTCATCCAGCGCCGGCGGGCGGATATCCGCCATTACATGGATGCAGAAACGCCTTTCCCAGAACGGCTGGAAGGCGAAGCGACTTACAAGCTCTCTCCTGAATATAAACGTCTGTTCGAGCGCGTGCTGGAATATGCGCGAGAGAGTGTGCAGGACTCCTCGGGAGGAGCCTTCCACCAGCGCGTTCGTTGGTGGTCAGCGCTGGCGCTGCTGCGTTCGCTAGCTTCCAGCCCCGCCGCGGCGGCAGCTACCTTGCGCAACCGCGCGGCCACGACCGAAGCTGACTCGCCAGATGAAGCCGACGAGATCGGCCGCCGCACCATCCTGGATATGGTTGAAGACGAGAACGCCGAAGGTATGGATGTCGCACCTGGCAGCGACAGCGGCGCCGAAGACGATGACGCCCAGCGCAACCGGCGCAAGCTGCTGGATATGGCGCGTGAAGCCGATAAACTGTTCGGAGCCAAGGACGAAAAGCTTAATCAGGTTGTAGGCATGGTCAAAGACCTGCTCAAAGACGGCTATCGTCCGATCCTGTTTTGCCGCTTCATCCCCACTGCCGATTATGTCGCCAACGAGCTGCGCCAGCGCCTGCCCAAGAACGTCGAAGTCGCCTCGGTCACCGGGTTGCTCCCACCCGCCGAGCGTGAGGAACGCATCACGCAGTTGGCCGAATCGCCGGCACGCGTACTGGTCTGCACCGACTGTTTGAGCGAAGGCATCAACCTGCAGGAGCATTTCGACGCCGTGCTGCACTATGACCTGTCCTGGAACCCAACCCGCCACGAGCAGCGCGAAGGCCGGGTCGATCGCTATGGCCAGCAGAAAAAGACCGTGCGCGTGCTGACCTATTACGGCGTTGATAACCAGATCGACGGCGTAGTACTGGAAGTGCTGCTGCGCAAACACAAGACCATCCGCAGTTCGCTGGGTATTTCCGTGCCGGTGCCGGTCAACACCGAGCAGGTGGTGGAAGCCATCTTCGAAGGTCTGCTGTTGAAGTCCAAGCCATCGGCCATGCAGGGCTACCTACCGGGCTTCGATGAGTACATCAAGCCGCAAAAGGACGAGCTGTATGGCAAGTGGGAAGCTGCCTCCGAGCGGGAAAAGCGCTCGCGCACCCTGTTTGCTCAGGAGACGCTCAAAGTGGATGAAGTGGCCCAGGAACTGCAGGCCGCCCAGACTGCGGTGGGTTCCGGGGTGGATGTGGCGACGTTTGCACAGGAAGCCCTACGCATGGTTGGGGCATCGGTCAGTACATCGGGGAGTGATGGGAGTCTCCAGATCAACCTGAAAGATATTCCACGAGCATTGAAAGACAGCCTGACTTACGCTGGCAGCCTGAAAGAGACGATCAATGCCCGGTTTGCGCTTCCAATTGACGAAGGTCAGCTGCTGTTGACACGCACCCATCCGGTGATCGAAAGCCTGTCGAATTACCTTATGGAAGCCGCCCTTGATCCACTTAGCGGCGAAAGCGCACCTGGCAGTGTGCCCCAGATGGCGCGGCGCTGCGGGGCCATCCGTACTAGAGCGGTCAGTAAGCGCACCACCCTGCTCCTGCTGCGGCTGCGCTACCACATCGTGACGCTCCAGGGAGAGACCGAACGTCCGCTGCTGGCCGAGGATTGTGTAGCCCTGGCTTTTGCCGGGTCGCCGCAAAATGCCGAGTGGCTGGAGGCTGAAGCGGCCGAACGGCTCTTACAGGCCAAGCCAGAGGCGAATATCAGCTCGGAACAGGCAGGGGAGTTCGTGCGTAAGGTTGAAGAAAACATCGACCTGCTGCACCCGATCCTGGAGAAAGCTGCCCGGCAGCGCGGGGAGGCGCTACTGGAGGCGCACCAGCGAGTGAGGCGAGCGTCGAAGGTACGGAATGTGAAGCACCGGGTGGAGGAGCAACTGCCACCGGATGTGCTGGGTATATTTGTATACCTACCGATTTAATTACAGGATTCCCTATAGATGCCCGAACGCGGTGGTCCTACTACACAATCTGGAATTCTATACCAAAACTCAATTGCAGCTCTCTTTTTAGGGCGATTACTAGACACGACACAACGCCCGGAAAATGAAAGAGTTGTGCATGTACGCGTAGAAACTCCAGATGCCGTTGATGATATCGTTATCACTTTTGCTGACAATCATAAGGTGTTTATACAGGCCAAGGAAGACATAGCTGCCACTGATACTGCATGGAAAAACCTTTGGGAAGACTTTGACAACCAATACCAAAGAGGTGAGTTTGTGAAAGGAATAGACAAACTTGCTTTGTGGGTAGGAAGTTATCGAGTTGAACACGCTGGACTGGCTGAAGTTTGCCAGCGGGCTATATCCAGCGAAACTTACGATGCTTGGATGTCAAGAATAACGAAGGAGCAGAAGGAAACTCTAGACAAGGTAAAGCCATTATTACGTCCGGAGCTTTTAGAAGAAGCGACCTTACTGAGTTTCTTCAAAAGTCTTGAAGTTGAAATACACGCTTTCAAGTCTGTTGAAAGAGATGAATCCGTCTATTGGATGCCAGCTACGAACCTCTATCCTAAAGTACTATTCCGATTACTACGCGATAGAGTAGGAGGTTTCGCAAGAGTAAGAGGTGAATTTACAGCTTACCCGTTACTCAACTTGTTGGTTAGCGAAAACCCAGATCTTATCTTTTCAAAACCGACTGACTTTTTAGAATTAAAACGAGTAATTCAGAGTGCCAGTTCGACGCTCAGGCACCATAAAAATACCATTGGCAATACAGGTTTACACATTGAAAGATGCGTAGTTACCGAGATGGTTGATTGGATTATTAACTCCAACGACGACTCGAAGAACTTAGCGATGCTTGTTGATCAAGCAGGGACAGGCAAAACAGTAGCCTTACAAGATGTGCAGATTGCTTTAGAAGCGAAAGGCATTGATGTCCTTGCTATAAAAGCTGACCAGCAATTAAGCGGAATTTGTCATCTCAGCGATATAGATGAGAAATTGGGCCTTGCTCACCCACCTGAGCAAATCCTTAGCCGATTAGCCAAGGCAGGACGAGTTGTAGTACTCATTGATCAAATCGATGCGCTGTCGCTCTCTCTTGCCCATGATCAAAGTACATTAGATGTAGTTCTTGACTTCATTGCCCGCTTGAGGAGAATTCCAAATTTAAGAATCCTTGTATCCTGTCGTCTTTTCGACCGCAACAGCGACCACCGCATTAAAGAAGTGGATTTATCACAACAATTTGCTCTAACAAACTTTACTGAAGGTGAGATATCGCAAGTGCTAAACTTGGTGGGGAAGACTTTCCAAGACTTACAAAAACCCACCCAAGCTCTTCTCCAAATCCCATTACATCTACACTTGTTCGCACTTTTGCTCGATAACAATACATCCTCTGAGCGATTATTGGGTATTTCCAATCTTCAGGAATTATATGGAGCTATATGGGAAAATATCGTTCTAAAAGATGATCCAAAGTCATTATCATCAAAAGCGGGACGGGTTGAAGTACTAAGATTTATCAAAAATTATATGGCACAATACCAAGTTACAGCAGTGCCACAATCAGCGCTAATTCAATCCAATATGGTTCATCTAGAGCCTGATATAAAGTGGCTGGCAAGTACCGGTATCATTATTACTGGTAATCAGAAGTGGACCTTTATTCATCAAACTTTCTTCGACTATTGTTTTGCTCGGGAATTCGTAGACCAAGGTGAAAACCTAGCTAATCATGTACTTAGATCAGAACAAGGACTATTTATTCGCCCACTGTTAACACAGGTTATTGCATATATGAGGGGAACCGATTCTCCTCAGTACTTGAGAGAGCTAAAAAATTTGTTATATACTCAGGGGATTAGGTTTCACTTATATGATCTGTTGTTAAGATGGTTCGGCTCCCTACAGAGTCCAACAGATGGTGAGTGGCTTATTGCACAAAGAATGCTGATAAATCAAGAAGCCAGGATGAGACTACTCCAAAGTATGTTTGGGAATCCTGGCTGGTTCGCTCGACTACAGAATTCATTGCTTCCTACGTGGCTCATCGACAATGATAGCGTTAATGATACAGTGCTCTTGTATCTTGTATCAATGTTTGAGCTAAAAACCACGCAGACTAGTGTAGTAAATTTACTTACTCCTTTTATTGGAAAGAGTGTTGAATGGGATAAACATTTATGGCGGATTGTCTCTATGAATCGAAAATGGTGGGCCGTTGAGGCCGTGGAATTTTTTGAGCAAGTAACTTACCAGAACTCGAACATCAATCAGCAGGATATTCATCAGATAGGATTAGTAGCGAAGTCTTATCCAAGAACGGGCGTACGGCTCCTGAGATTTATTCTCGATCTTGCTTTGCGCCACCATGACGAAAAAGTAACACGATGGAAAGAGGCCGAAGGGAATCAAGACGATTCAAGGCCATTCGCTCTTAGTTTTTATGAGGAATTACATCGGATCGAAGATCATGATATCGAAGATGCATTCGAGGTAGTAAGTAAGTCGGAGCCTTTGTATTATCTGGAAATGATACTGCCATGGTTGGATAATGCTTTAGCCCGTCGGGACATACCCAATAACTTACCTTTAGATTATTATCTATGGGACGATTTCTCTAGCAATTGGTATAACGATGGTCACGGGATCATTCCGACATTTATCTTCAGCCTTGTTGACGCGGTCGTTAGCATTGCTCAATCAAATCCGGAAACATGTGACACAATATTGAATCACTTGTCACAATCTCCCTTCCGGACTCCACATCTTATTCTTACTCGAATATTTGTTGCTATCCCTGATATGTGCTCATCGCGAGCACTGTCTTATATCCTTGCCGATCGCAGAAGACTTGAATTAGGGTATGCTGATAATTATGACAGTCGAAAACTAGTTCAAGCAATTTATCCTTATCTGAATGCTTCAGACCGGTCCTCGTTAGAAGAATTTATTCTCCAGCCCCCAATCATTCGTAAGGACAGAGGGCTGAAAGGGCTGCAGTGGCGAGGAATCGAACAGTATTATATGCTTCTGTCGATCCCCAGAGAATACCTCTCAAAGAGAGCTCTTAGTCGGCTAAGTGAATGGGAAAGGAAGTTTCCTAACTTGAGGCCTACTGATGATCCTATTACTGTTAAATTTGGATGGATTGGATCTCCCATTCCCACAGAAACAGCTCTCAAAATGACCGATAAGCAGTGGTTAAAAGCCCTGAAAAAATATCATGGTGCAGTAGAACACAGGAACTTCTTAAAAGGCGGGGCAAGGCAACTCTCCACGATTCTTCAAACACTTGTAAAAGAGAACCCGCAGCGTTACTTTCAATTGCTTCATAAGGTCAGCGATGAGGTGGATGATGCTTACGTTCAAGCTTTTATAAACGGTTTTGCCGAAGCAGAAGCACCAGTTGAATGGTTGTTTTACACAATTCAAAGGTTTAGTAAGGATCAAGACCGAAATATTAAAAGAACTGTTGCTAGGGCAATTGAAAAGCGAACAAAAGAAAGTATTCCAGACGATATTGTAGAACTACTAATGGGTTACCTTTATGAAGACTCAAGTGAAGATGAATGGTGGTGGGCGAGAGGAGAAAACCACAGAGATGTATACTCAAGTTTCTTGAATTCAGACAGAGGGGCAGCATTTAGCGCGCTGATGCGTATTTATGACAAACAAAACTGTGACGATGCTAACAGCAAGAAGTGGGGATTGATCGAGTTTGTGGCAACTGATTCATCGACAGCTTTACATATTGGCGCTATACACGAGCTCACTTACATGCTAAGGCATGATAATAAACGGGCGATCAACCTGTTTGAGAAGCTTTTACAAGGCCATGAAATATTACTAGAAAGTAACCATACTGGGCACTTTATTTATTGGGCCTTGTATAAAAACTTTTTAAAATTACAGCCCTATATTATTGCCATGATGCACCATAAAAAAACCGATGTTCAAGAACGAGGTGCCCAGTTGGCCTGTATTGCTGGTATTTCCGATACGGCTATGGAATCTGAAGAAGCTCTATTGGCAGCGCAAGAATTGGCCGAAAAAACAACGTCTTTTACTGCACCTTTACCTTGGAAACGTGGCGCAGCCATAGTGTATACCAACAATGTTACTGGAAAGCCGCAAGATGATTGCGTAGTAAAGCTGATTGAGTTGCTTAAGGAAGAAGACGAAGCTATCCATGACTCGATAGGCAGAATTTTTTACTCTCTCCGCGAGGAACATATTTATACTCTGCGTGAGTTTATAGAAAAATATGCTAGATTATCGAAACAGGGCAATCACAAGTTCACCGAATTCTTGCTAGATTATGGCTTGTTAGATCCTGAATGGGTATTGTTCATAATCTCAATCATTTTAACCGAGAAGGACTTGCTCGAAAGAGACCCCTGGTCTATCGGTGTTGAAGAAATAATACGACTTGTCTTACGGGTATATGCAGATCCAACGATCAGCGAACACACGAGAAGCAGGTCCATGGACTTGTTTGACATTCTTATGGATAAAAGCCCAGCATTCTCACAAAAAGTGCTTTCAGAATGGGATCAGCGGTAGGCAAGGATGCAATCTTGCGACCGCAACGTCTTCACCATTCTCCGCCCCGAGGATACACCGACCTACTACCACACTCTCGGACAAAGTCCGGTATCATATCTAAGTAGTACGCTTACTAACCCACTTAACGAGGCTGCGAACATGGCTAACCAAACTCTCCCATCCTGGGACAACATTCTCAACAGGGCCTTTTTTGTCAAAAGCAAAATCAGCCACTTCCCGCTTTGCGAAGCCACCACTACACACACTGATGGCCTGTGCATCCTGCTATTTGAAACGGAAAGCGCCGTTCAGGATTATTTTACCGGGCGAGGCGTCACTGATCCCGAAAATTATCAACTGTTGCGAGTAGATTCCCTCTATGACAGGATGCGGGAGTTTGCCGACCTGGGATACGTAGGCTTTCTCTTCTTCAAGCACTTCCCGATCTTCTGGGCTAACCGGATTTCCGACTACAACACCCAACTCCCTGGCCTGTGCACCTTCACTGATGAAAAGGGAGATGCCTATTTCATCGGCGCCGCCGGGCTTGTGAAACAGCCCCTAACTATAAAACCCTGGCGCAACTTCGAAAAATCCGACAAGATCCTGCGGCGAAATGTCAAATTTCCTACTGGCTTCCAGATTAACCCCAGGAATGACTTTTTTATCATTGCCCGGGAAAAGCAGTTTGCTGCCACGGTGTTTGATCAGCCAGAACAAAACTTGGTCTGGCTGAAGTTCGAGAGCGGCGCACCTCTATTGGGCTCGCATGTCGGCTCTGAAGGCGCCTTCAGCATTTTTTCTGAATATGGGTTTGCCGAACAATTTATAAAGCAACTCCATTTTGATGCAGGGGTGAAGCCTGAAATCGTGCGAGTGCCCGACCTGATCGATTATCTGAACTGGCTGAAGCAGACCACCTACCCGTTTCCCCTGCTTATTGGGCTGAATCCAGGGACGCCCCGCTTTCTGGGAGGCTATTTCTTCTGGCGCGAGCCGCATTGGTATCTGCGCAACGTCTTCGGCATCTACCAGATCGATAATGAGCGGAATATAACTCAGGCAGCCGATGGAGAAATCGACCCGCCAGAAGACACGGTGGATGAAGCGAATATGATCGCTGCGGTGGAGGTAAACCTCAAGTCGGTTGTCCAAAAGCCGTTGGAAAGGATTTTGAAAGCGACAAAAAGCACTGTCTCTCTACCTGAAGCGATCGAGCTAGTAACAAGCGAACTCGAAAGTTCAGCTTTCAAAGAGATAGAGGAATGGAGCAAGGAAATCGGCGAGAGCCAGGTGACCTTGAACAGCTATCTGGTATTTGGATTTGATAAAATCGAAGGCAACTTCTTCTCGAACGATGGCCTGGAACCCACTCCTTATATCTTCTCTGATATCCTGGAGGCATGCTGCTTTTTCTATCACCGCCTTTTTCAGTTTGATTACGAGATCAGGTTGGATGGCTATGCCACTTGCGGCAGTCTTGTCTCGGGTTCGAAAAATGTTGAATTAGAGACTTTCCTGCTGACCGAGAAGAGGAAAGCCATTCAGAACCTGATGATCGACATCTTCGTTTCTGGATATCGGCCGGCCCACTCAACAATGCTCAAAAGCTACATCAACACCAATTCATCGGTCTTACAAATCGATACCTGCGGTTACCTGGGCGATCTGGCCATGTACAACGATCCGACTTTGCGAGAGTGGCTGGCAGAGTACGATGAAGAATCGGCCCGGTTCTTCAAAAGACTGCGCAAGTTATCCCAGGCCGCGCTGGTAAAACTTTCCGACCGGGAAAGCTTGTCTAGCGACAGCCATAAGAAGCTGGAGATCTGGTTTGGCAGATATCTAGGTGCGCTTTCGAAAGACAGCCAGCTCATGCTGGAAACGGCCATCCAGGAATTTGAAAGCGCGGGCAACGATCCCAACTACGATTATGCCGGGATCAGCATGAAACTGTGCAAGGTTTTTGAGCGCGAACTGAAGAAAAACGTTTTTGAGAATTGGAAGAAGACGCTCAAGGTGAATAAGGCCGATCTCAAGGCCCAGTGCGAGACAGAGACCGACCGTACAACAAAGACCCTGCTCCAGTGGCTGACCGAACGGAGTGAAATTGAACTGGGCAGCATGCGCTACATCCTTGCCCGAGCCCGGCAGCCGGAAGACCAGCCGCTGTTCCAATCCCTGAGAGCATATGTGGAGGCGTTACCGGCTGCAGATTTCATCCTATCCGATAACTGCCAAACGGTCATGGCGAATATTTCATCCAAGTACCGGAATGGCGGCGTCCACGAGCACATGGTCTCTTACGCAGTCTGCCAGGAAGCCTTTCAGGTTATTGTCACTAACGAGGGCAGTGCGCTCAAGAAGCTAATCGGTTGCTGAAGTTAAACCTGAGTGCCATGAAAAAACCGCCGTCCCGCCGCTCCATCATAGACCATACCACCACCTGCCCGTATTGCGGACATCGGGTCTTGCATGCCAATCTTGCGGAACACATCCGTAAGCAGCACCCAGGTGAGGCCAGAGGCGAGTCGCTGGTCAAGAAACTTATAGATCCCAGGCCAAGATCCTGCCCCTACTGTAATCAGCAGTTCGACCTGAACAAGCTGGAAAGTCATATTCGGGATCGCCACCCCGTTGAGGTTCGGCAAGCCGAGGAACGAGTGCGGGCACAGGCGGCGAAAGAAGAGGCCGAGAAGCAGCGTAAGCTTGAAGAGATCGCTCGCCAGTACGGCGCGGTGATTGCTGAAGATCACGAGTTTGACGATAACGCTCCATATGAGTGGAAAGTCACACAACCCAAACATGCCCCCATGCAGCCCCCACCGATTGCGGCAGGGAAGCAAGAGCCGGGCAGCAAAAGCGCTGAAAAAGACCCGCCTAAGCCTGATCAACGCTCCACTTCGGAGCAGAAAGCAAACGCCCTTCGCAAGCAAGCCGAGTTTGACATAGCTTCGCAACTGGTCTCCCCGATCTCAGGCTGGGTAATATGCACCATCTGCACTCATTGGATGAAGGAAGCTAATGTCCTGCGCCATTTCAAGACCTATCATCCAGCGTACCTGAAGGGAACGGCCGACCAAGTCACCTCCACTGACTTGCAAAAATCCAAATCTCGTGGGCCGGAAGTTGTAGCCTGTCCCACATGTGGTAAGCCATGTTTCAAAGAAAAGCTTGCGGAACACTTAAAAACACACCAGGGATAAGTGTTATGTATGGAAATCGTTACTGTGATTATCGCACTTTGGGGAGCAGTACTATCTACTATATTGGCTGTACGGGAATACAGAAAAGATAGACCCAAACTCAGAATAGAAATTTCATTGATCAACGACAATCTTTTTTGGGTTATGTCTGATCCAGACGGTAAAGAGAGCGAACTACCAAAATATGCCGTGGTAACTCTTTCAAATATTGGATATCGCTCACTCAACATAAAGTCGGTGAACTTGATTATGCGCGAAGGTATAGTCATCAAGAGCGGCAAACTTATTGCTGATAAACTGCCAAAAATTCTTGAAGTCCCTGAGACGGTTGAGATTTACTTTCCTGTTGAAGATATATTTTCTTCGCTAACTTCTGGTAAAGATTATTTGAAAAGTGTTCAGGTAGTAAGTGCTGCTGGAACTATTCGGAAAGCAAGTGTTCCAAAGGCAATCACCACTGAGATTTTGAAGAATACATGATCATGCAAACCCATTCCCGTTCCCCCTTCCTCACCATCCACACCGAAGGCGCCCTGCTCCCGGCTGACCTCTTGCAGCGCGTCCTGGGTAATGACAAAGATCTGGGTGGCCTCACCCCCTCCGATTACCATCTGCCACCAGGCGAAAAGCTCAATGAGGCGATAAATCGCTCGTGGAACCGGCTGCAGGGGGCCTGGGCTGCTTTTCAAACCA
The DNA here is from genome assembly GCA_964531975.1 of uncultured Anaerolinea sp. GTDB lineage: Bacteria > Chloroflexota > Anaerolineae > Anaerolineales > UBA4823 > RBG-16-57-11. The sequence goes on along the minus strand of CAZHFU010000033.1, from coordinate 8,262 downwards.
GCCGTGGACGGTTGAAGGAAGGCGACCCCGGCACTACCCTGACCCGTGAACGCTGGCTGCTACCTTTATTCCAGGAACTAGGATATGGCCGGTTGGTTACGACGAAAGCCGTCGAGATCGAAGGCAAATCCTATGCGATTTCCCACGGCTGGGCCAATGTGCCCATCCACCTGGTGGGCTGCGGCGTGGATCTCGATCGACGAACGGCCGGAGTAAGCGGGGCGTCAAAGAGCAGCCCGCACAGCTTGGTGCAGGAGCTGCTCAACCGGGCTGAGGATCGGCAGTGGGGCCTACTCTCGAACGGGCTGCGGCTGCGGATTTTGCGGGATAACGCTGCCCTGACCCGCCAGGCTTATCTGGAGTTCGATCTAGAGGCCATGTTCGGTGGCGAAATCTATGCCGATTTTGTGCTGTTGTGGCTGGTTTGTCACCAGTCACGCGTTGAAGAAATCCAGGTTGACAGAGCATCCACCTACTGGTTGGAGAAATGGTCAAAAGCCGCCCAAGAACGCGGCACGCGCGCCCTGGACCGGCTGCGGGATGGCGTTGAAGAAGCCATTGCCAGGCTGGGCAGCGGTTTCCTGGCGCATCCGGCCAATACCGTCCTGCGCGCTCGCTTGCGCTCCGGCGCGCTTCCAGCGCACGACTACTACCGCCAACTGCTGCGCATGGTCTACCGGTTGATCTTCCTATTCGTGGCGGAAGATCGCGACCTCCTGCTCGCCCCCAACGCCGAACTGCCTGCGCGTGAACGCTACCTGCGCTATTACTCCACTGCCCGCTTACGCCGCCTGGCTGAACGCCAGCGTGGCGGCCTGCACACCGATCTGTGGCAGGGGCTGCGCCTGATTACAGATCTGTTGGGAGGTCGGGAAGCATTCGCTGGAGCAGGGGCAGGTCTTGGCTTGCCAGTACTGAACGGTTTTCTGTTCTCCGAACAGGCGCTGCCTGATCTGGAAACCAGCCAAGTGGATAACCAGTCTTTGCTGACAGCCGTGCGCTCATTGGCATTTACGATCGAGAAGAACGTGCGCCGGGCGGTGGATTACCGCAACCTGGGCGTGCGCGAGTTGGGCAGCGTGTACGAATCGCTGCTGGAGCTGCACCCGCAGGTGAACACCGAGGCGGGAACCTTCGTGTTGAGCGGCGCTTCAGGCAGCGAGCGCAAGACCACCGGCAGCTATTACACCAACGCGGATCTGGTGGAAACGCTGCTGGACTCAGCCTTGAACCCGGTAATCGACCAAACGCTGGAAACTGCGCGCCGCCAGGCGGCTGAGCAGCAAATCGACTTTGCCACATTAGCCATCACCCTGCTGCTGGCGCTCAAAATTTGCGATCCGGCCTGCGGTTCGGGGCATTTCCTGATCGCTGCTGCCCACCGCATTGCCCGCCAAGTAGCCTTGTTGCGCTCGGGCGGCGATGAGCCCACCCCCCAGGTGTACCGCCAGGCGCTGCGCGAAGTCATCGCTCACTGCATATATGGCGTGGACATCAACCCGATGGCAGTCGAGTTGTGCAAGATTAACTTGTGGATGGAATCGCTTGAGCCGGGCAAACCGCTCTCGTTCCTTGATGCCCATATCCAGTGCGGCAACAGTTTATTGGGGGTGGGGCCGGGGCTAGACATTTCTGAGATCCCGGATGATGCTTTCAACCCAGTCTTTAGCGACGATAAGGCCACCGCGGCGGCGTTGAAGAAACGCAACAAGCGCGAGCGCGGCGGGCAGTTGGGCTTCCGCTGGCAGATGACTGAACTGAAAAGCGCTGAAGACATGGCGCTCTGGCGCGCCGAGCGCCTAGGTCAGGTGGATGCTATGCCGGAAGAGAAGGCTGCCCAGGTGCAGGCCAAAGCCCAAGCGTTTGTGGAATATAAACAGACTCAGGAATACATTCAAAACCGCCTAGAGTATGACCTTTGGACAGCGGCGTTTTTCTGGCCGATCTCAAAATGTGATGCTGAGCAGATGTCGGCCCCCACTCAGCAAGAACTGCTGACCCTGAGAACGGGTGGAAAGTTGGATGTCCAGTTGGTTGAACGTGTCCGTGAGATGGCGGAGCATCTGAATTTCTTCCACTGGGAGTTGGCCTTCCCTCAGGTGTTTGCTAGAGAGAATTCCGGGTTTGATTGTCTCGTAGGCAACCCGCCTTGGGAGCGTATTAAGTTACAAGAAGAAGAATTTTTTGCTTCTCGCGATTCGGAGATTGCATCTGCTCCTACTACAGCTGCACGCAGGAAACTAATTGAAGCACTTGTTAAAAATAAATTACCGCTTGCTGACAGATTTACAGAAGCGAAACATGCAACTGAATGCTCTAGTAAATTTTCCCGTCAAAGTGGTCGATTTCCTCTAACAGCTGTAGGAGATGTAAATACCTATGCGTTGTTCACCGAACACAATAAAAATCTCCTTTCTAAAACCGGTAGAGTTGGAATAATTGTTCCTACGGGCATTGCTACTACAGATACAACCAAACAACTTTTCGACAAAATTGTGAAACAGGGGTCTCTTGTTTCATTGTTTGATTTTGTTGAAGCCCGGGATTTCTTCACTGGTCTTGAGAGCAGAGACCCGTTCTGTTTATTGACACTGAGAGGAGGAACAATACCTCTATATGACGGAGTTACCGAGTTTGTTTTTAAGATGTTATCTATTAGCGAAAAATCCAATAAACTGAGAAAAATTAAATTGTCACAAGGGGACTTTGAACTGCTAAACCCAAATACTCGCACTTGCCCCAAATTTTATACGCATATCGATGCTGAATTAACACGAAAGATTTACAGGCAAACTCCTATTCTGATCAAAGAAGTAATGGATGAAAATCCTTGGGGTGCATCATTCCTAAGAATGATTGATATGTCAAACGATAGCAGCTTGTTTATGGATAATGAATCTTTTAATGTTCTGCCATTGTACGAGGCGAAACTATTTCACCAATACGACCATAGATGGGCTACCTTTGATTCTGAAACCCAAAGGAATTTAACCGAAGAAGAAAAGCAAAATTTTTCTTTCTTTGTCAAACCTCGTTACTGGATATGTGGGGATGAAGTCCAAGCCCGTCTGTATGGGAAGTGGCATCGGAAATGGTTAATAGGTTTCCGCAATAATGCGCGTGAAAATGATGAGCGCACTGCAATTTTCGGCGTTATTCCCTTAGCGGGTGTTGGGAATAGTGCTCCTCTGCTTCTGATTACCGAAGAAAATATTTCAACCGCGCCATGCCTCATTGCTAACACTGCTTGCCTAGTTTTTGATTATATAACTCGTCAAAAAATTGGTGGAGCCAACTTTAATTTTTTTATCATCAAGCAGCTTCCAGTTCTTCCTCCAGACAGATACACACCCAAAGACATATCACTTATTACTTCCAATGTTTTGGAATTGGTGTATACAGCATATGACTTAAGACCCTTTGCTGAAGACATGAGTTATTACGGCGAACCTTTCCGTTGGGATAAAAGTCGTCGTGCTATTCTACGTGCAGAATTAGACACTTACTACGCCCGTCTGTATAAGTTGAACCGCAAGCAACTGCGTTACATCCTCGACCCAGCTGACCTGACGCAGCGTGAACTGGAAGACATCCTAGACCCGTGGGAAGAGGTTGCCGACCCACTTGATCCGCAGGGATACGCCCAGCGCGCTGCTGCCAGCGATTTTCCCGGTGAGACATTCCGGGTACTGAAGGAGAAGGAGATCAAGCAGTTCGGGGAGTATCGCACGCGGCGGCTGGTACTGGAAGCCTGGGATCGATTGGAAAAGGTGGAGGTGGCTTCAGTACAGCCTGCTGCAGAGATTGAAAAGCCGGCGACGCTGGAAATCCCCGTGCCAGCAAAACCTGTCACTGCACCGCCAGTCCAAGAAAAAAAGCCCAGGGCAGTGAAGGAAAAACCAGTCAAAGAAGCGAAGGCGGTTACGGAGCAGTCATCATTCACAGATTTTGGGCTTTATCAATGCGGGATTTGTGAGAAGATGGTGATGGGATATGATCGCGAGAATCATACACGGCAAGAGCATAAGGGGAAAGGTGCGGAGTGGAAGAAGGTGAAGTGATGGTCCTAAAATTTAGTGTATGCCCCCAAAAGACATTACAAAGTGGCAAGCCTTAGTTGGGCTTTGACTTGCCGGTGCCTGAATTGCCGTATCCACGATAAATAACACCTTTCAGCTTAACCAATTTATATCTCGGGTTAGAGAAGGTATTTAGGGATATTGATGAAATCGTCGAATAAAGGATACTGCTGAATGCTTATGGACAAGTCATCAACTAACCGCTATTTAGCATTTGATCTGGAAATTTCTAAAAGCTTCCCTTCAAACGCTTCAGATTGGCGTGATTATCGTCCTCTGGGTATAAGCTGTGCTGCCACATTAGCCAATGATGCACAACTGACCCAATGGTATGGTAGGACTACAGAAGGGGGGGTGGCGCCGCAGATGAACAGAGAAGATGCAGCGCGGTTAGTAAGGCATCTTCAGAATGCTGTCGATTCTGGTTATCAAATAGTTACATGGAATGGTTTAGGTTTTGATTTCGATATTCTTGCAGAGGAGAGCGGAGAATATCTCACATGTAAGGAAATCGCATTGAATCATATAGATATGATGTTTCATGTTCTTTGCTTGAAAGGGTATCCACTCTCATTAGATAGAGCGGCGAAAGGAATGAAGATACAGGGAAAACTGGAAGGCATGAGCGGATATTTAGCTCCAAAGCTTTGGGAGCAAGGGTTTTATCAAGAAGTCTTAGACTATGTCTCACAAGATGTAGATACTACTCTAAAACTATTGTTAACGGTCGAAAAAACACATCGCTTATCGTGGCTTAGCACAAGTGGGAGGATTCAGGACTTATTTTTAGCAAAAGGCTGGTTGACCGTAAAAGAAGCAATGCAACTTCCTCTTCCAGATACATCTTGGATGACAAATTCATGGGATAGAAGCAAATTTACATCATGGCTTGATAAAACTTTTTGAGTTGGTTTTCTGGCTTCAAAATGTAAAAGCCACTTAGATGGGAGGTCACTATGAACACAGCGAATAACTTTGCCGAATACTGGTTAGCACAGTCTGTTCACGAATCATCACCGGTAATTCAAAATGCTTATCAACATACCCTGGATTGGTTGAGAACAAACCCTCATACTACGGGATTCGATGATCGAGGTTCAAAACCTGACCTTGATGACAGCACACCTTTTGGAATTGCTAAACACTTCTTTTGGTATTTTGAAACTCACTTCTTTAAAGCTCAAAAGTCTCTAATTCAAGCAGTATTAGAAACGAGCAAATATCATAATGCGGCCTGGTTAAAGCAGCCCTATTTATGTGTACTGGATATTGGATGCGGAACAGGTGCGGCTACCTGTGCATTATTCGACTTATTAATCGCATATCATAATTTCTGCATGGACCAAGGTTTATCTATAGGAGAAACCTTGGTTTCGATAGCTGCAGTAGATCCCTGCAGATTCGCACTCGAAACATTTCAACATATTACTCAATATTTAAAGCCAGAGTTAGCTACAATGGGAATTCAATTCTCCGTCTTCCTAGTCGAGGATGAATTTCCCCTTCCGAGTTGTGTTATTAAACTACTTCAAAACTGGAAACCAATTTATCCGTATACGCTATTAGGAATTTCGTCTAATGTTATTAGACCAATGCAACTTTTTCAGGAGAAGTTGCGGTCGCTTCTAACTGCTTCGGGAATTACTCAAGAATTTAGTATGGGGAAATTAATTGCTGATGCCTATGATCAGATCATAGACCAACACTCCTTCAAACAGGTGGTTATTCAAGATATAGCGACTCGGAACAACCTCCGCAAAGGGCTAAATTTATTTGATGCTTTAAAAAATCTTTCGGATTTGATCCGTCGAGTTTTTCGCTCAAAACCGAAGTTTCAATGGTATTCTCTTGAACTAGAGCAAGCTGTGGTTTTTAATAACTCTCCATTTTCTTATCATGGGAGATCTACACATGATCAACAGATCGTGGAGTCCGTCTTTTTACTAGAACTACACACAGGAATTGTGAACGAGAACTACTTAGATCCATTCTGGGTAAAGGTAACTTCACCCGACAATTTGCGGTTAGCATGGGTGAGGGCAAGAAACTACATACTACATGAAGATTTAGCTGATGAGATCGAGATAAGATTGGCTGATGTTTCATGGGACGAGTATCTCCAAAGGCTTAAGCTATATCTAGACGTTGGCGATTTTTCTGTAATATCCCACAATTATTTATTGCCCTATCCCTTTCCCAAGAATGAAGAGGAAGATCGGCCAAAGTATTCACTACGCCTAAATGAGCAGCTTATTTGTGCCGCAGTTTCACAGGCCATGCCAGAAGCATTTCAACCGGTGGACGGGGACCGTATACTTGGAAACAGGCTAAATCACGATGAAAACGAATTTTTTTATGAACCCTGGTTTAAGCATTTTAAGGGTTATTCAGAAGCGGTCAAAATTGCCGCTTATGAAGGCAGTACAGTGGCGAAGTCTGATTTGCGGTCCTTTTATACAAATATTAGGCAAAATGAATTATACAAAATCCTTTGCGCGAATGAATCAGTTCATAGTGATATAAAAGCTCGAGAAGTTTTGAGGTTAGTATTATTAAGGCAACTAGTAAATCCACCCCACAATCAAAATCTCGGACTGCCTCAATCAGGTATAACAGCAGGCTTGTGGTCCAGTACATTTCTCAAAGATGTTGATAGAGTAGTGTTGGATAAGTTTCGCGATCGATGTAGCTATTATCGATACGCGGATGACATGGCTATTATTACAATAGAAGATGTAGACACAGCTCTAACGGTTATTCAAGCTGAATTAGATCGTTTGGGTTTGGTTTTCAACCAAAAGAAAACCTTAAAGCTCCAAGCATCTAAGTATATTGAGAGGTTCCGAGATGATCCTAGGCTAGCGTCACTATCAAAAAAGGTACGAAGAATTCTTGATGGTCTATATTTTTTGCCCGCGCAATACAAAAATTATTATTCTATGGACAGGGGTAAGTTTTTAGAAACATACATAAGTTTGCTCGATGGTTTACATGTCCATCTCTCTGTTGATTGGCTAAATCGAAAGATTATCTCACGGAGAACTACTGTTCACCGTATTCAACATTTCCTGTGGGGGATGAATGTAAACTTCCCTGCCCTGCCAAGTGATGAGCAAGCTTCAGACATATGGCATAGAAAATTTGAGCATCTAAACAACGAGTGGTTAACCTCCAGAGATGAAGCGATTACTGAATTGGTAACATTATTTAGAGAGGCTTCAGATCAACTTATTGATCAAACTGGTATTGATGAAGTTATACTTAGCAAAGCGAAGCGTGCGCTTAAGTTCTCTGCTTACCGCTTAGCTGTGCTCGGGGTCCGTCCAATAAGCGACTTGTTGGAAAATATACTAACTGAAGAACCTGGTCTTCTCTCTCCCAAAATCATGCTAAAGGCCTTGGTCGACGATAACTGCGTGGAAATGGTCATTGATTTAGCAACGAAGTGGAAAGATCGTGTTATACCCCTTCACAAAGATGGTCATACTCTTGAGAGCGCATCTTATCTCTGTGCAGCAGCCTGTTGGGCATTAGGTTTCTTTCATCCCCAAGATAATATTTTAAATTTACTGTATGATGTTTTGGCATCAGATGGAAGTACGATACCTGAAAAGTTGATGTCATCCGAAGCTTTAATACGGATTGCATGCCCGTTTCCTGAGAGGAATCAGACAATTATTAAACTATTGGATGATCATCAAAATATTAATGTAGAGAAGAACCTTGTACTATTATTGAATATGAATAACGCGCAAGAAGCAATTGACTGGAATACCAGGTTTAAAACGCGTGCTTCTGTAATTTTGGGCATAGATACAGCCCAACAAATGATTTCAAAACAATTGAATCCCCTATCCCTAGAAGAACCGCTTGTCATAGACAACTATTATTCGAGATGGTATCCTGATTTGCCAGCAGAACTGCAAAAAGCAGATCATTCCTACGGACTGTTTACTGTTCAAATTTAACTGTCCAATACATCTTGTACGTAATTTACCGTGTCCGTGTAGTGTAATCGCTTGAAGTTATTTATAAATGGCATACGTGATCAGTCAGTAGGATTAGGAGAATTAAAATGACCTCGGCAATACTCCAGAAAAATCATATCCAATTTTTGCTTGATTCGATGTATCATCTCAATAAATCGGGGTAAACTCAGTCGCTGGCCCAAGACCAGCCCAAA
>CAZHFU010000032.1:0-40800 GCA_964531975.1 uncultured Anaerolinea sp. | reverse complement strand
TCCAGGATCTTCGTGATGACACCCGCGCCGACGGTGAGACCGCCTTCACGGATAGCGAACTTGGAGCCTTGCTCCAGGGCTACGGGCACGATAAGTTCCACTTCCAGGTTCACATCATCGCCCGGCATAACCATTTCCACGCCTTCCGGCAGCTTAATATCGCCGGTGACGTCCATGGTGCGGATGTAGAACTGCGGGCGGTAGCCGTTGAAGAAGGCTTTGTGACGTCCACCTTCGTCTTTGCGCAGCACGTACACCTGGCTCATGAAGTGGGTGTGCGGGGTGATGCTCTTGGGCTTGGCCACCACCATACCGCGCTCCACGTCGGTGCGTTCAATGCCGCGCAGCAGCAGACCGCAGTTATCGCCCGCCCGACCTTCGTCGAGCTGCTTGTGGAACATTTCTACGCCGGTGCAAACCGAAGCCATCGATTGTTCGCGCAAGCCCACGATCTCTACCGGCTCGCCAACCTTGATACGACCGCGATCCACCTTGCCCGTCACCACCGTGCCACGTCCCTTGATCGAGAACACGTCTTCAATCGGCATCATGAACGGCTTTTCGGTTTCGCGCACCGGCTCGGGAATGTATTCATCGATCACCCGCATCAGCTCTTTGATGCTGGCGTATTCCGGCGCATCCACGTCTTTGCTGTCGCTTTCCAACGCCTTCAGCGCCGACCCACGCACGATCGGCGTGGTCTCGCCAGGGAAGTTGTACTCGGTCAGCAGGTCGCGCAGTTCCATTTCCACCAGCTCCAACAGCTCGGGGTCGTCCATCATGTCTACCTTGTTCAGGTACACCACGATGGCCGGCACTTCCACCTGGCGAGCCAGCAGCACGTGTTCACGCGTCTGCGGCATCGGCCCATCGGGAGCTGCCACTACCAGAATTGCGCCATCTACCTGCGCCGCGCCGGTAATCATGTTCTTGATGTAGTCGCGGTGACCCGGCATATCTACGTGCGCATAATGGCGCTTGTCGGTCTGGTATTCTACATGCGAAATGTTGATGGTGATGCCGCGCGCCTTTTCTTCGGGGGCGTTGTCGATGCTATCAAATGCACGGAACTCACCAAAACCGCGCAGGGCGGAATATTTGGTGATCGCCGCGGTGAGCGTGGTCTTACCATGGTCAATATGTCCCATGGTGCCAACGTTCATATGTACTTTGCTGCGATCAAATTTCTGCTTACCCATGATTAATTGCTCCTTTTTACTCCAACCACAGACTATTGCCAGTTGTTATATTTATACGACGGTCACAGCAACCGCCGGGTGGTGAATGTTACCAGCCGCTTACCGGTTGCCCATGATGCCCTTCGCTACGGTTTCCGAAACGCGGGCGTAATGGTCAAATTCCATGGTGAACTGCCCCCGCCCTTGGGTGGCGGAACGCAGATCGGTTGTATAGCTAAACATATCGGCCAGGGGAACCATGGCTATTACCGACTTGGCGTTTCCGGTACGCTCTTCCATACCTAAGATCTCGCCACGGCGGGCGTTCATTTGGCCCAAGATATCTCCTAAGAACTCTTCCGGAACCAGAACTTCCACCTTCATGATCGGTTCTTGTAAAATTGGCCCGGCTTTTAAGACGCCTTCTTTAAAGCCCAGGCTGCCGGCCATTTTAAAGGCCATTTCGCTTGAGTCAACTTCGTGGAACGATCCATCGTACAGGCGCACTTTGATGTCGGTAGCCGGGAAACCCGCCAGGATGCCGCCTTCGGCGGCTTCGCGGACACCCTTTTCAACCGCAGGGATATACTCCTTGGGGATGACGCCGCCCACAATGGCGTTCTCAAAAACAATGCCGCTGCCAGGTTCGCCGGGTTCAATGGCAAACACCACGTGCCCATATTGGCCGTGCCCACCGGTTTGCTTCACATACCGGTAATCCACTTTATTCACCGCTCGAGTGATCGACTCGCGATACGCCACCTGCGGACGGCCCACGCGCGCTTGCACCTTGAATTCGCGCAGCATCCGGTCTACCAGCACTTCCAGGTGCAGCTCGCCCATGCCGGCGATAATCGTCTGGCCGGTTTCTTCATCGCTGTGCACCACAAAAGTGGGGTCTTCTTCCGAAAGCTTGTGCAGCGCCTCGCCCATCCGATCCTGGTCCACGGTAGTTTTCGGTTCAATTGCCACCGAAATCACCGGCTTGGGGAAGGTGATGGCTTCAAGAATAACAGGCGTGTTGATGTCACACAGGGTATCGCCGGTGGTGGTTTCTTTCATGCCCAACACTGCGCCAATATCGCCCGCCAGCACTTCTTCAATGTCTTCGCGGCGGTCGGCGTACATGCGGATCAGCCGGCCAACGCGCTCGCGGCGCTCTTTGGTGGTGTTAAACACCGCCCCGCCCTGCTTGAGTGTGCCGGAATAGACCCGGAAGTAGGCCAGGCGGCCCACGTAGGGATCGGTGACAATCTTGAATACCAGCGCGCTGAGGGGGGCGTCGTCTTCAGCAGGCAGTTCGATGTCTTCTTCAGTTTTGTAGCGTACGCCGATGACGGGGGGAATATCAGCCGGCGAGGGCAGGTAATCGATCACCGCGTCTAGCACCGGCTGCACGCCCTTGTTGCGCAGCGAGCTGCCGCAGAAGATGGGGGTAGCTTTGCCAGCGATTACCGCCCGGCGCAAAGCCGCCTTTAATTCTTCCACCGAAATCTCTTCACCTTCCAGATATTTCTCGGTAAGCTGTTCATCGGTTTCGGCGATCTGTTCCACCATGCGGGCGCGCATCACGTGCATTTGCTCAATCAAATTGGCGGGGGGGTCTTCTTCCACACTCTCTCTGCCATCGCTATCATTCCACACCACCGCCTTTTGGCTAAAAAGGTCGATGGCGCCGCGGAAGGCAGCTTCCTCGCCAATCGGAAGCTGCACCGCAATGGCATTGGCGCCCAGGCGCGACTTAATCATTGCAATGGCGCGCTCATACGAGGCGCCAATACGATCCATTTTGTTGATAAAACAAATCCGGGGAACGCCGTACCGGTCGGCTTGTCGCCAAACGGTCTCGCTTTGCGGTTCCACACCTTGAACGGCATCAAACACCACCACCCCCCCATCCAGCACACGCAGCGAACGCTGCACTTCGGCAGTAAAGTCGATGTGCCCTGGGGTATCGATGATATTAATTTGGTAGCCTTTCCATTCGGCGGAAACGGCGGCAGACACAATTGTGATACCGCGCTCGCGCTCTTGCGCCATCCAATCGGTAACAGTGGTGCCATCATCAACCGAGCCGAGGCGGTGCGTCTTGCCGGTATAGAACAAGATACGCTCGGTGGTCGTGGTTTTACCAGCGTCGATGTGGGCAATAATGCCGATATTACGGTACCGCTCCAACGGATGTAGGCGCGTCATACTTCAAATTCCTAACCTTGACAACAAAGGGCTTATGCCCGGTAATGCGAGAAAGCGCGGTTTGCTTCAGCCATTTTATGGGTTTCGTCACGCTTACGTACCGCCGCGCCGTTATTGCCGGCGGCGTCCATCAGCTCAGCAGCCAATTTCTCAGAGAAATTGCGTCCAGAGCGGGCGCGCGCCGCGATCAAAATCCAGCGCGTGGCTAAAGAAAAGCGCCGGAAATTGGGCACTTCCATGGGGATCTGGTAGGTTGCGCCGCCCACACGACGGGGCTTGACTTCCATGACCGGAGCCACGTTTTTAACTGCCAGTTCGAATACTTCCAAACCGGGTTTCTTCATCCGCTCTTCAACCAGATCAAAGGCGCGATATACCAACGTGGTGGCGGTGCTCTTCTTACCGTTCTTCATCACATTGTTGATAAACTCGGCCACCTGCAAGTTGCTATAGCGCGGATCGGGGGTCGGGATACGGCGTTCAGCTTTATTACGACGAGACATCGAAACTCTCCTGCTTACTTCTTGCCCTTAGGCGCGGGCTGACCGGGTTTTGGGCGCTTGGAACCGTATTTAGAACGGGCCTGTTTACGATTATTAACGCCGAGGGTATCCAGCGTGCCGCGCACAATGTGGTAGCGCACACCGGGCAGGTCTTTCACACGCCCGCCGCGCACCAAGACCACCGAGTGCTCTTGCAACGTGTGGCCTTCGCCGGGGATATAGGCGGTGACTTCGATACCGTTGGTGAGACGGACACGGGCGATTTTACGCAGCGCCGAGTTTGGTTTATTAGGCGTCATCGTGCGTACAATCGTACACACGCCGCGCTTTTGCGGAGCGCCTTTGTCTTGTCGCACACGCCGCTGTTTCATCGAGTTCAGCGTGAACAGCAGCGCCGGGGCTTTGCTTTTCGCCTTCTTACTAGAGCGGCCCTTGCGGACCAATTGATTGATTGTTGGCACCTTTTGCCTCCGAGCAAAAATACAGATGATCCAAACTTTACAAATTCTTCTTGTTTACTCATTAAGTGAGGCCATCCTATTAGGAGCAAGATGGCCTCACTGTAACACTCGCTAAGTTGCCGGGCCGGGGGTCACAATGCCGTCCCACTTAAAAGACGTGAAGGGCAACGAACAGCGATTTTACCATGGGAGATAATCCGAGTCAATGGAAAATCGCAAACAAATTGTAGGGCAAAATAGCCGCCCGCCAGGCGGTTGAGCCGCGGGCTGGTGGGCGCGCTTACCACCCCAACCAGCCTGCGGCCTGCTTACTTCCTATTAAAGCATATCTTCGCCCAGGTTCAACAACCCGGTTCCCAACTTCGGTGGGCGGGCGCGTTCTTCGTCCTTGCCAAACTTAATCACCTCACCGGTGTCGGTTACCGCTTCCACCGCCAGGCCCAGGCTTTGCAGCTCTTTGACCAACACGCGGAACGAAGCCGGGATGCTGGGTTCTTCGATGGTTTCGCCCTTGACGATGGCTTCGTAGGTCTTGACACGCCCCTGTACATCGTCCGACTTGACCGTGAGCATCTCTTGCAAGGTATAGGCGGCGCCGTAGGCTTCCAGCGCCCAAACTTCCATTTCTCCAAAGCGCTGGCCGCCAAATTGGGCTTTGCCGCCCAGCGGCTGCTGCGAAACCAGGCTGTAGGGCCCGGTGGAACGGGCATGCACTTTGTCTTCCACCAGGTGGTGCAATTTCATCATCGTCATCACCCCCACCGTCACCGGCTGATCGTAGGGGTCGCCAGTCATACCATCGCGCAGCACTTGCTTACCCAAGATGGGCTGCGGCACGCCGCGCTCCAGCGAGACGGCGTTGGCCTTGGCTTGCAATTCTTCGGTTGTCAGGTCGTCGGCGTCTTCACCCAGCTCCTGAAGCCAAATTTGCAAGCAGGCTTTGATGATATTCTCATCGCGGTCATCGCGCAGCCCCACAGCCATCGTGTTGCCCTCTTCAAAGGTCAAAGAGTGATCTGGGTCAAAGCCTTCATCGCGCAGCCATTCAGCCATCGCCGCCCGGCGCGCATAGGTCACATCCGAATTAAGCCGGTAAGCATCGTAGTTCCGGTCGCTAAGCCAGTTCTCCAAATACAAGCGGCGGACTTCATTGTCATCCTGCAAGTTTTCGGGTTCGTACTCATAGTTGTGCAACCAGGCCCAGGCCGCTTCACCGGTCTTCTTCCAGGTGTAATCGATAAGCCAGGCGCGGGCCAATTCGGCTTCGATCTCGCGCTCGCGGGCGCCGTCAAACACCGGCGTAATGGCGCGGAAGCCCAAGCGATAAGACGCCCAACCCAGGTGTGTTTCCAACACCTGACCGATATTCATACGCCCAGGCACACCCAACGGGTTGAGGATAATATCCACCTGCTGCCCATCGGGGAGGAAGGGCATATCTTCCACCGGCACAACCTTCGAAACCACGCCCTTATTGCCATGGCGGCCGGCCATTTTATCGCCGGCGGTGATCTTGCGGCGCTGCGCCACCGATACCCGCACCATCATATCCACCCCGGCCGAAAGGTCGGCGTTGTCTTCGCGGGTGAATACCTTCACGTCCACCACCTTACCGCGTTCGCCATGCGGCATGCGCAGCGAGGTGTCTTTCACATCGCGCGATTTCTCGCCAAAAATGGCCCGCAGCAAACGCTCTTCGGGGGTCAATTCTTTCTCGCCCTTGGGCGAAATCTTCCCCACCAAAATATCGTTGGGGCCTACTTCCGCCCCGATGCGGATGATGCCGTGATCGTCCAGGTCTTTAATGGCGTCGTCGCCCACATTAGGAATATCACGCGTGATTTCTTCGGGACCCAGGCGGGTGTCGCGCGACTCAATTTCGTATTTCTCGATATGCACCGAGGTGAAGTAGTCGTCTTGCACCAGCTTTTCAGAGATCAGGATGGCGTCTTCAAAGTTGCCGCCTTCCCAAGACAGGAACGCGACCACCACGTTCTGCCCCAGAGCCAACTGGCCGCCTTCAGTAGAAGAAGAATCGGCGATTACATCCAGGCGATGCACACGCTGGCCTTTGACCACCGCCGGGCGCTGGTCGATGCAGGTGCTTTGGTTCGAGCGCTGGTACTTGCGCAGATTGTAAACATGCATGGCGCCGTCGGCGGCGCGCACGGTAACGCTGCGCCCCGTCACCGAGGTGACTTCGCCGTCTTCCTCCGCCAACACCACCTGGCCCGAGTCCACCGCGGCGTTGTATTCCATGCCAGTCGAGACTTGGGGCACATCCGGGCGCAGCAGCGGCACGGCTTGCGCCTGCATGTTCGAACCCATCAGGGCGCGGTTAGCGTCGTCATGCTCCAAGAAGGGGATTAGCGCGGCGCTGATGCCCACGATTTGGTGCGGAGCCACGTCCATATAGTCTAGCTGGGTGGGGGCCGAGAAGATAAAGCTGGAGTGATAGCGGCTGGATACCCGGGCGCGCATAAACTCGTCGTTTTCGTTGAGCGGTGTATTGGCCTGGGCAATCACAAAGCGGTCTTCGGCGTCGGCGGAAAGATAAACGCTAATGCCAGAGGCGAAGGGAAGCACCTTAACCGGCGTGGTTACCACTGCCGCAATCCGTTCGGCCAGCTCGGGGGTAATGAGGTCATTCTCTTTGGCCAGCACTTCGCCGGTAGAAGCATCGGTGATACTCTCGCGCAGCGTACGATTGGTCAAAGCCTCCACGGTAGGATCAACTTCTTTTAACACCTTGCGATAAGGGGTTTCGATGAAGCCGTATTCGTTCACCCGTGCGAAGGAAGCCAGGCGGCCAATCAGGCCAATGTTCGGGCCTTCGGGGGTTTCGATGGGGCAAATGCGGCCATAGTGCGAATGGTGAACATCGCGCACATCAAAGCCGGCGCGCTCGCGCCGCAGGCCGCCGGGGCCTAACGCTGAAAGCGTGCGCTTGTGGCGCAGCTCGGCCAGCGGGTTGGTTTGATCCATAAACTGCGAAAGCTGGCTGGAGCCAAAGAACTCACGCAACGCCGCCACCACCGGGCGGATGTTGATCAGCGTGATAGGCGAAATTTCGTCTTGATCGCGGATCGACATGCGCTCTTTGATGACGCGTTCCATACGCCGCAGGCCCACGCGCAGCTTATTCTGGATCAGCTCGCCCACCGTCTTGGCGCGGCGATTGCCCAGGTGATCGATGTCGTCGGGGTCGGTGACGCCGTTGTTAATCATAATCATGCGGCGCAGCAGGTAGATAATATCCCACTTGCTCACCATGCGGTGGGTCACCGGCACATGTTCGTACAGGTCTAACTTCTGGTTGAGCTTATAGCGGCCCACGCGCTCCAGGTCGTAATGGCGCTGGTCGAAGAGCTGCTCTTCCAAAAAGTCTTTGGCGTTATCCAGGGTGGCGGGGTCGCCGGGGCGCATGCGCTTGAAGAACTCCAGCAGGGCGGCCTGGGCGATGGTTAGCCCGTGCGAAAGATCCCATTCGGGTTCCTGGTACAGCGTGGAGGCCATGAACATGCGGTCGGGGTTGTTATCCACGTCGCCAAACAGCTTCAGCAGTTCCTCATCGCTGCCGTCTTCCAGGGGAGAAGGCCCTTCGAGCGAATCTTTGACAGCAGCCATGGCGCGCAAGAAGATGGTGACGGGCACGGTGCGCTTGCGGTTGAAGCGCAGCGTCAGGTAATCCGACTTACGGGTCTCAAATTCCATCCAGGCGCCGCGGTCGGGGATGAGCTTCGCCATCGCCAGGCGGCGGCCGGTGGAACGATCGACGGGGGCCTCGAAATAGACGCCCGGCGAGCGGATGAGCTGCGAAACCACCACACGCTCGGTTCCGTTAATAATGAAGGTTCCCTTTTCGGTCATCTCTGGGAAATCTCCCAGGAAGATGTCTTGCTTTTTCGGTTCAGGGATTTCCGGCCCGGCCAGCAGCACCGAAACATATAATGGGCTGGCATAGGTCAGATCGCGTTCAACACAGTCTTCGATGGTGTGCTTGGGTTCACCAAACCAATAGGTGAGGCCCCACTCCTGCGCCTCTTTGGTGCGGGAGGGGAAATACAATTTCATGCCCTTGTTATACGATTCGATGGGCGAAATCTCGTGGAACAAATCGGCCAACCCCTCTTTTTTAAGGCGGTTGAACGATTCCAGCTGCACCTCGATCAGGGTGGGCAATGGAAGTTTGAAATCAATGCGGGCGTAAGTCTTGCTCGGGAGAGCGGTTGCCATATTTGAATACTCCTAAGAAGCGCGATTAAGCCGATTCCCAGCCAATGGCTAGCGGAAACGCAAGCCGTAATTATACCTAAAGCGGGGGCTTATTTCAAGATCATGAAGGCTGCATTAGATTAGACTAGTCTAATATGAACGCTAGATTAGAGTTTTTCGCCAAGGCGCATCTTAAAAACCACCCCGCAAGATCGCCCCTCTGTGGTTTAATAGGCGCATGACTTATCAAGCCGGTTTTGTTGCTGTCATGGGCCGCCCCAACGTGGGCAAGTCCACCCTGATTAACGCCCTGCTGGGCCAAAAGATCGCCGCAGTTTCACCGCGCCCGCAGACCACCCGCAAGCGCCAGATGGGCATCCTCACCTTGCCCGCGGCGCAGATCATTTTTGTGGATACGCCTGGCATCCACAAGGCGCGCCACAAGCTAGGCGAACATATGAACCAGGAAGCCGCCTCGGTGCTGCAAGATAGCGACGAGATCCTGCTGGTGGTGGACGTTTCCGAACCGCCCAACGAAGAAGACCAGCTCCTGTTCAGCCTGCTGCACAGCCTGCGGCGCAGCGCCCCGCTGCTGATTGCGCTTAACAAGCGCGACGCGGTGGACGATGAGCGCTTTGAGCAGCACCGCCGCGCCTTTCAAGAAGCGCTGCCCCAGGCTCAGGCCCTGGCTGTCTCGGCCTTGCACGGCGCCGGGCTAGACGCCCTCCGCGATGCGCTGCTGGAACACCTGCCCGAAGGCGAGCCGTTTTTCCCCGAAGACCAAACCACCGACCTGTACGAGCGCGAGCTGGCCGCCGACCTGATTCGCGAAGCGGCCCTCAACCTGCTGCGCGACGAAGTGCCGCACGGCGTAGCCATCCGCATCGACACCTTCACCGAACGCGGCGAAGAGGGCGCATATATCGAAGCCACCCTGTTCGTCGAGCGCGAGTCGCACAAGGGCATCGTCATCGGCCAGGGCGGAGTTATGCTCAAGAAAATCGGCAGCCTGGCGCGCCAGGAGATCGAGCGGATGAGCGGGCGCAAGGTGTTTTTGCAAATCAAAGTGAAGGTGCGCAAGAACTGGCGCGACGACGAGAAGACGATCCAGGCGTTTGGGTTCAACCGGTAGCAGGGCGACATGCCATATACCTTCTTCTACCTGGCTGCGGCCTTCGCCCTGCTGGAGTGGGCGGCAGTGGCGTTTGCCTGGCGCAAGTTGGAATACGTGGCTAAGCCGGGGGTGATCGCCGCCCTGCTGTTATTTATCGCCCAACTGAGCGGCTTTTCGCTTAGCCCCCGTCTGTTGGGCGGGGGCATGTTGTTTATCGCCTTGGGGCTGGCGTGCTCGCTGCTGGGCGACGTGCTGCTGATCTTACCGCGCGAGCGATTTTCCGCCGGGCTGGGAGCTTTCCTGGCGGCGCACCTGTGCTACATTATCGGCTTTAACCCCATCCCCCCGCTGCGGCCCATGCACCTGGCAGCGGCTGGTGTTTTAGTCGTGCTGATGCTGGCGCCGGCGCTGCAGGTCTACCGGCGCTTGACCCACAACCTGGCGAGCAGCGAGCGCGGGCGGCTGAAGCTGCCCCTGGCGCTTTACTGCGCCGCGCTGAGCGTGATGCTGCTCTCGGCCATGTTCACCCTGCTGCGCAGCGAATGGCAGCCGGTGGCATCGCTCACCGTGGCAGCCGGAGCGGGTTTGTTTGCGCTTTCGGATACGCTGCTGGGTTGGAATCGCTTCGTAGCTCCGCTGCGCAACGGACGTTTGATTTACATGATCGCCTACCATACCGGTCAAATGCTAATCACACTGGGCGCAGCCGGGCATTATCTGCTCAAGTAACGCCCGCCCACCCCCAGACCGGCATTCAAAGCGCCTATCGCTTAAAACCAACTCACCGGCTGCGCCAATTTTTGGGCAGCCGGTGAGCATTTTTATCGCCTACCCTCGCTTAAACTTTCGGGTCGGGGCGTGGATCGGGCAAGTCGCCAATCGGCGGGGGCGGAGCAGGGGTGTAGACTTCCGCCGCGCCCGTGGAGGCTCCGCCAGGATGGGCGGCCCCAGGATGGGCGGCCCCATCCTGGGCGGCCCCATCTTGGGGGGATGCATCCAGAGGGGCAGGGTCGGCTACGTCGTAGGGGACGGCAATGGCCGGTTCTTCAGCCGCGGCCATCGGCGCCTCAGGAACGATCACCGCGGCCTCCGCCGACGGAACAGCCGAGCCGGTTACATCGTAGGGAACCACTGGGGCCGCCGGGTGCACCGGGGCGACCACCATGCCGGAGCGCGCCGCCGGCGGCTCGCCGCCGAAGCGGGTGATTAGCACCGCACCGATGCCCACCGCCCCCACCAGGGCAGGCGCCAGCCAGCCAATGCAGGGGATGACGGCGCTAATGCCGTTGGTCACCAGGGTCAATACAAACGTGCCCAGGGCGGCGGTTACGGCGGGGGCCATGTCGAAGTGGGTCAGGCCCACCAGGCGCTTGCCCAGCTCAGAGCCAATCGCCACCACCCCAAGCGCCCAAGCGGCCGCCAGCACCAGCGCTCCCAGCAGGGCGAAGGGAATGCCGCAGATGGTTACAGTTAAGACCACCAGCACAATCACGCCCACAATCTGGGTCAGGCAGCCCATGCCGCCGGCTTCCACCGGGCGAGATACTGCCGCCATGCTAACGCGCCGGGTGCGTTCGGGCAGCATCAGCGCCACGAGCAAAGCCACCAAGGCCCACAGCACCGAGCGCACCAGCCACCACATGCCCTCCCACACCAGGCCCAGCCCGGCCGAGATCGGTTCGGCCCACGGCGAAGCCGGGGACATGCGCCCGCTCCAGTTGGGCGTCTGTATGCGGCCGGGCAACATGAAGGGCGAGGGCACATTCAGGTTGACCGCCCCTTCGACCCTGGCGCCGTCTTGGCGGTTGAGCGTGCCGCCGGCGCTGTTCACATCGCCTTCCACCACCGCCTGGCTGCCCAGGTTGGCGGTACCGCCGGCCAGGTTCAGGTCGCCTTCGATGCGGCCATCGGCTTGCAGTGTGCCGCCCAGCACCACCACATCGCCTTCCACCACCGAGCCTTCTTCCAGCATGGCCTGGCCGCCCAGCACCAGCATCCCATCGCTAAGGCGTTGGCCGGCGGGTAAGAGGCAAGACTGCCCGATGACCACTTGCGTGCAGGTGGCTTGGGTTCCGACCGGCGCGGCTTGGAAGGCCATCAAGCCCAAAGCCAGCCCAATCAATAGTAAAGAACTAACTAAGCGTTTCATTTGTTATCATCCTCCGTGGATTGGTTAGGACGCGAAACGAAACCACCCACAGAACAGCCAATTGAGAGAGCAGCCCCAAACCCAACACCCATAGGGCAATGGGCAGCGCCGCAAATGCGGAGCGCAGAAAGACGCTCAGGAACTGGCCCACCATCTGTACCACGGCCAGGGCGGAAATAAATTGGTACACCCCCGCCCACAACGAGCCGTCTAACATGCTGCGGTAGGGCCAAATTAGCCCCCCTAAGCCTAAGATCAAACCGCCCACGCCGGCCAGGGCCAACAAAAATGTAAGCAAGGTTTGGCGGTTATGCCGGCGGGAGCGCTCGGCCGCCAGGCGCTCTTCAAAGCGCAAGCTAAAACCGTCCGCCGGAGCCGCCTGCTCTTGACGGCGCAGCAGCGCCTCGGCCTGCCCTAAAGAACCCGCCAGAGCGCGGCACCCGGCGCACAGCGCCAGGTGACTGTTCAATTCCAGCATCTGCTGGGGGTCTAAATCTTGGGGCGCTTCAAACATCCAATCTTCATAAGGCTGGTGGGTCATGGCGTCATCCTTTCTACGCGTAGGCGTTCACTGCCGGGAGCAGCAGAGCGGACAGCGGCCTCCACCACCCCAACCGGGGCGGCGTTTTCGGCCATCAGGCGGCGCGCCCGGTGCAGGCGACTTTTGACCGCGCTCATGCTCAAATTCAACGACTGGCAGATCTCATCATACGAATAGTCGTACCAGTAATACATCACCACCGCGGCGCGATCCACGGGGTCGAGTACCTTTAATAATTTCTGCACACGTTCTTGTTCCTGTTTGCGGGTTAACAGACTTTCTAAGCCGGGGGCCGGTTCGGGTAAATCGGGCACAGGCAGTTCTTCAATCGAGACCACCGGGCGGCGCTTGCGCACCTGGTCGATGCAGTAATGCGCGGCGATGGAAAGCAGCCAGGTGGAGAAGGGCCGCGTGGGGTCGTAGCGGCGGATGTTCAGGTAAGCCCGCAAGAAAGTTTCCTGGGCGGCGTCTTCGGCGTCTTGCGGCGCGCCCAACATGCGGTAGCATAAGTTATACACCGGGCGTTGATACGCCTCCACCAATTGGGTGAAGGCTTGCGAATCTCCTTTGATAACCAGATTGAGCCATTCGGCTTCGTTGACCTGCACGGTAAAGCTCCGAGGGGGGCTGCGGAGGCCTGGAACGCCCATGCTCCCGCAGCCCGATGATAAGGGGTCTTTCGTTTCGCTATACAGATATACGGAAGGGCGTTGAAAAAGTTGCGCCCGCAACGCGACCGATTTTTTTAAAGGCCGCCCACCGCTAAAGAAGTTGGGTGTTGGCCAGGGCTTCCAGCACGCCGATGATGGCGGAGTTATCCAGTTCGCCCAGACCCATTTGCAGCATGGCGTTAAATAGCTGCGCATCCAGCGCGCACGACGGCAGGGGCACGCCGTATTCCCGCGCCGTATCTTGCACAATGCCCAGGTCTTTGGCCTGCATATAGGCTTTGAAGCCGGGGCTGCGGTTGCCAGCGAACAGGCGCGGCGGCTTCACGTCCAGCGTCCAGCACTGCGCCGCCCCGCCGCGGATCGCCTCCACCACCTTCTGCGGGTCGGCCCCGGCCTTGCGGGCAAAGATGAGCAGCTCGCCCATCGCCACCATTTGGGCCGCCACCATAATCTGGTTGCAGGCTTTGGCAATTTGGCCGGCGCCGCTTTCGCCCACGTGGGTGATGGTCTTGCCGGTGGCTTGCAGCACCGGCAGCGCCCGCTCCAGGGCCTCGGCCGGGCCGCCCACCATAATCGCCAGCGTGCCCTGGCGCGCCCCGATATCGCCGCCCGATACCGGCGCATCCAGCGCCAAGACGCCCTTTTCGGCCAGGGCGGCGGCAATCTTGCGCGCCGTGGCCGGTTTGATGGTGGAGTTGTCGATGAAGATCATCCCCGCCCGCGCCCCGGCGATGACGCCCTGCTCGCCCAGGGCCACCTGCTCCACGTCGGGCGAATCGGGCAGGTTGGTGAACAGAATATCTACCTGCGCAGCCACCTCGGCCGGCGAAGAGGCCGCCTTAGCGCCCAGGCCCACCAATTCATCCACCGCCGCCCGGCTGCGGTTGTGCGCCACCAGCGGAAAACCCGCCTGGAGGATATTTTTGGCAATCGATTTACCCATCAGGCCCAGCCCGATATAGCCAACGCTTATGCTCATGGAAAGACTCCTTGTTGAGATGATGATGGCTATTATACTGCCGACGGGCGCTCTTCCCCCTTCTCCCCCCGTGGGGGAGAAGGGCCGGGGATGAGAGGTCGCCCCGCTCAGGCATTGGCTCGGATGGCTTGGATGAGCGGGGCAAGGAGATATTTGTCCGCCCGGATGAGCGAACGGGACACCGGCCGGCTTTTTTCACCTCGACCGTGGACCTTGATCCAACAGTTCTACCGGTGGGCGGTGAGAAAATGGCGCAGCACTGCCACCCGAAACCCGTTGTTGTTCCATTGATTGTTCGGGTGATTGGCGTCGCGCTCGGACAGGCGGGCGTTCTCATTTTGATTGTTCCACGCCCCGCCGCGCAGCCTCAGGACCCTCAGCCGGCGCCCGGATTCTGTTTTAACCATGCGCCAAGCAAGCGCCCCACCTCAGAAACCATTCGGGCGGCGTGTTCATACTGGCGCACGGAAAAGCATTCTAAATCTTTGGCCAGCCTCAGCCAGCCGCGAAGTTGTTCTAACAAGATATCGGCGCGCTGCAGCCAGCGGCGACGTTCATCGCCCTTGCTTTTGCCCGCCGCGGTGAGCGCATCCTGAAAATCCATGGCGGTGCGCTGGATGCGTTCACTCAAGCCAAAGCGATGCACTCGAGGAAATTTCTGCGCCTGCGGAAGCAGCCACAGCAGCAAATCGTAGGTGTGCACATACACGGGCGATGCGTTCATCAAACCACTACCTCGCCTAACACCGCCCGGCGCAGCCCCCAAGTGTCGGCGTAACGCACATGGTTCACCCAACTCTTGACGCCCAAATCTAACTTCTCGAAACCATCTTCGCGTTCAGCCACGCCCTGGAGCAGAATTTTCAGGCGGCGGCGGAATTTGACCACATTGCGGCGCTTAACCCGGCGGTGGTCTGGAAAGACGCGGAAACCCAAGAATGGAATGCCGGTACGGGTGGGGAAGACCTGGGCGCTGTTTTCATGCAAAGTCAAACGCAATTTCGCCATCTCGGCAATGATCTCCTGCCGCCACTGATGAAGTTGGCGCTTGTCATCCGAGAAGAGCAAGAAATCGTCCACGTAACGGATATACCCCCGGCAGTGCAGTTGGCGCTTAACAAAATGGTCGAAATCGTTGAGATGGATGTTAGCCCAGAACTGGCTGGTGAGGTTGCCAATCGGCAAACCGCGCGGGCGGGCGGCGGCGAATAAATCATCGCCGGGAAAGTACACCATGTCGTAAGCTTCCGAGAGAACGCCTACCCCACTGCCTAATATCTTAGCACATAAGGCTAAGACGGCCTGGTCTTTGATATACCGGGCCAGCTTACCAAGTAAAACTTGGTGATCAATGGAGGGGAAATACTGGCGCAGATCGCACTGCAGAAAATAAGCATACTTACGGGCGTATTCCTGGGTGCGATCCAGGGCGCGGTGCGTGCCTTTGCCCACCCGGTTGGCGTAACAATCATAAATGAAGCGCGGCTCCCAAAGCGGTTCTATGACCTGGCACAGGGCATGATGCACCACGCGATCGCGGAAGGAGGCCGCCGAAATCAAACGCCGCTTAGGATCGTGAATATAAAAACTATGATACCCGCCCGGTTGGTAAGTTTGATTCAGCAGCGCTTGCTGTAGATCCAATAATTCATCTTCTTGATGACAGATGAAATCCGCCACCTGGGGGCGGAAGCGCTTGCCCTTGCGAGCGCGGCGGTAGGCCAGGTACAGATTTTCAAATTCACAGATGCGTCCATAAAAATCATTCTTATTCATATCACCTGGCATAGCTGCAAGGAACATGCCAGCCCCCCCAAAAATGCCCACAGAACGCAGAAAACAGAACACAGAACACAAACCCTTAATAAGGGCGCAGCACTGCCACCCGAAACCCGCCGTCGTCCCATTGATTGTTCGGGTGAATGGCGTCGCGCACGGACAGGCGGGCGTTCTCATCTAGAAGGTCCCACGCCCCGCCGCGCAGCCTCAGCCTTCCGGAGGTTCCTTCGTCTAAGCTGCCCAGCCATTCCCAGGCGTTGCCGGCCAGGTCCCACACCCCATAAGGGTGGCTGCGTCCATCGGGGAACAGATCCACCGGGGTGGTGCGGCCAATGCCGCTTCCACTCACATTGGCGCGGGCGGGAATATCCACATCAGCGCTCACCGCCGGGCCTTTACCCCACGGGCAGCGCCTTTCAGGCTTATCCCCGCCCGCCGCCAGCACCCATTCCGCCTCGGTGGGCAGGCGCACCTGCGGCGCAGGCACAGATGGACAGGCGGCGTACTCTTCCCGCTGCGCCCAGGTACGCTGCAGCCACTGGCAATAAGCCGCCGCCTCGTAATATGTGACCCCCACCACCGGCGCATACGGGCGGGCGATGCCAAAACGCGGATCGTCCCAGAAGCGGGGGAAGATAATGCGCCGGGAGCCGTCTTGCGACCAGGCAGCACCTTCGATGTTACTCCTCAACCATTCCAGCGCTTCTTCATCCCAGAATTGCCCCTCCATGGGCCGACTGTCTCGGTCAAACTTCTGCACCCCCTTCCACAGGCTTTCGTCACGGAAATCAACCTGCTCCAGGAAGCGGCCATAGTGGGCGTTGGTCACCGGGTAGCGGCTGATCCAAAACGGAGGGCGCGTGTCTTTGGGGTCAAGGCGCCGGGGGTCGATCTCGACCAGGTCATATAGGCCGTCGGGGATGTGACTTAAGCGCACGGCGGCATCGGCGGCATTGGCGCGCCGCAAAGCCGGCGGCTGTAAGCGTTGGGGGTGCTGCGCCAGCTGCTCCAGGCGCTGCCGCAGTTCATCGCCAATCTCCGCCGGGCGGTTGGGGATTTCCCCGTAAGCCGTGGCGGCCAACTCGGCCATGGCAAGCTGCTTTTCGAGTTCTATTTCGGGGCGCGAGGCAGCCTTCTCGTCTATCGCGGCCATGCGGCGCAAGATGGGCAGCAGTTTGCGGGCCTGGTCAAGGTAGGCGTAGCCCACGTACAGCAAGATCGCCTCCCGCCACCAGGTTTGGGTGGCCGGGCCGGCCTCCAGGAAGGCGGCGGCTTCATCCGGGGTATTGTTTTTCGCCAGGTAGCGCCCGGCCAGAAATTCCTGAAACGACAAGTGCATAAAGCGATACTGCTGCTCGCGGAATTCCAGCAGCGTGCTGCGGGTGCGCGCCTCCTCTAAGAGCGCCTCCACGTGGGGACGGTAGGTCTCATCCTGGCACAGCATCTTCTTGATAGCTTCTTCACCCACATCGCGGCCCTGCTGCTCACCGCTTTGGTGCATATGGTAGGCCAGGTACTGGAGCATATCGCGGTTCATCTCCAGGCTGCCGGCGCCGAAATGCACCAGGTCGCGCGCCACGTCCCCATCGTCTTTATGATCCGGCTTGAGCAGCGCTTCAACCGCTTTCTCATATAGATCGGCACGCTGATCGGGCAAATCGCGGTTATTCTGCTGCACCAAGAGCAGCAGCCGCACCATCAGTGGAGTGGTCACCAGCGGATCGCCTTCACGCTGCGCTTCCAAAGCGCGGATGCCTTTGAGCAGCGCACCCGCTGGTTCGGGTTTGGTCCACAGGGTTTTCGGAATAGCCTGGTAGGCTCGCCGTACCAGGTTCTCAATATGCTCCTGCTCTAACGGCAGCACGCGCACCAGCTTAAAATTCGCCAAGACCGCCTCGCCGTGATAGGCGGCGCTGCGGCTGGTGGCTATCACCCATAGGCCGAGATGTCCTTTGAGAAAATCCTCAATCCGTTGGCGCACCTGAGCGCGCAAATCCTCGGTTGGCACTTCGTCCAGGCCATCCAAAAGCAAAACCACCCGGTTATGGCTGAACAGATAATCCCAAAATTCCGGTGAAAATTGACCGGGGATCTGGCGGGTCTTAAAGTAATCGCTTAAAAACGCCTCCAGCTGAGGCGATTGCCCATCTTTCAATTTGCGCAAGTGGGCAGCATAGCGGTTAAGCGGGATCAGGACGGGGATAAGAGGCTGGGCGGCCTGGCCTAGTTTCTCCCGGATAAAACCGGCGTCGTTGGTTAAAACACCGCCTGCCAGCACCCAAGACATATGCTGTAAAACCGTACTCTTGCCGCAGCCCGGTCCACCGATTAGCGCCAGGCGGTGGCCTTGCTCTAACAATCGGTTGAGCGGCACAGCTTGTTTGTGCTCGCCAGGGTTGAATACCTCTGCCTCCAGCGGCACATACACCGTATCCAATTTCAAGGTGATTTGCTGCACCCCTTGGTGAACGATGCCGCGCAGGGTAATAAACTCGGTGTTTTCTTTCACCCATTCGAGATACTTCCGCAGGCTCACTTCCAGGTCGACGACCTTTTCTTGCGGTTGGGCCTGGGCATACTGGTTAGCAATTTGGAGGATAAAACTTATCCCGCTGCCGGTCACGGCCTGAGGCCCGCTTCCCCCCGTGACAGTGGTGTGTTTAGACGCGGCAGGTTGCACTTCCCGCCAGCCAATCAGCCCGCCCAGCACCAGCACCGCCAGCGCCAATAGGAATGGCAGCGCCCGCACAATTCCGTCGCTGTTCCCCCAGTTAACCAGCCCCCAGATCACCAGCAGCATAAAAGCCGCCAGCCACGGCGTAAGCTTCTTCGCCAATTCCCTCATCAATTCGAGATCCATATTACACCCCTATCACACCATCACTTTCAACAACACATTGCCCCGCTCTTCTCCCTTCTCCCCCCGTGGGGGAGAAGGGCCGGGGATGAGAGGTCGCCTCCGCCGGGGATGAGAGGTCGCTCTACTTCCTCCTCACCTGCCACCCATCCTTCCCATCCTCCACCACCCACCCCAGCGCATCCAACGCCGCGCGCAGCCGGTCGGCCTCGGCCCAATCCTTGACGGAGCGGGCCGCCTGGCGCGCTTCGGCCAGGGCCAACACCTCAGGCGGCGTATCGGCCTGCGCCTTGGATTGCGCCTGAGCGGCCAAAGCCGCCTGCCAAATCTCCGGCGGCAGTTCGGGCGGGGTGGGCGCGCCATCCCAATCCCCGCAGGCGCTCAGCGGAAAGCGTTCGCCGGCGGCGTAGATGTGGATATGGCTGCTGCGCCGCTCGGCCAGGGCCGCCAGGCTGGGGGTGGAGGCGGGCGGCGGCGGGCGATCCGTCACGCCGGCGTGGATCAGCGTCACGCCGCCCAGGCCCTCGATGCGCGCCTCCCCGCTCGCCAGGTCGAGGATCAAGGCGGTTTTCTCGTCGATGCCCAGGATCGTGGCGGCTTGCGGCACGAAGTCGATTAGCTCAGAAAAGCGGCTCTCGCCCATGAAGCAGCGGCGGGTGTCTAGCTCGGCCCCGCCGTCGGTGTTGTTCCAATGCGGGATGAAGATCAGCGGCAGGCCGTAATCGCCCAGCAAATTTAGCCCGGCCTTCCAATGCAGGTCTTCGCCCACCTTGTAGATTTCGTACACCGGCAGGGCCAGCGCCCCCACGGCGGCTACCGCCGCCGAGGCCAGCGCCAGCGGAGCGCCCAGGCGATGACGGGCGCGCAGGGCGTGCCAGGCCAGGCTGTCTTGCAATTGGCGCACGGCGTAGGTGGGGCTGCCCGGCCCCATGAAGATCAGGTCGGCCTGCAAAAGCTGCGCCGCCGCCTCCGGGCTATCGGGGCTAAGCGGCGTCCCCCGGCGGCGGGCGCGCACAATTTCTACCTGCGGCTGGTAGTTCTGCAAGCGCTCGGTCAGAAATTCGCCCACCCGCCCGATCACCTGCTCGGCGTTGAGTTCAAAGCCGGCCGGGGTGTCGAGCAGCGCCAGGCGCGGGCGCGGCGGCAGGCGGCGCAAGATCTGCTCGAACACCTTGCGCCCGCTGGGCAAGGTCTCGCCGGAGCCGAACAGCACCACCAAACCGGGTGCAGTTGCTTCCGGGCGCGCCGGCGAAGCGGCGTGTTTGTCCTCGCCCGGCGAGGTCAAATGCTTAGGGGATTTTTTCGTAACGTTTGGCAATATTCGGCACCAGGTATTCGCTAAAGGATCGCTCCAGATCATATTCCGGCTGCCAGCCCCAATCGCGGCGGGCGTCATTGTCGTTCAACCCGGCCGGCCAGCTGTCCACAATGCCCTGGCGTTTCAGGTCGGGGTCAAAGGTGATTTCGGCCTGCGGGTAGGTGCGCAGCACCATGTCGCGGAACTCGGCCGCAGTCAGGCTAAAGCTGGTGATATTGTACACTCTCCGGGTGAGGGCCGGGGCGGGGGCGTGGGCCAGCTTGAGCAGGGCGGTGACCGCATCGGGCATAGCCATGAAGGGGATGCAGGAATCCGGGCGCACAAAGGCGGCGTAGGGCTCGTTCTGGGCGGCGGCGTGCAGCATTTCGGGGCCGTAATCGCTGGTGCCACCCGATGGAGCGGTGAAGGCGCTGATCAGCCCCGGAAAACGCAGGGCGCGGAAATCGAGGCACACCGGGCGGTCGGCGGCCAGTTGGCGATAGTAATCGCTGTAATAGTTGCCCAGCATTTCGCAGTACAATTTGTTGCAGCCGTACATGGTGGTGGGGTAATTCCACTCCCACTCGCGCACCCGCGGGTACTGCGCCTTGGTCTCCAGGTTGGGCATGCCATAGGCGGCAATGGAAGATGGGAACATGAACAGCACCGGCTCGCCGCGCCACTGCGATTGATCGGCGGCCAGGCGCAGCAAGTTGAGCGTACCTTCGACGTTCACCTGGTGGGCCATTTCGGGGGTGAATTCGGCCCGGGTGGAAAGCAGCGCCGCCAGGTGGTAAATCGTGCCGATCTCATATTCGCTGACGATGCGCGCCAGCAAAAGTTGATCCATCAGATCGCCCTGCACATGTGTGCTCAGGCGGACGTTTTCGGGCGGCAGGGGCCGCAGATCGAGCGTGACAATGCGGCTCTCGCCATCTTGCGCGAGCGCCCGGACGAGCGAATCGCCGATCTCGCCGGCTGCGCCTGTGATCAGAATGCCTTTTTTGCGCATCTTTTCTCCTTATATATGGAACCTGAAATGGGGTGTGGCATATGTTTAATTGTACAACACAACTAACGAAGTATAGTACACTACCGCGTGTGATTTTCATCCTTCGCTGCCTGGGTTTGATGCGAGGGGAGCGCGCTCCCCTGATGCAGCGCGCTCGCCTGCGCCGGATTGGGGTTTACGCCGCCATGCTGGCAGCAGCCTGGCTGGCGACAGGCTGCCTGCCGCTCAACTTGTGGCCGCCCAACGCGCAGCCGCTCACCGCGCAGCCGCCCAACGCGCAGCCGCTCACCGCGCAGCCGCCTAACGCGGCGGCGGCGCTGACGCCCACCCCCATCTTCACCGCCACGCCGGTGTGGTTTCCGCCCACCGCCACCTTCACCCCCCTGCCGCCGGCGGCGCAGGTCATCACCCCCACGCTGGACGCCCGCCCAAGCCACGGGGCGCTGTTATGGTCGGATGACTTTGAGAAGCCGGAATATTGGTCGCTGGGGCGCACCGCCGCCGGCAGCGCCGCCCTGGGCAAATCCGAGCTGAGCCTGGCGATTGCGCAGTCGAAGGGCTATCTCTACAGCCTGCGCCAGGAGACCGCCCTGGGCGATTTTTACCTGGAGATCACCGCCGCCCCCAGCCTGTGCCGCGGGGCGGATGAGTACGGCGTGCTGGTGCGGGCGGCTTCGGGGCAGAGCTTCTTCCGTTTCGGGATCACCTGCCAGGGCCAGGCGCGCCTGGATCGGGTGCTAGACGGAGCAGCTTCGTCGCCCCAACCGCCGGCCTATTTCGGCTTTATCCCGCCTGGCGCGCCCAGCCGCTCGGTGCTGGGGGTGTGGGCGGCGGGGAAGGAGCTGCGCTTCTACGCCAACGATCAACTGCTGTTCACCATTCACGACGCCAGCCTGCCGCGCGGGGCGATGGGCGTGTACGCCCGCGCCGCCGGAGATGGGGCCGTGACGGTCAACTTCTCGGCGCTCAACGTTTACGCCGTACGCTAACCCAATCGGCACTTGACAGTCCCCCGTGTCCCTGTCATACTATACCGATGACGCCCACCCGCCGCAACCGCCTGAACGATCTGGATAACAAGACCTGGCTTAAGTTCCAGAAATCGTGGTTTATCCACAACCCGCCGCCGCGCCGCAAAAACGTGCTGCGTCATCCGGCCAAGTTTCCCGAAACCCTGGCGCAAGAGTTCATCGAGTTCTTTACCCAGCGCGGCCAGGTGGTGCTTGACCCCATGTTGGGAACCGGCAGCACCCTGGCGGCGGCGCTGCGCTGCGGGCGGCACGGCCTGGGCGTGGAGCTTAACCCGGGCTATGCCGAAATCGCCCAACAGGTGGTGGCTGACGAGCGCCAGGCTTTGGGCGAGGCGGCCGCGGGCCTGCGCGCCGAGGTGCTGCTGGGCGACGCCGCCGATTACCCCCGCCTGGCCGCGGCCCACAACCTGCCGTTGGCGAATTATGTGCTCACCTCGCCGCCGTATTGGGATATGCTGCGCATGAGCGGGGCGCGCACCCAAAAGCAGCGCCGCCAATCGCCGGCGCTGGATGTGTTCTATTCGGACGACCCGCAAGACCTGGGCAACGAAGCCGATTACGAGCAGTTTCTAGAGCGCCTGTGCGCCATCTACACCGGTTTGCAACCCTTTTTGCAACCGCGCGCCTACCTCACCATCATTGTCAAAAACGTCAAAAAAGCCGGAAAAATCTACCCCCTGGCCTGGGACCTGGCGGCGCGCTTGGGGCGTGTGTACCAGTTGAAGGATGAACGCATTTGGTGCCAGGATGACATCCGCCTGGCCCCGTATGGCCTGGGCAGCGCGTGGGTGAGCAACACCTTCCATCATTATTGTTTGCAGTTCCGAAATCCATAACCCCGGTTGAAAATCATCCCTTTTCAATTTAGATTTTTGGTGTACAATTGTTCTATCAAACCGGCGAGTTAACTATTGCTCTGCACCGCATGGCGTTCATGCGGAAAACTAAAACAGGCAGCGCGCCGGTTAAGGAGAAAAACCCATGTTTCACACTATCATCATTGTGGGCAATCTGGGGCGCGACCCCGAGATGCGCTACACCCCTTCGGGTCAGGCCGTAACCAGCTTTTCGATAGCTTCCAGCCGCAAATACACCAACTCCTCTGGGCAGGTAGTAGACGATACTCTGTGGTTTCGCATCTCGGCGTGGGGCAAACAGGCCGAAACATGCAGCCAGTATCTCAAAAAGGGCAGCAAGGTGCTGGTAGAAGGCCGCCTGACCGGCGACCCCGCCACCGGCAGCCCGCGCATCTGGACGCGCCAGGACGGCACATCCGGCGCTTCGTTTGAGGTGACCGCCGCCACGGTGCGCTTCCTGTCTAGCAAGGGCGATGACGCCGGCGGTGGTTCGTATGAGCCGCCGCATGGGCAGGGCGACGCCGGCGACGGCGACATTCCATTCTAATCTTGTAATGGCCGGGGGGCGGTGTGGGGCGGCGGTCGCCAGGGGGCGGCAGCCGCTTCACGGCAGGCGCATAACAAGCCGCGCCCCCCGGCAGCAGCGCCACTCCTCATCCACACCTATCGCCTTACGGCAAACCCCCGCAAGGTTAGGAGGCAAATCGCCTGATGACCACTCCCCCACCCCCACCCCAAGGGCTGCCCATGGAAACCCCCGCCGGCATGTTACCCGAATACATCAACCTGGTGCGCATCGCCCACTCACCTTCTGAATTGGTGTTCGATTTTGCGCGCTTTTTGCCCGGCAGCAGCGCCGCCCAAGTCAGCTCACGCATCGTCATGTCGCCCTTGGGGGCGAAGTTGTTCCTGCGGGCCTTCACGGAAAACCTGGCGCGCTACGAGTCAGCTTTCGGCGTGATTCCCGTTCCGGGAGAACATTCGCTGGCCGAAAACCTCTTCCGCCCTCCGCATCCGCCCACCCCAGACGAATAAGGAAAGCCGCCCATGCCTAGCATCGAAGAAATTGCCGACAGCGCCCGCCAGGCTTTTGAGGCGCGCACTGCGGCGCGCGACCAGGCCCTGGCGCAAAGCCGCCTGCTCACCCGCCACTGCTCGAACGCCATCCGCGCCATTCATCGTGAAGAATGGGGCGCGGCGGAAGATCACCTGGCGGCGGCGCGCACCCTGAGCCAAAGCCTGCAGGATGACCTGGCCGCCTTCCCCGAATTGTATAATTCGGGCTACACGCAAGATGCCCTCAAGGAACTGGCCGAAGCCGCCATTACCTACGCCCTCGTGCGCCACACCGATCTCCCCTGGCCTCAAGACCTGGGCGTGACCCACGCCGTCTACATGCAAGGCCTGGCCGAAGCCGCCGGCGAACTGCGCCGCCGCTGCATGGACCTGCTGCGCCACGGCCATTCCGCCGAAGTGGAGCGTTTGCTGGGCATGATGGATGATATTTACAGCGAGCTGGTGACCATGGATTACCCCGATGGCGTCACCGGCGGCCTGCGCCGCCTGACTGACCTGGTGCGCGGCGTGACCGAACGCACTCGCGGCGACATCACCATCAGCCTGCGCCAGGAACAGCTCGAAAACGCCCTGGCGCGCCTGGAAGGGCGGCTGGATCAGGCCTGATGCGCACTCTGCGAGCGTCTGAAATTGGCGTATACCTGTTCTGCCGCCGCGCCTGGGGGTACACCAAGGCCGGCGTCGAATCGGCCAACCAGACCGAGCTGGCCGCCGGTTCGGATATGCATCGCCGCCACGGCCAGGCCGTGGTGAGCGCCGGCTGTTTGCGCGCCGCCGCCTACCTGCTCTTAGCGGTCGCCATCAGCCTGGCCACCATCGCCCTGGTAAACGCCGCCCTGCTCCCCTAGCGCCGCGCCCATAAAGGCAACATTTACATGTTTGTAACTGCTCTAATTCTCCTTGGCCTGGCCGCGTTCTTGTTTTGGCAAGCGCGGCGCACCCAAACCCGCGCCGGTCTGCCTGGCGGGCGAGTGATCTACACCGATACGCGCGCCTGGGGGCCGGTGGAGAAGCCGCTTTACGACGCTGAATGGGGGCTGACCGGCAAACCCGATTACCTGGTGGAACAGGGGCGACTGGTGATCCCGGTGGAGGTCAAATCGAACCACATCGGCGCCGCCCCCTACGACTCACACGTCTATCAACTGGCGGCCTACTGCCGCCTGGTGGAGGTCAAATATGGTGTGCGCCCCAGCCACGGAATTTTGCATTATCCCAACCGCACCTTCGCCATCGACTACACCCCCGCCCTGGAAGGGGCCCTGCTGGCCCTGATGGATGAAATGCGCGCCAGCGAGCGCCGCAAAGACCTGCCCCGCTCACACGAACAGGCGGCGCGCTGTTCGCGCTGTGGTTTTCGGAATGTATGCGACCAGCGTTTGATGTAATATAATTGACCTATGACCCTCCAGCATGTTTTAGCCCTCTCTCACCCACAGCTGCCCGAATCGGGCACGGAGGCGGACAAGATCGCCGCCACGCTGCGCGCCCACGGGGTGCAGGCCGAAGCCGGGCAGATCTACGACCCCGACATGCTGGCCCAGATAAAAGACGGTCAGGTGGACGCCATTATCGCCCTGGGCGGCGATGGAACCATGCTGCGCGCCGGACACCTGACCGCCCCCCATCACCTGCCTATCTTGGGCATCAACATGGGCAAGCTCGGCTTCCTCACCGAAGTGAATTTGCAGGTGTGGCAAGAGATTTTGCCGCGCTGGCTGGCCGGCGATTTTTGGATCGAAGAACGCATGATGCTGCGCGCCGAACTGTGGCGCAGCGGCCAATGCCTGGGCGGGTGGGATGTGCTCAACGAGATTGTGGTGAGCCGCGGTAACATTGTGCGCCCGGTGCATTTACACGCCAGCGTGGATGGCCGCTATCTGACCAACTATGTGGCCGACGCCCTGATCGCCGCCACCGCCACCGGTTCCACCGCCTACGCTCTGGCTGCCGGCGGGCCGATTTTGCCGCCCACCCTGCGCAACATCCTGCTTACCGCCGTGGCCCCGCACCTGTCGCTGGATCGCGCCATCGTGCTTTCCGAAGGCGCCAGGGTGAGCATCCGCATCGAGACGGATCACCAGGCGGTGCTTTCTCCCGATGGACAGGCCCCCACTGAATTGGCCGACGGCGATGTAATCGAAGCCTTCGCCGGGGAATTTACCGTCCAGTTCATCCGTTTCCAAGATCCCGGTTACTTCTATCGCAATCTCACTCCCCATATGAGCAACAACCCCACCTCAGGAAGGCGTTAATGAC
Source organism: uncultured Anaerolinea sp. (assembly GCA_964531975.1). GTDB lineage: Bacteria > Chloroflexota > Anaerolineae > Anaerolineales > UBA4823 > RBG-16-57-11. The sequence goes on along the minus strand of CAZHFU010000032.1, from coordinate 14,624 downwards.
CGAAGCCCCACCCACCCTGCCCACCACATCCGCTGTCGAACCAGAAGTGCGCTACTGCGCCAATCATCCCAAAATCGAAACCGGGCTGCGCTGCGCCACATGCGAAAAGCCAATCTGCGCCAAGTGCGCCGTGCGCACCCCCACCGGCTACCGCTGTAGAGAGTGCATCAGTGGGCAGCAAAAAGTTTTCGTCACCGCCCTGTGGTACGATTACCCCGTGGCTTTCGTCACCGCCGGGCTGCTCTCCCTGGCGGGCAGCTATCTAACGGCATATATCGGCTGGTTCGTCATCTTCCTGGCCCCCATCGGCGGCGGCATTATCGCCGAAGCGGTGCGCCTGGTCACCCGCCGCCGGCGCTCACCCCGCCTCTACCAGGCGGCAATGGCGGGGGTGGCGTTGGGCGTTGCTCCCGCGGTGCTGCTTTACCTGATCGCCATGTTGTTTCTCTCCACCGGCGTTGGCAGCATCCTGGCCATCGTGTGGCAGATAGTTTACGGCTTCCTGGCGGGTTCGTCGGCCTATTATCGCTTGCGCGGAATAAGTATCAAGTAGCCTTATGCTCACTGATCTTCATATCGAAAACTTTGCTATTATCGACTTGCTCGACGTGCAGCTTGCGCCCGGCCTGATTACCTTCACCGGCGAGACTGGGGCGGGCAAATCGATCATTATTGATGCGGTTGAAACCATCTTGGGGGGGCGGGCCGAGGCCATCCAGGTGCGCGCCGGGGCCGAACGGGCCATGGTGGAAGGCGTGTTCGACATTCCCGCCGAGGCGCGTTCCGCCATCCATGCCATCCTGCAGCGCGAAGACTTGCTCGACGACCCCAACCGCCTGACCTTAGGGCGCGAGGTGCGTTTAAATGGCCGCAACGTGGCCCGCGTCAACGGGCGCAGCGTGAACGCCGCCATGCTGCGCGAGCTGGGCGAACACCTGGTGGATGTGCATGGACAATCGGAACACCTTTCCTTATTACATGTGCGCCGCCATCAGGCCCTGCTCGACCGCTTCAGCGCCGCTGACCCCAACAGCCAACTCAACCAACACCTGGACGCGTACAAGCACAGCTACGCTGCCCTGCAAGCCGTGCGCAAAGAGCTTGAAGACATTCGCCAAACCGAGAAAGACGCCGCCCGCCGCAGCGATATGCTAGCGTTCCAGATCAAAGAGATCGAAGCCGCCCGCCTGCACCCCGGCGAAGAGGAAAAGCTCATCGAAGAGCGCAACCGCCTGGCTAACGCCGAAGGGCTGAGCAACCTGGCGCAGCAATCGCTGCTGGCGCTGGACGAAGGCACGCCCGAAGCCCCCGCCGTCACCGATCTATTGGGTGGTGTGAGCGAAGCCCTGGAGAACCTGGCGCGGCTAGACGCCTCCCAGCGCTCGCTGGCCGAAAGCGCCCAGGCGGCCTTCGAGAGCGCCACCGAGTTGGCCCACAACCTGCGCGATTACCTCGAAGGCATCGAATTTAACCCCCGCCGCCTCGATCAGGTGGAAGAGCGCCTGGCTGGTTTGGCGATGCTCAAACGCAAGTATGGCGATTCGATCCCAGAGATATTGGCTTTCGGAGAGAACGCTCGCCGCCAGCTAGATGCAATCGCCCATGCTTCCGAACGCCTGGAGGAGTTGGAGCAAAAGCAGGCCGATCTGCTCCGCCAGGTGGGTGAAACGGGGCAGCTGCTCGGCGAGCAGCGCAGGCAGGGGGCGGCGCGCCTGGCGGAGGGCGTGGAGGCTCAGCTAAGCGATCTGCACATGAGCGGGGCGCGCTTCCAGGTGGAGTTTACTCTCACCCCCGACCCCGACGGCGCAGAGCTGCCCGACGGCAGCCGGGTGGGTTTCGGCCCTAACGGGCTGGAGAAGATCGAGTTTCTCATCGCCCCTAACCAGGGCGAAGGCTTCAAGCCCCTGGTGAAAGTGGCTTCGGGCGGCGAGACCTCACGCCTGATGCTGGCGATGAAGAATGTGTTAGCCCTGGCCGACCCGGTTCCCAGCCTGGTATTCGATGAGATCGACCAGGGCATTGGGGGGCGGGTGGGCAGCATCGTCGGGCAAAAGCTGTGGCAGCTTGGCCGGCGTCACCAGGTTTTGTGCATCACCCACCTGCCGCAGCTGGCCGCCTATGGCGATCAACATTTCCATGTCGAAAAGCGGCTCTCAGATAACCGTACGCTCACCCAAGTCAAACGTCTGCAAGGGCAAGAGCGGGTGGATGAATTGGCCCAAATGCTGGGTGGGAAGAGCGCCGGCACACTACAATCGGCGCTCGAGCTGCTGCAAGCGGTCCGCCAACAGGAGCAAGCCGCCTAAACATGCCCTCCATCGCCGGCATCCTCCGCAGCAGGCGAAAGCGGGCCGTGCGCCGGCCGGCGCTCACCGGTTGGGGTGTGGCCGCCGCCGGAATCGTCAGCCTGGCGCTGGCGTTGGGCGGCGCGGCGGCGGCCTGGTTTTACAGCCAGGCCACGGCCGATCTTCCCCCGGTGCAGCGCCTGGCAAGCCTGCTAGACCCTCCCAACGGGCAGCTTTTAACCCCCAGCCGCCTGCTCGACCGCCGCGGACAGCAGCCCATCCTGATTCTGGCTAACCCCAACGGGCCACGCGCCCAACAGCCCTGGCAAGATTGGTATTTGTGGCAGCCGCCTGATGGCGATAGCAGCCGCCCGCGCCTGCCGCAAACGGTGATCTCAACCACCCTGGCCGCCCAAGACCCCGGCTTCTTTCAACATAACGGCTGGACGCTGGCCGGGCTGAGCAGCGCCCAGCCTGGCACTCTGGCCGAGCGTTTAGCTGTGGATTATCTCCTGAGCAGCGAGCCGCCCTCCCCGCGCCGCGCCTTGAGGCAGCGCATCCTGGCCGCCCAGGCCACCCAAATCTATGGGCGCGACAAGATATTGGAATGGACGGTTAATCACGCCGATTACGGTCGGCTGACCTATGGGGTGGAATCGGCTGCCTGGGTGTATTTCGATAAACCCGCCACCCAGCTTAGCCTGGCCGAAGCGGCCCTGTTAGCGGGAGTGGCCGCCAACCCACGCTATAACCCCATCGAAGCGCCGAAGTCGGCCCTGGAACAGCAAAAATACGTCCTGCAAGCCATGCTGCGCAGCCACCTGGCCGACCCAAACGCCATCGCCGCCGCGGCTGCCGAGAAACTGACCTTCCGACCCAACCCACGCCCCGGTGCAAGTCTTAGCCTGGCCGAGCTGGCCCCCCAGGCCGTAACGGCCTACAGCCCCTTCCCGCAGCTGGTGCTGCAGCAGTTGGCCGGACGGTTGCCACTGCCGCGCCTGGGGCGCGGCGGCTACCAGGTGCTCACCACCTTCGACCTGGATTTGTTCAACCAGGCCAAGTGCGCCGCCCAACATCAGCTCACCGCTTTGGTTGGGCCGGCTGGCTCGGCCACGGGCTGCCCCGCCGCCCAACTGCTGCCGGCGCTGCCGCCCCTCGCTGAGGCGAGCGCTGGAGAGGCCGGCGACGCCCCGCTCATGGCCGAAGTGGTCATTCTCGACCCCGTTACCGGGCAGGTGCTGGCCGCGCTGGGCGACCCCACGGCAGCGCCCGAATCCATCTTTCCCGCCCACCCCACTGGGACAATCACCACACCCTTCACCTTTCTCACCGCTTTCAGCCGTGGCTACAGCCCGGCCACCCTGCTGTGGGATATTCCCCCCGATCTGCAAGTGGACGAGGGCCTGACCACCACGCAGCGCCTGGCGAATATCGATGACCAATACAGCGGCCCGATGCGCCTGCGCCTGGCCGCCGCCAACGATTACAACGCCCCCGCCGACAGCGTGCTGGAGCAAGTGGGGGCCGATAACGTGCTGCGCAGCGCGGCCCAGTTTGGGCTGCGCGCCCCCGAAGCCGCCTCCAGCCTCATCGCCGCAGTACATCCAAGCCATCTGAGCCTCTACCGGCCCATGGATCTGCTCGAGGTGAGCGCCGCCTATGCTATTTTCGCCAACAATGGGGTGCAAGCCGGGCATTGGCAGCAAGACGCCGGCGAAACCACCATCAGCGCCGCCGCCGCCCTGCGCCCATCCGCTATCTTAGCCGTCACCGACAGCTTGGGGCAAACCGTGTGGGATGGGCGTGTGGCCCAAACCCGCCCCATCATCACACCCAGCCTGGCCTACCTGATCAACCACGTGCTGAGCGATGAAAGCGCCCGTTGGCCCAGCCTGGGGCATCCTAACCCCACCGAAACCGGGCGACCGGCGGCGGTCAAATTCGGGCGCACCCTGCCAGGCGATAGTCATTGGATCATCGGCTACACGCCAGAGATGGTGATTGGGGTGTGGATCGGTGCGCCCACCGGCAGCCCGCGCCCGCCCGCGCCCGCGCCAGCCGACCGCCTGCGCCTGGGGGCTGCCGGCCTATGGCACGCTCTGGTGCAAACCGCTTTCCGCAATCAAACCAGCCGGCAGTGGGAGATGCCCAGCGGTGTGCGCCAGGTAAAAGTGTGCGATCCTTCGGGAATGCTGCCCACCCGCGATTGTCCCACGGTGGTTGAGGAGGTTTTTTTAGATGGCAGCCAACCCCTCCAGGCAGACCGCCTGTTCCAGCGCATCGCCATCAACCGCGATAGTGGGCGGCGCGCCACGGTGTTCACCTCGCCCGATTTAATCGAAGAGAAGCCTTTCTTTCTGCCGCCCGCCTTTGCCGCCCCCTGGGCGCGTTCGGCGCATCTGCCCGTCCCGCCCGACACGTATGATGTGATCCCGCTAAACTTGCCGCAGGCTGCCAACGCCGTTATCACCCAGCCGCAGCCGTTCGCCGTGGTGCGCGGTCTGGTGCGCATCGAAGGGCGCGCCGCTTTCACCGCCAGCCTTTCCGAAGACGCCTCGCCGATGGCCTTCTACCGCGTCCAGGTGGGACAGGGTCTCAACCCGCAGACCTGGCTGTTAGTGGGGCAGGATCAACCCAAAGCGCAGCCGGGCGGCCAATTGTCAATTTGGGATACCACTGGGCTGGACGGTCTCTATGCCCTGCAATTAGTGCTGGCGCAGGAAGATGGCAGTGTGCAGCGCGCTACCACCATCGTGCGCGTCGATAACCAGGCCCCGCAAGTTGAATTCATCTCCCCCCTGGCCGGCGAAACCATATCCGCCAGCCAGCGTCCCACCGTGGTACTGCTGGCGGAAATTCACGACGACCTGGGCCTGGAGGATGTGACCTTCATCCTGGATGGCGAAACGCTAGGCCGCCTCTCGCAAGCCCCCTATGCCCTGGCCTGGACGCCCACCCTGGGCGGGCACACCCTGGAAGTACGCGTCACCGACCTGGCCGGCAATCAGGCGCAAACTACGATTCAATTTGAAGTTATCAAGTAGGGGATGTGCTGTCAACGGATTTTTAGAGCAGATTGAGCGGATTAGGGCAGTCGGTTGGCCGTAATCGGTTAACAGCCGGCCGGGCCTCCATCGTCCTCACCCCTCCAACAGCCTCTTTGTAGAATTAAATGCCAGTTCCGGTAAGGCCGAGCGCTTGAACCAGGCAGCCTGGTCGGCGTCATCAGCGGGGGTGGGTTCGCCGCGCACGACTTCGGCGCGGTAGCCGATCAAAATATTCGCCCCACGGGGATGCTCTAAGCCGCCAATCACATCAATCAGGCCGGTGATGCGCACCTCCAGGCCGGTTTCTTCCTGGCATTCACGCACCGCCGCGGCGGCTGGGTCTTCGCCGGCGTCCACAAAGCCGCCTGGCAGTGTCCATAGACCGCGAAAAGGGTCATTAATCCGGCGCACCAGCAGCACTTCATCACCGCGCTCAACCAGGGCGATCACGGCCACCTTCGGGTCGGCGTAATATATCCAACCGCAGGCTGGGCAAACCGGGCGCGGCTTACCAAAACGGCTGCGTGGTTCCAGGGGCGCACCGCAGCGTGTGCAAAAGCGCACTTCATCTTGTTCGATTTGGGCCATATTGGAATCAGCGTCTGGCGCTGTAGCGCAGCCAAAGCGCGGCGCCGCCGGTGACGAGCGCCAGCAGCGCCAACAGCACCTGCACGGCGATCAGAATCGTCCAACCTAAACGATAGGTGGATTGCCCCGGCGAGACGGTCTCGCGGCCATTGGCAGGCGGGAGCTGGCGGCCGGGGTCGCCGTTGAGCAGCGGCGCCTCAACCGCCGTCGCGGCTGGAGGAGCGATCTTGCTCATTGGGGGCTGATCGGGTTGGCCTTCCGGCGGGGCCAGGGCGACCCCGGTGGCGTTGGCCTCGCCCTCCATAGGGGCAGCCGGGGCCAATTCAACTGCCGCCTGAGGAACCGGCGACTCGACGGCGGCTTGGGGGGCGCCGCCATCATCTCCGCCCATACCATGAGCCTGTACATCCGGCTGCTGCATGGCCGTCACTATCGCAGGCGGGGACGCATACGTGCGCAGGTAAAAGCTGCCCACGGTCATCAAGATGAAGAAAAAGGTCGCCAAAGCCGAAGCAAAACGTAGCACCGGAAACATGGGCGTCATAGGCCGCGCCACTCGCCCCTGGCGCACCCCAGCCATTTGCGGCGTTAGAACAAAGTTACGCGGGGCGCGCAGGCGCGGCTGAGCGCGCAAAATCGCCCGCGTGTGCCGTAGATCGGCCAACCCGGCTTGCAGCGCCGCATCGCCCTGCAAACGCTGCTCTAAACGGCTGCGCTCGCGCGGCGATAGCTCGTTGTCTAAATAGGCGGATAGGGCTTCATAATCGGATGGGGCGATTGGTATCATGCGTCACTCTCTTCCCCATAACGATAAGCCGGCGGCAAAAGTTCCCGCATCTCACGCAGGCAGTCACGCATGCGGGCGCGCCCGCGCGCCAGGCGGCTCTTCACCGTGCCAAGCGGCGCGCCAATCACTTGCGAGGCCTCGGTGTAATCCATTCCCTGGATATCCACCAACGCCACCACGGCGCGGAACTCCTCCGGCAAGCGGGTCAAGCAGCCCTGCAAAGCGCGCGCCATCTCGGCGCGTTCGGCGTGTTCTTCTGGCGTCTCCGAAGGATCGGAGAGCCAGCGCGGCGATTCAATCTCCTCGTCATCATCATCGGTGGGTTCTAAGGGGGTGGTGGGGCGGCGCTTGCGGCGGCGCAGCTCGTCGTAACACAGGTTGGTGACGATACGCAGCAGCCAGGCCTTGAATGACCCGCCGCGATAGGTATCGAGCTTGCGATAGGCGGCAATAAAGGCGTCTTGGGCGGCGTCTTCAGCGGCGGCGGGGTCGCTCATCATGCGGTAGGCATGGTGAAAGACCATATCCTGGTAAGCCAATACCAGGCGGTTGAATGAATCCAGGCTACCATTTTGAGCTTCGACAATCAGTGCGGCTTCATCCATGGTTTAGCCCTGTTATGAATGAAACCGTTTGCCAACCACAATGAACAAGAAGCGCCATATCAACATGCCCAACATTCCTACGGCAATCATTACCGCCACAAACACCGGTTGAATGGCTGCGTTGCCCAACATGAGGCCGCGCAGCCAGCCCATCATGGGGCCGGCCAACAGCATGGCCCAAGCCAGACGCCACAGTTGGCCCATCCGGCGCGCCTGTGCGGGGTCGTACACGCCCAGGGGCGCTCCAGCCAGCGCCCAGGCCGCCAGCAGGGGAATAATAGTAGTGAACAACCGCGTCCCCGCCGCGGCAATGCCCTGGTGGCTGGCAAATCCTATCAAGGCCACCACAAGCAGAGTCACGAAATCCCCCACGATCAACACGAGTAAAGGGAAGCGGCTCTGGCCCAGCGCAGGACGGTTCATAGGCTTACAATCCTAATCGAAAGCCGGAAAAGCGACAAGGGGCGAGCGCCAGCGCATCCCTTTCCCTTAACAGAAAATGAAAGACAAAAATCCTTTGGGTGATCGTAATACTGCACAGCAGGCTGCGCACGGCGGCTAAAGTACGTACGCCAGGCATGACCCAAATCGACTGAGAACGCCGCCGGCTGCGCCTGGAACAGGCCCAGGGGTTGAAAGACCGCCATGTTTTCCTCATCCCGGAAGCCGTACAAGCAATGCGGGACTATCTTGAAGTGCGCGGCCTGGGGGCGCGCCTGCCGGAGCAGGTTTTCCTGATCCGCCGCAGCCCGCTTACCCGCTCCTACTGTTATGAACGGTTGAAAACCTACGGCGAACGCTGCCAGGTGAACATCACCCCGCACCAACTGCGCCATTCCTGTGCAACGCTGTTACTCAACGCCGGCGCGCCGGTGCTGAGCGTGCAGACCCGGCTGGGGCACAAGTGGGTGAATACCACGCTGGGCTATGGCCGCGCCCACGACCAGGCGGTGGAGGCGGATTACTTCGCCGCCATGAACCGGGTCGAAGCGCGGCTGGCATTGGCGCCGGTCGAAGAAGAACCGGCGAAGCCGGTGGAGGCAGACCAGCGCCAGAAACTGCTGGCCCTGGCCGAGCAGCTGGCCCAGCCGGAGATGAGCAGCGAGCAGCGCCTGGCGCTGGCGCAGCGCATCCGGGTGATGCTGGTGGGTGAGCCGGTTTACGAGCAGCCGTGAGCTGTCTCACCGGCAGCGCTGGAGGTTTCCTGGCCGGCTCCGGTGGAACATCCGCCGTGATGGAACCGGCCTGAGTAATCCTGTTCGGTTATTAAGGCGCCCGCCCTAAGGCTGTTTTCCGCCTGGGGCGTGATACAATCGCGCCGGAGGTTGGAGGATACGGCTCTGCAGGAGTGCAACCGGAGCGCCCGCCTCCGGCCGATGACTGGGCAGAGGGCTGGTAGAAGGTATGCCGCCCTCTGTTCGTCTTTATTGCCCAGTTAGAGGCCCACAAAGCGATAAACTCATCCTTACCAAAGAAAAATGTAAGATTATCTATTCATCAGAATTTTCTTCTATTAACCCTTCTGTACATCCTTCAAGTCGAATTGTTTGGCTATCAGGTTCCTCACCTCTAAAGTACGCATAATTTCCCCTTTCATCATAAATGACTTCGAATCGTATTGCTTTTTCTTCTTGGTTACTAAAAAAGTAATATATCTCACTGAATTGCTTGCAATGATAGACCATTTCATAGCCTTTTATGGTGGTATGAATTTGACTTTTACTCATTCCCGGCTTTAGGATCGTTTCAAAGTATCCAGCCGGGAACACTAAGGGATAAGGATAATCATCAATTTGTAACCCGTACTGTTCGGCATATCTTTCTTGATCTGAAAGAAATGGGTTCCGATTGGCGAAAATCCACCAGCCTAATGCGAGGAATAGGCATATGGCAATAACAAGAACGGGAATTCCCTTTTTCATAATATCACCTGCCTTATTTCATTAAGCTTGAAATCATGCCAGCCAATGCTGAAGGGTCTGAGAAATAGTAGCGGTAGAAATACGCTTGGTATGCTGCTGTACTCCCTAAATTAATGTCGCCAGAATTGTTTGTGTCGCGCACCCAATTTGCTAACGTTCCACCTTCTGGTTCAGCGAAATACGCAATATAGAATGCAGCAGCATAGTGATGAGATTGATTGGCACTTCTCCCTGATATCGAATCTATATACTCTTCCGCCAGTCCATTATTCCCTTCCATGAGAAAAGGCAATTCAGTGCGGTTTCTAGAGCCCCACGCTGCACCTAGGAATGATTTTGTAGTATCCATACCTGCAAAGACCAATGCAAAATCCCTGACAAATTGATCTTTTTCAGCTACTGAGTAGTGAGATGCAACACGTTCAACGTGTAAAGCAAAAGCTTCCCAATCTCTAACCGGATCTGGGTGTAGCCAACTCATGCCCCCATTCCATAGTTCATCCCTATATTTTGAATAAAACGCCCAATCCGCTTGCGTCCACGCCCCATTCTCCCCGCTTCCTAAAAAGATATATGAGAATAAGCGATCTTGTCGTTGCCACCAGGATTCTTTTTTGTCTCTTTCCTGCCTCTGCCAATAAAAGAAATTCCAATTATCCTCGTACTTATCTTCCTCAGGAATATTGCCTGAAGGATCCGAATAATTTACTGGGTTGTTTCTTACGTAGGAGTAGCGATCCCAATTGTCATTTTTCGCCCGAAAGTGGTTCTCCCGCAATTCGCGTGAAATGCCAACAATTCTTTAACGCCAGTCTAACTCGTTGACGACATAATGGGTATCCAAAATAACGAGAAGGATACCCGAAATATGAACACTCATTTTTTGCTGTCTGACCCCAATTTACTACAAGTCCATAGGATTGTCATAGAAGCACACAGCCTTACATTGGTAGTGAGCCCAAAATCATCATCCGCAGGCTGCCCAGATTGCAGATCGAAATCCACTCGGGTTCACAGTCAATACACTCGCAGGCCGGCTGACTTACCCAGCAGTGGCTTAGCCGTTTGTCTAGAGATGAATATTCGGCGCTTTTTCTGTGATAACCGTGCCTGTTTTCGGCGCACGTTTACTGAGCGTTTGCCAAGTTTCATCGCTTCTTTTGCTCGTCGGACAAATCGCCTGGCAGATGCTCAACGAGCCATTGGATTTTCTGCTGGAGGGGAAGAGGGTGCAAGGCTGGCAGCCAAGTTAGGCATGACAACCAGCCCGGACACACTTTTACGGCTGATTGTTGCGGCGCCTGAAGCAGACGCACCCTGTCCCAGAGTATTGGGAGTGGATGATTGGGCTTTTCGCAAGCGGCATACCTATGGAACGATTTTAGTAGATCTGGAACAGAACCGTGTGGTGGATTTGTTGCCTGATCGTGAACCAAAGCGTTTAGCAGGGTGGTTGAAAGATCACCCTGGTATAGAAATCATCAGCCGAGATCGCGGTCAAGAGTATATCGAAGGGATAAACCTGGGTGCACCTCATGTGGTGCAGGTAGCCGATCGCTTTCACCTATTGCAAAACCTTCTTGAGGTAACGGATCGGTTGATGCAACGCTGCCCTAAGGACTTGCAGCAAACTCTTACGGAAAGTGGGTTTCAAGATGTAGGCCAAGATGAGCAGAAGATGGCCAGTAAGCTTATTCCTGTGGAGAAAGCCGTTTCAACTCACCGGCAACTTCGCTTTGATGCCGTTAAAGCTTTGCAGGCTGAAGGGAAAGGTCGTCGCGAAGTTGCTCGCCAGCTCGGCCTCGACCGAAGGACCGTTTCAAAATATTTCCATCTGGATGAACCGCCGAAAAGAGCTATCCAGAATAGCTCATCCTCTAAAGCACTGCCTTACCTGGAGGATATCCAAAAGTATTTGGATGAAGGTTGCCATAGTCTGACCGAAATGCTTTCCAAGCTGCAGGCGCAAGGTTTTCGGGGATGTTACGCCAGCCTTCATCGTGCCGTCCACGGCAGATTGGGAGCGAGAAACCTGCGAAAGGCTTCTCAATCCAAAAGAGAAGCTGTTGTCTTCTCGCCTCGACAGGCCGCCTGGTTATTGATCCGTCCAATGGATAGTTTGAGAGAACAGCAGAAAGCATTCCGCTTGGCCATGTGTAAGAAATCGGAAGTGGCTGCCAAAGCCTGTGATTTAGCCCAATTTTTCCGTGGAATGATTGAAAACAGGCAGGCAGAAAAGCTAGATCAATGGCTGAAACAAGCTGAAGAAAGTCAAATTGTGGAATTTGAGCGGTTTGCTACCAGCCTACGAACAGATTATGCCGCTGTGAAAACAGCCTTGGTTTATCCGTGGAGTAATGGACAAGTCGAAGGGCAGGTAAATCGGCTGAAGATGATAAAGCGGCAGATGTATGGCCGGGCAAGCTTTGAACTGCTACGTCGTAGAGTGCTCCGGCAGGGTAACTTGTGAACATTTCACGCGAATTGCGGGAGAACCTGGAAAGACCACCGCCTTCTCCCGCTCTCTTGGGGTGAGTAAGTTTAACCCAATACTATGCGTTTTGTAAGGTGCAGTTTTGCCTTACATACTTTGATATTGCTTATGGCCGAGCCTAAACCAACATATACTAATGCCATAGATCGGCTGAAGTTTCTAGGCAATTTTGGTTTATTGGGTCTTTGAATATCGAAGTAAAAGTACTAAGTTCTAATCCTGTAGCTTCCTTTAGAGTTAGAGGACGGTATTCTGGTGCATTAGGTACAGGGGGGCCAAATATGTAGGGAAATAAATCATCTAAAACCCATTCCCGAGCGGGCGATCCAAGCCCGATTCGTGGGTTACTGGATTGAGGACACGCTCTGATGTTGTCCCCGGCTATCTCTCCTTCTAGTTTAAAGTCTGCCCAAAAGTGTTTTTCCCGATAATATAGAATAAAGCTAAACGGTGGGGGATCACCGGTGTTCGTGTAACGGTACGTCTTGATATACATTTCATCGGGCGAGCCATAATCAGCCAATAACTGGTGTAAGCGAAAATTCTTCTGTGATCCTAGTCCACCAAAAATTATCTCCTCTATCACACCATTTTCAACAAGTATATAGAAATTACTCTCAACTCCGCTCTCGATTTCATATCGACCGTCATAGCCAGCTTGAATAACGGGCGCTCCGTCCTTTATTATCGTTTCTTCCCATCTTTTTTCGATTTCTAACACAAAGGTTTCCAAGAATTGCTTCGCTGTATCCCAGTCTGATTGCCCCGGGGTTAATCCCCACCAGCAGGGTAAATAGCATCCGCCATTTTCCTCCAACAACTTCCGAACCAAAGCTTGAGAGTCTCCAGGTGATAAGGTTGGCATTGGCGTCCGTGTCAACATAAGCTTAGGAGTTGGGGTGACAGTTAACGTAATGGTAGCCACGAGATGTTGTAAGGGTGGGGGCATGGAAGCGGTTCTTATCGGTATCGGATTTTCTCGCTCTCTAATTCCCGCGATAGTAGATGTCAAAGTGAGAATTGCAGTTTTAGCTTTTTGATCTACATGTAATTCTTGCCAAGTACAACCAATGACTATTAATAAAGTTATGGCAAGGATAATCAGGATGGGTAAGTTTCGAAGTTTTATTTTCATTTCCGCCTCACCGACTAAGAGCAGCCCTAATTAGATCGGCCATATTTTGATTCATATGATCCGCTCTGCTTTGAGCCATTTGAGTTAAATGTCCTTGAGGATCAATCGCCCAAGTATCGTAAACCCATCCCAGAAACATATCAACAAAAATTTCTCCTCGTGTCGTTTGCTTACTATATTGCCACGATCCAAAACCTCCGGCAAATCCCGCATAGGAGTCATTAATGTCTTTTGACGCTCGTGTCAATAAGTCAATTGATAATCCTGTATTACCTGGAGAATTCCAAGGTTTCCCAGGTGATAAAGCTTGTTCAAAGGCATGGCCTAACTCATGAATAACCCATCCGGGATGCTCAACAGCATAGTTCTCTGTATAGTCTTTAAAGACATTTACGAGGTTTCTTCCTTGTGTTTGAGCGAACGAACCGCGATCTACTTCGCTACCACTCCAAATTGGTACATGCTTAAAGGTTACTGGCCCTTTATAAACCAACTGAAAAGCAAGGTTTGCAGAAACGGGTTTAATGGGGGGTAAGGCACAGTCATCTATTTTTAAGCCAATCGCTGCGTAGAGCAAATCATTATTTGCATTAATTGTCTTCGCTAAGGCTAATCCGACGTCAAATGCTGCTCGTTCCGCTGCTATCTTCTCCTGATTATTCCAATAGTTAGCCTTTATGACTTTCCTTCCTCGGACCAACTCCCTCTCATCTCTCTCAAACATCAACAGTGGTAAAAACCCGCTAGGATCTGTGAACAGAATTGGGTTATTTCTTGAATAAGTATAAAGGTTCCATTCCCAGGGTTGACAAGGGTCTGGTACATCTGTATCAGGGCTGGTCCACAGGTTAAGATAATTATCATACCACCTCGCCTGATAGTAGTATAACCCCACGCTGCTATCCCACGCCTGACCGGTGTATTGGTAGCGCGTCAGGCTGAGACTGCTACTCCGCGACTCGCCCCACGGCATGTAAAGCTGGCGCTCGCCGGTCAGAGGCGCTCCGTAGGGGTCCACAAGTTTATTCGTGCTCCCCAGGTGGTCGGCGACGAAGTACACCGCCGCCGGCCGCCGGTGCGCATGGCTAAGCGGGTCGCCCCGGCGTAGTAATAGCTCACGCCCTCCCCCGAAGCCGCGTTCCATTCAAAGTAGCTGCCAACAAAAACGGTGGTGGTCAGGCCGGTAGTGGAATAGATACGCCGCCCGTCGCCATCATAGCCAAACTCGGCTTGGGCCGCGCCGGTCACACCCACCAGGCGGTTGTTAGCCTGGACGACCCAGCGTAAAATGCGATAGATTGTTAATGTGCTGCGCGTGAATCGGTAGTCGGATTATCATCGCGCCGGGTGGCGGTGGTGCGACCTCCGACCAATAACGGGGCTGAGGGTCGAGCGATGTTGGGCCGTCCTCTGCTCATTGCTTTTTATCCCGTTATTGGTCGAAAATGCGAAAAACTCAATAACTTATTCTTTACCAAATATCCCATCTAGGTGGAGCCTCAAACTGAACTCCTTCATGACCAATATAATCTTTTTTGTCTAGAGAAACCATAAATACCATATTATTATCAAATACAACATTAATAGAATGATCTATTTGAAAAAAAACCTCCTGGACTTTTGAATTTATACAACTTAATAGTAGATGATAATAATCAATATTCTCAGATGTAAGTAGTTTCCCCTCATGTTTAATAGATAATTTAGGTATCATCTCAATAAATCGGGGTAAACTCAGTCGCTGGCCCAAGACCAGCCCAA
>CAZHFU010000031.1:0-41941 GCA_964531975.1 uncultured Anaerolinea sp. | reverse complement strand
CGTCGCTTACCGTCTCGGTGTAGTGGCTGTAGGCGTACACAGTCTGGGTGTTATCCGGGGCCGAGAGGATGGAGGGACGCCCCAGGAAGTCGAAATGAAAAACGCGCCCAATGCTAGCGCGCGCCGCCATGCTTATGCGAAACGAGAAACGAGAAACGAGAAACGAGAAACGAGAAACGAGAAACGATTATAGATGACATGCTGCTCTCCCTCCCAGAACCCAGTCAATTGATTGTGCATTACGCCACGAGTGATAGATGTATATTATACCTATAGGCTTATTGTGTCAAAAGCGGCTCGGCAACTTCAGAGGCCGGGTAAGAAAAGACCGGACAGCTTACCCCCTTGGCAAGCCCAGAAGCTAAGCCTTAGAACCTCGCCTGGTTTTGCCCAGCAAACCGATTAGTACCATGCCCGGGACGGCCTATGGGGCGTTTACCCTATATAAAGATACCACGCCCTCCCTATTGCCAGGGAGGGCGTGATTTGTTATCCTAAGGTTAGAAAGAAAGATGTGATCAACCCTTAGGAGGCTAAAATGCGTAAAATACAAATTAACGCGGTGGTTTGGACGATGTTCCTGGCGATCCCTATGACCGCCCTGGCGATTTCTTTAGCTTATTATCTGACCGACCACCTGGACGACATGGTGCGATCGTTGACCCAAACCGGCGCAGCCAGCACGTTGGGCGGGTTGGGTTGGCTGGCCGAATTTTCGGCGCGCTGGCCCGAACTGGCCGGTATGGTGGTAGGGCAGTTAGTGCTGATGCTGATCCTGGTGGTGGTGCGGCGCAGCAGCATGGCGGAAAAAACTCCCGTGGAGCAAAAGTAACCTATAAGCGCCAGAACAGCGCCATACCAATGATCAACATCACGAAGCTGATTAAAGTTAGCCGCCAGCCAATATGAAAATAATCATCCATGGTGTAATGGCCGGGGTTAAGCATCAAAATATTCACCGGGTGGGCGAAGGGGGTCAGAAAAGTAGCCGAACAGCCAATGGCTGCCGCGACTATTACCGCCTGGGGCGAGGTGTGCATGGCTAAGGCGGCGCTGATGGCCGCCGGGCCGGTAACCAGGATGGCTACTTGCCCGCCGATGAGCTGAGTGAGCAAACCCGTCAACACATACGCCCCCGCCGCCAACCCCAGCGGGCCAAACGGAGCCGCCAACGCGCCTAACGCCTGCCCCATTTCGCCGGCCAGGCCGGTTTGCACCATGGCCTGGCTGACGGCGTACATGCCGCCAATCAAAAACACTGCGCTCCACTCAATCGACCGGTAGGCGTCATCCATATTGACCAGCTTCAGCAGCACCACCAGCAAAGCCGCTAACAGCATCGCCAAATATACCGGAAAGCCCAACACCGAGATGACCACCGCCGTAAGGGCGATGCCGGCGGTGAGCAGCGCGCTTTTCCGGTCGATGGGTTGGTCGCTCAGGTTGGGCAGCATCACCAGAAAGTCGCTGCTCTTTTGCAAGGCCGCCGCCCGATCCCACGGGCCAATCACCAAGAGAGAATCACCCATTTGCAGCTGAAAATCGCCCACGTTGGTGCGGTAACTGCGTTCCATGCGCCGCAGCGCCACCGCCGTAAAGCCAAACTGCTGGCGAAAATTCAACTCTTTGAGGGTTTGACCCAGCGCCTTGGATCGGGGAGACAGCAAAATCTCCACCAGAGCCACGCCAAACGGGCTGATATGATGATAATGCCCCTCCCGCCCAACCATAAAGCCCATTTCTTCTAACAAGGTGACGCGATCTTCGCGACCAATTAACAATAGCACATCGCCGGCCGCTAAACGCATCTCGGGGGAGGGGGAGAAGAGCGCCTGGCGGCCATGCCACACCGCGGCCACCTCCACCCCCAGGTTATGACCGATGCCCGATTTCTCCAGAGTCTCGCCCACCAAATTAGAGAGGGGGCTGAGCTGCGCCTCCCACAGCCGTTCGCCCAGGTGATAGTGATCTTCCAGCTCGCTGCCGGTTAAACGGCTCATAATTTGGTCGGTGGAAGGGGCGCGGTTGGGCAGCAGTTTGTTACCCCACAAAACCAGAAAAATAATCCCTGCCACGGCGATCAATCCACCGGTGGGGGTAAAGTCGAGAATATGCAAGGGTTCTAAGGCGGGGTTGGAGAGTCGCAGAATGTCACCGGCCACAATGTTGGCGGTGGTGAAATAGGTGGCCGAGCCGCCCAACAAGCTGCCGTAGGCCACCGGAATAAGCAGCTTGGAGGGGCGCATTCCAGTGCGCCGGGCAGCTTCAACCGCTGAAGGCAGCAGCAGCGCTCCCGCCGCCAAATTATTCATAAATAGGGAGAGCAGGGCGGTTGAACCGGCAAACAAGGCAATCAGACGCTGGGGAGAATCCCCCCCGATGTTGACCAACCGTCGAGCGATCCAGCGCGCCACGCCGCTTTTATCGAGCGCGCGGGTGACGATAAAGAGACCGATGAGGGTCATCACCACCGGCTGACCAAAACCGCCCAGCGCTTTAACCGCATCCTTAGGCGAACCGGCCGGCCCCAACATCCCCAAGCCCAACGCCTGGGCCAGGCCCAACAGCCCGGCCATGCCCAGCGCGGCCACATCCATGCGCAAGTAATTGCGAAAGACAAAATACAGCGGAATAATGGTAATTAAAATCAGTAATATTTTTGTCATAAGCCTCTCACTCCCCCCCGTTCAGTATACCATACGGCAAAAAACATGTCTGCAAAAAGTGAAAAAGAGACGCAAACTGTTTGCCTGTGCTGAAAAGATTTGATGAGCAGTGTATGAGCGCGCCGAAGGGTGGGGAGGTAAATTATGACTTAAATCATATCTCATTGTTAAACGCCAAGTAAATTTGGGGATGATTACACTAATCCCGTTTTAAGTTTTAGGGTATAATACCCAACACAAACCGAATCGCTGCCATGATTCGGGCGGTTTGATGTCTTAACCTTTGCTGAAAGATTAACAAGCCGTGTGTAATATATCTGCTCGGAAGATCGTTCAGCACCATATATGAGAGAGGAGAATGATTATATGAAAGGAAAAAGCTGGCTTTTAGGAGTATTGCTGGTGGCGCTCATGCTGGTCGTTGCAGCCTGCGCTCAAGCCACGCCCACCGCTGCTCCTGAAAAAGAATGCCCACCGGTTCCTACCGCGGCGCCATGCCCGGATTGTCCGGCCTGCCCCACCCCGGAACCAGCGGCAGTGCAAGATGTGCCGTTCGCCGAGAAGTGGGCGGCTTCGCCGCACAATGACGATACCGCGATGGCCTTCCATGATTGGGACGAAGCCGACCCAGCCGAAATACCCACCGCCTGCGCCAAGTGCCACAGCACCCAAGGCTACCAGGACTTTGTGGGAGCGGATGGCTCCGAGGTCGGCGTAGTCGATAAAGCTGTGCCCGCCCCCGCTGGAACGATCCAGTGCGTGGCCTGTCACAATGACGCCACCCAGGCGCTCGACAGTGTGACCTTTCCGTCGGGCCTGACCGTGGATCACGTTGGCCCCACGGCGCGCTGCATGGTCTGCCACCAGGGACGCGAATCCAAGGTTAGCGTAGATAAGAGCCTGGCGAATTTCAACGCAACCGATCCCGACGCTGTGCCGGCCCCGATCAAGAACGACCAGGGCAAGGAAACCTCGCTCGGCTTCTTAAACATCCACTACTATGCCGCCGGCGCAACCCTCTATGGAACACAGGCTAAGGGTGGTTATGAATACGATGGCATGACCTACGACGGCAAGTTCCGCCATGTAGAAGGCATCGATACCTGCGTCGGATGTCACGATTCGCACAGCCTGGAAGTCAAGGTCGATAAGTGCGCCCAATGTCATGAAGGTGTGTCGAAAGTGGAAGACCTGCGCGATGTGCGCATGATGGGATCGCTGGCCGATTACGACGGTGATGGCGACATCAAGGAATCCATCGACAGCGAAATCAAGGGTCTACAAGAAACGTTGTACGGCGCGATCCAGGCTTACGCCAAGGATGTAGCCGGCAGCGCCATTGCCTACAGCCCCGAAGCCTATCCCTACTTCTTCGTTGACGGCAACGGCGACGGCCAAGCCTCCGAAGACGAGGCGCAGTTCGCTAACAGCTATAAAACCTGGACGCCGCGCTTGCTCAAGGCCGCCTACAACTATCAGACCTCGATCAAAGACCCCGGCGCGTTTGCTCACAACGCCAAGTACATCATCGAGCTGGTTCACGACTCAATCGCCGACCTGAACGAGAAGCTCGGCAATATCGACATGAGCAAGATGGCCCGGAACGACGCCGGTCACTTTGCCGGCAACACCGAACCCTTCCGGCATTGGGACGCCGAAGGGGAAGTGGAAGCCGCTTGCGTGAAGTGCCACCAGGCAGATGGGCTGCCGCAGTTCCTCGAAAACGGCGCAAATATCAAGATGGAGCCTTCCAACGGCTTTATGTGCTCCACTTGCCACAACGAAGCCGATTGGCCTAACCGCTATGTGATTGCTTCGGTTACCTTCCCCTCTGGCGCAGTGGTCTCCTTTGGCGGCAAAGATGCGGATGGTAAGTTTGTGGCCGATGAGAGCAACCTGTGCATCGAGTGCCATCAGGGCCGCTCATCCACCCCCACCGTTAATCGAGCGGTAGCCGATAAGCCCGTCGATGAACCCGACGCCGCCATTCGGTTCACCAATATCCACTACTTCGCCGCCGGCGCAACCCTGTTCGGAACCGAAGTAAAGGGCGCGTATGAATTTGAGAATATGGATTACGCCGGAATGTCCCAGCATCCCTTGAATAAGTGCAAGGATTGCCACGACGTTCACGCCCTGACCATCAATGTTGACGCCTGCGCCGCCTGTCACAGCGCCGCTTCCGATCCCCAGGACCCCGCCACCTATCGTATGGATAAGACCGATTACGACGGCGACGGCGACACCACCGAGGGAATTAAATCGGAAATCGACACATTCGCCGAACGGCTTTACGCAGCCATCCAAACCTATGCCGAAGCTAAGGGCACACCGGTGTTATATGACGCCATGGCATACCCATACTTCTTCGTGGATGCGGATCAAGATGGCAAAGCCGATGTGGGCGAAAAGGGGCCGGTGGGCTACAACGCCTTTACTCCCAATTTGCTCAAGGCCGCCTATAACTACCAGTATTACCAGAAAGACCCCGGCGCCTTCACGCATAATCCGATATACGTTTTGCAGTTCCTGTACGATTCGATCAAGGCCCTGGGCGGCGATGTGACCGGCCTCACTCGCCCTACCACCCCCGCCCCAGCCAACCCGTAAGTATGTTTTGATGTTTGGTAGAAGTATCCACCACTTTTGGAGATACTTCTACCAAACAAGATATTCAAAAACGCATGCCGGCGCTTATCACCGGCATGCGTTTTGTAAATCAGATGCTGGGGTTTGCCCGCTTGCCCTGGTCTTTACCGGCGCAATGCCACCCCGCATGTGCGGCAGTAGACATCATTCTCTCCGGCGCGCTTGCCGCACTGGTGACAGTAGACCGGGCCGGCCGCCGCCGAAGCAGCCGCCCCGCTTGTTTTACGATGGCGCACAGGCCGAGAGATTTTCGGCACGCCTTTGCCGGTGCGCCAATACCAATAACCACCGCCTAGAATAAACGCCATTCCTAATATGCCTAACATAATTGGCAGCGCCGCCGGCAAGCTCGCCCGTCCGGTCTGGGCGCTGTTCAAAGGCTGGGCAGCTTCTACCCGGCTGTTTTCGACCGTGAGAGCATCTGTATCTTTGGTGTAGCTCAAATTAATGCTGAAAGTTTCCCCCTGCTGCACCGGCCCATAATCCATCACATAATCGTTCAACCCGTTTCCGTTCGAGCCAGGCACGAACGACCCCGGCGTGAGGCGAAAATTCTTCGCTTCGGTGGGCTGTTGCACCACTACCTTAAGCGCCTGCACGGCGTAATCGCCCGGCCAATCGAATATATAAGTGCGCTTCGCGCCAGACTTGGTTAAGCCCGGATCGTAATACTCTACCCGCACATCCGAAAGGGTGGCTTGCAGAGCAACCACCTTCCATGGACCCTGGTTAGATTGGGTATATTCCGTGTTGAAACAATCGCCTGACGGTTGGCACACCGCCACGGCGTTGATTTCCGCATCCTTGGGAATCCGCAGTTTGATTTCTGCGGGCAAGTTTGCGCCGGCCAGGCTGAAGTTATACATCACCAACATTTCTGGGCTATCATATTCGGGCCAAAAGTCAATCGAGAGTTTCGTAAGTGAAAGGCCCACTTGGGCGTGCGCCTGGAAGGTGATTGCCAGAGCCAGGAATGCGGCTAAAAGCGCCAGCAGGGTTAGATTACGAGTCAGATTCTTTATCATGTTATTCACCTTCAAACAAACAATTTTCGCATCGCTCATAGAGCTGCGCGCACCTGTTCAGCCAGAAGCCCGAACCTCTCCGTATAGCGTATCGCTTCGAGGCGCGGGCGGGGAAAATCCACCGGTAAGTCTTGCACCAACCGACCAGGGGTTCCGCTTAACACCAGCACCCGGTCGGCGAGAAACAACGCTTCCGAAATTGAGTGAGTCACCATCAAAACGGTTTTTTGATTAGTCTGCCAGATGCGCAGCAGTTCTCCACCCATGCGTTCACGCGTCAGAGCATCTAGCGAGCCGAAGGGTTCATCCAACAACAGAATATCCGGCTCATGCACTAAGGCGCGGGCAATTGCCACACGTTGGGCCATGCCGCCAGACAGATCGCGCGGCAAGACATCTTCCGCATCGGTTAAACCTACTAATTCTACCATCTCTCGGGCCTTTTGCTTAGCCAGACTAGGCGGCACACCTTCTAATTGCAAAGGCAAGGTGATGTTTTCCAGGGCTGTGCGCCAGGGCATAAGGTTGGCTTTTTGAAACACCAAACCCACCTGGCGGCGCGGGCCGGTAAGCGGCTGCCCCGCCAGGCAAACCCGACCATGCGTCGCCGGCAGCAGCCCCGCCAGCACGCGCAGCAGGGTGCTCTTGCCCGTGCCAGACGGGCCTAAGATGCACACAAATTGACGATCCGGCACATCAAAGCTCACCTGGTCGATTGCGTGCAGCCCACCGCTTTCGTTTGGAAAGATCACCGAAAGGCCCTGTACGCTCAGCAAAACCTGGACGCTTTGGCATCCGTTACTTGGTGGGGATGAACGCATTCGTAAAAGCCTGTTGCAAATCCAGCGGCTGCTTAAGCAGCCCCATGTTAAGCAGCACCTGCTGCATATTTTCCCAGGCCAGCGGGTCCGATTCACCCATCCGCTGGCCGGCGGTGGGCTTCCAAAACTCCATCGAGGCGAGGAAAATCTCCTTTTGGGCGGTCTGGTCGCTGCTGCGCAGCCCTTCCACATATTGGGTGCACAGCATAAAGGCTTCATCGGGGTTCGCCAGGGTGTAATTAACCCCCGCCGCCACGGCCCGCGCCATGCGTTTGACCAACTCCGGCTGTTCGGCAATGGTTTTTTCATTGGTCAACAGCCCATTCGAAGCCAACTGCACATAATCGGCCACGCGCACCACGTCCACTTCGTAGCCCTTAAGCTTGAGTTGAATTGGCTCGTTATTGGCATAAATCGAAACCGCATCCACCCGGCCCGACACCAGGGCCTCTACCTGGTTAAAGCCCAGCGATTCAAGCTGCACATCCTTTTCGGTTAGCCCACCGGCGGCGAGCAGCGCTTGCAGCCCAATGTAGTTGGCTCCGTACAGACCAGGCAGACCAATCTTCTTGCCTTTCAAGTCTTCCGGTTTGAGGATATTTTGGCTTTTCAGGGACGCCACAGCCACCGGGTAGTTTCGCCACCAGGCAAAGAAAGTGACCACCGGCAAGTTTTGGGCGCGCGCTAGCAGCACCTGCTCGCCAGACACCACAGAAAATTGCAGCTCGCCCGCCCCCACCAAAGCCACGCCATCCGTTTCGGGGCTGTAATCGAAGGTGATCTCCAGGTCATTTTCTTTAAAGAAGCCCTTGCTATCTGCCACGTAGAAGGGGGCGTACTGCACATTCGGAATATAGCCCATCGGCAGCCGCACTGCTGTGAGCGAGGCCGGGGCCTGGGGTGTAGCCGCCCCGGCGCAGGCCGTTAACAGCCCCACCAGGCACGCCACACTGCTTAGAAAACGCATTTTTGGTTTTAGCATTTGGTTTTTCTCTCCTTTAATCGCGCCATTTTAAACTATTTTTTTCCAGCGCCGCCACCACGCCATATAATGTCAGCGCCATCAGCGCCAGGGTGAAGACCGCCACAAACACCAGCGGGGTATCGTAAGAGCCGCGGGCGCGATTAATCATAAAGCCCAGCCCGCGGTCGGCCCCGATAAACTCCCCTACCACTGCGCCAATCACCGACAGGGTGGCCCCGATGCGCAATCCCCCTAACAGCACCGGCAAAGCGGCCGGCATCTCCAAAAAGCGAAAAGTTTGCCAACGCGTGGCTTGCAACGAGCGCATCAAATTGCGTAAGTCGCTAGGGGTAGAGCGTAAGCCCACCACCGTATTCACTAAAACTGGGAAGAACACCACCAGGGCGCAGATGAGGACTTTCGAAAGCATGCCCGGCCCGAACCAGATCACCAGCAAGGGGGCAATCGCCACTACCGGCACAGATTGGCTGGCGACGATATATGGGGAAACAATTCGCTCCAGGCCAGGCAGGCGGGTAAGCCAATAGCCCAACAAAATGGCAAGCCCCGCTCCCGCCAGCAGACCCAGGATCACTTCGCTCAGCGTCGCCAGGCTGTGGCGCAGCAGCTCACCATCGAGCAGCGCCTCCACCAACCGCTCCCACACCAGGCTGGGAGAGGGTAAAATAAAGCTAGGGACACGGCTAACCTGCGTAAAAAGCTCCCAGGCCAGCAAGGCTACTGCTAAAGAAAGCGGCATCAGCCAACCAAGCGAGCGCTGCCTGGCATCCGGCGAGGTTATTTTAGCGGGAAGATTGAACAAATTCATTTTGCGTGTATCGGCCATCCCACACCATAAAAAAAGCCCTAAAGCATCACTTCAGGGCAAGGGTTCATCAGCCGGACAGCGCGGCCCGGCGCAGTCCAACAGGTTGGTTTACGCCGCACATGCTGCACGCCTTCTTCTATCCGGACTATACCGTCGGCTTCGGAGTTTCACCGAATCGTGCAGCCAAAGCTGCTCGCGGGCTTTACCGCCGGTCGGGAATGAGGCCACGAAAAACGGCCCGCCACCCTGCCCTGAAGGAGCGCCCTGGTCGAGCGGAGGAACCGCCGCGGGCCAGGTCTGGTTAGATTGTACAAATTATAACGGATAAAACACCCCTTGAGGAACTATCTTTCTAAATCTATCGTCTAACCCGTAATGAGCGCCAAATCTGCTCCACGCCTTATCCGCCGCCCCATCAACGCTCTGCCGCCGGGGCGCGCCGTACCGCCGGCTGCGCGGAACGGTGTGCGTTCCGCGGCCCAGCGCGGCGCGGCGCTCGCGGTGGGCGTTCGCCGGCCGTCAGGGGGGCGAGCGCGAACCCCATATCCCCATACCCCCAGTTCAACCGGCGACGGGCTAATTCGGGTGCGCCTGGCGCGCCGGCCGCGGCGGGCCTGGCGACAAATGCTCGCCGCCCTCGTTGGGCTGGGCGTGGGCGCGGTGGTTTTAGCCTTTGCAGTACCAGCTCTGCTGTTCGGCTACTACCGCGCCGCTCAGCGCATCATGCCGCGGGTCAGCGTGGCCGGTTTAGGCTTAAGCGGTATGCGCCAAACAGAAGCAGAAAAGCTGCTGGCGGCCCGCCAGGAGCGCCCCGACCAGGTGCTGGTGAGCAACGGCATCCAGCAGTACCCGATGGGGGTGAACGAATTAGGGCTGCGCCTGGACGCCTCCGCCGCCGCTCGCAGCGCCTTCCAGGTGGGGCGAACCGGCGGCCTGGTGCGGGGTGCAGAGGAGTTTGTCATCGCCTTGTTAAGCGGTTGGGATGCGCCGGCTCCCCTGGCCTTCGACGAAGCCGCCGCCCGCGCCGGACTGGAGGCCATCGCCCCCCATCTCAGCCAACCGCCCCGCAACGCTGGCCTGCGCCTGGAAGGCGATCACTTTGCCCTCACGCCTGGGCAATTGGGCTACACCATCAATATTGAAGACGCCCTGGCGCGCTTGCGCCGCGACCCGCAAGCCGTGTTAGAAGCTCGAAAATTGACCGTGCTGCCATTGCCCATTTCTCCAGACATCCTGGACGCCACCCCGGCGCTGGCTGAAGCTGAACGCTTGCTGGCGACCCCACCGTCCATTTCCGCTTACGATGCGGTGAGCAACGAAACCTTTGCCTGGGAGACGCCCCGCGCGGTGGTGGTGGGCTGGCTGCGGGTTGAAGACGGGCCGGATGGGCCTCATGTTGCATTCGATGAGCCTGCCATCGCCGCCTATTTGACCGCGCAAGGCGGCGCCTTGGGCGGGGCGCGCTTCATTGATGGGGCTGCCAACGCCCCCGGCCTGGCCGCCGCCCTGGTGAACCGCCAGCCTTTCTGGGTAAATGTGAGCCATCATCCCACCCGCTATACGGTACAATCGGGAGAGACCTTGCTCAAAATCGGCTGGAAGCTGGGCATGCCCTACTGGATGATCGCCCAAGCCAACCCGGCAGTAAACCCCGATGCCTTGCGCGCCGGGCAAGAGCTGATCATTCCATCTAAAGATCAACTTTTGCCCCTGCCGGTTATCCCCGGTAAGCGGGTGGTGATTAGCATCTCACAGCAGCGGATGGTTGTTTATCAGGCGGGGCAAGCTGTTCAGCAGTTCATCATCAGCACCGGCATCGACCGCTCGCCTACCCAACCGGGGGTGTTCCAGGTGCAAACGCACGTCAAAGACGCCTACGCCTCCGTATGGGATTTAAACATGCCCAACTTCCTGGGGATATATGAAGCCTGGCCGGGGTTCATGAACGGCATTCACGGCCTGCCCACCCTTTCTAATGGGCGGCGCTTATGGGCGAACATCCTGGGCAAACCGGCTTCTTATGGCTGCATTATCCTGGATTTGCCCGCCGCTCAATGGCTGTATGACTGGGCGGAAGATGGGGTTGTGGTGGAAATCCGCGAGTAATGGGGCGCCGCCTGATAAAACCCTGGCTTGGGTGAACACTCAAAGCCAGTCAATCGTGCAAAAGAGGAATGACCTATGCCTACCCTAAATCGATTTTTTGCTATCTTTATGATCTTCACCTTACTGCTTAGCGCCTGCCAGGCCGGCAGCCCGCCGCCTGCGCCCGGACAACCGGAAACGCCCGCGACGCCGCCTAACGCGCCGCCGGCTGCGCCGCCTTCTGAACCAAAAATCAATCCGCCCAAGCCTGCATCGCCCACCCCGGGCTTGCAAGCTGCCGACGATGGCGAACCTTTGCCGCCGCAGGTGCTGCAGCCGCTGCCCCAAAGCGAGGTGTCGCCCACCGGGCCGATTGACATTAGCTTCGACCAGCCCATGGACGCCGCCGCCACCGCCGACGCCCTGGAGGTCACCGACCCTAATGGGCAAATGCTGGAAGGGGCGCTCTCCTGGCCCGATGCCCGTACGCTGCGCTTCCAGCCCAAGCAGCCTCTGGAAAGCGGGCAGCTGTACTTCGCCGGCCTTTCGGCCAACGCCGCCAGCGCCCAGGGCGTAAAGCTCACCGAGCCGGTATCCTTCCAATTCCAAACTACCGGGCCGTTGGA
Source organism: uncultured Anaerolinea sp. (assembly GCA_964531975.1). Taxonomy (GTDB): domain Bacteria; phylum Chloroflexota; class Anaerolineae; order Anaerolineales; family UBA4823; genus RBG-16-57-11. The sequence continues at coordinate 30,276 of CAZHFU010000031.1, read as the reverse complement.
GGTGAGCCAGGTATTCCCCCTGCCCGACGCGCAGGACGTCGATAGTCAAGCCGTTATTACCGTCATCTTCAATCGCCCGGTGGTTCCCTTAGTCATCGCCGAAGAGGCGGCCAACCTGCCCCAGCCGCTCACCATCCGCCCAACCGTGGAAGGCCAGGGTGAATGGGTGAACACTTCGGTATATGTCTTTCGGCCCAGCGGCTTCTTGAACAGCGGCGTCCAGTACACCGTAACGATTAACCCCGGCCTGAAAGACGCCGACGGGGCTTCCAGCCTGGATAACGCCTACAGCTGGAGCTTCAGCACCGCCACGCCCGGCATCGATTATTTCTCCGTCTCCGACCGCTATATCAACCCTGCCGGCGCGAAAGTACTGCTGCTCGACGATTGGTTTTACGTGCGCTTCTTGCAGCCGATGGATGCGGCCGCGGTGGAGAACGCCAGCAGCCTGAGCGGTTATTCCGGCGGCTATACCTTCCGCTGGGACGACGACAGCCAGGGCGTATCGATCACCCCTACCCAACGCCTGGCGCTAGGCGCATCTTACACCCTTAGAGTTGACGGGGCCACCAATCAAGGCGTGCCTCTCGAAAAACCGCTCGAATGGCAGTTCAAAACTGTCCCCGCCCCGGCCATCAAAGAGGTGGAACCGGCCAACGGCAGCGCGCAGGGTTATTATTCGGGGCGGCTGATCATCAAGTTTTCCTCGCCTATGCGCATTGACACCATTCTTCCCCACATCGAGGTGACCCCCGCCCCAAAACAAACCGACCCCCAAGGCTATTACAGCGAATGGGAGTGGAGTTATGCCGTGTGGCTGCTTGAACCATCCACTGAGTACGTGGTGCGCTTTACCCCCGGTATGGAAGATATTTACGGCAACCGCATCACCACCGAGAAAGTGGTGCGTTTTACCACCGGCAAAGAGCAGCCCTACGCCAGGCTGGCTATGCCTTATGGCCCGGTTATCATGCGCGAGAACGGCCCAAGCCAGGCGCAGCAATTCTACGTCGCCCACGCCAACTCCGGCCCAATAACCGCCACCCTGGGCACGCTCACCCTCGACCAGGTGATAAGCTTCCGAAATTATTCAAGCGACCCCGGCCAATATCGCATTCCCAGCGGAAAAGCGATCTGGCAAGATGGACAAGACGGATCAAAGATAATCAACCAGCGCCAGATTACCGCCTTCCAACCCCAACAAAACGGCAGCCCGCTGCCGGCCGGCTTCTACTTCCTGGCGCTGAACGCCCAGGGCATCCCCCACGATAAATCCCCTTACCTGGACAACCATGTCCTGATCGTCGCCAATGCCGCCATCACCTTCAAAAGCGCCCGCGGCCAGGCCCTGGCCTGGGTAACAGACATGGAAAGCGGCCAACCTATCGCCGGGGCCGAAACGATCTTTTATGATGAAAAGGGGAGCGAACTTGCTCGCGCCGCCACCGATAAAGACGGCCTGGCCCAGGTGGAAATCGACGCCAAGGATAACAACGCCAACTATGTCCTGGTGAACAACGCCGGGGTATTCGGCTTCGCCGACAGCAGCTTTGGCAGCGGGTTCAGCCTGTACGACTACGGCATTTGGAGCGATTTCTACGCCCCGGCCTTCCGCACGGTGGCGTATGTGTACACCGAACGCCCAATTTACCGTCCCGGCCAGCCGGTGTATTACAAGGGAATTGTGCGCGTGGATAACGACCTGAACTACCGCCTGCCGTCCGACCAAACTTACCACATCCGCATCAGCAACTACGACGAAACCGTTTACGACGGTGAGACTACCTTGAACGACAACGGCACATTTAGCGGCGAATTTAAGCTAGACCCCGGCGCGGCCTTGGGCGCCTATACTATTGCGGTGCTGATGCCGCAGGGCGACGATGAAAATTATCTCGGTTCGGTAGATTTTAACGTGGCCGAATACCGCAAACCCGAATTCCAGGTGCAGGTTTCGGCAGCCCCGGAAAACCTGCTCAACGGGCGTGATTTTACCGCCCAGGTATTGACCACCTACTACTCCGGCGGCGGGGTGGGCGGGGCGGAGGTGACCTGGCGCTTGCGCGCTCAACCCTTCACCTTCCAGCCTCCCGTCGATTTTTCGGGCTATAACTTTACCGATATGGACGAGTTGGCCTTCTATGAATACAACGACCAAGGCTCGTCCGGCGAAAGCGGGGTGTTAGCCGACGGCCAGGGCCTCACCAGCGCCGATGGGCGCTTTAGCCTGAGCTTGCCTGCCAGCCTCGATAAACAGGGCCAAAGCCAAACCCTGGTGTTCGAAGCCGACCTGACCGACCTGGCCCAAACCACCGTCAGCGGGCGCGCCAGTGTGACCGCTCACCGCAGCCAGGTGTACCCTGGCATTCAAACCCGCGGCTATGTGGGCCAGGAGGGCAAACCAGCCGTCTTCGACCTGGCCGCCCTGGATTGGGAAGGCAACATCCTCCCTAACCAGCAGCTCAGCGTGGAGATCGTACAGCGCGTGTGGCGTTCGGTGCAAGAGCAGCTGCCCTCCGGGCGCGTCGAATGGAAATCGGATGTAGAGGAAATCCCCGTCCAGACCATCGATGACATCAACACCAACGCTCAGGGCAAGGCCGAAGTGCGCTTCACCCCCGAAAAGGGCGGTGTGTACAAAGCCCGTGTGACGGCGCAAGACGCCCAAGGCAACCGCGGCTCGGCCACAGCTTACCTGTGGGTGGCCGGCAAGGATTACATCCCCTGGCGGCAGAGCAACGACCGCGGCTTTGCCCTGATTACCGATAAGCGCAGCTACCAACCCGGAGACATCGCCGAAGTGCTCATCGCCTCCCCCATGCCGGGGCCGGCCCTGGCCCTGGTGACGGTGGAGCGGGGGCGCATTCGCTACAGCGAAGTGGTCCCCCTGGCCGATAACAGCACCGTGGTGAAGCTGCGCATCACCCCCGATATGGCCCCCAATGTATATATCTCGGCGGTGGTGATTAAGGGCGTGGATGCAGATAACCCGCGGCCCAACTTCAAGACCGGGGTGGCCCAGGTTGAAGTCGCCACCCGCCAACAAGAGCTTAAGGTCACCCTCACACCAGATAAGCCGCAAGCCGCCCCCGGCGAACAGGTGCGCTATACCATCACTACCACATCCAAAGATGGAAGCCCGGTATCCGCCGAGGTGTCGCTTAGCCTGAGCGACCTGGCGACGCTCTCGCTACTGCCGCCCAACTCGCCGCCCATCCTGGACTTCTTCTACAATCGCCGCAACCTGGGGGTGCAGACCAGCGTGAGCCTGGTGCAGAACATTGACGAGTACAACGCCGAAATCGCTGAGGAGGTACAGATGGGGCTGGCCGCCGGCGGCGGCGGGAATGCCGACCTGGGGGTGGTTGCGGTGCGCCAAAACTTCCCCGATACTGCGTTTTGGGATGGGGCCGTGCAAACCGACGCCGCTGGTCAGGCGACAGTTGTCGTCACCCTGCCCGATAACCTCACCACCTGGCGCATGGAAGCGCGGGCCGTCACCAGTGATACGCGCGTCGGCCAAACCACCATCGATATCATCAGCACCCGGCCTCTGCTGGTGCGCCCGCAAACACCGCGCTTCTTCGTGGTCAACGACCAGGCCCTGCTGGGCGCAGCGGTGCATAACAACACCGACGCGGCGTTGGATGTGATCGTGAGCCTGCAAGCCGAGGGGCTGGAGAGCACTTCGCCCATCAGCCAGGCCATTGGCATCCCGGCCAAGAGCCAGCGCCTGGTAACATGGAATGTCAATGTCTTACCAGAGGCGCAGCGCGTCGATCTGGTGTTCCGCGCGGCCGGCGGCGGTTACGAAGATTCCAGCCGCCCACCGGCCGGCGTCCTCGAAAACCAGGGCCTACCCGTCTACCGCTACGAAGCCCCTGAAAGCGTGGGGACATCCGGTATGCTTACTGAAGGCGGAACCAAAGTGGAGGGCGTACTGCTGCCGCAAAGCATGACCGCCGGAAGCGGCCAACTCACCATTCGTTTGCAACCTTCCCTGGCCGCCGGAATGACCGACAGCCTGGCGTTTCTCAAGGATTATCCTTATGAGTGCGTTGAGCAGACGATCTCGCGCTTCTTACCCAATATCCTCGCCGTGCAAGCCATGCAAGCCGCCGGGGTAAACGACCCCGCTTTGAAAGACGGCCTGGAAGAACAGGTGAACTCGGCCTTGCAGCGCCTGGCAGCAGCCCAATTAGCCGACGGCGGCTGGGGCTGGTGGAGTGGGGCGGATAAGAGCGACCCGCTGGTGAGCGCCTACGCCGTGTTGGGCCTAGTCGAGGCCTCCGACGCCGGCTACAGTGTTTCGGCTGCGATGCTGGATAAGGCCGTAAGCTACTTGCGCGACCAGATCGTCGGCTTAAATGCGCTGGAAGAACCCCACACGCTTAATCGCCAGGTGTTCATCCTGTACGTATTAGCCCGCGCCGGCGCGCCGAACATCAGCGCCACGGTGCAGGTGTTTGAGCAGCGCCGCAGCCTGCAAATTTACGTCCAGGCATTCCTGGCGCAAACCCTGGCCTGGATTGACCCAGGCGACGGGCGGGTCGCCACGCTGCGCTCCAACCTCGCCAACCAGGCGGTGGTCTCGGCCAGCGGAACCCACTGGGAAGAAGCCACCTCCGACACCTGGAACTGGAACACCGACACGCGCACCACGGCGATTGTCCTTTCGGTGCTGAGCAACCTGGATGCGAACAACCCCATTAACGCCAACGCCGTGCGCTGGCTAATGAGTCATCGCATCGACGGACATTGGCTTACCACCCAAGAAAACGCCTGGACGCTGCTGGGCCTGACGCGCTGGATGAAGGGCAGCGGCGAGCTGCAGGCCAATTACACCTACGCCGTGGGTTTGAACGGCGAAACATTGGGCGCGGGCGAGGCTAACTCCGACACCCTGCGCCAAACCTTAGAGCTAAAGGTAGACATTCACAACATGCTGCCGGACGCTCTCAACCGCCTGGCAATCACGCGCCAGGCCGGGGCCGGCAACTTATACTACACCGCCTACTTGAACGTCACCTTGCCGGTTGAACAAATTCAGCCCCTGGCGCGCGGCATCACCGTTAGCCGCAGCTACTATCGCCTGGACGATCTGACCACGCCGGTGACGCAGACCCAGCAAGGCGAGCTGCTGCTGACGCGCCTCACCCTGGTTGCGCCCAACAGCCTGCACTACGTGGTGGTAGACGACCCCCTACCGGCCGGCTTTGAGGCAGTGGATCAATCCCTCGCTACCAGCCCACAAACCATCGAGATCCCCAAGCAGATCAGCAGTCAAGACCTGGCCTGGCGCGGTTTCGGTTGGTGGGCGTTTGACCACATCCAATACAAAGATGAAAAAGTGATCCTCTCGGCGCAATATCTACCAGCCGGAACCTATGTATACACCTACCTGGTGCGCGCCGGCGCGCCGGGGCAATATCGCGTCATCCCCACCACCGCTTCCGAGTTCTACTTCCCCGAAGTCTACGGACGCGGCGCAGGGATGCTCTTCACCATCCAGCCGTAAATCTTGAATTACCAGGGGAGGCGGTTGCGCGAAGCCCAACCCCTACGTAACAAGCTAAGCAAAAAGGAAGCTCTTCAAGTATGATTTGGATACCAGTCCGGGTCACAAAGAGGAGCTTCCTAATGGCGGTTGTACCGCAAGGGGCGAGTAAACCTGATCACCTGGCCCCCTTCCCGTTGCTGCGAAATCTTCCCCGCTCTCCCCGTGTCGGCTAGATCAGAGGGCGGTGGATGAGAGAGGTCTAGAGTAGTTCAAAACTCACGTGCATCTGCCGGAAGGGCGTAAACTTACCCCCTGGTCAGGGGGTCTAACGAAAATTCCGGCCCTGGGCGGCTTTGGCGGAGGTCTCTAACCTCCGCCAAAGCCGTTTTAAGAACATCCCCTACCATCCTTTTATGCAGTTTACTGTATAATGGAGGTTAATTCAGGTGCGATTCAGTACAAAGGAGGAATAACATGGGCTGGTTCATACTAATCATCATCGTAGTCGTTATACTCATTATTTGGTGGGCGCTGCTGCGCAATACCAAAAACACGCCGGATTTCCCCGTACATCACGAAGAGATGCACGCCGAATATGGGGATGAGGCCCAATCGGTGACGCGCGCCGCGGTGGATGAAGAGGCGGCTCTTTCTGCTATGGAAGACGCCACCTTTGATACCTCGCCGGCAGTGATGCTGGAACCGGAGCTTATTGAGGAAGCGCCCGCCGAAATCGAAGCCGCGGAGTTCGGGCGCGGCGCGGTTATGCCTGGCGACGCCCCCCTCGCGCCGACTGACGATCTCACCATTGTTGAAGGCATTGGCCCACGCGTGAACGAGCTGCTTCACGCCAACGGAATTAATAACTTTACCGATCTGGCCGCCGCCACCGAAGATCAACTGCGCCTGCTGTTGGCCCCCGCCGGCTACCAGTACATGAACCCCGCTTCATGGCCGGAGCAGGCTCGTCTAGCCAACGAAGGCCGCATGGATGAATTAAAGGTCTTGCAAGACAGCCTAAAAGGCGGACGGGCCTAACCGCCGGTTTGCCCGGCGCGGTTCCACACCCCCCGAAGCTTTGCCATACCGGAGAAAAGGGTAACGCCCCCAATGCCCATAAGGTCTGTATTCCTGGCGAGACCAGGAATGCAGGCTTTATGGTTTAACGGTAACATGCACCCGTGGGCCGAGCACCAGGCTGCCATCGGGCAGCACACCCTCGGCCCACAAGGTATGTTCTCCCGCGGTAAGCTTCCACCAGGCGCTAAAAGGCAGCGCCCCGCCTGCCGCGCACACCACACCATCCACATAGATGCGCACCTCTTGCAGCTGGGCAGAGCCGGCGGCTTCAATACGCAAAAGCTGGGTATCGGCAGGGGCGCTGGGGCTAATCTGATATACACTGCCCGAAGTGGGGCTTAGCAAGCGCAAATCGCCGGCTGGGGATGGCTGGGTGGGCGGGCCGCCTGGAGCGGACGGAAAGCCCGACTTGCCCACCACGCCTGGTTGCCCTCCGTGGCGGTAGGCGAGCGGCGCAAATTCGGAGGCCAGGCGCACACCCTGGCGCTGCGCCCAGGCTTGGGCAATGGGCGGCAAGTCGAGGGCGGTCAGGGTTTGGCGTTGGTCGGGCGGGGTCGAGTCGCCGGCCAACATGCCTGTGCGGCGGTCGATGATTTGGTTCACGTACAAGGTATCTGGCTGGCGCGGTTCTGTTCCCTCCATGAACCATTCCAGGCGCGTATACGGGCACGCCGGGCTGGGCAGCATGCCCGAAACGGCGCACACCTGCATCCGGTGCAAACCCGCCGGGCGTACAAACGGCAGGACGGGCTGCCCCACCAGGGCGGCGCGGATAAAACTATGCCAGATGGGGGCTGCGCCGGTCATGCCGGTGACATTGCGCATCGATTCATAATTTGGGTTGCCCGCCCATACCCCCACCACCACTTGTGGGGTGTATCCCACCGTCCAGTTATCGTGAAAGTTGCTGGTCGTGCCAGTCTTGACCGCCGCCGGACGGCCGATCTCTAACACGCTGTGGGCATCGAAACCCAGGCTGCGCGCCTGGTCGTCGCTTAAGATGTCGCTAATCAACCACGCCAGGCGCTCATCCAAGACGCGTTCTTGCACCGCTGGCGGCGGCGCATATAATACATCCCCCCGGCCGGAGCGCACCTCTAGCAGGATCTGCGGGGAAACGCGGAAGCCGGTGTTGGCAAAGGCGGCGTAAGCCGCGGTGAGTTCCAGCAGGCGCACCCGCCCCCCGCCCAACGCCAGCGAAAGATCGTAAGTTTCCCCGCCCTGCAAGGTGGTGAGGCCCAGCGCCCCGGCTAAACTCGTCAGGCGATTGACCCCAACATGCTGGAGGGTGAGCACAGCGGGAATGTTGAGTGATGAACCCAAGGCAGTGCGCAGCGACACCGGGCCATGCTCCGCAAAGTTGTAATTGGTGGGGTTAAACGCCTGCCCGGCAGCGGTCTGGAAGGGCTGGGCGATATCCAGCAGCATGGTGGCGGCGGTCCAGGGTGGGCCGTCGGCGTAGCGCGGGTCGAGGGCGGCGGCGTAAACCAGCGGCTTGAGCGCCGATCCGGGCTGCAAGGGGGCCATCGCCATATTGAGGGCGCCGGCGTGCCGGGCGTCAAAGTAATCGGCGCTGCCCACCAGGGCCAACACCTCTCCGCTGTTGGGGTCGAGGGCCGCCAGAGCGGCGCTGTTGACGTTATGCCCCAAGCCACCGTCTTGACCACGGAGAATCTCCAGCCGACGCTGGATGGCGTCTTCGGCCAGGCCCTGCCAATCCAGGTTTAGGGTGGTGCGCACCACCAGCCCGCCGGCGGCGTAAATTTGCTCTGGGGTGAACAAGGCGTCGATTTGAGCTCGGGCCATCATGATGAAATGCGGCGCTTCGATGGGGTAGGGCGTCTCAGCTAAAATCAGAGGTTCGCGCTGCGCCGCCTGGGCTTGTTCGGCGGATATCATCCCGGCCTGCTGCATCAAATGCAACACCACCGCCTGGCGGGCCTTAGCGGCTTCAAGGTCGGTGAAAGGGTTATAGCGCGCCGGCGCCTGGGGCAGACCGGCCAACATGGCGCATTGGGCCAGGTCTAGCTGATCTACTGGCGAGGCGAAAAAGGTTTGGGCGGCGGCGGCCAAGCCATAAGCCATGCCGCCGTAATAGGTCTGGTTCAGGTATAAAGCCAGCACATCGTCTTTGCTAAATTGCTGGGTGAGGCGCACCGCCAGCACCGCCTCACGCAGCTTCCGGCGCAAGGTGCGCTCGCTGCGCTCACCGGCCTCCAGCAGTAAGTTGCGCGCCGCCTGCTGCGTGATGGTGCTGCCACCAGACACGGTTTCTCCGCTGCGCAAATTAAGCCACGCCGCCCGCAGCACCCCGCCCAGGTCTACGCCGGGATTGCGGTAGAAGCTGCGATCTTCAACGGCCACGGTCGCTTGCCGGCAAGCCAGGGGAATCTCATCCAAGCCGGCGACGCGATGCCGACCGCCGTCGTGGGGGGTGGCTTCGTACAGCAAACGCCCATGGCGATCTTCAAAGCGCACCGATGGGGTATTCAAACGCTCCGAGATGGTTTGAGGGTCGGGCAGATCGCCAAAAACATCCCAGGCCGCCCACAGACCCACCACGCCCAGCAGCGCCACGCCAATCAGGAAAACGGTTTTTTTATTCATACGCATTGAGGACGATTTTACCCCGCTTAGGGTTCCGCAGTATAATAACCCCAGGAGTTAACCTTGCCGCCTGCTAACATTTCTTCATCCCTGGCCGAGCTATCCGAAAAGCTGCGTGATATGTCGGCGACCGGCTTGCTGTACAGCCAAAACCCTTACGACCTGGAAAACTACCACCGCCTGCAAGACATTTCCATGCAGTTACTGGCCTTGGCAGTGGACAAGACCGTCGATGAGCTTGAACCGCTGCGTGCGCCGATCTTTAGTCGCCCAACCCCGTTAGTCACGGGCGATGCGGCCATCATCGACGCCGCCGGGCGCTTGCTGCTTATTCGGCGCGCCGATAACCGACTATGGGCGCTGCCCGGTGGGGCGATTGCGGTGGGCGAAACGCCCGCTGAAGGCGCACTGCGGGAGGCCTACGAAGAAACCGGTTGGCGCGCCAACGCAATCGCCTTCATGGGGGTGTTCGATTCGCGACGCTGCGGCAGCGTTACGGCGCAGCATCTTTACCACTTCCAATTCCTGTGCCAACCAGTGCATCAGGAACCGGTTAATAATGGGCACGAAGTGCTGGAAACCGCCTGGTTCATGGAAGAAGACCTGCCGCCCCTGGCTGAGATGGACCCAGGTCACCGCATACGCATCCCCTTTGCCTTTAAGTTCTGGCGCGAACCGTGCGCGCCATTTTTTGATAAACCTGAGGATAGGCAAGAAGAAACCCCGTGAGCCAGACCCGGCGCGGCGGCTGGGCGAACCCGCCTGGCAAGGAGAGGGGATGATGCCTCGGCTTTGAGCAGATATGGGATGGCGGTAAAACCGCCCGTTGAAAAGAAGGTGAGATGTTTTCAATAAGTCTGCCTGGGTGGCTATCGAAAACGTTAAAGACCGCCGCCCGGATTATGCTGGCCGTCCTGATCACGGCTTTGCTCACGGCGGTCTTATCCCCGTTTCGCAGTGTGCTCACCTATAGCACCCTGGAACTGCTGTTTATGCTGCCGGCTATCGCCGCCACGGTGGCCTGGGGACTCGGCTCCGGAGTGACAGCAGCGATCACCGCCTTCCTGGCCTTCAATTACTTCTTCATTTCTCCGTATCACACCCTGCGGGTACATAATAAGCAAGACATTTTAGCTTTGCTCATGTTCCTGGCCGTGGCTTTGCTCATCAGCCAGCTGATTGGGCGCGCTCGCGCCGGACAAGACGCCGCCCGCGACCGCGAGCTTGAAATCATGCGCCTATACCAACTCAACACCGCCCTGGCCGGCGAAAGCCACCCGCAGCGCATTGGCCGCATCCTGGCCAAGCATAGCCAGGAAAGTCTGGGGGCGGCGCGAGTGGAGGTGTTAGTCGCCGCCGCCTCACCCGAGGTGGCCGGCCCCCCAGCTGGCGGAGATCTGCCCACGCGCCCCCCTACCACCGTTCTACCGCTGCAATCGGCGCGCGGGCTAATGGGCGAGCTGCGGATTTGGCGCAGCCGGGCGCTTTCTCCCGCCGAGCAGCGCCTGATGAACGCCTTCGCCGTTCAAGGAGCGCTGACGCTCGATCGTGCGGCGCTGGTGCAGACTGAAAATCGCGCCCACCTGCTCGAAGAAAGCGACCAGTTGAAATCCACCTTGCTATCGCTGGTATCGCACGATCTGCGCACCCCCCTGGCGACGATCAAAGCCTCCGTCACCAGCTTGCGCAGCGGCGAAGTGGGCTGGGATAACGACGTACGCCCCGAACTGCTGGCGGTGATCGATGAAGAGACCGACCACCTTAACTACCTGGTGGGAAATTTGTTGGCGATGTCGCGCATCGAATCGGGCGCGCTCAAGCCCAACCGCCAGTGGAACCTGCTGAGCGAGATCGTCAACGGGGTAACGGAACGCATGCGGCGCAGTCTGGAGGAACACCCCCTGGAACTAGATATCCCCGATGATCTGCCGCTAGCCCCGTTGGATTACGTTCAAATGGAGCAGGTCTTCACCAACCTGCTGAGTAATAGCATCAAGTACGCCCCACCTGGCACGCCTATTCGCATCACCGCCCGCGCCCTAAGCAAGCCGCCGCGCCTCCACGTGCAGGTGGCCAACGCTGGGCCGCGGGTGGCCGCCGAACATTTGGAGCGCATCTTCGATAAGTTTTACCGCGTCACCGACGCCGAACGCATCACCGGGGCTGGGTTGGGCCTCTCTATTTGCAAGGGCATTATCCTGGCCCACGGCGGCGAGATCTGGGCCGAAAACTTGCCGCATGGTTTCGCCTTCAACTTCATCACACCACTCACCCTGGAGGGGTCGCCGGCGCCGGTGGTAGAATCGGACGAGATATGAACCCGCAGCCTCACATCCTGGTGATTGACGACGAACCGCAGATTGTCCGGGCGCTGCGCACCATTCTCACCGCCAAGGGCTATCGCCTTTCAGTGGCAAACCGCGGCGAAGAGGGTCTGGCGCTGGCCGCCGCCTCCGAACCAGATGTGATTATCCTCGACCTGGGCCTGCCCGATATTTCCGGCTTTGAAGTATGCCAACGGCTGCGTGAATGGTCGCAAACCCCCATCATCGTCCTCTCGGTACGCGACTCCGAAAAAGACAAGGTGATGGCCTTAGACCACGGCGCAGACGATTACCTGACCAAGCCGTTCGGCATTGAAGAACTGCTGGCGCGTATTCGCGTGGCCTTGCGTCACAAAGCCCTCTCACAAGGTCCAGCGGAAACGGTCATCACCTCCGGCGACCTGGTGATCGACCTGCCGCGTTACCAGGTGACGCTTAAAGGCGAAGAAATCCACCTTACCGCTACCGAGTTCAAGTTATTGGCCTACCTGGCCGGCAATGCCGGACGCGTCCTCACCCACCGCACCATCCTCACCCAAGTGTGGGGGCCGGAATACGCCGAAAACGTCGAATATCTACGCGTATTTATGAGCCAACTGCGCAAAAAACTAGAACCCGACCCCAAGCAGCCCCGCTACCTGCTCAATGAGCCTGGCGTAGGCTATCGCTTCGCTCTACAAGCCTGACTACCGCGCTCTTTCCATCCTTTTTTTATTATTTCCTTATACATCTGCCCTAAGCCTTTGTTTCCAATTTATACCGCCCCGGTATGCTTAAGCCTGGGAACAATGGCTCATGAAATCAGTTTCTTTATCGACAACTTTTGCGGTTTCAGCCCTCGACAGCAGCCTTAGCCCTGCCGCCGGCTATCTGGCGCAAGAATATGCGCAACGGGAGGCATTGTATGCCGTCCAGCCGGCGCTCACCCAACGTCACCTGGAAGCGCAAGCCGCGGCCCTTGCCCAGACGCTGGGGCATCCAGGACGATTGGCGTCCCAAGGGGCGTCGTTTACCTTGCCCGACCAGGTGAACTTCCCCGGCGGGGAAAGCGCCGGCCTGAGCATGCTGAATTTGCCTAAAAACCAGCGTCGCCAAACAGTACGCTCCTGGGTCGATTGGCTTAAAGGGGCCAGCTTTGCCGCAGTGCTGCGTCACCGCCTGGATCAGCTCGAAGCAGGCAACAATCCAGGGTTGGCTGTGGCCGCGGCGCTGCTGCGCTTTGCTTTGGTCAAACACCTGGTATATCAAATACTGCCTGCTGGACGCAGCCTGCACCCGATCAACACCGCCGTCGATAACGATCAAGATTACCTGGCCGATCTCATTCCATCTGAAATTGCTTGGCGCTTGGGCGGCCCGGCTTCAGCGTTAGCCGGTAAGCAAAACGCCCCTGCGGAAGATGAAGCCTTGGCGTTTGAAGATCGCGGCGAACTGCTGACGCCCTATACTGAAAGCGCCTGCCATTTTTACCTGCCACAATGGGTAATGGTAGACGAGCATAACAAGCTGCTAGTAAGCAGCTTTGCTGTGGCCGAAGCCCTATTGACCTCTATGCAAAACTACGTTGATATTCTACAAACAGCAGCGGAGATAGCACCGTATATCGCCGCAGATTCGGTCTATCAGCAAAAGCGATATGGCATGTTAGCACAGTTAGTCAACCAGGGACGCTCCCTGGCGAACTGCGAGATGCAAGACATTATCGCCGAGGTGCACCGTCGCTTGGCGCTCGACGGCCTGAATCGTGGGCTGTCCATCAGCATTCCTTACTTCGACGATCAGGCTTTGCAACTGCGTTTGCTGGCGTTGGAGGCGATCCCCGCCGGGCGCATCCTGTTCGTGCCGGCCTTCCTGGTGCTCAGTTGCCAACAAGCGCGAGCGCGCGTTGCGCGCGATACGCACTTAGACCCCTCAACGCGGACTCACTTATTGGATCAAATAAAATCGTTGGAGAAAACCTTTTCCAACGTTATAGGATAAAGGATTGGAATAGCTCTATGTGGTTCTCAATTTTACTTCTTGGAATAATTGTCTATCTCTCGTATCGTATCTCACCACGTGAGGGCGAGGAGCAAGCTAAGGTACATGGCGCCGGGCAAATCGGCCTGTTAGCCGCCCTGGCGTTGTTTGGGGTGGATTACTTCACCTCGTTTTTCTACGCCACTGGCGAAATGATGAGCGCCTTGCATCCTTATGGCCTGGAACGTTACGCCATGGTTCCGGTGATGTTTATCGCCCTGGCGAACGGGGTCTTTGGCTTCCTGTATATGTATTCTTTGGGCATTTTCAACGAGGGCGGCGGATCATACACTGCCTCCATGCGCTACCTCACCCCAGCCCTCAGCCTGGTGGTGGCGGTAGTGCTGATTCAAGATTACATTTTTACCATTGTAGTGTCCAGCCTATCAGGGGTAGATCAACTGCTATCGCTGCGTAACGCCACCGGCATCCATTGGGCCTGGCACTTTATCATCGGGGCGATTATGGTCACTGCCACCTATTACCTCACCATTCGCGGGCGGGGCGAATCGGCGCGGGTAGTATTCGCCATGCTGGCGATCTTCATCTTGCTGTCTGTGGTGATGGTAGGCGGCCTCATCTCCGCACACCTGGGTGGGGTTGCGGCGCTGCCGCAGACTGGGGTCGTTCAGCCCGCCACCATCGCCCAAGCCCTCTATCATATGCTCACCGCTTCGATGAAAGGTCTGGTGGCGCTTTCTGGCCTGGAAGCTATGTCGAACGGCATTCAGTTCGTGATTGATGAGGATGCGAACCTGATTAAATGGGGAAAGCGCCGGCTGCCGCGCCTAAACCGCATTTGGGAATTTTACAGCGGCAAATCGGGCATTGGACGCATTGTGCAAACTTCATTCTTGTTCTATGGGGGGCTGACCACGATGATATTGGCCGGTTTCGCCATCCGCTTTGATGCTTTCGATAATACCATGGGGCGCACGCTGGTGGGTAACCTGGCCTTCATTGGATTTGGACAGTTACCCGGCGGTATGATCCTGTTCTGGGCGTATCAGGTATTGGCGGTAGCATTGTTAGCCGCCGCCTCGATGACAGCCTTCCAAGATTTGCAAGCCACCGCCTGGCGGGATGTAGCCATTGGTGAGATTCCTGAAATTGTGGTCTATCGCAACCCGCAAGGGACGTTCACGCGCTCGGTCACGGCTGGATTCATCATCTCACTCATTATCATGTTCCTGGTGCGTGGTCGCACCACCGCCGCCGTGCCCTATTACGGCATTGGCGTGTTCATGCCCATTATGGTGATGGGGCTGGCGATTCGCCGCCATGTCCAGGCCACCTTCACCGGCAAACGGCGCTTATGGGGAGCGCGAGCGGCTGGGTTCGCTTCGGTTTTGGCTGCTATGGTCTTTGTTGGTCAGGTCGTGGGAAAGTGGCAAGAAGGCGGCTGGGTAGTTCTCATCTCGTTCAGCATTTTAGTGCTGGCTGCGCACGCCATTCTCGTCTCCCGCGCCGGCTATCGCGACCCGCAGCAAATCCACCGCATCGTGCGTGAAAAAGCCCGCGTGCAAGGGGCGATGGCATCTATCGTGGAATGGCAAGCGCTGAAGATGCAAGAATATCGCTATGGCGTGCTGACGTTGATCGCGGAGATCTTCGCCGTTTTCGGGGTTCGGCGCCCGGTGCGCTATGACCCGCCCATTCCCGCGGGCGAATATGACCATGCCATGCATATTGACCGTCCAGAAGCGCCTTCGCTTCTCGCAGCCTATCTAACACCGCCGCCTGCGCCAAAATTGGGTGGAACGCCCAAAGAAACCCACCCCGGCGCACTTAATCCATAAGCCGCGCAGCCGCCGCGCTTCTCTTGGCATAATGGGAATCCAATCGGGAGGTAATATCCTTGAGGAATGTTATCTCCCGGTTGTTTCTCATTAAGCAGTCTCAGGCAACCGGAGAAAATTGTTTTAGCAGTCCCCCGGATTTCCGGTATAATCTATTCCTATTTTATCTGTATTTTGCGCGCCGCTTCCCTTGGGGGCGGCGCGGTGATGATCTTAGGTTCGATTTATGATCTGACCGGGGATAAACCATGACCGACTATCGCTCAACCAATCCATCAGCTGCTCAACCACCTGATGAAGCCGCAGGTTATCTGGCGGAGGAGTTCAATCATTGGCAATCGCTGTATTCGATCCAGCCGCCTATGATCCAGCGATTCTTGGATACGCAGGCGCACAAGTTGGCCGACGCCTTAATCAAGAAAAGCCCGCAAGAACACTTTACCCTGCCAGACCGGGTAACGCAGCCCGGCTTGGAAAGCCCACTGACGGTTCCCCCCAAGGAACGCGAGCAGTCGGCCGGGGGGCTAATCCAGCGCCTCACGCGTTCCGGTTTGAACGACGCGCTGCGTATGCGTCTGAACGAGTTGGAGGCCGGGGCCTCGCCCGCCACCGCCGCCGCAGCCGGATTGGTGCGCTTCGCCACCGTCTATCATATGGTGCACCAGATGCTTCCATCGGGCCGCAGTGTGGTGTATCGCGCCGCCGACGGCGAAGAGACGCCCACCATCCCCGTGGTCGGCGCCAGTAAAGCCTCGTCGGCCATCACTGCTTCTACCGACGCCATCGCCGAAGACGAGACGCAAGATGAAGAAGGCCGCGGCGAGCTGCTCGTCCCTTATGTTGAATATGCCCGCCATTTCTATCTGCCACAATGGGTGGCGTTTGGCGAGGACAATAAGCTGCTGGTTGGCTCGATGCGCGAAGCCGAAGCCCACATTGCCTCCATGCAGCGTTATGTCAGTGTGCTGCACGCCGCCGTGGCCCTGGCCCCCTATGTGGTGGCCGACCCAGAATACCAACAAAAGCGCTATGGCATCTTGGGGCAACTGATTAACCAGGGCCGTTCCCTGGCGCGGTATGAAACCCAAGAAATCATCCACACCATTCACCGGCGCTCTCAAGACAACGACCTCAATCGCGGCCTGAGCCTGAGCTTGCCCTACTTCGACGACCAGACCCTGGCCCGCAAAATCCACCGCTTCGATATCATCCCTGCCGGACGGATAATGTTTGTGCCGGCATTTGTGGTTTTGGCCTGCCGGCGCGAAGAAGTAAAAGTGGCGCAGGATACCCGCCTGAGTCCTTCCACGCGTAAGCATTTATTGGAAGAACTCAAAGAACTCGAAAAAACTTTCGCATCCGAATAAGAACGGAATTTAATTATGTGGTTTTCAATCATCCTCCTTTTATTAGTGTTCTATCTCGCCTATCGCATTTCGCCCCGCGAGCGCGAAGAACATGCTAAAGTGCATGGCGCCGGGCAAATTGGCCTGATGGCGGCCGTGGCGCTGTTTGGCGTCGATTATTTCACATCCTTCTTCTATGCCACGGGTGAAATGATGAGCGCGCTCCATCCCTACGGCATGGAACATCTCGCCATGATCCCGGTGGGCATCATCTCCATGGCGAATTTTGTGTTCGGCATTCTATATATGTATTCGCTGGGAATCTTCCGGGAGGGCGGAGGATCGTATACCGCCGCCATGCGCTATCTCACGCCGGCTCTTAGCCTGGTGGTGGCGGTCGTATTAATCCAAGATTACATTTTCACCATCGTCGTTTCCAGCCTTTCCGGGGTCGATCAGCTGCTTTCCTTGCGCAATGCCACCGGCATTCACTGGATCTGGCACTTCTTGATCGGGGCCGTGTTGGTGTCTTCCACCTTCTTTCTCACTATCCGCGGGCGAGGAGAATCGGCGCGTGTGGTCTTCGCACTGCTGGCGATTTTCGTCATGCTCACCCTGGTGATGACAGTGGGCCTGGTAATCGCCGATGTGGGCGGCGTGCCGGCTTTCCCACCTGAAGGAACCCCCAAAACAGCCTCATTTTGGCAAGCCATCTACCACCTGCTTACTGCATCGATGAAGGGATTGGTGGCGCTTTCGGGTTTGGAAGCAATGTCGGATGGCATCCAGTTCATCATCAATGAAGACGCCGACATCATCAAGTGGGCCAAGCGCAAGCTGCCACGTTTCCATCGCATTTGGGATTTCTACAGCAAAAAATCCGGCATCGGGCGCATTGTGCAAACCTCCTTCCTGTTCTATGGCGGCCTGACAACCCTGATGCTAACAGCCTTTGCCATCCGGTTCGATGCCTTCGATAACACCATGGGGCGCACCCTGGTAGGCAACCTGGCCTTCATTGGCTTTGGTCAGCTTCCCGGCGGAACGATCTTGTTCTGGGTTTACCAGGGGCTGGCGGTGCTGTTGTTGGCCGCGGCTTCGATGACTGCCTTCCAAGATCTGCAAGCCACCGCCTGGCGCGATGTAGCCATGGGAGAAATCCCCGAAATTGTCGTCTATCGCAACCCCCAAGGCACGTTCACCCGTTCGGTAACCGCCGGCTTTATCATCGCCCTGGTCATCATGTTCCTGGTGCGGGGGCGCACCACTGCGGCGGTTCCGTATTATGGAATTGGCGTGTTTATGCCCATTATGGTGATGGGCCTGGCTATTCGCAAACATGTGTTGGAACATTTCACCGGCAAACGCCGCACCTGGGGAGCGCGCGCTGCCGGCTTCGCTGCGGGCCTTTCGGCCACGATCTTTGTGGGCCAAATTGTGGGCAAATGGGAAGAAGGGGGGTGGGTGGTACTGATCTCGTTCTCGGTACTGGTCATCCTGGCGAATACCGTGCTGGTTTCAAAGATTGGCTTCCGCGACGCCGATCAGATTCACCGCATCGTGCGCGAGAAAGCGCGTGTGCAGGGTGCCATGGCGTCGCTGGTCGAGTGGCAATCGCTGCGAATGCAGGAATATCGCTACGGCCTGATGATGTGGCTAGAACGGTTCTTCGCTTTGTTTGGGATTCGCCGCCATTTCGCATCCGATACGCTCCCAATTCCGCCTGGCGATTATGAAGAAGCCATTCATTCCGATCATCCCGACGCGCCGTCTCTATTAGCGCCCTATCTCACCTCCGATAAGGATGAGCCACGCCTGGGCGGTGCGCCAAAAGAGACCGAGAAGCCAGAGGATTAGCAACCATGCCGGAGATGGGAGCACGATGCGCCTCCCCTCTCCGGCAGACGCCGGTTCTTTATGGAATCGAAACCGATTTATTCGCAGCGCCCAGCGGAGGTGTTTGTTTCGCTGGAAACCTCCCCTGGCGGACTCTCGCCCGAGGAAGCAGAATCGCGCCAGGCGCTTTTTGGTCTTAACCTACTCTCGGAAGAAAAACGCCCCACGTTTTGGCAGCGTTTGTTTACCCATGCCCTGCACCCGCAATCGGCGGCGCTGCTGGCCGCCGGCCTGGCGGCGCTCATCGCCCGGCAGCCCTTCTTAGGGTTGAGCATCTGGGCGTTAGTCATCATCAACAGCGGTTTCTCGTTATGGCGCAATTATCGCGCCGAGCAGGCCATTTATGCGCTGCGGCGCTTGCTGCCTGAATATACCCGGCTGCTGAGGGGCGGGGTGGTGGTGAGTGTTCCGGCTAGCCTGGTGGCCCCAGGCGATGTGTTGGTGTTGGCCGAAGGCGATAACATTCCCGCCGACGCCCGGGTGGTTGAAGAATATGGCTTGCGCACGAATAACGCCACCCTCACCGGCGACGCTGTGCCGGGGCGAAAATCGGCGGACGCCTCTTTGCGCGACAACGTGAGCGAGCTGGAACGACCCAACCTGGTGTTTGCGGGCACATCGGTGGTCTCCGGCACAGGCAGGGCTGTGGTTTACGCCACGGGCATGTTCACCCAGTTTGGGCGCATCGCCCACCTGACCCAAAGCGTGCGCGACGATGTGACCCCCATTCAAGCCGAGATGCAGCAGTTGGTCAAGCGCATTACCATCATCGCCTTCATCATTGGTTTGGTGGTTTTGGCGGTTGGGGTCTTGGATGACAGCGTTAACTTGGAAAGCATCGACGCCCTGCTGCTGGGGGTAGGCATCATCGTGGCTGCCATTCCGGAAGGGCTGCCCGCCACCCTCACCCTGGCCCTGGCCATGGCCGGGCAACGCCTGGCCCAAAAGGGTGTGCTGGTGAAAAAGCTCTCCGTGTTAGAAACGCTGGGGGTGATTTCCACTATCTGCACCGATAAAAGCGGCACACTCACCCAGAACCAGATGACTGTGCGCGATGTATGGCTGAGCAGCTTGGCGCTCAAAGTGTCTGGCGTGGGGTATGAACCCGTGGGCGATTACGCCCCCGCGCCCCAGGGCCGGCCCTGGGAGGTGGATTTAGACGCCCTGTTGGTGGCGGTGATGTGCTGCACCAACGCCCGTCTCATCCCGCCCGGCCCGGGGAAGCCAAACTGGAGCTACCTGGGCGACCAGACCGAAGCGGCTATGCAGGTGGCGGCGATTAAAGGCGGTATGGATGAAAAGCAAATTCAACGCGACTTCCCCCGCATCCACGAGCTGCCCTTCGACGCCCGCCGCAAGCTCATGACCACCATTCACCAGGTGAACAGCCGTTGGCAGTGCCTGGTGGATGGCAGCATCGACGCACCAATCGGCGGCACGCCCGCCTTTTACCCTCGTGTGGCCTTCACCAAGGGCGCCCCGCGCGAAGTGCTGGGCCTGTGCAGCCATATTCTGGTGGAGGGCAAGGCTCTACCGCTTACCCCGGCCATGCGGCAGGAGATCGTGGCCGCCCTCGATGACTATGCCGGGCGCGCGCTGCGCGTTCTTGGCGTAGCGCGGCGCTGCCTACCCGGCACAAAGCGTTCATTCAGTGTGGAAACGGTGGAAAACTCGCTCACCTTCCTGGGATTGATGGCGATGCATGATCCGCCGCGCCCGGGTGTGCCGGAAGCGATTGAGACGCTGCGCGGGGCCGGTATTCGGATGGTAATGATTACCGGCGACTACGGCCTGACGGCTCTTTCATTGGCCCGGCGCGTGGGAATGCTCGTCTCCGAAAACCCCAAAATTGTCACCGGGGCCGAAGTGGACGCGCTAAACGAATTTGAGCTGGAGGAGCTGCTAGGTCAGCCCGAACTGCTGTTTGCCCGCATGGCCCCGGAACACAAGCTGCGAATAGTGGCGGCCATTCAAGCTCTCGGCGAGGCCGTGGCCGTTACCGGCGACGGCGTGAATGACGCCCCCGCCTTGCGCAAGGCCGATGTGGGCATCTCGATGGGGATTTCCGGCACGGATGTATCGAAGGAGGCCGCCGATCTGATCCTTACCAACGACGACTTCACCACGGTAGTAGACGCCATCCGGGAAGGCCGTACCCTGTACGATAACTTGCGTAAATTCATCACCTATATTTTTTCAAGCAATGTTCCCGAAGTATTCCCCTTCCTGCTCACTATCACCACCCATATCCCCCTGGCCCTGGGTTTGGAGCAGGTTCTCGCCATCGACTTGGGCACCGACGTGTTCCCAGCCCTGGGCTTAGGCTCGGAAAAACCGGAACCCGACGTGATGAACCATCCCCCGCGCCGCCGCGATCGACCACTGGTGACGCCGGGATTGCTGCGGCGCGCCTTCTTATGGCTGGGGATGATTGAAACCGCCCTGTGCTATTCCGGTTTTATGCTGGTCTATTACCTGGCAGACCGTCTGGGCCTCATCTATCGGGGCCTGAGCCAAATTCACCCACCGGCCAACCTGCCTTTTGGCCTCGACATGCTGCAAACCTGGAGCAATTACGATCTATACCGCCTGGCAGTTACGGTATTTTACGCCGGCGTAGTGATGGCCCAAATGGGCAATGCTTTTGCTTCCCGCGCCGAGCGCAACCGCTCCTCCACCCTGGGTTGGTGGAGCAATCGCACCCTGTGGGCGGGGGTGATTCTATCCGTCGTGCAGCTGCTCTTTGTGGTGTATATTCCGGTCTTGGCGCGCATTTTCGATCACCGCGCCCTTCCGTGGGTATTCTGGCTGTGGATTGCTCCCTTTGCCCTGTTTATCTACGGCCTGGAATGGATACGCAAAGCCTTCATTCGCCGCGCCAATTATAAAAAGGAAACAATTGCGCCGCGTAATATTCAGGTTTGAGATTAGAATACAAAGCATATACAGCCGCATAATCGTCATGAGGAGGCGCTAATGAATATCATCGTAATGGGCTGTGGCCGGGTGGGCGAACAAGTCAGCCGGCTGATGGTAGGCGAAGGCCACTCGGTGGTCGTGATTGATAAAAGCGCTCAGGCCCTGGAAAGATTGGGGGCGGATTTCAAAGGCCGCAAAGTGGTGGGAATTGGCTTTGACCGCGACGTGTTAGTGGAAGCGGGTATTGAACAAGCCGACGCCTTCGCCGCCACCAGCGCCTCGGATAACGCCAATGTGTTAGCGGCGCGCATCGCCCGAATGGTTTTTCATGTGCCGCGCGTTGTTGCTCGCCTGTACGACCCCGTGCGCGCCGAAATTTACCAACGCCTGGGCCTTCAAACCATCTCTTCCACCGGTTTAGGGGCCGAACGCATCCGCGAAATGCTCACTCATGCCGAACTAGACCCCGTGATGACCTTTGGGACCGGCGAAGTGTGCTTAATCTCCATCGAGGCCACACCGCGGCTGATCGGCCAAATGGTCAAGCATCTCATGATTCCCGGAGAAATCACCGTCACTACCATCACCCGTCAGGGGCGGGCGTTTATCCCCTTTAGCGGAACGGAAATCAAAGCCGGCGATCTGATCCATTTAACCTTGCTTTCCACCGCTCTGGAACGCTACTCGCAGATTTTGGGCCTTGAAGACGGCGGCTAATAAGGAGCGATTATGAACGTTATGATAGTTGGCGGCGGACGCACGGGTTCGCACCTGGCCGAGCAGCTGCTTGGCGAAGGCCACCATGTGAGGGTCATCGAAAATCGGCTGGATGTGCTGGAACGTCTTTCTAACGAGCTTCCCGGCGAGGTGGTCGTCAGCGGCGATGGGTCTTCGCCCAGTGTGCTGGAAGCCAACCATGTGGAACAATTCGACGTATTAGTGGCGGCCACCGGTGAAGACGAAAATAACCTGGTCATCGCCACCCTGGCGCGCTTCGAGTTTGGTGTGCCGCGCATTATCGCCAGGGTTAACAATCCTAAAAATGCCTGGTTATTCACGCCCGAAATGGGCGTGGATGTCGGCTTAGATCAAACCGACATCCTGGCGCGCCTGATCGTCGAGGAAATGTCGATGGGCGACATGATGACCCTGTTTAAACTGCGCAAAGGCGAGTACGCCCTGGTGGAAGAGAAACTCTTGCCAAATTCGGGCGTGATCGGCATTCCCCTGCGGGATCTGCCCTTGCCCGCTGCCTGCACCATCGCCGCCGTCATTCGCAACGGAACTGTGCTAACCCCGCGCGGCAACATGATTTTCGAGGCCGACGATGAGATCCTGGCCGTGGTTGGAAACCGGGCGAAAGACGCTCTGGAAAAATTACTGGCCCCCAAAACCGGGGTGTAAATGCCATCAAAGTCGCCGAGCGCCATGCCGCCCGCCAGGAAAGCTGCGGTGCAGGGATAGCAGTGAATACGCCCAGCGCCGGGCCGCCCGCTGGGAAAGCTGCGGCATATAAAAGGGAGTGAGTATGATGAACGCCGGTCGGTCTTATACCCAAGCCATGCCCCCCTGGCCGGGGCTAGAAAATTTCGCCCGGTTTATTCAATTAGACCCCTTAGGGCTGCAGCTGTTCGCCTACCAGGGTGGAGCTTCTGCTTCAGTTGGCGACACAAAGACCCTGGTGCTGCTGCATGGCCTGGGCGACGAAGCTGATACGTGGCGGCATGTGTTTCCGTCCCTGGCGCAGCAGCACACCGTCATCGCCCTCGATCTGCCAGGCTTCGGGCGCAGCGATAAGCCGCCCATCACCTATGATATTCCATTTTACAAAAATGTCATCGCCGCTCTCCAGAATCAGCTCGATCTTCAGCGCGTCACCCTGATCGGCAGCTCGATGGGCGCGGCCATCAGCCAGGCTATCGCCCTCGACCAGCCAGCCTGGCTGGAAGGCCTGGTATTGGTGGACGGCAGCCTGATGACCAAAGGCGCGCCGCTCTCGCTTAATTTGCTGCTATTTATGATCCCTGGCCTGGGTGAGCGCCTGTACACCCGCTTGCGCCGCAACCCGCAGGCGGCTTTCGAAACCTTACGCCCCTATTACGCCAACCTGGAAGCCCTGCCGGCGGTCGAGCAAGACCTGCTCTTCACCCGGGTCAACCAGCGCGTATGGAGCGACGCCCAACGCCGGGCTTATTTTTCCGCCCTGCGCAGCCTGGCACTATATACCAGTCGCCTGCGCGGCCTGGAATCCCAATTGAAGGCCTTGACTTTACCCACCCACATTGTTTGGGGTGAACACGACTATATTATGCCCTTAAAAGTGGGGACGGCCACAGCCCAGGCACAGCCCAATGCCCACTGGAGTCTGATCCGCGCCGCCGGCCACCTGCCGCACCAAGAAAAACCGGCGGCCTGGCTAGAAGCGGTCTTGCCAGGGCTGTAACCGAAGGCATCGCCGCCGGCAGTCAATGCTTGTAAAAAAGCCATATACAATCAAATTAATCCGACAAGTCTGCTATAATTTAATTATTGTAGTCCCCTTTTTTCTCTCCAGGCAGGCAAGCATGGCATCCAGACAACAAATCATTTCCGATCTGCGCGTGGCGCAAGAGGCCGGTCACGACCTAGAAATCTTCACCGTCTACAAAGGGGCGCCGTTTGTTGCGCCGGTTCATATTAGCGCGGTAGAAGAAAATTCGGCGCATTTCCAGGCGCGCCACCCTATCCTGGCTGCGGTCCACACAGGCCAGACCTTGCGCTTGCTGGGCAAGGAATACTTCGAGCCGGTGTCTTGTGTGGTGGAAAGCATTAACCTGCCGGCCGGCGAGATGGTGTTGGGCAACTTCACCTACTCCGGCACACGCCTGGGCGACCGTATGATCGTGCGGGTTGAGCCGCAGCAGCCGTGTGCAGTCACCTTGAAATGGCAGAAAGAAGCCATGGGAGAGTTGGCCGATATTTCAATGAGCGGCCTGGGGGTACGCATTCCCAGTGGGGAATACGATTCATTCCTCAAACCCGGCGCTGATGTAGCCATTACCCTGGCGCTGCCCAACCGCCTCATCGAGGCGGCGGGGCGGATCCTCAGCGCCATCCACACCGGCGATTGCTACCGGTTGTCGATTAGCTTTCCCCCGGAATATCCCCAAAAATTGGATGTGTTCCATTATCTGATCGACCGCCGATCCCAAATTGAAGAGGAATTACAGCGCCTTTACGCCGACCGCCTATCTTCAAACCAGGCCGGCTAATGAATTTAGCCCACGCCAACAACACCCTGGCCTGGGAGCTGCTCTCGGCCTTGCGCGCCCCAGGGGGCAATGTCCTTTTTTCTCCCTACAGCTTGCACAGCGCCCTATCGATGACAGCCAACGGAGCCGCCGGCGAAACCCTGCGCGCCTTCAAAGAAACGCTGGCCTGGGGCCGCGCCGGCCGAGGACGCCTCAACGCCGCCCATGCTGATCTGCGCCGCGCCATGGCTGAGGACGCGCCGGACGCCACCCTGGCGATAGCCAGCGCCTTGTGGGTTAACCCCGCGGTGCAGCTGCGCCCCGCTTTTCAAGCCGCCTGCCAGGAATATTACGCCGCATTGACCCAAGCCGTGGAGTTTAGCGACCCGGCGGCGTTAGCCTGGATGAACAACTGGATTGCCGGGCAAACCGGCGGGCGCATCACCGATCTGATCCGCCCAGAAGATGTTTCGCCAACACCGCTGCTCATCTTGGTGAACGCAATCTATTTCAACGCCGCCTGGAGCAAACCCTTCGACCCCGCTCTGACCACTGAAGATGAATTTCACCTGGCGAGCGGGGAATCTCTGCGCCTGCCGATGATGCGTCGCAGCCTGGCCTGCCAGTACGCCGATCTACCCGGCTTGCAAATGCTCAGCCTGCCCTATGCCGAGGCGCAGTTCCGCCTGGATATTTGCCTGCCCTCCGAAACTAGCTCGCTGGAGGCGCTGTTAACCGGCTTAGACTTGAATCGCTGGAAAAGCTGGGTGAGGCGATTGAACTTCGCTGAGGTGGATGTAAGCCTGCCGCGTTTCCGCCTGGAAGGGGAGGCCGCGCTCAACCAGCCTTTATCGGATATGGGCATGGCCCTGGCCTTTAGCGACCAGGCCGATTTTAGCCCCATGTGTGCGCAACCCGTCAAGATTAGCCAGGTGCGTCACAAAGCTTTCTTAGAGATCGATGAACAGGGCAGCCGGGCGACAGCCGCCACAACTGTGCTCATGGCGCGCACCATGGCGCTGCACCGCCTGCGCGTGAGGGTGGATCGTCCGTTTCTGTGCGCCATTCGTCACCCATCCAGCGGGGCCCTGCTGTTTGTGGGCGTGGTATCCACGCCCACCGCCTTCTAAGCGGCAGCCAACGCCTTTACCAGTGCGCCGCGGGAAGACATCTACACCATTCCCCCTAGCAAGCGGAGTATACTTAGACCAGCAGAAATTCACCGGCCCGGAGCCGCTCGAAGCAGTCTCCGCGAATCGCTCCGGATTGACTATTCAACGCACATTTCAAAGGATATATCATGGAAGAAAAATATCAGGAACTGATGACCCGGATTAGGGAAGTGGACGACCTGGGAAAAGCCGAAGCCGTGCTAGGCTGGGATCAGGCCACGCACATGCCTCCCGGTGGAGCAGAAGCCCGCGGTCGCCATATGGCGACCCTCAGCCGGCTTTCTCACGAAAAACTGACCGACCCCCAAATGGGGCGACTGTTAGATGCGCTGCAACCCTGGGCGGAAAGCCTGCCGGAAGATTCCGATGAGCGCCGCATGGTGGCCGCCGCCCGACGGGATTTCGAACACGCCGTCAAAGTGCCCACCGAATTTGTGGGGCGCATCTCTGAACACATGGCAAAGACCTATTCCGCCTGGACCGAGGCCCGGCCCGCCAACGATTTTGCCCGGGTGCAGCCGCTGCTGGAAAAGACCCTCGATTACAGCCGCCAGCTGGCGAATTTCTTCCCCGGCTATGATCATATCATCGACCCGATGGTTGACCAAGCCGACCGAGGGATGAAGGCCGCCGACATCAGCGCCCTGTTCTCGGAACTGCGCGCCGAGCTAACCCCCATTGTGCGCGCCATCATCAGCCAGCCCCCCGCTGATGACGCCTGCCTGCGCGGGCATTTTCCTCACCAGGGCCAAATGCAGTTCTGCCGCGAGATCGTGGCCCAAATGGGTTTCGACTTTGAACGCGGTCTGCTCGACATCACCCATCACCCGTTTGAGACCAATTTCGCCGTAGGCGATGTGCGGATAAACACCCGCGTAAAAGAGGACTACTTAGGCGAATGTCTTTACAGCGTCATTCACGAAGCCGGGCATGGCATGTACGAGCAAGGCGTGCGCCCCGATCTGGATGGCACAGCCTTAGGCGGCGGCGTTTCAGCGGGTGTACACGAAAGCCAATCGCGCCTGTGGGAAAATGTGGTTGGGCGCAGTTGGGAGTTTTGCCAATACGCTTTCCCACGCTTGCAGCAGGTCTTCCCACAACTGAACGATACCTCGATGGAAACTTTTTACCGGGCAATTAACCGTGTGCAGCCTTCGCTTATTCGCACCGACGCCGACGAAGTGACCTACAACCTGCATGTGATGCTGCGGTTCGATTTTGAAATGGCGATGCTGGAAGGCACACTGCCCATCCAAGACCTGCCTGATGCCTGGATGGCGCGTTTCAAAGAAGATTTTGGCATCGAACCACCCAACCACAGCGACGGTGTGCTGCAAGATGTGCATTGGTACGGCGGTTTGATTGGCGGGGCATTCCAAGGCTATACCTTAGGCAATGTGATGAGCGCCTTATTCTACGACGCGGCTCTGGAAGCCCACCCCGGCATTCCTGAGCAGATCACCCAGGGGCGCTTCGATACGCTGCACAACTGGCTGATTGAGAACATCTATCAACATGGCAGCAAGTTCACGCCTAACGAGTTAGTGCAGCGCGCCACGGGCGGCCCGGTACGCATCGAGCCGTATATTCGGTATTTGAAGAATAAATATGGATACATGTATCAACTATGATGAAAATTGGCCTGGTCTTTCCTCAAATTGAATATCCTTCCGACCCGGCGGCTATCCGGGATTATGCGCTGTTGGCCGAAGAACTGGGCTTCACCCATATTTTGGCCTACGATCATGTGTTGGGGGCTAACCCAAACCGCCCCGGCGGTTGGCAGGGGCCGTATACGTACAAGGATCCCTTCCAAGAGCCGCTGATCTTGTTCAGCTACCTGGCGGGGATCACCCGTAAGCTAGAATTTGCCACCGGCGTGATTATTCTGCCGCAGCGGCAAACTGCCCTATTTGCCAAGCAGTGCGCCAACCTCGACGTGCTGTGCGGCGGACGGCTGCGCTTGGGCGTGGGCCTGGGTTGGAACAAGGTGGAATACGAAGCGTTGAACGAAGATTTTCACACCCGCGGCAAGCGCATGACCGAACAAGTGGAGCTACTGCAGCGTTTGTGGACCGAACCACTGGTGGAGTTTGAGGGCGCTTATCATCGCGTTTCCGACGCCGGGCTTAATCCGCTGCCGGTGCAGCGCCCCATCCCCCTGTGGTTTGGCGGCGGCGCCGAACCGGTGCTGGAGCGCGCCGCCCGCTATGGGGCCGGCTGGATGCCCAACTTCCGCCAGGCCGCCGACGCGGCGCCCACCCTGGCTCGTCTGCATGAGCTGCTGCGCGCCGAAGGACGCGACCCGGCCGGCTTTGGCATCGAAGCGCGCATGTCTTACGGCGACGGCGACCCCGCCATTTGGCGACAAACCATGCAAGGCTGGCAAGCCGCCGGCGCAACCCACCTGTCGTTCAACACGATGGGGCATGGCTTCTCCACACCGCAGCAGCACTTCGCCGCCATCCGCCTGTTCCACGATGCGCTGCATGAATAAAGCTGCGGGTGCATGAACCGAGGCTCCTTGCTCGCATTGGGGGCCATCGGGTTATGGAGCTTCCTGGCTGTGTTCGGCAGCAGCTTGCAGCGCCTGCCGCCCCTGCTGTTCGTGGGCGCAGCGCTCACGGTGGGGGGGTTAGCCGGATTGCCGGGCGTACGCCGCTGGCGCGTCTCGCCGCTCACCCTGTTGGTTGGGGTGGGCGGCATCTTTGGGTATCACTATCTATATTTTGAGGCCTTTCGGCGCGCGCCGGCCATCGAAGTGAACCTGATTAACTATCTGTGGCCCCTGCTGATCGTGGTCATGTCGCCCCTGCTGCTCCCTGGTTACAGCTTGCGCCCACGCCACATTGGCGGAGCGCTGCTGGGGCTGTGCGGCGTGGCGCTGATTGGCAGCGGCGGCAGGCTGGCGCTCGACTGGGCGAATCTCCCCGGCTACGCGCTCGCCCTGGCAGCCGCGGTCACCTGGGCGTGTTATTCCCTGCTCACCAAGCGCCTGCCGCCCTTTCCCACCCAGGCGGTCGGCGGCTTTTGCCTGGCTGGCGGCATCCTGGCGCTGAGCGCCTTTGCCTCCAGCCCACACGAATTCACACTCGCCCAGCTTACCCTGGGCGACGGCGCAGCGATACTACTGGCTGGGCTTGGCCCGATGGGGGCGGCCTTTTACTTATGGGATAAAGCCCTCAAAACCGGCGACCCCCGCCGCATCGGCTCGCTGTCTTATCTTACGCCGTTGCTCTCCACCCTTAACCTGGCCGTATTCGCCGGGCGCACTCTCACGCCTTTGAATTTAGCCGCCATGGGGTTGATAATGACCGGCGCCCTGCTAGGCAGCCGCGGGGCTGCGCCCGCCCCAGCCCCGCCCTCGGCGTCATCGCCTACATTGCCATAGTTAAATTTGCGCCGCCCACCTACAGCTTTTGCGGCCTTTCTGCTGTAAAATATAGCCCATGAGTGTGCTATCGCGTCACCTATGGCGGTGGATCGTTCTACTGACCTGGCTAAGCGGCTGCGGTGCGCCGCCGCCGCTCCCCCCTCAAACGCAGGCGGGCAGCCCTGCGCCGGCGGCTTCGCCCACCGATGTGGTTGAACGCTCCATGACCCCGGCCCCATCTGCCACGCGCCCATTCTCCACCCGTCCCACCTCCACCGGCGCGGCGCAGCAGCAAACCGGCGGCGCGGCGCAAGCGGTCGTCTCCCCCACTCTCATCCCCACACTCAATGCCTGGCGACTGTGCCTGCCAGCCACCCCTGCGGAAGTTGGCGAGGTGGCGTGGGTAATTAACGGGCAGGTGATCGTGGTGCGCATTAACGAACGCTTCCGCAGTGTGCGCTTACTTGGCATCCAGGCCCCCGCCTATCAACCCAATATCGCCTTTATGGGGCCGCCGGCTTTTCGACAGGTGCGCGCATGGTTAGAGCACCGGTTGGTGAATTTATATCGCGCCGGGGCGGACGCCGATGAGCTAGGGCAACTGTTGCGTTACGTGACCACCAACGATACCTTGTTCGTCAACTACGAATTGCTCCGCCTGGGGCTGGCACAGGTTGCACCAGAACAGGGGGCTGCCCAAACCGGAACGCCCACCATCAGCGCGGCCGCAGAGCCTACTTGCCGGGCCGCCTTCTTAGAGGCCCAACGCCGCGCGCAGGGGCAGCAGATTGGGCTGTGGGGCGAAGCGGTTATCGGAGCAGCTTCATCTCCCACCGAAACCTTGATGGGCGGCGCGGCGGCGCTGGCCGCCCCAACCGCTAGCCTGGAGGCTTCGCCCATCTTCACCCTCACCCCAGGCGCATCATCCACGCCCACGCTGTCCAACGGCGCGCCCGGTTCAACCGCCACGCTCACCCCCACCTTCGCCAACGGCTCCGCCACCGCCGGCGC
>CAZHFU010000030.1:0-43422 GCA_964531975.1 uncultured Anaerolinea sp. | reverse complement strand
CGTCTCTAGTCTAATCCCTGCTATGGGATGTGTCCAGTTTTTGGGGTCCACTACAGAGATTCCCCATTCCTGCGTCGGGAAGGGGGCCAGGGGGTTAGGTCATATGATGTGCGGGGACGAGATTTCTCCGCCACCTACCTGTTCCTGGCCGGTCACCCAAGCGATGCGCGCGCCCAGGTTGTGCTGCACCATTACCGCGCTGCTGCCGTTCTGTCGGGGTACGGCAATCCTCGGATGAGACCGGCGGCTGCCTGGTGGACGCCTTTTCAAATTGCCGCCCGATACTAATGGGTTGACGTATGATATTGCCCGCCTAGCGTGTAGGAAAAACTCGCATTTATTCTCAACGCCCCGTTATACGACAGGTCGTTTCATTTAATGTAAAAATCCAGCTTAAGCTTTGTTAATCTAGTCGACTCGCGGCCCAGGAATATGCTAAACTTATTCCATGGGGTGGAGAATCCTGGAACACATCGCCGCATTTCGTCTGCCTCAGATCAGGATGATTAATTTTGACCAAGGAGAGAAGATCGTATGAACAAGAAACTATTGTCTGTTTTTAGCCTTTTGCTTGTGGCCGCCATGGCGCTTTCGGCTTGCGCGCAGACCGCTGCGACAACGCCGGAAACCGCCACGGATGCCCCGGTTATGACCGAAGCCCCGGTCATGACCGAAGCGCCCGCCATGACCGAAGAACCTGCCATGACTGAAGCGCCCGCCATGACTGAAGCTCCGGCTGCCGGCGGCGAAGTCGCCATCAGCATTTGGCACGGTTATATCGAAACCGAAGAACAGCTTTTCAGCCAGGTGGTGACCGATTTTATGGCCGCCAACCCCAATATCAAGGTTGAGATGCTGGCAGTGCCCTTCACCGAGCTGCAAAATAAATTCCAGACTGAAGCCGCCTCCGGCGGCGGCCCCACCATCATCATGGGGCCGCAAGACCGCATGGCCGGTTATGCCGCGGCCGATCTGCTGGCCGAAATTAACGGCAGCGATCCTTTTATGGCCGATCTGCTGCCTGCTTCGGTAGAAGGCGGTAAGGTGGCTGGAAAGTTGGTGGGCGTGCCCGTCAGCAACAAAGTGGTAGCCCTGGTCTATAACAAGACCAAGGTCACTACCGAGCCGCAAGATTTTGACGAGTTGTTAGCCATGGCAAAAGACAACGGCCTGGCAATCACCGCCGATTGGTTCCACAACTACATGTGGGGGCCGGCGTTTGGCGCGCAGTTCCTGGATGAGAATAATAAGGTCGTGATCGATTCCGACCAGGGCGCTGCGGCCTACGAATACTTCAAGAAAGTATGCGAATCCGAAGGCGTAACCTGCGACGCCAACGATGGCGATATGGACACCCTGTTCCGCCAGGGCCAGGTGGCTTTCCGCATTCAAGGCCCATGGGCTTCGGGCGACTTCGCTAAAGACCTGGGCGTTGAGAATGTGGGCGTGATGGCTGTGCCTGCAATCCCCGGTCAGGCCGCTCCCCGACCGTGGAACCAGTCTGAAATGGCCTCCATCAATATCAACGCCACCCCCGAACAGGTGGACGCGGCCATGAAGTTCCTGGCTTACTTGTCCAGCGCCGATGTTCAGAAACTGTTCCTCGACCAGGCCAACTGGATCCCCGCCAACGCTTCCGTGGATGTTTCGTCAAACCCGGTGGTGGGCGGCTTCTTGAAGCAGGTTCCTAATTCGGACCCCTTCCCGGTGGTATCTGAATTGGGCGCTACATGGGACCCCATGGGCAATGCCATCACCCAAATTTTGGAAGGCGTGAAGAGCGCCAAAGACGCCCTGGTAGAGGCCGCCGGTCTGATCAACACTACCAACGGCAAGTAAGCTGCACTCTGTTTAGTTAGGGGCTGCTCCAGTAAAAACTGGGGCAGCCCTTTCAGCATCTCGTCTTTTGGAGGGTTTATGGCTGTAATCCAACCCGCTCCTCCCGCCCGAAAACAAAGCCTGCTTAAACGCTACCCAAACATGCGGTTGGCCTATACGTATATCCTCCCGGCCTTCCTCATCATGGCTTTCATCACTTTTTACCCCTTGCTGTTTCAAGTGTGGATGTCGCTCACCGATTTTACGCTTAAAAACCTGCGTAACATGACCCCCGAATTTGTGGGTTTGAAGAATTACCTGGATGTAATTGTGCGCGGCCTGCCGGTGACGAATTACGCCTTTGGGCGCATTTTGGTGTTTAACCTGGTATGGACAGTGACAAATGTCTTTCTGCATGTGGCGATTGGCGTTGCCGTGGCGCTGATTATCAACATGGAACATATGCCCGGCAAGCGCTTCTATCGCAGCATGTTCGTTATCCCATGGGCTTTGCCTTCGCTGGTGGCGGGCATGGTGTGGGCAAGTATGTGGCACGATAAGTTTGGGGCAGTGAATTTGCTGTTGCGCGAGATTGGGCTAAAGGGCGATATTCGCTGGTTGCTAGACACCACACCGGTGGTGAACCTACCGCAGCTGGGGCTGGTGCTGCCGCTTTCGTTCATCGCCGCCCTGATCGCCAACGTGTGGTTGGGCTGGCCGTTTATGATGGTGATCGCCACCGGCGCCCTGCAAAGTGTGCCGAAAGAAGTCTATGAAGCCGCCGAGATGGACGGTATCAGCGGCTGGGGGAAAATTTGGTATATCACCCTGCCGCTCATTCGCCCGGCCATGATCCCGGCGATTATGATTGGCATCATGATGACCTTCAACCAGTTCAACCTGATCTATTTTGTCACCGGCGGCGGGCCGGTGGGGCTGACTGAAATCTTGGTTACGCAAGGGTTTAAGCTGGTCAACCCACAAGGTTGGTATGGGGTGGCTTCAGCCTTCAATATTATCGTCTTCATCATCCTGGCGGTGATTACCCTGGCGACCAACCGGGTTACCCGCGCCACGGAGGCCTATTATGCTTAGCTGGAGGATTTTATGACCGCCCAACGAGTGGCCTCTCCGCAGCCCACATCTTTTCGCGACCAGGCCGCCACGGTTTGGGTGGCCGCCGGTTTTGTACTGGCAGTGGCTTTGCTTATAATCGGAGCGTGGTTATTATTTGGGTCGCTGTCGCTAACTGATGCGACGGCGCGTTCCCCGCAGATGGTCACGGGCGTCGTGGTGGTGGGGTTTGGGGCGCTGGTGTTCAAGCGATACCTGCGCATGTTGAAGGTGGTATTCCGCGATCACGACTATAAACAGGCGCGTCAGACCATGCAGGTGGATTTCTTCCAGCTCATTCTGCTGGTGGTGCTGGCGACAATTCTGTTCCCGGTGCTGTGGATCGTGTCTATGTCGCTCGACCCGCGCGATTTCTCGCGTCCGCAAGGGCTAACCATCGTCCCGCCTGGGGCCACGTTCGACGCTTATATGAAAGTGCTCACCAAGCCATCGGCCAACCCGGTCACATTCTGGCAGCTGCTGCGCAACAGTCTGTTGGTGGCGGGAGGAACGGCGCTGCTTTCGGTGATTGTGGGCACAACCGCCGCCTACGCCTTCTCGCGCCTGATCTTTCCAGGGCGCTCGATTGGTATGTTGGGCTTCGTGCTGGTGCTGATGATCCCACCGGGCGGCACACTGGCCCCGCTGTTCGTGCTGTTGAACGCGGTGGGCATTCGTAACACCTTGTGGGGGTTGGCGATTGCCTTCACCTCCAGCGCCTTACCGTTCGCCATCTGGAACATGAAGGGCTTTATCGATTCGCTGCCCTACGATTTGGAGGAGGCTGCCCAGATCGACGGGGCCAGCCGGGCGCAGGGCTTTATCCGCGTGATTTTGCCGCTGGCCGTGCCGGGCATCGCCGTCACCGCCCTGTGGGGCTTCCTCACCGGCTGGTCGGAGTTCATCCTATCGTGGACCTTCCTGACCGACCCCACCACGTTCACCCTGCCGATGGTTCTGCGGGGGATGGTGGGGCAATATGCTTCGGGTACGCCCTGGTCGCAGTTCTCGGCCATGGCGGTGTTAATCTCTCTGCCGCCCATCATCATCTTTTTCTTCTTACAGCGCTACCTGGTTAGCGGCCTGGCCGTGGGCGGTGTGAAGGGGTAGGCGCACCGGTGTATCATCTGCTGTAAATTATCTGGGTTTCGCTACGACGCCCCTCCGCAGCCGCGACTTTCTGCTGCGTGGGGGCGTTTGCGTAAATTTATAATTAAATAAAAAAGATCGTGCGCTGATGCACAAAACTTGATTTATAATAAATTGATCTGTTATTCATCTTATGGTTAGCCATCTAGCCTTCCCCTACGTCCCCGATTATTGTTAAACTTAATGGTGTGCTCTTCGCAGTGGTGATTGTTATTTAACCAGGAGCGAAAATTGCTGCCAACTTGCCAGCGCCTTGAGCTTCACGAAACCGTACTATTTAGTTGAGTTACCTGACGGCAAGGGTTAGTTGGCCTCAGGGGTGTGGATGGATTGTTGTCAACGAGGGGTGATTAAAAATCACCCCTATAGGACATCCCTAAAATCACCCCCAATTAGGATAATACTTGTGTTATTTGTGCGAATTGAGACGTATAATACTTTAACATTTGGTTAAGCCATAAGATTTCAACCACCAGGCGCAAGCCCACTTTAATACAGGCTTATGCCTTCGGTGGCCGGCGTCTTGTTATCAGCGCCACCCGGCGTTGACTTGATTCAAAATCGCGATAATATTTTTGGGCGGCTTGATTACGTTGAATGTAATTAACACCTAGGAGCGAAGGATGAAAACTCTTATACGGACGCGTAAGTTTTGGTTACCCATCGGTGGCCTTTTACTCGTGCTAAGCATGCTGGGCATGGCGTTAGCCCCGAAACCCGAAAGCGATGACGCTAAAGCCGTGCTGGAAGCCTGGCAGCAGCTGCGCCAGGCGGGCAGCTACGAGTTTCATTCCCGGGTAGAGCAAACCATCCTCCCTGGACCGCGCTTATCTAACGTGGGACGTGCGGCCGAGCGCCAAACCTATTATATTTCGGGCAGCACCGATCTGCCGGCTGAGCGCATGCTCATCAGCATGTACCAGAACAGCGGCAGCTTGCTCAACAGCGGCGACGGTGTGGATATTCGCCTGGAAGACGGCAAAGCCTTTGGCCGCGCCGCCGGCGAAGATTGGCGCGAATTGGAAGATTTCTCGGCTGAGCTGTTCGCTCCCGGCAACGACGCCGCATCCTTCCTCAGCGCGGCGGTGAACGTGCAGCGCATCAAGCCGGGGCAGGCCAACCTGGGCGCGGTCGAAGCCCTGGTGGATGCCGATAATATTTCTCACTACCGCTTTACCCTCGACCCCGAAAAGTATGCCATGTTCATGCGCGAGCAAATGCTGCACGAACTTAAGCGCAGCGGCAAGCTGCCCCCAGGAATGAACCTGGGTATGTCGGAAGAATATCGCACCATGGACGGGCGCGGCGATGTGTGGCTTAGCCCCGATGGGCTGCCCCTGCGTTTGACCCTGGCGCTGAAATTCGCTCCTGGCGCCAACGGCGACCAGGTGACGGCTGTGCTGGGCACCGATTTTAACAATGTTGATCGCGGTCGGTTGTTGGCGGCGCAGTCTTTCCCCGCCCGCTTTGCTAATTGGGTGGGCTTGGGCGGTTCATCGCGTCATTTAGCCGAGAAGGCCGCTTCGGTGCAAGCCGGGCTGACCATCGCCCTGTTAGCTTTGCTGCTGGTTACCAGCGCCCGCAGCAAACGGCTGTACCAGGGCGTGGCCTTAGCGGTGATTCTTTCGATGGTGATTACCCCATTATGGGAAGGGGCGCAAGCCAAGTCGTTTACGAACGAGATGAACCAGCGGGTGCAGCGCCAACAGCAGGTGCGCGCGGAAAGCGCCCGCCAACAGGCGGATGTGCAGAAGTACAGCACCATGCAGTGGAACCCGCAGCTTAACCCCATGCAGCAAACTGAGGCGGCAAAGCAAGCCGCGGCGCTGCGTGGGGCGGGCGCGCTGGGCGCAGGCGCAGCTGCTCCGTCTGCCGGCGAACGCCTGGCGCTTTCTCAAGCGCAGTTGAGCCAACAGAACGACCCGGAAATTTCTAATGTGGATACCGACCAAGACGGTTTGGCCGATGAGTACGAATTAGATTATGTCTATACTACCACCCTGGGGGTGCGGGTGCAGGTGCTCGACCCCAATAATGCCGATACCGATGGCGACGGCCTTTCGGACGGCGAAGAACTTAAGCTGGAACTCCAGCCGATCAACCCCGATACAGATAATGATGGCATCCCCGACCTGCTAGAGGTGCAAAGTTTCTATTTTGGCGGCAAAGATTGGTACAGCAACCCAAACGATAAGGATACCGACAAGGACGGTCGCCTGGATGGGGCCGAATGCTATGGGCGGGTGGCTTCTCCCTCGCATACCACGATTGAGGCCTGTACCGATACGGATGGCGACAATATCCCCGACATCTTTGATACCGACGATGATAACGATGGCGTGCCCACCAGCGTAGATGTTTCGCCTTACGACGCCTCCAGCACCGAGTACTCTGGCGCAGCCCCATATAAATTCCAGGTGACCAACCTCACCAGCGATAAACCAGTCTTCATCACCTACCAGGTGCGCCCCACCAATGCCGATCACCTTTCCTATGCTCTGAATGTATTGGATTGGCCGACCGGCGATACTGATGGACAGTACCAGCGCGTGAAAGACTCGACTTTTAGCAACCAGATGACAAGCCAGCAGTTGGATCAAGACCCACGCCCGGGTTACGGCGATATGCGCCTGATGCCGATGCTGGAAGTGCGCTTAAGCGGTTCCAATTTACCGCTGCCGCTCACCTCCTCGGTCAGCTTCCCCATCACCGCCACGGCTTTCAGCGGGCAGATCAGCCTGTTTGGCAAATCGTCCACCCCCGCCAATGATGTGGATGTTAAAGTTGATGTGAGTTCCAGCTCGGTTGCGAGCTTTGATATTTACCAGGGCGATGGCGACTGCAATAACATTTATAACCCCACCCTGGTGGCCACGTTTGCCTCTGGTGAGACCCACACCTACGCCAAGACCCTTGGCGCGCTGATGGAAGGCGGCAAGGTGATGGTGGTGCGCAGCGGCGATGACATCCTGGCCTGCGCGGCCATTCCGGCTGTGGCGCATGGCAGTCTGCCCGACCAGGTGGTGGATGCTGAGCTGCTGCATGCCTATGGCGCGGCGGTTCGCAACGATACCAATCAGGATGTGCTGCTCTATGCTCCGCTGAGCCTGGTTTCCGACCAAACCGAAACCATGCCTTCGGCTTTCCAAACCCAGGTCCCTTTTACCTCAGCCAATAACAGCTTTGATGGCGTCACCCAATCGGTGCGCGTGGTGTGGCTGCTTAATATGCTGCTGGATACCTGCAAGCCCGCACCAGATGGCTGGGACGAAGCCGCCAGCGGAACCTGGTGCAGTGCTTCGTTTTTAGAGCGTTGGGATACCGATGTCAACCAGGTGACGCAAACCTACGATGATCCTTTCCACCTCACCGGCATTAGTGTGCAAGAAGACTTGGGCATGAAGATGGCGGTGGTGTTCGAGAACCCGCTCAACAATGCCGATAACGACCCCGAATTTGACGACCGGCTGTGGTTGCTTTCGCACGGTTTGGAAGGCTCCTTTGCCGCCGGACGCCCCAACGGCGCGGGCGATGCGCGCGATATGACGGTGGAAGAAATCGTTCACCGCTTTGATGCCGAGAACAACGCCGATATTTCTACGGGCGACCAGCGTTTGTGGAATTTGCCCCGCGACGCCTTCCAGGCGGAATTTTTCAGCTATCCCATCACCTCGCAGGGCGTGGCGCGTTTTACCTCAGAAGATTTGCAAAGCCGCATCCTGGCCCCATACTACGATTCGCCGCAAAGCCTACCCACTCGCAGCCAGTTCACACTGCTCTTCGCCCGCGAGCAAGAGCAACGCAGCGTGATTTCGGGCGAAACCAGCTCGGTGACTTGTACGGCGGGAGTGTGCAGCTACGACTTCAGCGGTCAATCCGTTTCCACCATGGCGACGCTTAACTGGGCGCCTTATCGCAAAGATGGGGAAGCATGGAAGCCGTACCCGCTGACCGAGTACCTGGATCACTTGGAAAGTGTGCTGCGTTCCGATGCCGCCTTCCAACCGATGGATGACAGCCAAGACGCCGCCAAAATGGTGGATGGGCAAATGTGGTTGGCGCGCCTGTATTACGAAAGTATGTATCGTGGCATGTCGGTGCTGGTGGCAGTCAACGGCGCTCCGGTAATCAACATTCCGGCTTTGTTTGAGGATTCGTATATCTTCACCTCTTTCTACGCCTTGAACGCCAAGGCGCAGGGTGTAACCTCGGTGGTAAAAGGCCTGGCCGGCCTATTGATTGAACAGTGGACCAAGTATGGCACGTTAGCCTGGTTGTCAATTGGCAAGGGGGTTCCTTTCGGGGTACGCATCCAGGCTGTTTTTCTCACCATAGCCAATGCGGTGTCTGAAAAGCTGGGAATGCTTGGCGCGATGCTGAAATATAAGGTGGCTAAAATCGCCGTAGGCATTGCCGTAGGTATCATTGCCGTGGGC
Source organism: uncultured Anaerolinea sp. (assembly GCA_964531975.1). Classification (GTDB taxonomy): domain Bacteria; phylum Chloroflexota; class Anaerolineae; order Anaerolineales; family UBA4823; genus RBG-16-57-11. Next base: position 34,906 of record CAZHFU010000030.1, on the reverse strand, counting down.
CTGGTGGCCTGCCTGTTCTTGTTCTTGTTAATTCCTAACACCCCGGCCGGGAGGATCGCCGGGCGCATCTTCCTGGTCGCAGTGGGCCTGATCACGGCGGCATTGGCCATCAAAGGCATCTACGACGTTTATACGGCCGTGAAGAGCGCCTCGGGCGCATTGCAGGCCAGCGCGACCGCCTCGGTGATTGGCGCGGTGGTGGGCGTGGTAATTTTGTGGGGCGTGTTCCTGTATTCTTGGATCTCGTCTGGGAGCAGCGCCTTCTCGCTGCAAGCCAACGCGATGGCCGCCGACGCCATCGCAATGACCATCACCCTGGTGCTGCTGGCGGTGTTGGCTTGCGACCCCACCGGCGTTGGCCCGGTAATTGTGGCTATCATCGCTCTGGTGGACGCCATTATCAACATCTTCTGCGCCGCCTTTGGTGTTCACGAGCTAGACCCCAACGATTGGCGGCGGCAGTATATCTGTATCGGCCTCACCGGTTGGATTAGCAAGATCATCAAGTGGGCGATCTACAGCCAGACCTACATGATCGATTACGAGAACTCCAACCGGCTGAGCTTCACCGGTTTGCAGCAAACCCTGGAACACAACGATCTGGGCATGACAGTTGGCAACATGATGTCGGTGACGATTAAGGTCAGCAACTACATTACCCTGTCGGATATTCCCATCGACTGGAAGGCGGCCGCCTATTGGTGGCAGTATTCTGGGTCTAACGCTAAATCGGCGGCGTTTAATTACTTGCTTAGCACCGAAGATACTGCCATGGATGGCGACCTGGAGCGTAACAGCTTGCCGGCCGGGACGTGGCAGGATGTGCCCAACAAGAGCGATGTGTGGGAAGGAAAATTCGACGCTCGCACAAATAACTACTCGATTGCCGTGCCTGAGCCGGGCATCAACGTGGACCCAACCGTGATCTTCAACGAAGGGGCCGCCATTCCGGTGCAAGAGTGCATTGGCATTCCGGTTGCTATACCTTTCTTCTTCCTCATCCCCGTGTGTTGGGTGCGCACCTCCGGCAACACCATCAACAGCCCGGTAGGCAGCAGCATTACAGTCGATTCGCTGCCCGCCACCCTGGACGATTTCTACACCTTAGCGCCAACCACTGGCGGCGGCTATAGCTTTGCCTGGGGGCGTCAACAACCGCTGGCCTTCCCCACGTTCAAAGACGCCGATGGCGATAAGCTGATCTCGCAGGCTTTCGGTGGTAACGACCCCGACGACGGCTTCTTTGATGTGGACAACGACGGGTTATCGGATTATCAAGAAATCACCCTGGGCCTCGACCCACGTCTCTCAGATACGGATGACGACGGCTTATCAGACGCCGAAGAAGTTCGCCTGGGCACTTCGCCCACCCGCAAGGATACCGATGGCGACGGCTTGACCGATGCGAAAGAAGTGGCTGGTTGGCTGTTCACATATGGCTTCTATGCCGATGGTTCGCCCAAAGAGACGATGGTCTACCCCGACCCGTTCATGCCAGATAGCGACTTTGACGGGCTGACCGACCTGATGGAGAGCATCTATGGCTTCAACCCGCGTGTGCCGGATAGCGCCAACGTTTTGGATTATCAGCTGGATTTAATGGAGCTAGACGCGCCAGTGATCCAGCTGCGCTTCGACGAGCCGGAAGGCGCGGCCGCTTTCATAGATCGCTCTGGTTTTGGCTTCAACGCCATTTGCCCCGGCGATCCCTGCCCGGTAGCGGGCATGGTGGGCGAGTTCGCTAACGCGGTGCGTTTTGGCGGGGCCGATTATCTGAACCTGCCAGGCACAACCGGCGCACCGCGCTTTGATGACGGGCGGCCGTTTACTCTGGCGGCCTGGGTGCAGTGGCAGGGCGGGGCCGGGACGATACTGTCTAAGGCCGCCGATACCTCCACCTCCTCCCAAGAAGTAGCCTTCGGCCTGGATGGGAGTGGTCGCCTGGCCCTGGATGGGGCGGGTGGATCAATCACCAGTTCCGGCGGGCTTAGCGCCGATGTGTGGACGCATGTGGCCGTTAGCTTCGATGGCAGCCAGGTCGCGTTCTATGTCAACGGCGCTGCGGCGGGCAGCGGATCGTGGAGCAGCAGCTCCTTATCCGGCGTGCGCGGCCCGATTACCTTAGGGGCGCAAATGAACGCCGGCGCGGCGCAAAACTACTTCAACGGCATGGTGGATGAGTTGAACGTGTTTGACCGCAGCCTGACGCGCGACGAAGTGGTGGTGCGCACCCTGGCGGCGCGCTATAACTTGAACGACAGCTTTGTGCGCCCCGGTGAGGATATCTATTATCGCTCTACGGTGCAGAACCTGCTCAACAGCCGCTTCGCCTATGGCTTACTTACCACCCTGGTGAACCCACGCACCGCCATCACCAATTGGGAAACTAAACTACTTCCCACCACGTTTGTGCTGTGGCCCGATAACCCGGTGGTTACGGGGGTCAACACCAAGGTTATTAGCGCCACGCTGCAAATCGACCCGGCCATCAGCACTTCGCAGGGGATTTCGATTACGCAGACGGCTGCAGCGCAGATTGTGGATCGGCGCTACGAATCGAATTTCGCCGAATTGTGGCTGAAGTTCAACGAAGCCGCCGGTGAGGGCCTGTTGGAAGATAGCGCCGGCAACATGCCGCCGCGTAATGTAACCTGCAGCGGCTGTGTGAGCGGATCGCCCGCCTTAGGCCAGGGGGGTATCTTGAACAGCGCCATCCAGTTTAAGCAGGGCGGAAATACGCCCCTCGCTTTGGGCGACTTGAACACACTGCGTTTTCTCAATCGCGGCTACACCGCCGCCATGTGGGTCAAACCGTCACCGGGCAGCGGCGCGGAACGTATCACCCTGCTGCGCGCCGCCGATGGCGCAAATGTGATCTTGCAAGTGGAATTGGTGCGCATTACCGATGGCAGCTACTTCCCCCATGTGACCGTAAATGGCGTCGATGTCACCGCGTCTACATCGCTGTGGCGCTTAGTGCTGCCCAATGTATGGAGTCATGTGGTGGCGCAGTACGACGATGTGAACGATGTCATGGCGATCTACATCAACGGCGCCCGCGTGGTTGAAATTCCCAGTATCAACGCCATCACCACCTCGGCCCCCTTGGTGTTGGGTGGAACCACGCAGGGTGTCGATTTCTGGGTGGATGATCTACGCCTGTTCAGCCGGGCGATCAGCTCCCTCGACATCAATCGCCTGGCCGAACGCCCGGTGCTGTATCTGCCTATGGATTCCACCGTCGGTGATAGTTCGGTCTATAACCAAACAACTGCTGGTTGGGCCAATACCCCCGCATTCATAGGCTCCTCGATCCGCAACCAGTCTTATTTCCCCAACCAGGGAGCAAGCCAAAGCGGCATAAAGGTGGATGGCAACGCTTTGCTCAACATGCACGACGGCGCTTTTGCCTTCTCGGTTTGGATTTACCCAACCTCTGGTAATTCTGCCGGCTGGGAAGGCGTGTTTGGGTATGACAGCGGCCCCAGCCCAAGCGGCAGCAGTACGGTGAACACCGCCTATCCTTCTCTTCAGCGCCTGGGCAGCAAGCTGCGCTTTGGTTATGGCGATGGTTCGCAATGGCTGGTCTCGCCCGATTCGGGCAATGTCCTCACCGTGAATCAGTGGAGCCACCTGGTAACCACCCTAGAGCCGGTCACAGCTTCGGGCGGAGCCACCACCTACGAGTACACCTTGTATGTCAATGGGGTCAAGGTTCAGAATTATAGCTTCCCCACGCCGCCTTCTACCAGCACCACTTTCTTTGTAGGCCGCTCGACCCGCGAATGGCAGAGCAAGGTCAATTACATCTATGTTAGTGATTTCAGCGACTATGGCAGCCAGGCCGAGATTCGTATCAACGCCTGGGAAAATGGAGGGGGTAAGCAGTGCATTTGGCCGGGTTCTAGCTGCAATGACGGGCACGATGTGGATAAGAATGAAACCTACCAGGTAAACCAAACGCGCACCTATTGGAGTACCGATAACATTAAGTATGAAGTGTGGGAAGACGATCCGTTTGATTGCTGCGACGACTTCAGCGGTGAAACCACCCATCATTGGTATGATACGCCATCTACCTATAACGTAAACATGTCGAACGGTTTCGATGGCACGTTTAACGTGACCATGACCCGCGCCGGTATGCAATTCTATGGGGCCATCGATGAGTTGGAAGTCTACCGCTATGCCTTGGATAGTGAGCAAGTCTACGATTTGTATAACGCCATCCCGGTGACGGCGCGCCTGCCGCTGGACGAAAGGCCCGCCGCCGATACCTTTGAGAACCGCGCCCAAATTGGGCAGATCGATGACGGGGTGTGCAGTGGAGATGGCTGCCCGGCTTCCGGGACGGTGGGCCTGATCGACCAGGCGGTGCGCTTCGACGGCCTCGACGATGTTATTACCGTGCCGGTGGATACCACCAAGGATTACATGGTTTCGGTGTGGGTCAATACCTTCTGCGATGACTGCGGTTTGTACACGCTAACCAAGAGCGCGGTGTCGCTCAACGAGCTCTATCTGAAGAACGGCAACTTGTGTGCATTTGCCAGCGGGGTAGAACAATGCACGGCCGGGGGTGGTTTTGCCGATGAAAACTGGCATCACCTGGTGTATTCGAACAGCGGAACCCAAGCCAAGCTGTGGGTTGATGGAACGCTGGTGGGTACGATGGCGGTGGGCAGCCCGATGCCCGATGCCGCCGGCGCGCAAGCCTGGCTTGGCAAGGCAGAGCGGGCGGAGCAGGATTATTTGAATGGGCAGCTGGACGATGTGCGCGTGTTCCGGTATAGCCAGGGCGACCAGGTGGTGGCGCAGCTGCTGCGACGCGCCCCGTTGTTCTACGCTCACCTGGACGAGCCAAAAGATGCAATGCAGTTCAGCGACGCCACCCCGATTGATTGGAGCATGGCTTGCACCAGCGGAGCATGCCCCAGCGCCGGAGAACAAGGCCGGCTGGGGACCAGCGTGAGCTTTGATGGACAGAACGATATTTTGACGCTTGAGCAAGCGCAGCTCGACCCCAGCGCCACCTCCTTTAGCATGGGCGTGTGGGTGATGCCGCTTTCGGAACCCTTAGATCACGCCCAAACGTTGTTCGCCCTGGCTACCCCCGGCGGCGCGCTCAAATACTCGGTGGTGGTTAACCCGGGTGATAACAAGCTAAGCGTGGTCGATTTCTATAACCCGGCGTTGGCTGAATTTACCTCAAATGTGAGCCTGATCCAGAATGTGTGGAACTACGTGACCCTGACGGTGGATCGTAAGGGCACGGTGGATGAGATCACCCTCTACATTAACGGTTATGTGGATACGAAGTTTAACAAGAACGACTCTGGCAGCGCCATGCCCGCCGGCTTAGGTAAACTCTACCTGGGCAACTGGGGCGGCTCTGGTTCGGCGCTCAGCGGCCCCTTCAATGGCCGGCTGGATGAGCCGACGGTGTACGGTTCACTGCTGAACGAGATCGACGTACGCGACACCTTCCACTATCAGATGGCGCAGGTGGAAGAGCGGGCCAGCCGCTCCCTGACCATCGACGCCGAAGCGCCCACGGTGGAGCTTTCATCGTACAACGCGGCCTTCCCCTATCTGAACGGCGATATCCGGCGGATGGCCGCCACGGCCACCGACGCCAGCGCGGGAGTGAGCCGGGTGATGATGACCGTGACGCAGGCTTCGGCGGCTGCGCCGTGGTTCCAGATCGCCCCGGCTTGCGAGGATGATCTGAGCGGCCAGGCGTTCTGCCCGCTGTTCGACCCAGGTTTCGACCCGGCCATCAACGACGGCCTGTTCAACGTGAAGCTGCAAAGCCTGGACAACGTGGGCCATGTTTCACCTTTGCAAGACTACAGCCTGTATGTGGATAAAGGCGGGCCGCGCCTGGTGCGCAGCGCCGCCGAGCCCAACCTGGTTTCGGCCAGGAAACACGCCACCCTGAAGCGCACCTGGTACATTCCGTTAATGGGTTCCGCCTCCGACCCCGAACTGAGCGACGGTTCGGTGGGCAGCGGCTTGGATATTCCCAGCTTGCATATCACGATCTATGGGCCGGGAGGGCAAATCGTGGGCCAGGGAGCGCAAACGCCGGCTTACGACCCCGCCACCCAGGCCTATGCTTTGGACTACCTGGTTCCAGAGAAGGAGCCGAGCGGCAAATTGACGGTGGTGGTGGAAGCCGCCGACCGGGTGGGCAATATCGGTACGCTGCGCTACGACATCCTGCTGGATGCCTCGCCCAGCCGGGGCCGCTTGAACCCCAACGCCGCCCCAACGCCAGATCTGAGCCGGCTGATGTTTAAGAGCGCCGCTGCGGCTGATGCTTCTGCCGTGAATGTGCTGCCCATCTTGGGTTCTAGCATCCTTTCCGGCACAGTGAGCGATGAACCGCCGGCCAACCTGCCGTACATCTCGGAGGACGGCAAGCAGGCCGCCTCGGGGGTGCAGAAGGTGCAAACCGCCCTCACCCCGCAGATTAATGCTTCGTATCTGTTCAACGAGCCGTACCCTGAAGGATTGCTGGCCTGGATGCCGCTGGATAAGGACCAGGCCCCGGTAGATGTGAGCGGCGAGCCGATCAGCGGTACGCTCAAGCGCCTGTTCCTGGACATTTCGCCGGCGCAAATTGCAGGCGAATGCGAAGGCGCAGCTTGCCCATGGGGCGGCCTGCCGGGACACTTCGTGGGTTCGGTGTACTTCGATGGCAACCTGCGCCAGATCAACCTCGGACAGCAGATTGACCTATCTGAACGCTCGTTTAGCGTGGCAGTGTGGGCCAGCCGCGACGAGCTGGGGCGCAATGACACGATCTTATGGCAGGGGCCGGTTTCAGCTCCTGAACGGCGCATTCTGTTTGGGTTGAATAGCGATGATCAATTTGTGTGTGGGTTTGGCGGCTCCGATCTGACCACGGCGGACCCGGTGACGGATACCGACTGGCACTTCTGGGCGTGCAGCTTCGACGCCGAGAGTGGAGCGCGAGCGATCTACCGCGACGGCGAGTTGGCGGCGCAAGACACCTCCGCCCCGCTGCCTGAACAGTTCGAGAACCTGTATATTGGCGCCGGGCCGGTGGGCAGCTTCAAGGGTCACCTGGACGAACTTAAGCTGTTCGACCATGCCCTGGATGCCGCCGACATGCGCAGCCTGTTCGTGGGCTATCACCCCGTCTATCAACTGGATGTAACCGGTGAGTGGGCTTCGGACGGCGACACCCTGGTGGACAGCTCCGGCTTCACCCAGCGCAGCCTGCTGCACAGCGGCGATGCCTTCAACAAGGTGATGCCCGGCCAGGTGGGTTTGTTCGGCCTGAAACTAAGCGGCAGCGAATATCTCAGCGTGACGCCAGACTACAGCCTGGCTCCCGATCTGGGCAAGCTTACCCTTTCCGCCTGGATTTCCCCCACCCTGGGCGCGCCGGGAGACATCATCAGTCAACGCGATGATAACCCTGAGTATCGCTACCCGTCGCTGACCATTGATGCCACCGGAAAGCTGGAATTTGGCTTTGGCAATGGCTATGACTTCTACAGCGTCTCCGGCCCAACCATCAGCGGTAACGCCTGGCGTTTCGTGGCGGTTAGCTTTGATGGCATAGAGACGACCTTCTACGTGGACGGTGTGAGCTACAGCGGCGGCAGCGCCCTGGCCGGCAAGACGCCGTACCCCAACCGCAGCTTTAACGTGGGCCAGGGCTTTGTGGGCGGGCTAGACGATGTGCGGGTGACCATGCGCGCGCTAAGCGCCGCCGAGCTGGAGCTGGTGATGAACACCGCCTGGCAAGATGCGGCTCTGAGCGGCGGCGCGTGGACTAACCCCACCCCGCATGGACTGGAAGGCTCGTTCAACGTGGACGTGCGCGGCGTAGATAACTTTGGCAAGTACGACACGAACCCCGGGATGGAAAAGCAGTGGGGTGGGGTTGTAGATACTTTGGCCCCGCGCCTGAGCATTACCCAAAGCTTGCCGCTCAGTCAAACCCTGCCGATCACTAGCAGCGCCGTGATGGTGACCTACACCTTCAGCGTTGAGGACTTCTTGCTGGATATGGACGGCATCCAGGTTAATATGTGCAGCGGCCCGATGCTGGTGGAGAAGACTTACTACAACAGTGAATGGTACCTGGCTCAAGGGACGCCGCCCAACAGCTCGCTCTACCGGGTGACGGCTACCTGTACCGGCCCAGTCAATGTGCCGTTGGGGGCTACCGTGTATGCTTGCGATGCGGCGGGCAACTGCGCTTCGCAGTCGATGGCTCCGTTTATGGCCCATGCTATTTTCCTGCCGGTGGTGCACAGCGGGGATAATGTGGCGGCGGCGAAACCTGCCGACAGACCGGAGAAACCGGGTAAGCCACAGCCGCCCGAAGGCGGGCAGGTGTTGAAACCTGCAGCGCGGAATGTGGGGGTGGATACCGTCGGGCCGGATGTGCAAGTGGCCGCTGCTGCGCTCAGCCTGCAAGATTTCCGCAGTCCGTTCTTCGCGGTGCTGCGCGGCCAGGTGGCCGATGACTACGGCGTGGATCGCATCGAAATTCGCATCAGCCAGGATGGAGTGGAGCTTTACCGTGGCTCGGCAGCCATCATTGGCGAGGTGTGGAACGCAATGTGGCTGTTCCCGGATGGCAAACGTCCGGCGGGCGGTGTGTATCAACTGGAAGTGATAGCCTATGACCTGGCAGGCAACGCCTCAACGGTGCGCCAGGACCTGATTGTGCCGTAGTGCAGAAAGCGAGTGACCCGGTGATGACGGCTTTGAGGAAACACCTGCATTTCGACCATCGTTTACCTGGCGCAGCACCGGCGGCGATGCTGGCGGCGATCTTGGCGGCCACGCTGGGGGTGATGTTGGCGGCGACGGTTGTGGCCCACGCGGCGGTTGGGCAGGGGGCCGCCCCTGCGGCGCGCAGCGCCATGCCGGCCTGGGCGCGGCTGAACACCACACCCATCACCCCCCTGCCTTCCTTCGGCCCTGGTTCGGCCCCCACCGGGCTGATCTACGGGCCGCAAGGAGCCTTTTGGAGCACTTTGCGCGGGGCCAACGCAGTGGGCAGCCTGGCAGTGACCCACCCGCTCACCGCCGCTCTGGTGGTCACTACCCCGCTTAGCGCGCCGGCGGCTTATCCGCACGACTTGCTGATCGGCGCCGATCAGGCCATCTGGCTTACCGAGCGATCAGCGGACGCCCTGGAGCGTCTCGACCCGATCTCCAGGACGCTGACTTCCTTTCCGTTAGACCTGCCCGGCGCAGCACCCACTGAGCTGGCCCTTGGGCAAGACGGGGCGCTGTGGTTCACCCAACTCGACGGCAACCGGATTGGGCGTTTAAGCCTTGCGGCGCAGCCCACCGGTAGTTTAGCCCCGGATGGATTTAGCCATATTCCCATAGCCGCCCCAAAAAGCAAGCCCTTGGGGATTGCTACGGCGCTGGATGGCAGCGTGTGGTTTACCGAATGGGGCAGCCGCAAAGTGGGTCGGGTGACCTCCGCCGACATCCTGAGCGAATACCCCATTCCTAACCAAAGCCTGCGCCCGACTGAAATCACCCTGGGGCCAGACGGTAACTTGTGGTTTGTGCACGAGTTGGGCCGTGAGCTGGTGCGCTTGAACCCCGAAACCGCCGAGATGATGACCTACACCTTGCCCACGGTGAGCAACGCCATTCTAGACCTGGCAACCGGCCCCGATGGACGCTTATGGTTCTTGGGGGTGCAGTCGATCGGGGGAATTACGATCACCCTCGACGGCCCATCCGGCATGGACGAAACCACCTTCGCTCCCATCTTCCAGGGCCAGGGGCGTTCACAGCTGATCGCCGGCCCAGGGAACGAGATGCACTTCATCCGGCTGGACAGCCCCAGCATCCACCGCGCCGTCTTGCCTGACGCAGCCGCCTGGCGCGATCTGCAAACGTTTATTACCCATCTCCCGCCCAATGTGTTAGCCGGCGGAGAGTTCAAAGTGGGGGTTGATCTGGTGAACTGGAGTGTTGACGCCGCCACGCCCGCCACCGCCACGCTCACGTTAGATCAGGGGCTGAGCTTCGTTAGCGCCAGCCCGGCGATGGCGTGCCAGGTGGATGCGCTAACAGTTAACTGCCCCCTGGGAGCGTTGGCCGGTTTGACCACGCAGCCAGTGACCTTCACCTTAGCAATGGGGCCAATTAGCGATGAAGAGACCGGACGCGGGCTGGTGGTGGAAGTGCACAGCGCCCAGGGCGATTACCAGGCGGCCAACAACATTGTGCGCCGCGACTTTCGCGTGCTGCGCAGCTTGAAATACTTCAATGATTTTGAGATTGGCAGCGATGTGTATTGGTCGGAGAACCTTACCCGCACCCTGCCGGGCGGCGGGCATGTATTGGGCGATTTTGATGACAGCCTGGTGACTCTGTCCTTCCATAACTTGCCCCCGCATGACAGCGCCCGCTTATGTTTTGATCTATACACCCTGGGCGCATGGGACGGTTCGGCGGTGACTGAGCCGGGCAGCCCCGCATCGCCTGCGCCGGTGATCGGCCCCGACCTGTGGAGCGGCTACCTGGACGAGAACCCGCTGCTTATCACCACCTTCTCCAACCGAAGCGGCCTGGCGCAAGCCTTCCCGGCCAGCTATCCCTCCGCCGGCAAGCCGCCGCAGACCTCCGCCGATGCAACCGGAGAATTTGGCGGAGGGGGCGAGCGACTTTCCGATGCGCGTTATCGCCTGTGTTTTGAGCGCCTTCATGTTCAGTTCGATCTGGTTGCCACGTTCTACGGCAATAACCTGAGCTTGCCGGAGGGCGAGCGCTGGGCGTTGGATAACGTGGCCTTAGAAGTCTTCTATCGTCATGCTTTTCAATATACGTTTATGCCATTCGTGCGGCGCTAAGCCGGAAAGAGGCGAGAATATGCTACGACATGCCCATAAGTGGTTAATGATCTTTCTGGCGGCGGCGCTGCTGATCCCGTCTGCGATGGTCGGCGCTGCGCCGGACGAAGCTTTTGCGGTGCAGGTGGAGATCGTCGGTTTCTCACCGGACCCCGCGTGGACGGGCGAAATGGTTGAAGCCACGCTCAAGGTGAGCGCCGTAGACCCGCTCAACGGTGTGCCGTCTGGAGTGGTGCAGCTGCGCAGCGGCGGCGATGTGCAGTGCCAGGCCTTGCTCGATGGGGCGGGGATGGCAGCCTGCCGAGTGCATCTCAACCAGGCGGGGCTGCTGCCCTTTATCGGCGTGTACCTGGGGCAGGCCCCCTTTCTCCCCGGCACATCCCCCGAAAAAGAGCTCTGGACGCGTGACCCCTGGTTGACCCAGACCATCTATGAACAGGATTTTGAAGCTTCGGTGGGGGCCGAATGGTCCCACCCGACCCTTGATCTGACGCCCTCCGGCCAGGGTTTTTTGGGAGAGTTTGGCAATGAACAGGTGACGCTCGACCTGAGTGAATTTGCCGCCCACTTGGGGGCAATCGAAAAAATTAGCCTGTCTTTTGATTTATACCTGCTGCGTTCGTGGGATGGCAACCAGGTGAATAACCAGGAGCCGCCTCTGTGGCGTCCTTCCGTCATCCAGTCTCCGAATGAAATTGTGGGGCCTGATTACTGGAGCATAGAAAGCGGGTCTAAACTTAACTTTTCCACCACCTTCACGAATTGGGACATCCTGGGCTATCACCAGGCTTTCCCGATGGAGGCCCCCGGCAGTCCTGCAGCCGCGCGCAGCGGGGCGGCGGCGAACAACAGCCTGGGCTATTATTACGCCGGGGCGCCCATGGATGCGGTGTATCACCTGGTGTTTACCTTTGACCCCTCATTTACCATGATAAAAACAGGACAGCAGCCGGTAAACGGCGCCTGGAGGGTGGTTTTTTCCGGCAGCAATTTGCAATCGCTGGCCGATGAAAGCTGGGGGCTAGACAACTTGATGGCCCGGGTGGTGCTGGTGGAAGCCACGCATAGTTTGCTGCCTGTGGTGATGCGGTAATGGAAAGGATGGGTTGAGATGTTTAACCAAAAAACGAGGTTACCCCAGTTTGCACATGCCCTTGTGCGGGGCCTGGCTGCCACAGCCACCCTTATGGCGGCGCTGGCAGCCCTGATCGCTGTATTGGTTGGCCCAACCATCCATGCCGCCGCGGCCGACCCCCCGCCGCCGGTGGATGTGACCCTTAGCGCAGCCTGGACGCCCAGGTTTGATATCAATGTCAGCATGGCCGGTGTGATGGAATGGCTGACCATTACCGTAACGCCGGTATCGGGCGGGGGCGTCCCGGCGGGATCGATCCAGGTTGTCTTCACCGGCATGACTCTTCCCACCTGCACGGCCACGCTCAACGCGCAAGGTGAAGCGCGCTGCGCCCTCATTCCGCCCAACAGCGGCAACCTTAGCGCGGCGGTTACTTTTACCCCTTCGCGCCCCGATTTATATAACCCTAAAACAGGATCGTTTTCCAGGCTGGTGGGCGCGCTGGCTCTGACGCCGCAAATCCTGGCGGGGCGGGGAGCCACATGTTATTTGAACGCCGCCGGCAGCCTACGCTGCTGGGGAGACTCAAGTTCTATCCCCGTTGATGGCAGCGGCAACCCCATTACGGTGAGCGCTTATACCGCGGTTTCCGTGGGCGGTTACCACACCTGCGCCATCAAGCCCACCGGCGAACTTCAGTGTTGGGGCGGCGACCCTACCATCACCGCCGTGCCGGCGGGTGAGTTCTTCGCCGTGAGCGCCGGCAATGACTTTGCTTGCGCGCTCGATAAAAATTTCAAGGTGCAGTGTTGGGGCAGCGTGCCTTCCGCTGTGACGAACGACCTCCCCTCGGATGATTTTCGCTCACTCAGCGCCGGGTCAGCGGATGTGTGTGCTATTCGACACCCCGCTCGCACCGGTTTTTGTTGGGGGGCTAGCGGTCTGGGCGAGTTTAGCCAGCAAATTCGCCAGGTTGCGGTGGGTGTGAGCCATGCGTGCGCGATTAACGAAAGCGATGGCGCTCTGTCTTGCAAGGGGTCTTTAACCAGCGCCCCGGCTGGCGCTTCCTACGCATCGATAGATTCTGGCTCGAACTATGCGTGCGCGGTCAAATCCGATAACACCCTGGTTTGCTGGGGTCCGAATGCGCCGACGATAGATAATGCTAGCATTTATACCGCGATGAGCGCCGGCTTTTTGCATGTGTGCGCGCTGAAGAACAAAACCGGCGGCGGCAGTTATCTGGATTGCTGGAGTTCCCCGGCGGGTAATAACCGTAACCAGGCCCCGCGCCTTAGCCTGGCGCCGGCGGCCATTCCCCCCTATTTGCCGCAGAACCGGCCTTTTAGCCAGACGCTGACCCCATCGGGAGGGGCGCCCAATTACACCATCAGCGCCAACATGGCGACGCTTCCGCCAGGGCTAACCTTAGCCGCCTCCGAAGTGATTACGGGGCTGCTCTCCGGCAGCCCCACTACAACGGGCAGCTTCAACTTCGTACTCTATACCTACGAAAACTTTGCCAACAGTACGCTGCCATTAGAATTGGCCCCGCGTGGCGCTGCCTATGCTACCGTGGTCCAAGACCCTGGCTCCACAGTGGGGATTGCCCTGTCGCCCACGGCCGCGGTGGCTGGTCAGCCGGTGTTGATTACGGCGTCGGTGACGAAATTGGGAACGCCGGCCTTGAGCGGCACGGTAACCATCTGGACCGACGAGGTGGGCAGCAGCTGCACGGTGGCTGTGTCGGGGAACAGCGGGCAATGTTCGCTGTCCTTTGAAGGCGCAGGCCTTCGGACGGTATATGCCCAATATAACGGAGATAGTTTTTACACCCCCAGCAGCCAGAATTCCACCACCATCGCCATCTCAGCGCCAACCATTACGCCAGACATCACCGCCGGTAATGCCTTCAATATATCATTGAACGGTTCTGGGGCGCTGTATGGCTGGGGGAAGAACGACTCTAATCAAATTAGCCCCCTGCCCAATAATGTTTTTAGCCAGGCATCGGCGGGATTGGCGCATGTTTGCGGGCGGCGATTAAATGGGGTGATCACCTGTTGGGGCTGGAACGGTTATGGGCAAGCTGTCCCGCCCGCGGGAAACACGTTCGCGCTGGCGGCGGCGGGCGGCCGGCACACGTGCGCGGTGCAATACTCAGGGGCGATAAGCTGCTGGGGCGACAGCGCAGATAATCGCCTGGCGGCCCCGTCTGCCATCACCTTTGTAACCGCGGCGGGAGGTTTAACCGCCGGCAGCGATCATACCTGCGCCTTACGGGCCGACAATCACACGGCGGTGTGTTGGGGCGTGAGTTCCGGCAGCCGTTTGAATGCGCCGGCGACGGCCTTCAATCAAATTAGCGCCGGCGGCGCGTTCACCTGCGGTCTGCGCCAAAGTAACGGCGAATTGGAATGCTGGGGCAGCGGGAGCGCAGTTACCGGCTCACCTACCGGGGTGGCGTTCAAAGCACTGTCGGCGGGGGGCGCTCATGCCTGCGCTATCGACATGAACAACGACCTGTCGTGCTGGGGCAATCTTCCTGGCGATTTGCCGGCCAGTGTGGTGGGTGATTTCAAGGCTGTGGCCTCCGGCCAGGATCATACCTGCGCCTTAACCAGTAATAATAAGGTGCAGTGTTGGGGAGTTAATACCAATCAGCAGGCGCCCCGGCTGAGCTTTGCCCCGGCGGCCTTTGCCCGAATCGATTTAGGGCAAAGCCTCAGCACGCCTTTAGTCATCTCCGGCGGGCGGGAAAGCCTGTTTAACTTCGTTTCGCCGGCCAGCTTGCTGCCGCCGGGTGTGAGCGTAGACGGTAGTTCCGGGCTTTACTCTGGCGCAGCCACCGAGGCAGGGGTGTATACTTTCCCCATCACGGTGACTGAACGCACCCTCAGCCTGGGGTTGATCGCTACGAAAGTCTACACCCAGGTGGTGCGTTCACCGGTAGATATCGATGTGGTAGATGTGGCAGGGTGGGGGTCTGCGGTAAGGCAAGGTCAACCGGTACAGATTACGGTGGGCATCAGCGAAACCCCCGGCACGCGCCTCACCGCCCTGGGTTTACGCCCCAGCGGCAGCGTGACCGTGCAGAGCGACGACGGGGCGACGTGTGATGCGGCGTTGACGAGCGGCCAGGGCCATTGCGTGTTGTTCTTTACGACCCCAGGGACGAAACATCTCACCCTCAGCTATGCAGGCGATAACTATTACATGCCGCTGGCCGCTAACGCGCCGTATGCGCTGAGCGTGGCTGCATACGAAAAGAGCTTGAGCTTGCACACCCCCAACGCCCGCACCGACGCTCACCTGCCCGATGGCAGCCTGGTTTGTTGGGGCAGCGCCTGTCCTGGGTCTCCTCCGGCTCTGGCGGCGCATTTTGCCGCCGGGCCGTCGCTTGCCTGCAGGATTGGCATGGATGGCGCGGCGCTGTGCGACCCGGCCGGCGTGCTGCCGGCCTCGGGACAAAATTACGGTTTTATCGGCCTTAGCGTCGGATGGGATCATGCATGCGCCGTGCGTTACGATGGTTCGTTGGCCTGCTGGGGCGACGATACGGGCGGCAAAGCCACCCCGCCGGCCGGCGTCTTCAAGACGGTTAGCTCCGGGCGGCGGCACACGTGCGCCATCCGGCAAGATGACAGCCTGGCGTGTTGGGGCGATCTGCCGGCCGCCGCGCCTGCAGGCGCGTTCCAGCAAGTGGCTACCGGCGACGGGCATGACTGCGCAGTGAAGATGGACGGCAGCCTGGTCTGTTGGGGCGGCGACGCCTTCGGGCAAGCTGCGCCTCCCAGCGGAACTTTCAAAGAGATCGTGGTGGGCGCCAATCACAGCTGCGCGGTGGGAACCGATAACCGCATTCGCTGTTGGGGGCAGAACACGGCGGGTCAAAGCAGCGCCCCCTATGGGCAATTCTTGACCCTGGCGGCGTTTGGCGATCACACATGCGCCTTGCGCAGCGGCCCGAAGTTGACGTGTTGGGGGGCCAACGCCAATGGTCAGGCGCCGCGGATTAACGTCTTGCCGCTTACCACCACCAGCCTGGTAGCTCGCCAATATTTCGAGCATTTCTTTAACCCCTCCGGAGGTCGCAAACCCTACTCCGCTCATATCAGCTCGGGAGCGCTGCCGCGCGGCCTGGCATTGACGCTTGATGCCAGCCCGGCCGGGGTGGTGCTGTATGGTTACCCGCAGTGGCCGAACGTTTTTTCCTTCAACCTGTTTTGGGAGGATGCAGGCGTGATTCCGCTGGCGCTTGAGCAGCCGATGACTCTGACTGTCACCGGGGCGGAGTTGGGCGTAACCATCCAACCCTCGCACCCGCAAGGGGCGCTGTGGGGGTCGCCGGTGTCGCTGCGATACAATCTGGACAATGCCACGGCTTTACCGGTTCCCACCAGTCGGTTAACTGTCACGCTGCCCGCCGGGCTGACTGATACGGTCTACTCGGGGCTGAGTGGCTGCACGTTGGCAGGGTTGACCCTGGTGTGCCCCATTGACCCCTTCCCAGGGGCGGGGACGCAGTACCTGGTGGTGACGGGCACGGTGACCGCCCCCATCGGGGCAGTGCTCACCACCACCGCAAAGCTGCAACCTACCGCCGTGGGGTGGCCGGAGCTGGAGCCGTTGGATAACACCGCGGCGGCCTCGATGACGGTGGGGCTGACCAGCCTGATTTTGAACGATGACTTCGACTTGACCCCGCCGGATGCGGGTTGGTCGGGCGGGAGCGTTATCACCACCACTACCGGCGTTGCTTACCTGGGTGATTTCACTGCCTCCGACAGTCTGCGCTTGCAAATCCCCAACTTGCCGCCGCACAAGCGCATTCGGGTGAGCTTCGATGTGTATGTGATTGGGGATTGGGCGGGCAATGCTGCGCCGGTGGGGACATGGCAGTTTGGACAGTTTGGGCTACCCCCGCAGCTGGCGACCACGTTCTGTAACACGGCGGCCTGCACACAAGCCTACCCGCAGGCCTACCCCGGCGGCGCATGGCCTGGCCTGACTGCGGCGGCGGGCAGCGAAGAGTTGGGACTTGCGTCCACGCCCGACGCCCGCTACCAAATGGGCGCTATCTTTGACCACGACGCAGCCCTGCTAGACCTGTTGTTCAAATCGACCAATTTACCGCTGGGGGCGCGATGGGGGATAGATAATGTGAAAGTTTGGCTAGACGGCGGCCTGGCATGGCTGTTTATGCCGGCGGTGAGTAAGTAAGAAGCAGTTTCTGTGACGAGGGGCGGGTCTAAGATCCGCCCCTTTAACAGCGGCGGGGCCTTTGGGGGTGGCCCCGCCGTTATTTAACGGAGGCCCGCTTTGCGCAGCAAGACGAAGCCTGCCAGCATGGGCAGCCAAAAACTGAGGGCGCGGTAGACCAATGCCGCAGCCAGGCCCACATCGAGCGGTACGCCCAGGGCGTAAAACACCGCCGCCATACCGCCTTCCACCACCCCTACCCCTTGCGGCACGGGGGAAAGGGCGGTGGCTAAGACCATCATGGTGAAGCCCGCCAGCAGCACAGCCCAAGGCGCGGCGTAGCCAAAACAGCGAAATGCGGCCAACAACATGCCAATGTCGAACAGGTTAACCAGCATCATCCACCCAGCCGCCTGAAGCACCCCGTGCGGTTGGCGCGCCAGTACGGCCGCCGCCAGGCTAAATTCCTGGCGGTTATGCGTCATCCACTCTGGGTCTAGCTTTTCGGGGCGGTGCAGCCATGCCGCCGGGCGGTTTACCAGCCAACGTATGGCGTTCAACACGCCTGCTAACCAGGCCGGCTTCCACGCAGCCAGCCATGTCAGGCCGGGCAGGGCCAGGGCGATGAACCACAGCAGCGCAGCCCCGGCCAGGGTGAAGCGGTTGGCTTGCCCCAGGCGCTGGGTGAGCCAGGCCCCAATGCCGACCAGCACGGCCAGGGAGGTGAAATCGGCGATGAGTTGAAGTAAAACGCCCAGAGCGGCGCGCGATAGGGCGTGCCCCTCTCGCACGGCATGGTCGATGAAAATGGCTAAGCCGGCGGCAGCTGCCCCAGGCGAGACGACGCCGATGAAGATCGAGGCCAGCAGATCGGTCAGCCAATCCACAAAGGGCAGGCGGATGCCGGCGCAAGCAAACGCCGCCTGGTAGGATTTGGCGAAGGCGAGGTGGAACAGAAGGCTAAATAAAAGCCCCACCATTAAAAAGCCCGGTTGAGCGGTGAGAAGGGTTTGTCCTAAACGCGCCAGTTCTTGCCGCTGCCAAAACAGAAAAACACCAAAGGCGGCGGTCAGCAGCCAAAACAGTACGCTGCGCGGGCTTGTCAACGCCTTAACCTTTGGGGCGGCCGGCGGCGTATTTCTCCGAGAAGGCCACGATGATCTCCCACAGCACCGCGGGTAGGCGCGAGCGCACCTCTTCGGCGATGTCACTCGCAACGCCGTAAGCCGCCTCGGCCATGGCGCCGGTGATGGCGCCTAAGGTATCGGCGTCGCCGCCCAGCGATACCGCCCGGCGCACAGCGTCTTCGTAGCTATCTGATTCAAGGAAGGCGATCATGGCGGGTGGAACGGTTCCGGGGCAGGTCACATCGTAGGTATACTTCTGGCGGATGGCATCGCAGGTGCTGTGTAGGTCATAGCCAAACGAATCTTCAATATAACTGCGCAGCGCCTGGCGCCCAATTCCCTGGCGGATCAGGAAGATGGCGGCTGCCGTGGCTTGCGCCCCTTTCACGCCTTCCGGGTGATTGTGGGTGGGGGCAGCGCTCATCTTGGCCTGGCGCATGGTTTCCTCCAGGGTATCGAAGGCCCAGCCTACTGCGCTGACGCGCATCGCCGAGCCGTTGCCCAGGCTGTTATACGGTTGGGGGTCGGGGGAGGCCATCCAGCGGCAGAATGAGCCCCCATAATCAGCGCCAGGGTACTGGCGGGCAAAGCGCAGCAGCGGGGCGCTGTAATCTTCGCCTAGCAAGATGGCTTGCGCCACCGCCAGGGTGAGCACGCTGTCGTCGGTGAAGGCGCTCTTGCTGCTAAACAAGGGAAAGTCGTACTGTTTCCAGTCGCTGTATTCATAGGGCGCGCCGATCATATCGCCGGCCACCGCGCCCAGTAAGATTAAATCGCTTTTTGGGGGCAAAGATTGGTCCATCGGTTGGGTGTCCTTATCGTTCATGTTTTTTTATAGGCAGCAAGGTCCGGGGTGAGGTGTGCCAGCAGGCGCGCCTGCTGGCTGGAAGGAACGGGTGCAGCATTTGGTGTAGGCGCCGGGTGACAGCCTTGCCGGCCGGGCGGCGCCCTCACCCTCCAACTGCTGAAACGGCGCTGTGGGCCGGGCGGCGCCCTCACCTTGCGGTGGTTGGGACGACGCTGCCGGGCGGGCGTCGCCCCTCGCCTTCCACTGCTGTGATGCTGCGGGTCGGGTTACCATTCTTCGAGAATATTCCTGGCGATTACCAATCGGATGATTTCGGACGAGCCTTCACCGATGGTCATCAAGCGGGCGTCGCGATAGATGCGCTCGACCGGGTACTCCCGGCTGTAGCCATAGCCGCCGTGAATCTGGATGGCGTTGCGGCATACGCGTTCGGCCATTTCGGTGGCGAACAACTTTGCCATGGCGGCGGCGGTGGTGAACGGTCGCCCGTGCGCTTTCAGGTAGGCGGCTTGCAAGACCATCAGGCGGGCGGCTTCGATCTCCACGGCGGCGTCGGCCAGCATCCATTGGATGGCCTGGAAGTTGGCAATCGGCTGCCCAAAGGCCTGGCGCTGTTTAGCGTAGGCCAGGGCGGCTTCGTAGGCGGCTTGCGCCAGGCCCACCGCCAACGCCCCAATGCTGATGCGTCCGCCATCCAAAACCGCCAGGGTTTGGTGCAGACCAGCGCCTTCGCCTCCCAGCAGGTTTTCCGCCGGCACGATCACGTCTTCAAAGGTTAAGGCGTGGGTGGGCGAGGCTTTCAGCCCCATCTTCTTCTCTGGCGGGCCAATATGCAGGCCGGGGGTGAGCGGCGCAGCGGGCGCTGCGGCGGAGCCGCCCACGGGTTGGCGCGTGGGAACGATCAACATGCTCAGTGATCGGGAGCTGAGCGAGGGGTGGGTGCGCGCCAGGGTGATGATGTAATCGGCGAGAGAGGCGTTGGTGCACCACATTTTTGCGCCGTTAATCACCCAGTTATCGCCCTGGCGTTCGGCGGTGGTGCGCACGCCGCCGCGCAAATCGGAGCCGGCGCCGGGTTCGGTGAGAGCCAGCGCCGCCAGGCCGTGGTTACCACTGGTTACTCCGGGTAGAAAGCGCTGTTTTTGTTCGAGTGTGCCGAACAAGCTAATGGGGGCGCAGCCCAAGCCGTTGTGGGCGGCGATGGCTAATGCCATGCTGCCATCGCCCCAGGCCAGTTCTTCGATGGCGATAGCGGCGGATAGGGCGTCGATGCCCGCGCCGCCGTAGTCTTCATCCACATTTAGCCCCAGCAGGCCCAACGGCCCCATTTTGCGCGCAGCTTCCCAGTTGAAGGTGGAGGCCTCATCGTGTTCGTGGGCGGTGGGCCGCAGCTCGCGGGCCGAAAATTGGTGAACGGCTTTTTTCCAGGCGCGCTGCTCATCGGTCAAATCGAAGTTCATATTTCCTCCCATTGTGGCGCCGGTTGATGGCTGGAAACGCTCCAGTCCGCCAGGCGGTTAGGGACCTAGCGGTTAGTCAGGGCGGGTTCAATCGCCCAACCGGTCAGGTCGCCGCTGCTAATCTGCCACCAATAATAACCGGTGGCCCAAACTCCATTGAGGGGATGCGCCGGAATAACCGCCGGGCTGCCAACCGGTAAGGCGTCCAGCACACCAAAGTTGAGGCCCGGCCCCTGGCGCAGGTTGACCGGCCCGCTGGAATTTACGGTCACGGCCTGTTCGGCGGCGAACTGTTGGGAAAAGCGCCCCGGTTCGATGGAGACCATCATCAGGCCATTGGCGACGGCTCGTTCCAGGCCGGCGGGTGGCGGCGCAAGCTGCGGCCCACCGGGGGGCGTGGCGGAAGGCGGCGCAGGCTGCTCCTGAACTTGATCGACCAGCTCGGCGTTGGGGTGGTTGACCACTTCGCCTTTGATGACCATGGTGGATGATCCGCCGCCATCTTGGGCAATGGCGGCCGTGGCCCCCAGTTGGGTCTGAAGGAAGCTCGCCAGTTCGACCATGCTCATCCCCACCGAGCGCAGACGGTCGCGTCCATCCACCACGACAAAGAAGACGTAGCTTTGGTTAAACGCAACCGCGGTGCGGGGGTTGCGTACCACAGCGCCGAGGTTGTCTTGGGGCAGCAGGGTGCCCCGGTCGAGCAAGATATAGCTGCCGGCCACGCTGCTGTAGGTCTTTGTCCAGCTTTCGCCGCGCTCGGTCTTGCAATTGGCGCTGAGGTGGCGGATTTCTTGTGAAATTCGGACGGCCTGGCCGGGGCGAATCTGGCGAAGCAGGTCTTGGGCGGCCTGGCCGCGGGCGGAAAGCACCACCTGGTCGAACGCAATTGGGGTGCGCCCCTGGCTCTCCCGAACGGCGGTGACCACGCCGCGCACCCCATCCGGCTCAGGTAAAATCCACAGGGGCTGCTCCAGGTGCACCACCAGCTCCACGCTCGGTGTGAGGGGGGCTTTTTGGGGGTCTTGCTCTAGCAGGCCGGGGGTGAAGGCGTCGAACTGGGGGGTGTAAATGGTCACGCCATCTTCGCTGGGAGGCGTGTTGATCCCTTCAAAGGGTAGGCTGCCTGCGCCGTCGAAACGAATGATCTGTTTAGCCGGGCGGTGGCTGAGGCAGGTTCCGATGAAGGCTTCCCGGTCGGCAGTCCAGGCAAAACCGCTGCTGGTTTGGCGGTCTTGAAAACGGTGAATGTACCATCCCCCCTGCACCTGTCCATTTGCAGAAACGCCGGTTTGGGTATCAAAATATGAACCGTTGATGGCCGCCGCCACTTGCATGCGCGCGCCTGGGGCGCTCCCCCAATCGCTCAGGGTGTCGTCGTACCGCTCGGCTTGATGGCGGACGGTCTCGGCCCCGGCGTTCAACCGCCCCTGGCCCAGGCTGGTTTCGATGACGGCTGCGGCGGCCCGGCGCTCCATGCGGGCCACGTAAACCAGGTTGGGGCCGGGTAAGAAATATCGCCGGTAACTGATGCCGGGGGCCAATTCTTGCCACAAGAGTGGCGAGGCGGCGCCCGGCAGCCGGTGGCCCGGTGTCCATCCTAGCAGCATACATATGAGTAAACCGATGCTGAGTTGTTTCATAAGTGATTAAATTGTACCCGAAATGCCTGAATAATGCGTCAGCAGGTGGGCCGTATGCCCGGCGGTGGGGCAAGCTGAATGTCTTATCTGGTCGTCCTATGCGCTTGTGGTACACTAGCCATGTTTCCCGAATTTGCTCAAAAGGAGAATAAAAAAGCGATGAAGCTCTTGATTGCCGCCGATATGGAAGGTGTTACCGGGGTGGTATGTTGGGATCATGTTGCGCCGGCTCACCCCGAATATGCGCGTTTTCGTAAATTAATGACTCACGACGTCAATGCTGCTGTCCGCGGCGCTTTTGAGGGGGGCGCGGGCGAGGTGATTGTGACCGACGGACATAATAATGGCCGAAATATTCTTATTGAAGAGCTAGACCCCCGCGCACGCTTGAACAGCGGCTCGCCCAGCCCGTTTTCGATGGTGCAGGGAATTGACCAGGGTGTGGAAGCGGTGATGTTTGTGGGCTATCACGCCCGCATTGGAACCGAGAACGCAATCCTGGAGCATACCTGGTCGGATGCCCGCGTGTTTGAACTACGCTTGAATGGCGCCCCCACCGGCGAAATTGGCCTGAATGCCGCGGTGTGCGGAGGTTTTGGCGCGCCGCTAATCTTCATCGCTGCCGATCAGGCGGCATGCCTCGAGGCCGCCGAGTTGGTTGGAAGCCAGGTTGAGCAAGCGGTGGTCAAAGTGGGCGCTGGTCGCTTCGCCGCCGATCTGCTGCCGCCGGCGGTGACCGGAACCCTCATTTCCGAAGGGGCGGAGCGGGCCGTCAGGGGGTTTTTGAAAGGGAATGCGCCTAAACCGCTGCGCATCCCCCCTCCGATTACCATGGAGATCGACCTGGTGCAATCCGAAATGGCCGACCAGGCGGAGCTGTACCCGGGAGCGCAGCGCCGCGGCCGCACAATCAGCTATACTTCAGATGATATGGTTCAAATCTACCGGGCCTTCCGGGCGATTTTAGCACTGGCGCGAGGGTAGCGAAATGGCATTTATCGAAATCAACGGCGCAAATTTATATTATCAAACCTATGGTCAAGATCATCCTGGGCAGGCGCCTGTTTTGCTCATCCATGGGTCAACGGTCACCGGTCAGGTAGATTGGCAGGCCATCGCTCCGATGTTGGGGCGCAAATGGAAGGTGATCGTGCCGGATTGTCGTGGTCATGGTCAGAGCAGCAACCCGGGCACGAGTTATCGTTTCAGGGAGATGGCTGCCGATATGGCGGCGCTGATTCAGGCGCTGGGTTACCCCCGCGCCCATGTCATCGGGCACAGCAACGGCGGCAACGTGGCCCTGGAAGTGCTAATGCAGCACGCCGAAGTGGTGCAGTCGGCTGTGTTGCAGGCCGCCAACGCCTATGTGAGCCAGGATCTGATCGATATCGAACCCGGCAAGTTTGACCCCGACCGGGTGGCCCGCGAAGCGCCGCAGTGGATGGAAAGTATGCAGCGTTTGCATGGGCCGACCCATGGAGAGCAGTATTGGCGCACCCTGCTGCGCCTGACGTTGGACGAAATTATCACCCAGCCGCGGTACACCCCCGAAGACCTGCGCCGGGCGGCCCGCCCAACGTTGATTATCGAGGGCGCCGCCGACTCAGTTAACGCCCCGGCCGGCCACGCCGCCTGGATGGCCCAACACATTCCCTTTGCCAAGGTGTGGCAACCCGCTGGGGTGGGGCATAATGTACATCTGGAAATACCCCTGGAATGGCTCAAGCATGTGGAAGACTTCATCGAACAGCGGGGTACTGAAGCCGGAGAGGCGCTGTATCGCTTGGGCAAAACACGCTTCGCCGACGAGCGTAATGGCATGTTCCAGGTGCAGACCGTGCAAGACGGTGAGCGGGTGCGCCTGAAGGGCCGCACCTTGAATCAAAGTATGCGCCAGGCTGCTATCGATCAGGTCGCCCAGGCGCAGGCTTTGCCGGTGGAGGCCGATGAGCTAACCGCTTTGCTCACCGATGCTTCGCCGGTGGCTTTGGTGAACCGTACCCTAACCGATTTGCGCCGCGCCCCGAAGATGCTGGCCGAACGCGTCAGCCAGGCCTTGCTAGGCGAAAGCCTGCGTGTGTTAGAGCAGGCCGATGATTGGGCGCTAGTTCGCCTGAATCATGACGGTTACATCGGCTGGGTTAACCAGGCCGCTCTGCATCTTTGCTCGGTCCAAGAGGCGGCGGCGTACCATGCGGCGTGCGGCTGGAGCGTAGAAGCGCAGCTCTTGCCGGCCTTCCTCTCCCCCCAGGAAGACCTGCGCGCCAACCATGCGGGGAAAATCCCCTTCGGAACCCAGGTAAACGTATCCGAAACAGATAAGGATAAGGCCATGATTGTGCTGCCCGATGGGCGGCGCTGGTGGGTGGCGCAGAAGGGCCTTCTGCCAAACGATGAGCGCCCGCACAGCGATGATCCTGAAGGGGTGGCGGATATGCTGCGCTTAATTGAGCGATTCATCGGTGTGCCGTACTTATGGGGTGGGCGGTCGCCTTTCGGCTACGATTGTTCTGGTCTGGCGGGCGCGTTTTACGCCTTCATGGGGGTGACCATTCCGCGCGATGCCGATCAGCAGTATCGGGCGGGAATCCCAGTTTCGGGGCCGCCTTTGCCGGGCGATTTGCTCTTCTTTGGCGAGCCGGGGACTTCGCGGCGGCAGCAAAATATTACTCACGTGGCGATTTCGTTGGGCGGCGATGAGGTTATCCACGCCAACGGGTCGGCCTGGGGTGTTTCATACAACAGCGTAAATCCTAAGGCTCGGAATTACCGCGCCTGGCTAAAAGAAAACCTGGTGGGCATCCGCCGCTTTATGTGAGGAAAACATGAAACTGACTTATGAACCGTACACGCTAAATCTCAAGACCACCTGGCGCATTGCCCATGGGGCCACCGACCAGCGCCATAACGTGTTGGTGCGTATTGGCCAAGGCTGGGGGGAGGCGGCTGCCGTGCCGCACCATGGCGAATCGCAAGCAGGCATCATCGCCTACCTGGACGGCCTGGGCGAGCGGGATTGGGACGTGCTAGACATGGAAGATACGCTGGGCGGCCTGCCTTCCGGTTCGGCGGCGGCGCGTTCGGCCATCGACCTGGCCTTACACGATGCCCTGGGCAAACGCCTGGGGCTGCCGCTCTACCAGCTGTTTGGTCTCAATCCGGCTAAGGCTCCGCAAACCTCTTTCACGGTGGGCATTGACGCTCCGGAAGTGATGGCCGAGCGCGCCAGGGCTTCGGGAATGCCGATCATCAAGATCAAGCTGGGCGGCGGCCAAGATGAAGCCATCGTCAAGGCGGTGCGCCAGGCCACTTCTGCGCGCCTGCGGGTGGACGCCAACGCCGGTTGGACGCGTGAGCAAGCCGCACAGCTCATTCCCCGCCTGGCAGCGTATGATCTGGAATTTGTGGAGCAGCCCTTGCCGGTGGGCGACATTGAAGGCCTGCGTTGGCTGCGGCAGCAAAAGCTGGGAGCGCTAATTTTTGCCGATGAAAATATCCTCACTTCGCGCAACGTGGCCGCCCACGCCGGGGCCGTAGACGGGGTGGTGATTAAAGTGCAAAAGGCGGGCGGGCTGCGCGAAGCCGTGCGCGCCATTCACATCGCCCGTGCTTTAGATATGCAAATTATGCTGGGTTGTATGGTCGAAACCAGTTTAGGTGTAACCGCCGCGGCGCACATCGCCCCCCTGGTGGATTACGCCGATTTGGATGGGCCCATGCTCATCGCCAACGATCCTTTCCAGGGCCTGGTCTACCAGGGCGCCACCCTGGTATTACCAGATCGTCCCGGCTTGGGCGTGACGCGCAAGGTAGATTAGCTGGGGGCGTGACGCACAAAGTGCAAAAACCGCGCTGCGCGCCAGGCAAGCATGGCAATCGCTTCGCCCGGCGCGCAGCCTCTGCGGGTAGAGGCGGCGGGTTCGGCGCGCTGTAAACCTGCGAGAGGAGGCGGGGGGAAGAATGTGCCTTGGTCAGGCGTATTTTAGCAAATCTTCGGCGCGAGTGAAGACCATGCGCGCCCCGGCCAGAGCAATGGGTGCGACCACCTCGCTCGGCAGGCTGCGTAAGAACTGCTGGGGGGAAAGCTCGCCGGCAAACATGGCTTGCGCTCGTGCAATGGCGGTGTTGATCTGGGCGGGCGTCAGCAGACGATAGACAAACAACGTCAGCGGCGAAATATTGAGGTCGAAACCAGCTTCATCGCGCTGCCCCTCGGCTAGCAGGTGGTACAAGGGGGACTGTGTGTCGATCCAAGCCGGGTTAGGCAGGCGCGGTAGGTGATCTTCTAATCGTTCCACCGTGCCGTCTTCTGGAATATCCCCCATGAACAGCGAAAGCGGAGCGTCGCCGCCCGATTCTTCGGCCAGGGCCTCTAAGACAGCCTGGGTGAGCAGCTTCAAACGCAGGTACATTTTCCCCACTTCAATATTGCGGCGGGCGTGTTCGGTCATCTGCTGAAAAACATCATCCGCTGGCAAGCCGTCGAACTGGTGGAAGACGCTGGTGGGGTCCACATTGTGGAAAAATGCATCCATGTGCTGGAGGGCTTCACGGTATTCTCGAATGCTGTAAGCCGCCCGCGAACGCAGCGGCACGTTTATTTCCGGCAGCAGCTTCCAGGTATTTTGTAGGAACCCGGCCGCATCGGCATCGGAAAAGCTGTCCACGTCTCGGTTAGCCATGGTCACTGCCTGGCAGATGGCGGTGTGCAGCTCATCGGCGCTCATCCCCAGGCCCCAGCGTTGGTTTATGTCCGCCAGGCGGTGAGCGATTTGGGTAAAGTAACTTTCGCCATGGGGGCCGTGCTGCCGAAACGGGATGGTGGCTTCGACACACAAGGCCATTTGCAGCAAGGTCTTTTCGGGCAAAAAGCGGCCCAGCGTTTTGTTCATTACCACCGCGCTGAGAAATTCGTTTAGCCCTTGCGCCGGTGAGATGATTTCACCCAATGGCAGATCAAAGGCTTCCCGAGTGAGGCGAAAGATGCGATCTTCCTCACCAGGCCCCTTCACCAGGGTGAAATCATTGTCTTGTTGGATAATAAATGGAGCCAGGACGGTTTGAATTTCGGGGAGGAAGCCCTGGTCTACCTGGTAATAGACGATATCGTGGAACAGGGCTGCCAGGGTCATAATCGGGGCTTGAGGATCAACCAGCCCCAGCACATGTTCGAGGTTATGATAATTGCGCGCTTGCACCGTCATGGCTTTGTGAATCAGAACAGCCAGGTTCTCTAAAGTCTTTGCGCCGACTTCGACCTGCAGTTGTTGGAAAGCCGTTTGGAACATGCCAATCAGTCGCCGGATTGTCCCTTCGTGGGTCAATTTATCCTCGCTGGATGAAAAGTAATTAAGGCATTATAGCCCATATGCGGTTAAGCCGGCATAAAAAAGGCCTTATAAACCGCCTCGTTTGCGCCAGCGGTTATGTTCTCCCCCTCCTGTGCTCAGTTGAAGGAACGTGTTTTAGAAAATGCAGGCGGCCCGATGGCTTTGAGATCAGCCCTACCCCTGTCTGGCGGGTTAATTAACCTCCAAGATGAGTGTATCGCAACCGGCGAGAAAAATATCATCCATGGGGTAATTTTCGCCGCTGAGCAAGTTAGTAAAACGAAAGCTGAGGCCATACAAACGGAGCAAGTTGGCCGGCAAGGTTTGGGGATGTTCAGAGAAGTTGGCGAAGACCAGGGCGTTTTGTTCGGCCTGGCGGCGGGCGAAGCCCAGCACATGCGGGCTGCCGGTATCAATCACCTGGGTTTGGGCGGGGCCGAACACAGGATGCTCGCGGCGCATCTGGATGAGGCGCAGCAGGCCCTGGTAGACGCGGCCTTCTGGGGTGGAGGGGTCTAAGCGCCGAGGGTAGCGCGACCAATCGGTGAAGGGGCGATGCACCCAGCGGCTGTCGTTGGCCTTAGCGGGGTCGCTGCGGAAGCTGTAATCGTTGCATGTAGCCCATTCGTCGCCCAGGTACAGCAGCGGCACACCGCCCACAGTGATGATGAGAGTGTGCAGCAGCAGGATGCGCCGGATAGACAGCTCGACCTCAACCGGGTTGGCGTCGAGCAGCGCCTTTTCCAGCCCCGCCAGCGAGGCGCACATGCCCGAAATACGCATGTCGCCGGTTTTGGGGTTCTCTTGGAAAGGTAAGCCGAGCGCAAAGCTGCCTTCAAATCGCCCCGTGTAGAAATCATTCAGGAAGCGGCGGTGGTCGTAGCCATTCACCCCCAAGCGGGCGGCGTCCTCATCGGAAAATGTCCAGCCGATATCATCGTGGCAGCGCACGTAGTTGACCCAGGCCGTTCCCCTGGGCAGCTTAAAACGTTCGCTTAGGGCTTGCTTCAGTAAATCCACGCAGCGCGTCGCCAGGCTGTTCCACGCCAGGGCCATTAGCAGCGGGTTGTAGGAGAGCTGGCATTCATCGGGCGAGATATAGCGCACCACTTCATCGGGGTGAACGATGGCCTCCGATTTGAACGTCAATGCCGGGGCGGCGATGCGCGCCACGGCGTTGAAGGCCTGGATGAGTTGATGCGCTTGAGGCAGGTTCTCGCAGTTTGTGCCAAGTTCTTTCCAGATGAAGGCCACCGCATCCAGGCGCAGCACCTGCACACCCACATTTGCCAGAAAAAGCATTTCGCCGGCCATGCGGGCAAAAACTTCGGGGTTGGCGTAGTTCAAGTCCCACTGGTAGGAGTGAAAGGTCGTCCATACCCAGCGCTGCATATCGGGGAAGTAGGTGAAAGCGCCAGGGTGTTCTTCGGGGAAGATCTCGCGCAGATTCCTCTCGTAGGCGTCGGGCATACGCCGGTCGGGGAAGGTGCGATAGTAATCCAGGTAGCGGGTTTCGCCCTGGCGAGCGCGCACCGCCCATTCGTGTTCGTTCGAGGTGTGGTTGAACACCAGGTCTAACACCAGGCTAATGCCCTCTTGCTGCAGTTCCTGAGCCAGGGCGGTTAGCTGTGCAATATCGCCCAATTGAGGGTTGAGCCGCCGGTAAGAGCTAACCGCATAACCGCCGTCGTTCTCACCCAGGGGGGTTTCGAACAGCGGCATCAGATGCAGGTAGGTTAGCCCCATTTCTTTGAAGTAGGGGATGCGCCGGCGCAGCTTTTGCAGGTCGCCCGCAAACAGATCCACATATAGCACCCCGCCCATCATCTGGTTGCCGGCGAACCAATCTGGGTTGGCTTCGCGCTGGGCATCCAAGGCGCGTAAGGCCTCGGATCGCTGGAACCAGGCTTCGGCCATGCTCACCAGCAGCTCTTCCAGGTGGTAGAAAAAATCATACTGTTGCGCGTATAGGCCATAGAGCAGGCCAAACAAGCGCGGAAAGTGGGCCGCCAGGCGCAACTGCAAGGCGGCCCACGCCACGGGCTGCTGATCGATGGAAGCTGCGCAGCGGGCTTGAATGCGGGGCAGCAATCTCTCTAGCGAGGTTTGCGCCGCCAGGTCGGTGAAAGGCGCAGCGTCCAAGCTTTATTCCTCCACGGCGTTATGCGCGATGACATCCCGATACCAGGCAAAGCTGCGCTTGGGGATGCGTTTAAGGGTGTCGTATTCCACTCGCACCAGGCCAAAGCGCGGCGTATAGCCTTCCGCCCATTCAAAGTTATCCAGCAGGCTCCAGCAGAAGTAGCCGTTCAGGTTGGCCCCTTCTTGAATGGCCTCGTGAGCGGCTAACAGGTGCGCGCGCAGGTAATGGATGCGTTGGAAGTCATCCACGTAACCGTTGGCATCGGGGTAATCCGGGGTAGCCAAACCGTTCTCGGTGACGTACATTTTGGGGTTGCCGTACTGCTCTTTAAACTTGAGCAAGACGTGCTTCAAGCCGGTGGGGTGTACACCCCAACCGATTTCTGTCCATCCAAACATAGGTAGGGTGGCGTGTTCGGCCACGGCTTTGAGATAGTGGCCGGGATCGTAGCGCACACGCATCCCGCGATAGTAGTTGATGCCCAGGTAGTCGATGGGTTGGTGGATTAGCTCCATATCGCCGGCCTGCGGCTTGGGGGCCATCGGGCCGAGCCATTCCATCAGTTCGGCAGGATATTCGCCTTTGAAGATTGGCCCGGCGAAGAGCGTGGCGTAGTGGTCGAAGTAGCGCCGGCAGGCGGCCAGGTCGGCGTCGGCGTCGCTGGCGGGGAAGGCGTGTTCGACATCGAGGATGATGCCGATCTCGCCCTTATAACCGCCGGCGCGAAAGACCTGCACCGCTTTGGCGTGCGCCAGCATCTCATGGTGAGCGATGGTGTAGGCCAGGCTGGCGTCGGCCAAACCTGGGGCCATGATGCCCATGGCATTGCCCACAAAGGCTGAGACCCACGGCTCGTTAAACGTATCCCACACGGGCACACGGTCGCCCAGGGTGTTGAACATTAGCTGGGCGTAATCGGCGAACCAATCAGCGCATTGGCGGTTGCCCCAGCCGCCCAGGTCTTGCAGCGCCTGGGGTAAATCCCAATGATACAGGGCCACGGCGGGGGTGATGTGGTTGGCAAGCAGCGCATCCACCAGGCGGTCGTAGTAGGCCAGGCCTTTCGGGTTGGATGCCCCTTTGCCCTGCGGCAAGACGCGCGACCAGGCGATAGAGAAGCGATAAGCGTTTAGCCCCAGCTGGCGCATCAGGGCCACGTCTTCATCCACGCGGTGGTATTGGTCGCAAGCCACATCGCCGGTATCGCCATTGCGCACCCGATAGCGGGTGTGGCTAAAGCGATCCCAAATGCTTTCGCCTTTGCCGTCTTCATTCCATGCGCCTTCCACCTGGTAAGCCGAGGTGGCTGCGCCCCACAGAAAATCTTTAGGGAAGATCTTGGTTGGCAAAGCTGGGTTATCCTTTCACCGAGCCGGCCAACATGCCGCGCACGAAGTAGCGCTGCAAACCGAAGAACACAGCCAGCGGCAAGATCATGCTGACAAACGCCCCGGCGGTTAGCAAGTGCCAGTCTTGGCCTTTTTCGCCTACGATGGCCGCCAGCGCGCTGGTCACCACCTGGTTTTTATCACCCAAGAACACCAGAGCCACCAGGTAGTCGTTCCAAACCCATAAGAATTGGAAGATGGCGAAAGAAGCCAGGGCCGGAATGGACAGCGGAAGGATGAGCTTGGTGAAAATGGTAAAGTTGGATGCCCCATCGATGAAGGCGCTTTCCAGAATATCACGGGGCAGCTGGCTAATATAGTTAAACAGCAGGTAAATGGCTAATGGCAAGCCAAAACCCGTATGGGCCAGCCAGATCGCCAGGAAGGTTCCGTTTAGCCCCATTTTGGTGTAGTCTTGCAAGATCGGAACCAGGGCAATTTGGAGCGGAACCACCAGCAGCGCCACCACCAGGATGAATAGGGGTTTGCGTCCGGGAAAGTTTAGCCAGGCAAAACCGTAGGCGGCGAAAGCAGCGATCAGGATGGGAATGATGGTGGCTGGGATGGCTACGGCAATCGAGTTGAGGAACGCCCCCCCCAGGTTATTGCCGAAGCGCACAATTTCTTTACCTTCTGCATCGAGAAAGGTGATTTTCTTGCCCGAAAGAACGTTTTTGTAGTTCTCGGTGGTTAAGTTGATGGAGAAGCCAATCCATTTTTCGCCGTAGATTTCGATCTGGCGGGTGCGTTTGTTGCCATACCATTGCAGTTTGGTCCCATCGGGCAAATTTACCCCGGCGCGTAGTTCTTCAAAGGTATACACACCGCCTTCAACCGGAATGGGGCCGTTAACATCCACTTCGGGCGGAACCGTATAATCTCCCAGTTTCTCGAAACCCTTGTGGGGGAAAATTGTCCACCATCCGTTGGCGAAGATCTCTTTGGAAGGGCGGAAGGAGGTGACCAGTACGCCCACGGTGGGAATAAGCCACATCAGACTAATGACAATCAGAATGCCGTTGACCACCAGGCTGGAGACTAATCGTTGGCGGTGAAGGCCGGTTTTTTTCTTAGGGGTAGCTGGGGTTGGGGTTGATATGGTAGTCATTAGAACGCCCTCGTTTCGCGGAACTGCTGCAAGTTATAGATCATCACTGGAATGACAGCGATTAGCAGCACAATGGCAATGGCCGAGGCGCGCCCGGTATCGCCATAAGTAAACCGCTGCAGGTAAAATTCGTTGGCGATGACGTTGGTGTTATAGTTGCCGCCGGTCATAACGCGTACGATGTCGAACAGCTTGAGGCTAAAGATAATGATGGTGGTGGTGACCGTGATCAGCGTGCCTTTGATGTATGGCACGGTAATTCGGGCAAACGACTGCACTTCCGTGGCGCCGTCTACGCGAGCGGCTTCAAGCAGTTCGGCGGGTACGCCCTTGATCGCCGATGAGATGATCACCATGGCGTAGCCGGTTTGCAGCCAGATCATGATAATTATCAAAAACAGGTTGTTCCAAGGGGCCATTTGCAGCCATGGCTGGGGTGTGCCTCCCATGGCGGAAACAATGGCGTTGAGCAAACCAATTTCCGATAGGCCGGCGCTTTCGCCTTTATAGGTATAGATGAACTTCCAGATCACGCCTGCGCCAACGAAGGAGATCGCCATCGGCATGAAGATGATGGCCTTGTACACGGTTTCAAAACGGCTGCGGTCGGCTAACACCGCTACGAGCAACCCGATGCCAACCGAAAAAGAGGTGCCAATTAGCATCCACAACAGGTTGTTGCGGAAAGTGAGCAGCATGGCCTTGTCGGTGAAGGCGAAAATGTAGTTTTGAAGCCCAACGAAGTTGAAGCTGTTGGCGTCTTGCAAGCTGAGCCACAAGGTACGTAAGGTGGGAATTGCCAGATACCAGGCCAGAATTGCCACAGCCGGGCCAACGAAGATGAAGGGTTGTAGGTGCGCCCCCCACTGGCCGGGTAGTTTTTCCACCAGCCAGTTAGCGACCACATACAGCGCCATCACGCCGCCCACCCCCCAAATGATAGCCACCCCCACCAATACCCACTGCGGGGCGTTGGAATCGCGCAGGAAGATATATCCCTGCCACAAGCCAATGAAGGTGATTAAGGGCACAAACAAGGAAATCAGGATGCGCCCTAAGTTGGTTAAAAGCCAACTTACCACGCTGTTACCTGGTTTCACGTCCGCAGATTTCTGCATCGCAACCTCCTCGGGAATCAATCTTGGCATCATAACTTGCCCAAAGTGCTGGAAGAAAATTATTAAAAAGAGCAGGTAAATTGATTGGTTTAAAAAGACGTAGAGCTATTTATTCCGGTATGTCGGTGGGCGGGTAACGCCCACTTACGATTGTCTGAGCATAACAATAATGGCGTAAGTAAAGATAAAAAATGGAGCAGGACGCTTCGCTTATATTGTACACGAGAAAACGCCCTGCTCCTAAAGCTACATTAAGGGGTTAGCCCTTAGCCTACTTATTTCGGCCAGGAAGCGTCGATGTTCTTGAGAACCGTATCCAGGTCTTCGGAACCGGAAACCAGGGCGGTCATTTCCTTCCAGAAGGAGCCGGCGCCGACGGCGGCGGGCATCAGGTCGGAGGCGTCGAAGCGCAGCACCGAAGCGTTGGCGATCATTTCCGCAATCTTGCGGTTAACATCGTTCGTGTACCAGTCCAACGGAGCGTCGTTGTAGGGGGCGATAGCGCCACCGGCAGCGATCCAATCCTTGAGCGAGTCGCCCATCGAGAAGTACTGGAAGACGGCGCGCACTTCGGGGCGGTCGTTGAACATGGCGTAGATGTCGCCGGCCACGAGGACGGGCTTGCCGGCGGCCGGGTCAACTGCGGGCAGGTAGAAGAAGTCGTAATCTTCGCCAGCCTTCATCCCTTCGGGGAAGAAGGTGGTGATGAAGTTGCCCTGGCGGTGCAGCCAGCACTTGGGCGGGTTCTCGAACATGGGCTTGGGGGCGTCGCCGAAGAAGGTGGAGGCGATGGACTTGCGCCCACCGTACACGTAGCTGTCGTTGAACCAGATGTTGGTCACCAGGTCAACAGCCTTGCGTACTTCGGGGGAGTCGAACTTAAGCGTGCCATTCACCCAGGCGTCGTAGTTCTCGGGGGTGGTGGTGCGCAGCATGGCGTCTTCGATCCAGTCGGTCAAGGCCCAGCCGGTGGCTGCGCCGGATTCGATGCCGATGCACCAAGCGGTATCGCCATCATCGGCGATCTGCTGGGTAAGCGCCAACATGTCATCCCAGCTTTCGGGGATCGTGTAACCGGCCTCGTCAAAGGCTTTCTTGTTGTACCATACCAGGCTCTTACCATTGGTGCGCGCCCAAATGCCGTATTGGCTCTTGCCATTGGGGCCTTCCATGGTGGCCATATCCAACCAAGACTGCTTGTAGTTCTTCGTCAGCCAATCGGGGTTGATGATGGTGGTGACATCGATTGCCTTGCCGGTCTGCACGAACTTGTTCAACAAGCCGGGCTGCGGGAAGTCTACGATATCAGGGGCGTCGCCGCCTTCGATGCGGATGGTGATGGAGGCTTCGAATTCCTTCGAGCCTTCGTACTGGATGTCGATGCCGGTGGCATCTTCAAAGCGCTTGATCGATTCATTGAAGACCACTTCGTCGTTGTCGGTGAAGGGGCCAGCCATGGTTACAACAGTGCCCTTATACTTGCCGGCAAAAGCATCCACCAGCTCGGGGCCAACCGCGGCGTAGTCTAACTCGCCGGTAGCCACGGGGGCTTCGGTGGCCGGGGCGGCAGCGCCGTCAAGGCCGGTGAAGTCGGCGGCCTGGTAGTAGCCGGAGTCGATCAGGGCGGCCTGGACGT
>CAZHFU010000029.1:0-48713 GCA_964531975.1 uncultured Anaerolinea sp. | reverse complement strand
TGGGCTGGTCTTGGGCCAGCGACTGAGTTTACCCCGATTTATTGAGATGATACCAAATTCCAGTATAATATTATCCATCGGGGTTTTAAGGCGGCTTATCACATCATCAACAGCATTTGCGGAGTGCCAACTTGGAAGATAAATCCGACACTATTTCCTTACTTGAAAGAATCGCGATTGCATTAGAGCGAATTGCTGACTCCCTCGCTGTAAATAATTTGGCAGCACTGGAATCAAATACGGAAGGTTCGGAGCTGTTTCCTTCTCCTGAACCGGCAGAACCATCACCTGTAATTAACGATACTTTCAAGCTGCAGACCTTTCTATCTTCACGTGGAATTACGATAAAGAATATCCCGCCCGAAAAAGAGAGTGATGAAACTCTGGACAAAATAGCGGTGTTTATTGGAAATAAACTGGATACGGTGCGCGAGGTTCTTGATACGATTAAGGCAAATATGAATGCTGGGAGACCGTTTAATCTAAATCTCAGAAACGAGTCGCAGCAGACCGTGGCTGACACAACCAACCTGTGTACTAATCTGTTTAACATTGCATTCTTAACCGCTTATCATTACCAGAAATCTCCCGCATATCAACTCTATGCAACGCCAAGCACATCACCGCAAGCATTGAATTTTTACTCGGGGCAGTGGTTAGAAAGGTTTATAAAAACCCAAGTGATTTCACTGCTCAATAGTAAAATGCTCGAGTTTTCTTACATTTGCAATGCCCAAATTTCGCTTCCAAACGGAGATGACTTTGAATTGGATATGTTGTTTGAAACAGAAGGAGAAATCTTCTGGTTCGAAGCTAAAACGGGTGACTATCAGAAGCACATAGATAAATACTCTAAAATATCCAGAATGATTGGCCTCGATTGCTCCCATACATTTTTGATTTTGGCGGATGGTGCAGTAACGGATAGTCTTGCCAGAGATTTAAGCAGCCTCCATAAAATGACGGTGGTATGTGTTGGGAAATTTGCAGAACAACTAGAAAAGGTGTTGTCTAAGAATCGGGAAAGAATAGTTCGAGATACAGAAGCATCCTGATATGACAAAAGCAAAAGAAAACCGGGTTATTTGAGCGCCATCTTTCCGTTTTTGAAACCCTCACAAAAAGAAACTTCAGGGCGGTCGCAGCCAATATTGAAACCCCGCCAAAAAGAAACTGCATCGCTGCCGCCTCCATATCGCCTGCGTGACGATTTTCTTTCTCCAGCCGAATTTCCGTTTTATAAAGTTCTATCGTCTTTGGTTGGCGCGAGCTTAACCATTGAGTCAAAGGTTAGATTGGCGGATGTTTGTTTCGTGGCGCGTCCATATGAAAATTTTGCCTACTTCAATAGAATTACCCGAAAGCACTTAGATTTTCTTGTGTGTGACGCAACCACGATGAAACCCTTATTTGGGGTTGAGTTAGACGACTCAAGCCATGACCGGACGGATAGGCAAGAGCGTGATCAGTTTGTCGAAGATGTTTGCAAAGTCGCCGGTTTACCTTTGCTGCGTAAAACCTGATATTTCTTAGGGCCTTGGGAGCGTCAAGGCGGTGCTGAGGCGATATGGTCGCCACTACTGGTCTGTTGATATAAAAAGTGAGCATGGAACACAGGATGAAATATATAGCTGCGGTAAATTGGGATTATAATAGTCCTAATTACAGTGATAGATCTTTTAAAGGTGAGGAGGTTTTTATGACGCAGAAGAATACAGACAAGCCTGCCGGTCGCTCTGCCACCGGCGAGAAGCAGCAGGGTTTTACGGATGATGAGCGCGCCGCCATGAAAGAGCGCGCCGCAGAGTTGAAAGCGGCGGCGCGGGCCGATCAGGATCGAGCCGCCGGAGAAAGCAGCTTGCTAGAAAAGATCGCCGAGATGCCGGATCATGATCGCACCATGGCGACGCGCATCCATGAGATCATCACCGCCAGCGCGCCGGAGCTGATGCCCAAGACCTGGTACGGCATGCCGGCCTATGCCAGGGATGGCAAGGTGGTATGCTTTTTCCAAAGCGCGCACAAGTTCAATGCAAGGTATGCAACCTTAGGCTTTAATGACACCGCGCGCCTCGATGACGGCGACATGTGGCCTACTGCCTATGCACTCATTGAGTTGACTTCCGCCGAAGAGGCCAGGATTGCCGCGCTGGTGAAGAAAGCAGTGGGCTGAGCCCCAGCGGCAGTTTTAGCTCTAACAACAGTAATATCACGGGGAAAGTTGCACCAGCCATTGTCAACCAGCCAATGCTTCACTCGCCATGATTGCTCATGAGAAGTGAAGCATTATTTGTTCTAAATGAAAGGGATTGTTATGCCCACCTTTAGCAAGAAACCTCGAGGACTGATGCGTTTGGGGTTTCGGTTGCCAATCTGGCTGTACCGCCTGCACTTGGGTTGGGTTTTCGGCGAAAGATTGTTATTACTCAGACACATAGGGAGAAAAAGTGGGCTGCCCCGCCAAACTGTGGTTGAGGTGGTGCGGCACGACCAGGCCACGGATACCTACTTTGTCGCATCCGGATACGGGGAGAAGGCGGACTGGTTTCAAAATATCCGGCACAATCCAAACGTTGCAATTATGGTAAAGAATCGCACCATCGCGGTGCGTGCCAGGTTTCTTTCTGAATCGGATGGGGCGCAGGAATTACAAGATTATGCTAAACGCTACCCGATGGCGTTTAGGGAGTTATCCAAGATGATCACCGGCAAAGCCATGGAAGGATCATCAGAGAACTGTCGCCAATTCGCCCAGCATGTTCCGCTTATTGCCTTTGAGCCAAGAACGGTATGATATAAACTGCATTTACCACTCGCATCGACGCATCCACCCGAACCTGGGGAAGCATCGTGGGTATCGGTGGTTGCATTCACCACGTATGTGACCACCGGAGCAGCCGAACCGATCTGCCACGAAACGGTTAAGGCGCAGATTGCCGCCGCAACCACAGCAATAAAGAATCCCCGCAGGTTACCGGTCATAGCCACTCCTTTTTATTCTTCCCCTATTGTGACAATGCGCACAACTACGCCCTGAGCATACAATAAATTACGCCGAAAGTCAACCAGCGCGCATGCATCGGGTGTGTTTCATCTTTTGCCTTTGAGCCAGGAGAACCGTGATATAAATTGGGGAGAGTGGGTAGGCGGTTAGAGATAGCATTTGGCGACGAGGTAGGAGTTGAATGATGAGTAGTGAACCCCGTTATTTCCCGCTCAGCCTGGAATCGCTTAGGGTTTTGGGGGGTTGGGCGGCGACCTGTGCGGAAAGGGCGCTGGGGGTGTTTGAGAAGCAAGCGGGCGCGGATGCCCGACCGCGTGCGGCGATTGAGGGCATCCGCGGGTTTGCTGCTGGGGGAAAGCGCACCGCTCTGCTGCGTTCCCTGGCGATGCAAGCGAACGCCGCGGCGCGTGAGGCCGGCGATCCGGCGGCGGCGGCGGCCGCTCGCGCCGCCGGTCTGGCCGCAGCCAGCGCTTACACGCATCCTTTGGTGGATGTCCAGCAAGTTAAGCATGTTCTCGGGCCGGCGGCTTACGCGGCGCTGGCGTTGGAACTTGATCACCCCGGCGACCCAGGCATCGCCGATGGCGAGATCGGCTGGGCGATAGAAAGCGCTCCTGAAGAGGTGCGTGAAATTTTGCTGCACATGCCGGCTTATCAGGCCCGTAACAGCCGGATCAACGCGATTCTTTACCAGATGGATGCAGGCATTCGCAGCCGCAGTACGCCCTGGGGCAGCTGACCCCCAAAACGCTGGAGCTTAAACTCTCCATTGCGGCGCGGTTTTGTGGCATAATGCACCTGGCATGACACCCCCCAAAGATTTTCCCACCCGTTTAGTTTATGCCCGCTCCTCGCTGCTGTGGGGCCGACTGGCTTATCTTCTGCTTAAGCTGCTGGGGGTGGAGCTGCCGCGCGGAGTGCCGGTGGGTGAAGGCTTTGAACTGGCGCACGGCGGCGTGGGCGTGGTGGTGCATTCGCGCAGCCGCATTGGTCGGCGCGTCAAAATGTACCCCGGCGTGACGCTGGGACGAGCGGATATTTACCGCCCTATGGAACGTTCCCAGTTTGAGGGCATTATCGTTGAAGATGATGTGATTTTATCCCCCGGCTGCAAGGTGCTGTGCAAAGAAGGTGTGCTAACAGTGCGGCGTGGCAGCGTGGTGGGGGCTAACGCCGTGCTGCTGCAATCCACGGGTGAGGACGAAATTTGGGCCGGCGCGCCGGCGCGCTGCGTTGGCCGGCGGGAGAGTCTTTAGATATGGCCTTCGCCTTTCTCCTGTCGCCGGGGAACCCCTTCCTGCTGCCGGTCTTTATTTTGCCGCCGGAGAAACGCTAGATATGCCCCGCGTGTGCATTATCCCGCAGGTATCGGGCGTGGGGGGCATGGTTTCCTTCCTGCACAAGTTTAGCGCCGGGCTGGAGCGGCGCGGCGTGGCGGTGAGTCGCCGCCTGGACGATGCGCCTTATGATGCCGTGCTGGTGATTGGCGGCACGCGTGACCTGAGGGGCCTATGGCGGGCGCGTCGCCGCGGCGTACCGGTGGTGCAGCGACTGAACGGCATGAACTGGCTGCACCGCTTCCCCCAGCACCGCGGCGGTTGGCGGCACGCCCTGCGCTCCGAATACGGCAACTTTTTGCTGCACTTAATCCGCGAGCGCCTGGCCTCGGCGGTGATTTACCAGAGCGGCTTTGCGCGCGGTTGGTGGGAGCGGGTGTACGGCGCGGCCCCCATTCCGGCGGCTGTGGTCTATAACGGGGTCGATTTGGGAAACTACACCCCGCATGGCCCCGAACAACCGCCCGCGGAGCATGTGCGGCTGCTAATGGTGGAAGGCAGCCTGATGGGCGGCTACGAAAGCGGCCTGGCGGCGGCGGTTGATTTATCCGCCCGCCTTTCCACGCTCATGGCGCAGCGCTCAGCCGCGGCCCAAGCGGTGGAATTGATGGTGGTGGGGCAAGTTCCGCAGGCCACACAGCAAACCTGGCAAACCCAGCTGGCGCAGTCGGCCCCGCCCGAACGCGCCCGGATCACCTGGGCGGGGGCGCTGCCGCGTGAGCGCATCCCTTCAGCCGACCGCTCGGCGCATCTGCTGTATTCATCTGACCTGAACGCCGCCTGCCCCAACTCGGTCATCGAAGCTCTGGCGTGTGGGCTGCCGGTGTTGGCCTTCGACACCGGGGCGCTGCCAGAATTGGTTCCTCCCAGCGCCGGTCGGGTGACGCCTTACGGCGGCGACCCATGGAAGCTCGACCCGCCGGACACGTCCGCGCTGGCGTACGCCGCCATGGAAATTTTGGAGGCCGGGGATAAGCTGCGCGCCGGAGCGCGAGCGCAAGCCGAGGCCCATTTTGGGCTGGAAACGATGATCGACCAATACCTGGAGGTTTTATTAGGGCATGGCTAATGCATCACAGAGTTGGCTGCTTAACCTGGCGGCTTGGGCGGCGCGGCGCTTGCCCCACGGCGTAACCCGCGCCATTTATCGCAGCGGCCCCCTGGCGCGCTTTTTACGAGGGCGGCTCAACCAGGCTGCGCCGCATGGCCTGAGCGAGGTGCAGGTGGCCGCTGGCGCGCTGCAAGGCCGCCGCCTGCTTTTGGATATGCAAACCGAGAAGGATTACTGGCTGGGCGTATACGAACCCGAACTCCAGGCCGCCATTCGGCAGTGGGTGGCGCCGGGC
Source organism: uncultured Anaerolinea sp. (assembly GCA_964531975.1). GTDB lineage: Bacteria > Chloroflexota > Anaerolineae > Anaerolineales > UBA4823 > RBG-16-57-11. The sequence goes on along the minus strand of CAZHFU010000029.1, from coordinate 43,026 downwards.
AGCGTGGTCTACGATGTGGGCGCCAACATTGGCTATATCAGCATCATGCTCTTGCAGCAGGTGGGATCGCAGGGGCACGTGGTGGCGTTCGAAGCTTTGCCCTCCAACCAGGAACGCCTGCGCCAAAACCTGGCGCTGAACGGTCTGCAGGAGCGCATTACCCTGATCCCTGCGGCGGTGGTCGATGCGTCTCGCCCGGTGCGCTTTTTAACAGCCGCTTCGGGCGGGATGGGCAAGGCGGAAGGCTCCGCCGGACGGCAGGCCACGCCGGTTGAAACGGTGATCGATGTTAACGGCGTTTCGCTGGACGAATTCGTCTACCAGCAAGGCTATCCGCCCCCCCAGGCGATTAAGATGGACATTGAAGGCGGCGAAGTGCTGGCTTTGCCCGGTATGCAGCGGGTGTTGGCTGACGCCCATCCGACGCTGTTTCTGGAACTGCACGGCCCCGAAGCGGAGCGGGTGGCCTGGGAAACCCTCACCGCCCACGGCTACCGGCTGCACCGCATGGAGGCGGGCTATCCGGCGGTGACCAGCTTAGAAGCCTTGGGTTGGAAGGCGTATCTGTTAGCCGAGAAAAAAATAGCGGCGGGTTTTTGAAGCCGCCCCAATGATTTGCGCTATGCCTGAATCTCTCCCCTTCTTTCCCGGAAAACTAGCCATTCAACAGCGCGTCTTGCCCGCCTACCGGGCGGCTTTTATGGACGAGCTGGCGCGTCGCTGCCAGGGCGGGCTGAGTGTATTCGCCGGGCAGCCGCAGCCAGGGGAGCAAATTGCGCCTGCATTGCGCCTGGCGAACGCCGATCTGGTGTACACCCGCAACGTGAACCTGGGGCAGGTGGCCTGGCCGCTGTACCAGTGTTGGCAGCCTGGCTTTATCGACTGGTTAGAGAACCGGCAGCCGGATGTACTCATTGTGGAGGCCAATCCGCGTTACCGCTCTACCCCGGCGGCGGTGACCTGGATGCACGCCCATGGCAAAGCGGTGTTGGGATGGGGGCTGGGCGTTCCGGCGTTGACGGGCCGCCTGGGCGGGCTGCGCCGCGCCGGGCGCGCTCGCTTTCTACGCAGCTTGGATGGCATGATAGCTTACAGCGCCCGCGGCGCAGCCGAATACCAGGCCATGGGTTTCGCCCCGGGGCGGGTGTTCGTGGCCCCCAACGCCGCCGCCGCTCGTCCAACCCAACCTGCGCCGGTGCGTCCCGCGCAGTTTGAGGCGCGCCCGGTGGTCTTATTCGTGGGGCGCTTGCAGGCGCGCAAGCGTTTAGATTTGCTCCTGCGGGCGTGCGCGGCGCTGCCCGAAGCCATCCGTCCGCAGGTGGTGATTGTGGGCGACGGCCCAGCCCGCGCCGATTTGGAGCGCCTGGCGCAGGCGGTTTACCCGGCAGTCTTCACCGGGGCCTTGTTCGGCGACGCCCTGGCCGATCAGTTTGCCCGCGCCGATATATTTGTCCTGCCAGGGACGGGCGGCCTGGCCGTGCAGCAAGCCATGGCTTATGCGCTGCCGGTGATTGTGGCGCAGGGCGACGGCACGCAAGACGACCTGGTGCGCCCCGAAAACGGCTGGCGCATCCCTTCCAACGACCAGGCCGCGCTGCAAAGCGCCCTGGCGGCCGCCCTTTCCGATGGGGCGCGCCTGCGGCGCATGGGAGCGGAATCGTATCGCATTGTGGCGCAAGAATCGAACCTGGAACATATGGCGGGTGTATTTGTGCAGGCGGCGCAGGCAGTGAGGGCGCCGGGGGGCGGTTCGCCCGCATCACATTGACGGCAATTTGGCGGTAGGATGAAGATTTTATACGTGGCTGATGGGCGTTCGCCCACCGCCCGCAACTGGATGGAGCATTTCTTGGCGACCGGGCACACCGTCCACCTGGCGTCGACTTTCGATTGCGCCCCCGACCCACGCCTGGCGTCTTACACCTTTATTCCGGTGGCGTACAGCCAGGCGAAGCGCCATCCGGCGGGGGGCGGCGCGGATGTAAACCAGCGCACCGCGGGATTAAGCGGCGCGGAGGTGCTGCGCCGCGGGGTATTTTCGGCGAAGTTTGTGGGCCTGCGCACTCGTTTGCGCCAGGCGCTGGGGCTGCTCACGCTGCCAGCCGCTGGCCGCCGCCTTGGCGCGCTGGTTGAGCAAATTCAGCCCGACCTGGTTCACGCTATGCGCATTCCTTTTGAGGGGATGCTGGCCGCCCAGGCGGGGTTTGAAGCGCCGCTGTTGATTTCGGTGTGGGGCAACGATTTCACGCTGCACGCCCGCGCTAACCCCTGGATGGGCGCGCTTACTCGCCGCGCCTTGAATGCTTGCGCCGGTCTACTGGCCGACTGCCGCCGCGATATTCGCCTGGCTGGCGAATGGGGCTTACCCGCCCGCTGCCCTACTATCGTGCTGCCGGGGGCCGGCGGCTTGCAGCCGGATATTTTCTACCCCCCAGCGCAGCTCGTTGAGGAGGCGGTTATCATTCAACCCCGGGGCTTTCGGGCGTACGTGGATAACGCGGCTTTCTTTCACGCGCTACCGGTGGTTGTGCGCGCCCGACCCGATACACACATCTTGTGCCCTGGAATGGCCGGGGAAGCTCAGGTGCAAGCCTGGGTAAGCGAACTGGGGCTATCCCAGGCGGTGGAACTGCTGCCGCCTGTGCCGCGGGCCGAGATGGCGCGCCTCTTCCGTTCGGCGCGGGTGATGGTCTCGCCTACGCATCACGATGGCACTCCCAACTCGCTGTTGGAGGCTATGGCGTGCGGCTGCCTACCGGTGGCGGGAGATTTAGAGTCGATCCGTGAATGGATTGATTCGGGCGAGAATGGACTGTTGGTAGATTTAAAAAGCCCCGGCCGCCTGGCCGAGGCGCTGCTTCAGGCCCTGAGCGATGACGCTCTGCTGGCGCAGGCGGCGCAGATCAACGCCCGCCTGGTGGCCGAACGCGCCGCTTACCCCCAGGTGATGGCGCAGGCCGAAGCCTTTTACCAGGGCGTGGCCGGCTGATTGGCGGCTTCTTCCTGGGCTTTGAGTTTTTCTTGCAGCACTGCAACCAGGTTTTGCATTCCATGTCCCAGGGGCTGTGTGCCAATGCCGGGGGTGAGCATGAATGGCTCGCCGCGGTTGACCGCCAGGTTAGCTGTTTCCGGCGCCGAAGGGATGATTGCCGCTATCTTGTGCCCAAACGCCTGGCCCACTTTTTCGGGGTCGATGCTCACCCGCTGGTCGAAACGGTTCATCATCATCAACACGCGCTGATTTTCGATGTTAAGCTGCGGCAGCATATCCAGGAACTTGCGCATCCGCCAAATTGAGGGAATGTCTTGCCCGGCCGCCAGGATCAGCACGTCGCTGCTATCCAACGCGGCCACGGTCACCTCGGTGAGCAGGCTGGTAGTATCCACGATCACGTAGGCGAACATGCCGCTCAGATAGGTCAACAGACCGGCGAACTGCGACCCGGTGACGAGTTCGGCCTGTTCGGGGGTGGTGGAGGTGGCTAGAATCCTTACCCCGCTGCTGTGCTCGGCCATGACCTCTTGCACCAGGTCGCTATCTAATTCGTCAACGCGCGGCGCCAGGTCTAGAATGTTGTTTTTAGGTTGGAGGTTGAAGAACACGGCCACGTCGCCATATTGCAAGTTGCCATCCACCACGGCCACGTGTGTTTCGGGGGTCTGCAAAGCCACCGCCAGGTTCACCGCCAGGGTGGTGCATCCGGCCCCGCCACGCGGCGAGTAAACGGAGATGATTTGACCGCGCCCGTCGTGCATACGCGTGACTGCGGCGGCCTGGATGCTTTCTTCTATTTCGGCTCCGGCAGAGCGGGCGCGCTTGGCGAATTCACCGGCGCGCTGCACCGCTTCGATCAGCTCTTCAATGATGGGCGGCTTAGCCAGAAAATCGCGCGCCCCGGCGTTCATCGCCTGGCGGATATAATCCACATCGTCTTGCACGGTGAGGATAATGATCTCGGCGTAGGGGACTTCTTTCTTGATGATGCTGGTGGCGGTGATGCCGTCCATATCGGGCATGTTGACATCCATGACCACTACATCGGGGCGCAGCTCTTTGACAAGTTGAATTGCCTGCACACCATTGGATGCCGTGCCATCTACGCTTATGTCTTCCTGAAAACGCAGCGAGCGAATAATCGTCTCGCGGGTTTGAGAAATATCGTCTACCACCACAACATGGATCTTCGATTTATCGGCTGCGCCGGGGGTGATCTTGGGGCGGTTGAAAATTTGGGCCGGCTGCACGGGTTTGGGCGGCTGCGGGGCCGGGGCGGCCACGTCCGGCGCAGCCGAAAGATCGGTGCGCCGGACGACGGCCGCCTCCAGAGGGCGAGAAGGCAGCGGCGAGGCGGTGGGCAGGCTGCCGACCTGTTCGAGGCGGCGTTCAGATTCTGCGGCGGCGGTTTGCGGCGCAGGGGCGGCGGCGGGCGGGGCGGCAGGCGCTTTGGTTTTACGGCGAAAAACGCCGAACAGCCGTGCAAAAAAGCCGGGGCGTTTTTCCCTGGCAAGCGCTTCAGGGTTGATGGGCAGCGGCGGAATTTGGGCCGGTTCACTTTCGGCCGCCGGCAGCTCTAAGGGTTTTAGCTTGCCCACTTTATCGGGGTAGTATTGCAAGGCGAAAGCGCGGCGGAATTCGTTAAAATCGCGGCTGCCGCCAAACAGACGATACAGCAGGTTCCAGGCGCCGGGATAATTAAAGTCTTTGCGCAGTACTTCATCAATATACTGCGCGCCTTTGTTCTTATCGCGTTTCTGGTAGGCTGCTTCAGCCTGCTGCAACAATCGCTCTAACCTGGCATCCGCCATAAAGTCTCCATGCGGTGGGTGTGCGCCTGGGTAGAGCAGCCGCCCAGGCGCACGATAGTTTAGATATGAATGGCGTGCCCGCTGGCGGCGTGCGCCGCTTCCATCAAGGTTTCGCTCAGGGTGGGGTGGGCGTGGACGTTGCGCCCGATCTCGGTGGGGGTTAGCTCCATCATTTGCGCCAGGGTGAGTTCGGGCAGCAGCTCGGTCACTTCGGGGCCGATGAGAGACGCGCCCAGGATCTCGCCATATTTGGAGTCGGTAATCAGCTTCACCCAACCGGAGCTTTCACCCAGGCCCAGGGCTTTACCGTTCGCCAGGAAGGGGAAACGGCCCACCTGCACATCAAAACCGCGCTCTTTGGCTTGCGCTTCCGTCAGGCCAAAGGAAGCCACCTGTGGATTGCAGTAGGTGGCGCGTGGCATCATCTCATAATTGAGGCTGACCGTCTCGACCCCGGCAATATTTTCGGCGCACACGATCCCTTGGGCCGAGCCGACATGCGCCAGCATGAGCTTAGCGGTGACATCGCCAATCGCCCATACACCGGGCACATTGGTAGCCATGCGGTCGTCGATCTCCACCGCGCCGCGCGGGTTGATGGCGACGCCGATCTCTTCTAAACCCAAGCCTTTACTATTGGGACGGAAACCAATCGCTACCAGGGCTTGCTCGGCCTCGATGGTCTTCTCGCCGCCTTCGCCCGTCACTACCACCCTGGCCCCGGCTTCAACCGCTTCGATAGACTGCACGGTGTAGCCGGTGAATAGATTGATCTTGCGTTTCTTGAACTCTTTGGCTAGCAGGTCGCTCACTTCCTCGTCCTCTAGCGGAACAAGGCGCGGCAGCATTTCTACAATGCTCACATCCACGCCGTAGGCGTTCCAAATGGTGGCAAATTCTACGCCAATGGCCCCTGCGCCAATGATAACCACGCTCTTGGGCAGCTTTTCTTGTAAGATGGCCTCCAGGTAGGTGAGCACTTTCTCGCCGTCGATCTTCCAGCCGGGCGGCACGGCCACGCCGGCCCCGGTGGCCACCACGATGTTGCGCGTGGCATGAGTAGCCGCCTTGCCATCTTTATCCGTCACGGTCACACTGGTGGGGGTGTCCACATGGGCTACGCCGTTCAGTACATCAATCTTGTTCTTTTTGAGCAAGAACCCCACGCCTTTGACGAGACGCTCCGATACCTGGCGGCTGCGCTTCACCGCAGCGGGAAAATCGAGCTTAAGGTTCTCGAAAGTAAAACCGAACTCTTTGCCGCGTTCGCGCAAGGTATGGGCGACATCCGCGTTCTTGAGCAGCGCTTTCGATGGAATACAGCCCACATTCAAGCACACGCCGCCCATCCACTGTTTTTCTACCACGGCGGTCTTTAAGCCAAGTTGGGCGCAGCGAATTGCGCAGACATATCCCCCCGGGCCGGCCCCGATAACAATCACATCATAGTCGCTCATGCAAACTCCTTATCATAATGATGGCGATTGGATTTGCGTCATTATAACCCATCCTCTAGCGCAGCACGGAGGCGGAAGCTGCCTGTTGGGGTGGGGGTTATTTCCAATCGTTAAGCGTATTAACTACCTTAGCCAGGAAATGATCCGCCAACGCGCCGTCGAGGATGCGGTGGTCGAATGTCAGGCCGATGTATATCATCGGGCGAATGGCGATACTGTCGCTGCCGTTGGCGTCGGTTACCACCACCACGCGTTTTTGCAGCAGCCCTACCCCCAAGATGCCGCACTGCGGTTGGTTGATGATGGGGGTGGCGAAGAGCGATCCGCTAATGCCGTGGTTGGTGATGGCGAACGTGCCGCCCTGCACTTCATCGGGCTTGAGTTGGCGAGCGCGGGCGCGGGCGGCCAGGTCGTTGACGCTGCGCGCCAGGCCCAACAGCGAAAGATCGGCGGCGTTTTTTATCACCGGCACGATCAACCCGGCGTCGCCCAGGCTGGTGGCCATGCCGATGTTGATGGCGCGGTGCAGGCGAATGCCGTTTTCTTCCCACGACGAATTAACCAGCGGGTAGGCTTTGAGAGCGGCGGCGGCGGCGGCCACGAAGTAGGCGGTGAAGGTGAGGTTAACGCCGTCTTTGGCGAAGGCAGCCTTGTTGGCGCTGCGGTGGGCGATGACCGCGCTCAGGTCGGCTTCCATAATGGTGGTGACGTGGGGCGAGGTGTGCTTGCTCATCACCATATGCTCTGCGATGGAGCGGCGCACGGTGGAAAGCGGCAGCAGCTCCCCTTCACTAGATGAGCCGGGGGCAGGTCGGGGCGGCGCAGCGGGCGGCGGCGCACTGGCCGGCGACGCCGGAGCGGCGGGGGGTGCGGCCGGGGCTGGGGTGGCGGCCAAATAGTTTTCGATATCTTTCTTGGTGATGCGGCCACCCTGTCCGGTTCCTTTCACCTGGAACAGATCAAGGTGATGTTCGGCGGCCATCTTCGCCACCACGGGCGAGATAAAACCTAGATCGCGGCTGCGCCCGGCCGTGGCGGCAGCTGCAGCGGGCGCTGCAGCCGGGACGGCGGGCGGCGCGGCGCTTTCACTGTGCGCCGGCGCTTGCTCTGGAGCCGGAGCGGCGGGCGCGGCGCTCTCGCCCGGCGCGCCAATCAGCGCCAGCGTTTCGCCGGCGTGTACCACCGTCCCCGCCGGAACGACGATCTCCAGCAGAACGCCCGCCGCCGGGCTGGGCACTTCGGTATCCACCTTATCGGTGTTCACTTCCACCAGCGGTTCGTGCTGGGCCACCGTATCGCCGGGGTTTTTGAGCCATTTGGTGAGGGTGCCTTCTACCACCGATTCGCCGAGCGAAGGCATGAGAACTTTGGTCGCCATGCGGTCTCCTTAGAATTAGAGGGGCGGGAATTTAGCCGGCTGCGCTTCGCGCAGCAGGTCGTAGGCGGCGTCGAAGATATCGATGGCGCCCGGTTTCGACCAGTGATCGCCGTCCGAGCCATAGGCCGGGCGGTGGGGCTGGGCAGAGAGGGTGCGCGCGGGTGCGTCGAGCGAAAAGTAGCCGCCCTGCTTTTCAATCACCTGCTGCAGCATGTAGGCGCTGGTTCCTCCGGGAACATCTTCATCCACGAACAAGATGCGCCCGGTTTTTTGCAGCGATTGGCCGATGCGCCCGTGCAGGTCAAAAGGCAGCAGGCTTTGCACGTCAATCACCTCCGCCTGGCCGCCCACTTCTTCCAGGCGGTCGGCGGCTTCCAGCGCCAGGCGGCAGCACGCCCCATAGGTTACGATGGTGAGATCGTCGCCGGAACGCAGTACTTCGGGCGTTCCCAATGGGGTGCGCATGGCAGCCAGGTTATCGGGCAGGCGTTCCTTCAGGCGATAGCCGTTGAGGACCTCGATAACCAGGGCCGGCTCTTCGGCGTCGAGCAGGGTGTTGTAAAAACCGGCCGCGCGAGTCATATCGCGTGGCACAAGCACATGCATGCCGCGCACCAGGTTAATGATGCCGCTCATAAGCGAGCCGGAATGCCAAATGCCCTCCAGGCGATGACCGCGTGTGCGCACGATCACCGGGGCGCGCTGCCCACCCTTCGTGCGCCAGGTGAGGGTCGCCAGGTCGTCAGACATGAGTTGCAGGGCGTACAACAGGTAATCGAGATATTGGATCTCGGCAATCGGGCGCAGGCCGCGCATAGCCATACCAATGGCCTGGCCGAGGATGGTGGCTTCGCGAATGCCGGTATCGGCCACCCGCAGCAGGCCATATTTATCTTGGAGGCCGCGAAAACCCTGGTTGACATCGCCCAGGCGGCCCACATCTTCACCAAAGGCAATCAGGCGCGGGTGAGCGGCCAGCAGGTGATCGAAGGCGGCGTTGAGCACCTCGAAGCCCATGCGTGTAGGCGAGCTTTCGGAGTAGCTGGGGGCCACCGCAGGCACGTTGAGAGCCGAATAGGCTCCGCTTTCATATAGATGCGAGGCGTAGCGCTCGGTGGAGGCTTGCTGTAATTCGGCGCGCCACGCTTTTAGCGCCTGGCGTGCAGGGCCGTCTTGGTGACGCGAGGCCACCAGGGCCTGGTGAACAGCGATATCTGTGTCGCGGCGCAGGGCCATGGGGGTCGCCAGCAGTTGGGCGCGCAGCTGGGTGATGGCAGCACCCGCCTCGCCAGGCGCTGCTTGCGCCAGTGCTTGCAGATGATCGGCGGCCAGCTGGCGGTCTTGCAAAATTGGGTTTTGGTAGGCGTCCCAGGCGCGTTGGCGGCTGTCTTCCACCGCCTGGCGATCTTCCGCCTCCCAGGCGTCTAGCTGCGCCTCTTGGACGAGCTGGTGATCGAGAAGCCACTCACGGAATTTGTGCAGGCAGTCAAATTCGGCCTCCCAGGCCAGGCGCTGGGGTGTTTTGTAGCGTTCGTGGCTGCCGGAGGTGGAATGCCCCTGAGGCTGGGTTAGCTCGGAAACATGTACAATGGAGGGCATGTGTTCTTCGCGGGCCACTTTGGCGGCGCGCTGGTAGGTTTCCACCAGGGTCAGGTAATCCCAGCCTTTGACGGTGTAGATATCGAAGCCGTCGCAGCATGCTCCCGGCGGGCGGGCGAAACCTTGCAGCAGTTCGGAAATGTTTTCTTTGGCGATCTGGTTTTCGTTCGCCACCGAGATGCCGTACCCGTCGTCGTAAACGGTGACGATGGCCGGGCAGCGCAGCACACCGATGGCGTTAATCGCCTCCCAAAACATGCCCTCGGCAGCGGAGGCGTTGCCAATGCTGGAAAAGGCTACTTCATCCCCGTGCCGGGAAAATTGGGTGAAAGGGGCCAGTTCTTCTAACTGGCGATAGAGCTTGGAGGCGTAGGCCAGCCCCACCACACGGGGCATTTGCGAGGCGGTGGGTGAAACATCGGCGGCCGAGTTGGGTTGGGCGGTCAGGTCTTTCCACGCGCCCTCGGGGTTGAGCGAGCGGGTGGCGAAGTGGGCGTTCATGGCGCGCCCGGCGGTGGCGGGTTCGGCGTCCACGTCGGCGTGGGCGAAGAGTTGGGCGAAGAAGGCCTGCATGTCGCTCATGCCGGAGGCGAACATCCACGTTTGGTCGCGATAGTAACCAGAGCGCCAATCGCCGGGGCGGAAAGCGTGGGCGATGGCGAGTTGGGGCAGCTCTTTGCCATCGCCAAAGATGCCAAACTTGGCCTTGCCGCTCATCACCTCGCGGCGGCCAATCAGGCTCACCTGGCGGCTGCGATAGGCCAGGCGGTAATCATTCAAAACCGCCTCCAGGGTTAGGGGTTGAGGCAGGGTTAAAGTCGTCTCGGTCATAATCCTCTCTTTCCGAACGAGATAGATTGTTAAATAGGATTATATCGCTAAAGAAGGTAGAAAAACGTAAGATGGTGATGAATGTGAGCGGGCGAGGGCCGGCCGGGCGCGCCGGGCAACCCTCGCCCACATTTCGCCGCTTAGGCCGGCTTGACCAGGTGTTGGGCTACGATCTCGGCCACATCCAGCACTTCGATGCTGCTGTCGAGGTCTTTCCTGGCGTCGTTCATCATCGTCAAACAGAAGGGGCAGGCCACTGCCAAGGTATCCGCACCGATCGATACGGCCTCTTGGAAGCGGTGATGATTGACGCGCTCGGGGCTGTGCTCCTCTTCCTTCCACATTTGCGCTCCGCCTGCGCCGCAGCAGAACGATTGCTTGCCGTGATTAGGCATTTCCTGGAAGACGCCGCCCACCCCAGCCAAAGCTTGCCGGGGAGCCTCCACAATATCATTTTGGCGGCCCAGGTAGCAGGGGTCGTGCAGGGTGAGCTTACCCAGGCCGTCGGGCGAGATCTTGATTTTACCGGCGGCGGTGAGTTCATTAATCAGTTGAGTGTGATGGATGACAGTGTAGTGGCCGCCGAAATCGGGATATTCGTTCTTAAGCGTATGCAGGCAGTGCGGGCAGGTGACAACGATACGCGGCGCGGCCACTTCGTTGAGCATTTCCACGTTGGCTTGCGCCAGGCCAAAGAAAATATCTTCCTTGCCGGCGCGGCGGGCCGAATCACCGGTGCACTGCTCGTTTTGACCCAGCACGGCGTAGTTTACGCCTGCGGTGTTGAGTATCTCGGCGAAGGCGCGGGCGGTCTTTTGGGCGCGGGCGTCGGTGGCGGGAGCGCAGCCCACCCACCACAGCAGTTCTGGTTCGGGGTTCTCTTCGATGGTGGGCACACGCAGGCCCTCGGCCCACTTCATGCGCTCGGTGGGCGGCACGCCCCACGGGTTCACCTGGCGCTCCATGCCCCGGAAGGCTGCTTGAAGCTGTTTGGGGAATTGGTTGTCCATCAGCACCAGGGCGCGGCGAATATCCAGGATATCGCGCATGGGTTCGTTGTTCACCGGGCAAATATCAATGCATGCGCCGCACGCCGTGCAGGCCCACACCGCTTCGGGGGGGATAGCAAATTCGGTTAGCTCGGCGGAAGAAGGCTGTCCTTGAGCCAGGCGCGCCCCCTCTTGATTAATCAGGTAGCGCTTGTTGATCTCCATGGCGGCAGGCGAAAGCACTTTACCGGTGTTATAGGCCGGGCACACCTCCTGGCAGCGATAGCACATGATGCAGGCGTAAGCGTCCATAATCTGTTCCCAGCCCAGGTCTTCCAGGCGGCTGGCCCCGAACTGCTCCAGGCTTTCATCATCGAAGTCGATCTTATCCATGGCGCCGATGGAGCGCCGTTCGGGTTTGAGCAGGAAGTTTAGGGGGGCAAAGAACAGGTGAATGTGCTTTGAATAAAGAAAATAGGGCATAAACCCTAAAATTGTGCCCAGCGCAGCCCAAAAGGCCAGGTGTTCACCCATCACCAAGGCGTTTGCGCTCAGGCCGCCCCACAAGCCGGATACCAGGGAGGCGAACGGCCGCCACAGGTCAAAGCCACCCCCGGCGGCGGCAATTTGCAGGCTAGACCCCAGGAAGCGCGAGCCTACATGCACCAGAATGAACGCTCCTACGATGGCAGAATCGCGGCGGATGCCCTGGCGCGCTTTAGGGTGGAGCAGCACGTCTTGCCGGGCGGTCAGCAGGGCGGGCTTCATCACAAAGCGCCGGAAAAGCATAAAGCTCATGCCCACCAGCACCCCCACGCTCAGCACATCGGCCAACAGGCGGTACACATTTCCCACCCCGCCCAGGCCTAAGAAAGTGAAGCCAGGAATGTAGCCTTCTAACACATCGCCCAGGTTCACCAATAGATAGTATAGGAAACCCCAGGCGATGAAAGCATGAAACAGGCTGGGTAAGAGGCGGATTTTCCAGGTTGGCCCAAGGATGGCGACATTGAGCAGGGTGGGAAGTCTTTTGAGGGCCAGGTACAGGTCGGGTTTTCCTTCTCCCCGCAGAATGATGCGCACGATGCGGTTTACAACGATATAGACCGCAGCGAGTGAAGCCAGGGCCGCAACGACAAAGATGATTTTTTCCGGCAGCGTTAGCATCGTTCCTCCCGATTTGTTTTAGGTTTGAATCAGTTTACCATATATTAATCTTGGCGCACATAGGAGCAAACCCGATACCCAGGCCCGGAATCATAAAGCGGGTGCGCCGGTCAAATCCAGGCGCACCCGCTTAGTTTGCATTCGGGCGTGATTAGCGGTCCAAATTTGCCAGGGCGGCTAAGACCGCCGGGTCGGTTTCCAGGGTCACTTGATCCCATTCGGACGGGGCGGTAATATCGGGGATAATGCCGGTGTCTTCCCAGTTGGCCTGGCGGTTGTTGAGTGGGCCGAACGTGCTGGTCGCAATCCAGGCGCGCGAGCCATCGGAGAAGTTGAAGATTGTAAGAATTTCGACGTTGCCATCGGTGGTGGTTCCCACCAGGGTGGCGCGGCCCAGGTCTTTGAGAATGCCGGAGAAGATTTCGCCAAAGCTGGCCGAGCCTCCGCCCACCATGACCACCAGTGGGGCGGTTTGCGAGCCGCCAATGTCGCTGCCTTGCACTTCGAGCGGGGTCTTCTGCTTGCGTTCGATAAAGTAGCCCACTTTACCGTCGGCGAAATAGGATAGGGTGTTAAGCATCACCGTGCTGGCCCCGCCGCTGTTGTAGCGGTTGTCAATGATGAACCCGTCAAGCCGCCCTCCTTGGGCCATATCTTGCAAGGCGGCGCCGATCGATTCGCCAATGGTCTTATCATTAAAGGTGGGGATGAAAATATAGCCGATGCGCTTGCCGCCGGGGGTGCGCAGCACCTGGTGCGGCACAGGCATGCTCGAGTTGATTTGCCGGCGGGTGATGGTGAGGCTGCGCGGCGGCTGACCGGGCGTTTCCACCTCCAGGGTGACACTCGATCCAACCGGGCCGCGTAAATCGTAAATGCGCAGGCCCTGGTCGTCCACCAGTTCGTTGCCATCGGCGCGCAAGATGCGGTCGTGCATTTTAATGCCGCCTTCCTCGGCCGGGCTGTTGGGGAAAACCAATAACACGCTCAGGCTTTTCGTGGTAGTCACAACAGTGGTTAGCAGGCCCACGCCGGCGTAGTTATATTGGCCCTCAAAAACTTCGTCTTCTTCTGCAGCAGCCTGAGGGCTAAAAAAGGTGGAGTGTTCATCGCCCAGGTTGCGAATCAGGTCAAACATATCGGCGTAAAATTCGTCATCGCTCATTCCGGCGTCGATCTTGGCGGTTTCGTCTTGCCGCACCTGGTTCCAGTCCAGCCCGTTGAAATCGAGGTACAGGTAATGCTTGTTAACCGTGTTCCAAATCTGTTCGAAAACGTCCTTTTGCCGTGCGATGGACTGGGGCGAGGGGGTGAAGGGCGGGCGGGTGGCTGTGGGTTCAGGCGCGGGCGGAGCATCGGCTGCCGGTGCGCCCATGGCGGGCGGAGCAGCGGGAGCAGCCGGGGCGGCAGGGGCCTGTTGGGTGAGCAAAATTGAGGCCGCAGTGGCCGGCGCAACGATGGTTGGGTCGATCAGCGGCGCGGCTTCGCTGGCGGCCGAAGTGGGCCTGAGCGGAACCTGGGCGGTCGCCCGGCCTTGGGTAACTAACTTACAGCCCATCACCGCCAGGGCCAGGGCCAGGAACGCCGCCAACAGGCGCAGCGAACGGGTTTGCATCGGCATGTTAATATCCACCCTCTCCGTATAAGGCCGGGTCGGTGGGCGTCTGACCCGATGGATCCCACACATACACGTAATCACCCATATCCGCCCATTCGTACACCCAACGGGCGTCGCCCACGGCCATGTTCACACAACCATGAGATTGCGGGTAGCCCATTTTCGACCGCCAATATGCGCCGTGCAGGGCGCGGGCGCCGTCGAAATATTGGGTGTAGGGCACGTCTTCGAGGTAATAGGCGTCGCTTACGCTGTCTAATGCGCCGCGCATGGGGGTCGAGTCGTGGCGCTCGAAAATTTGGAACACACCGGGTTTGGTCCACATTGGCTCCAGCCCGGTGGCGATGATGGTGGCGAATACCAGGGTGCGCCGGTCGTACACGGCCAGAGTCTGGTCTTGCAAGTTGATTTCAATCCAGCGGTCGCCGGTTACACCGGCGGGTGGGGTGGGGTTGGGCAGCACACGAGCAATGGCTTTGGCCGGGACCCAATTGTCGGGGTCGATCATGTACCAGGTTTCGCCGTTGATATGCTGTTCGGCGAACACGCGTACCACGTCGTACAGGTTCAGCCAGCGCCCGGTGTAATCGGGGTTCTCGTACCCGGGGGTGCGCTTGGTTTGGATGCGCGCCCCCTCGCTGAAGTAGGAAAGCACCCAACCAAAAGGCGTGGTGGGGGTGGCGGTGAATTGTAACCCGTGTGACTTGGGCAGCGCCCCAATGCGGGAAATGTAGTTGCCGGTCATGTATTGGTTCGGGCCGATCTCGTAAATCTTCTTGCCGCCCATTTCGATGGGGTTGGTGTATGAAATATAGATGGTATTGCCGTTGAGCTGCTGAACTGCGCCTCTCTTGTTGGCTTTCACGGCGTCGTCAACTGAGCCAAACACCGGCGCAGGCAGGTTGCGCACCTCGCCATATTGGAACTCGGTCTGATCCATGGTCGGATCGATGGGGTTGAACACCAAGGGAGCCACCGGCAGGTTAATGCCTTTTTGGGCCATGGCAGTGAGGTAGGCCGACGGCCCCATGGGCAGGCAATCGCCGGGGGTGAAGTTATAGATGCCGGGCAAGCACAGCGGCGCGTCAGCCGGGGTCGATGCGGTGGAGCGGGCAGCAGACGCCAGCGCGGCGGTGAAGGGCAAAGCGACGAGCGTTACCAATAAAGCCAGCGTGAGCGCCAATAAAGAACGTTTCATCATACGGAGTCTCCAGTACTTATATGGAATCGGATCGACTTCAGAAGTCGGCGTTAGCGATTTCAGAAGTCTTCGGCCCAATCTGCCTGGATTATAGCGCGTTTCGGGTGGGGAAGAAGCGGGCGTTGATTATGGTTTGCTTAAGTGCAGTATAATTTTGGCATGCCCCGGCTTATTTTAAGCTGGCTGGTGACGGCTTATGCAAACGCCTCTCTCGAAACCCCAAATTTGGCTGCTGGCGGCGCGCCCCAAAACGCTGCCGGCTGCTGCGGCTTCGGTCATTGTTGGCTCGGCGGCGGCGGCTTATAGCGGCGCGTTTCGCCCCCTCCTGGCTCTGGCCTGCCTTGCCACGGCCTTGCTGCTGCAAATCGGCGCCAACCTGGCTAACGACCTGTTCGATTTCTATCGCGGCGCCGATACCAAGGCGCGTTTAGGCCCAACCCGTGTCACGCAGAGCGGCTTGCTCACCCCCGCCGAGGTGCGCGGCGGCATGGTGGTGGTGTTTGGCTTAGCCGCGCTGATTGGGCTGTACATTTTGACCCAGGCCGGATGGGTGGCGCTGGCAATTGGCCTCACCAGCATCCTGGCCGCCCTGGCCTACGTGGGCGGGCCGTTCCCTTATGGTTACTATGGCCTGGGCGATGTGATGGTGTTCATCTTTTTTGGCCTGGCGGCGGTGGGCGGAACCTACTACGTGCAGGCCGGTCGGCTGCACTCCCTGGCGCTGCTGGCCTCCATCCCCATGGGGCTGCTGATCGTCGCCATCTTGGTGGTGAACAACCTGCGCGATATTCACACCGACCAGGCGGCGGGCAAGCACACCCTGGCCGTGCGCCTGGGGGTACGCGGGACGCGCCTGGAATTTAGCCTATGCGTGGGGTTGGCGTTTGTCTCAACGCTGCTCATCGCCTGGCAAATTGCCAACCTGTGGGCGCTGCTGCCGTGGCTGGCAGGTTTCTTGGCGATGCCCCTCGTACGCCGGGTGTGGATCACTGAAGGACGCGCCCTAAACCAAAGCCTGGCGCAAATGGGTCAGCTAACCCTGTGGTTTGGGATCTTGCTTTCGCTGGGCCTACTCTTAGCGCGTTTCATTTGACGGCGTTTGCCAGGGGCACAGCCAGCGTTCCAACCCATCGACCATAAAATATAAGCCCAGCCCCATCAGGCTCATCGCGGCGATGCCGGCATACATGGCCGGGTAATCGAACAGGGTGCTGCCGGTGTAGTAGATGTAGTACCCCAGGCCGCGCTGCGTGGCGAACAATTCGGCCACGTATAACACCGCCACAGCTGTGCCCACGCTTTGGCGCAGCGCGGTGAGAATGGCCGGCAGGCTGGCGGGCAGGTAGACGTAGCGCAGCAGCGCTCGTCGCCCGGCCCCCAGGCTGCGCACCGATTCGATCAATTCGGGGCGTAAGGCGGCGGCCTGGTCGCGCACCAGCACCAAAATCTGGAAGAACAAAATCATGAAGATGATGATAATTTTGGGCAAGTCGCCGATGCCGAAGAACAGCAGCGCCAACGGCACAAATACCACCTTGGGAATGGGATAAAGCAAGTAGATGATCGGCGAGAGCAGCCGGTTGAGGCGCGGCGATTGCCCCATCACAAGGCCCGCCGGCGCGGCGGTGAGGATGGACAACAGCGTGCCGGCGGCCACCCGCCACAGGCTGGCGAGTAGATGACCCATTAGCTCGCCGTGCGCCAGTTCGTCCACAAAGGCCACCCCCACCTGCAGGGGCGTGGGCAAGATGGGCTGGTTGAGCAGCATGGCGAACCCCTGCCACAACACCAGCAGGGCAATCGCGCCGAAGAGCAGCTCGCGGGCTTTCACGCGGCGGCCTCCTGGGCGGCCTGCCTGGAAAGATCCGCCCAATGCGCCCTGGTGTTCGGCGCGCTTCGGCGAGGCGCGGCGTGGGTGGCGCGCCAGCCTGCTTGGCTGCTGCGCATCGGCTTCATCCTAAACCTTCCAGTTCCTGGCGCAAGCGGCGCACCATGGCGTCGTAGGCGGCGCTCTGGCGGTAGGCGGGCTGTGCAGCCAGGGGGTTATCGATGACCACCGGGCGCGTGTTGGGCGGACGGCCTAGCAGCAGAATCTTGCGACCCAACACAGCAGCTTCTTCGATGGCGTGGGTGACGATGAGCAGGGTGAGTTTTTGCGGGG
The DNA here is from genome assembly GCA_964531975.1 of uncultured Anaerolinea sp. Lineage (GTDB taxonomy): Bacteria > Chloroflexota > Anaerolineae > Anaerolineales > UBA4823 > RBG-16-57-11. The sequence goes on along the minus strand of CAZHFU010000029.1, from coordinate 25,819 downwards.
TGGATTGGCCTTCGAGCCACAGTTCGCCCAGCAGGTCTTGCAGGCTTTCACGGGTGGGAGCGTCGAGCGAGGAGAAGGGTTCGTCCATCAGCAGCACATCGGGCTGCAGGGCCAGGGTGCGGGCAATGGCGGCGCGCTGACGCTGGCCTCCGGAGATGCGGTTGGGGTAAGCGTCTTGAATGGCGGCCAGACCCAGGCGCTCCAGCCACGGGTCTACTGCCAGGCCGGGGCGGAAGTCTTGCGGGGCATGGGTTCCATCGGGGCCATAGAAGGCGCGGATGCGCAAGCCCAGCTCGGCGTTCTGGCGGACGGTGGCCCATGGCAGCAGGCCGTAATCTTGTAAGATCAAGCCGGTGTGGGGGCGGGGACGGGTCAGCGCCAAACCATCGACGCGTATCTCGCCGCGGGTGGGGAAGCGCAGCCCGGCCAGCAAATATAGCAAGGTGGTCTTGCCGCAGCCGGATGGCCCCAATACCGCCCAGGCTTCGCCGCGCTCGGCGCGCCAGGAAAAGCCCTCGAACACCGGCGGGCGGTTGGGATACAGGTAGGTTAGCGTATCAACAGAAAGCATGCAAGCCTTTATGATCGGTAGTGATCCAACGGATGGGCGCGGTGCAATTGCTAACCGCCCGGAGGGATGGGCGGGGGCGGCGCTAAGATGCGAGGCGCACCCAGAGGCGGGGCGGCATTGGAATCCGCGCCGCCCCGGCATGGCGCAACCGGCGGGTTACTTAGGCAAGTAGGCCGGCGTCACCGCATCGGTGTAAGGCACATCGGCGGTCAACAGACCCTTGTCTTTGGCCCAAGCCAGCATATCATCCCACTGCGCCTGGCTGGGTACGCCGGCCGGGATGAAAGTTGGCACACGAAATTTATCCGCCAGGGCGGGGGGCATCACCTTCTGCTCTACCAATAAATTGGCCCAGCGCGCCGGTTCGGCGTTAATCAGATCTACGGCTTCTTCAATCGCCCGTAAGAAGCCGCGGATGGCTTCGGGGTTGGCGTCGATGGCGGCCTTACGGAAGGTGATCACCGAGAAGCTATATTGGGGGTGGGCGCTGTCGTTGAGGATGAGTTTGGCTCCCTGGCTGATTGCCAACGATGTGGCGGGTTCGGGCAGCATACCGGCTTGCAGCTCGCCGCTGCCCAGCAGGTTGATGCGGTCGGGAATCTTGGGCACAGCGATGGTTTGGATATCGCCTGGTGAAAAGCCTTCGGCTTGCAGCAAGCGGTCGGTAAGATATTCGATGACCGTGCCTTGCGAAACGCCGATGGGCACACCTTTCAGCGCCTGAAGATTGGCAATTTCGCTTTTAGATGAAGCCAGGATGCTGAAAAGGGGCGTATCCTGGCTGGCGGCGCGGGCAAAGCGCACAATTTGCACCTGCGCCTTCTCTTTATTATAGAGGGCGGTGGAAAGCGCTTCGTTAATCATGCCGTCGGCCTGCCCGGCCACAATCAACTGATCGCGTTCGGGCGCGGAGGCCACAGGGATAAATTCAACGCCGACGCCATGTTTTTGAAACAACCCCTCGGCCTGCGCCACGTACATTGGCAAGGCGTCGATGACCGGCAGCAGCGCAATTCGCAGGCCGGCGGTAGCCGGGCCGGTGGGTGGGGCGACCGGCGCAGCGCAGCTGCTTAAGAGCCAGCTCAGCGCCAAGATCAGGCCGGATACGGTGGCAATTTTGCGCATTTTTCTCTCTCCTATAATGGATAGATCATCCCCCTGGCATTCCCCTACAAAAGTGCAAGGAGCAGCGGGGCGATTATAGCATGTCGAAATAAACAGCGCGTGAAGATTGTGTTAAAATAAAAGCACTGCTTGACACAAAGCATTGCCTGTGCTAAATTAGGATCATCCTCAGGGTGGCCCTGGATACCGCTTTGCTCGACAAAGGTACAGGATGTGTCCTGGCAGGTAACCCGCAACATCCAACGTAGAAGGAGTGCAAGCTTTTGACCAAGTCACGTTCTCAACTGATGGTAGAACGTTTACGTGATTTGCAGGCTTCCTCGCCCGATATTGAAGCATCGGCAGTGGTGAGCGTAGATGGGTTGAGCATCGCCTCCGCTTTGCCTCAGGGCGTGGAGGAAGATCGTGTTTCGGCTATGTCTGCGGCTATGCTGTCGTTGGGCGAGCGGATTGCCTCAGAATTGGGGCGTGGTTCGTTAGAGCAGGTCTATATCAAAGGCGAAAAAGGCTATGTAATTCTGATGTCTGTCGGCCCGGAGGCCGTCTTGACTGCCTTAGCTCGCGAACAGGCTAAATTGGGCTTAATCTTCCTGGACATGCGGCGCGCCGCCGAAGCCCTCGAGAAATTGATTTAGGTGCTGAAAAGCTATGGATCCCATTCCAAAGAGCGAATACTATTACGCAAATAAGATCGTTCTTATTACCATGAAAGCCCTGGAAGATGTGATGGGCAAGAATGGGCTGAACGCCATTCTGAACCTGGCGCATCTGCCGCATCTTATTGATAACCTGCCTCCCGATAACCTGGAGCGAGAGTTTAATTTCGCCGATTTTTCGGCGATTAACCAGGCCTTGGAAGAAATGTATGGTCCGCGCGGCGGACGTGGGCTGGCGCTGCGAGCCGGACGGGCGGCCTTTGCCGATTCTTTGCGCAACTTCGGCGCTTTGGCCGGCGCAGGCGACCTGGCCTTCAAGGTCTTGCCGTTACAAGCTAAAATGCGCATTGGCATCCCCGCCATGGCGCGCATCTTTAGCCAGATCAGCGATCAGCTTTCTACTGTGGAAGAACGCGAAAACGATTTCATCTACACCATTCACCGCTGCCCAGTATGTTGGGGCCGCAAAGATGTTGACAAACCGGTGTGTTTTATCGCCACCGGGCTGCTGCAAGAAGGCCTGAAATGGGTTTCGGGCGGCAACGAATTCCGGGTTAACGAATCCAAATGCTGCGCCATGGGCGATGACGTATGTGAATTCGTTATCCAAAAAACGCCCATTAGCTAACAGGAACGGCGCTCATGCCTGAAGATCAGTCCACTATCCTCATCGTCGAAGATGACGTGGATGTGGCGGAGATGTTAACCGCTTACTTCCGCGCCCAAGGATATGAAGTTCTGGCGGTTAATTGGGGTGAAGACGCCGTCAAAACCTGTAAGGCCAGTCGGCCAGATCTAATGATCTTAGATATTCGCTTGCCGGATATTGATGGCTTCGAAGTGGCGCGGCGTGTGCGCGGCAATCAACGCACGCAAGATATTCCCATCATTTTTCTAACCGAAAAGCGCGAACGCACCGACCGTTTGCAGGGCCTGGAACTGGGGGCCGACGATTATATTACCAAGCCGTTCGATATCCAAGAGCTGCGGCTGCGGGTGCGCAACTCGCTGCGCCGTTCCGAGCAATCGAGCCTCACCAACCCGGTGACAGGCCTGCCCGAAGGCGCCCTGGTGGACGAACGCCTGCGCGAATGTTTGCCTGGCGGCGAATGGGGCCTGCTGCAAATTTCTATTGATAACCTTTCGGGCTTTCGCGAAGCCTATGGCTTTGTAGCCTCCGACGATGTGCAGCGCGCCGTGAGTTTGATGATTCACAACGCCATGCGAGATATGGGCGGCGCGGGCGATTTTATCGGCCAGCTTGGCCCCACCGATTTCATCCTTGTCACACAGGCAGGGCTGCTGCCGGCTATGTCTGAACGTTTGCGGTTGCGGCTTGAGCAATCGCTGGAATACTTTTACCCGCTCAAAGATCGCGGCGAAGTAGCCTCCACCGGCAAGCTCAACATTCGCCTGGGTGGGCTAACTGCCAACGAGGTGAAATCCAAGACCGTCGAAGACCTGAAGAAGAAATTGGCGCAAGCCACCGGTTAGCCCACTGTGCATACCACCCTGATCGTGCCCACCTATAATGAGGCGGAGAACTTGCCACGGCTGGTCTCCGCTATTTTTGCGCTGCCTTTGCCAGATTTGAGCCTGTTGGTGGTGGATGATAACAGCCCCGATGGCAGCGGCGACATAGCCGAACGCCTGGCGCAAGCACACCCCGGACGGATGAGCGTTTTGCACCGCCCTGGCAAAATGGGCCTCGGCCCGGCCTACCTGGCCGGCTTTGCCTGGGCGCTCGACCACGGCGCCCAAGCGATGGTGCAAATGGACGCCGATTTTTCCCATCCCATCGAAAAGCTGGTTGAAATGCACCAGGTCATCGCAGGTTACGACCTGGTGATTGGCTCGCGTTATGTGCCGGGGGGTAAGTTGGATGATAACTGGCCGCTGTGGCGCAAGGCGCTTTCGGGTTGGGGAAACTTTTACGCTCGCACCATCTTGGGGCTGCGGACGCGCGACTGCACCGGCGGTTTCCGTTTGTGGAAGCGCGAAACGCTGCTGGGGATGCCGCTCGAACGCGTGCGCACCAGCGGGTATGCTTTTCAGGTCGAGACGCTGTATGTAGCCCACCGCCTGGGCTATAAGGCGCTCGAAATCCCCATCACCTTTTCGGAGCGGCGCGAGGGCGCATCGAAGATGTCGTTCAAGATTCAGCGCGAGGCGGCCATCCGCGTATGGCAAATTCGCCTCGAATACCCCGATCTGAAGCCGCCTTCCCCACCTTCCGACAGCCTGCGCCTATGACGGCCTGGGTGCAACCCGACCCACTGCGCAAGAACATTCGCCTGCTGTACGCCGATATCGCCTGGTTTGGGGTATTATCGGGCAGCGCCATGGCGTTTTTAACCGTGTATGCGGCGCGCCTGGGGGCGGGGGCGGCGCAAATTGGCTTACTCACTGCCGGCCCAGCGGTGGTGAACCTGCTGTTCTCGATCCCCTCCGGCCAATGGCTTGAGGGCCGTTCTTTAGGGCGGGCGTCTACCTGGGCGGCGTTTTTGCAGCGCCTGGGTTATGTGGCGATGGTCTTCGTGCCGTGGCTGTTTGTCGGGCAGGTGCAGGTTACGGCGCTGATCGCCATTACCCTATTGATGGCTGTGCCGCAAACCGTTCTCGCCATTGGCTTTAACGCCTTGTTCGCCCAGGCCGTGCCGCCCGAGCTGCGCTCGGAGGTGGTGGGCAAGCGCAATGCGCTGTTGGCGATCACCCAAACCGCCGCCACCCTGGTTTGCGGACAGGCGCTGGACGCCTTGCCTTTCCCTTATAGTTATGCGGTGGTGTTTGCTGTGGGTAGCTTGGGGGCCATGCTCAGCACGTATTACTTGAGTAAAGTACGCACACCCACCCTACCGCGCCGCACTGCCGGCCCCACTCGCTTTCAATTTACCGCCGGCCTGCAAGCGGTGCTTAACCCTGCTCTGCTGCAAGGCGGCTTTGGGCGCTTTATGGCAGCCTACTGGTTGTTTTACACCTTTCAATTCCTGCTGCTGCCGCTTTTTCCGCTGCAAATGGTTAACACACTGCAGCTCAGCGATGGCATGATTAGCTTAGGTAACAGCTTGTTCTATGCCACCATGTTCCTGATTTCGCTGCGCTTAGGACGGATGGCGCGGCGCTTTAACCATCACCGTTTGCTGTACACCAGCGCTGCCGGACTGGCGCTTTACCCGCTGCTGTTAGGGTTGGCGCGTGGATCGCCGCTGTACCTGGCGGCTTCGCTGGTGGGTGGGGTGGTGTGGGGGGTGCTGAACGCCAGTTTGATAAACCGCTTAATCGAGCGTGTGCCAGAAGATCAGCGCACAGCGGGCATGGCGTTGCATAACCTGGTGCTGAACCTGGGCATTCTGATCGGCTCGCTGTTAGCGCCGCTGTTCAATAATTGGTTGGGGCTGGAAACGGCCATTCTGGTGGGCGCGGGCCTGCGCCTGTTGGCTGGTTTGCTGCTGGTGGTGTGGGGATAGGGGGGGCGGCGTGCGCCATGGTGGGGATGGCTGCCGATGGAATAGGGGGCCAGGCGGGGCGGCGCGAACTACGATAAAGAAGCGACCAGCCACAACCTGACGCGAATTCGTTTGCCGGGGGGAGCGGATCAAGCCAAGGCGTGCAGCAGGGCGCGCCACTCGTCGATGGAGAGCGTCTCGGCGCGGCGCATGGGGTCGATGCCGGCTGCTGTGAGGCGCTCGGCGGCCTGGGCGGGGGCGAGGTGCAGCCCGGCGGAAAGGGCGTTGCGCAGCGTTTTGCGCTTTTGGCTAAAGCCGGCTTTTGCGAGCCGGAAGAAGGCGTCAATTTCGGAGGCGTCCATCACGGGTTGAGGAAACAGATCGATGCGTAAAATGGCCGAATCGATCTGCGGGGGCGGGTAGAAGGCCCCGGCCGGAATGCGCCCCACGATGCGCGGCGCGCCATACACCTGCACCCCCAGGGCCAGCAGGCTCAGGTCGCCGGGGGCGGCGCAGATGCGTTGGGCCACCTCGCGCTGCACGGTTAGCACCAACACTTCGGGCGGGGCGGGGGTTTCGAGCAGGCGGCGGATCAGGGCCGAGGTGATGTAGTAGGGAATGTTGGCCGCCACGCGATAGGGAATGGGTGCGTCCTGGAGCGGGTCGCGCATCAGGGCGGCGATGTCTTGCTCCATAATATCGCCATGCACAATGGAGACGTTATCGAAAGGGGCCAGAGTCTCGCGCAGGGGCGGCAGCAGATCGGCGTCGAGTTCCACCGCCACCACACGCCGGGCGCGCTGGGCCAGCAAGCGCGTCAGGCTGCCCAAGCCGGGGCCGATTTCCAGCACCTGATCGCCCGGTTGCAGTTCGGCCGCCTCGGTCACTTTTTGCAAGGCGCTTTCATCGATCAGGAAATTTTGCCCGAGGCTTTTATCGGGCCGCAGGCCATATTTGCGCAGCAGGTCGGGAACATTCATATTTGTTAGTATCCCCGATGTGTGGGCTTTCGTCAATAGAATATAATCAAGGTCTGGCGATTAGTTGTAACAAATTGATGTGAAACTCGTTATATAAGGAAAGAAGGCATGGGCCAACTGGGGCCGGATGAAGAGCGCAGCCTGGTTGAGTTAGCCAAGTGCGGAGATGTGGAAGCGTTTGGAACGCTTTACGAACATTACGCCCCGGCGGTGTTTCGTTTCATCTACGCCCACTTGAGCGACCGTCTGGATGCTGAAGATTTGACCGAAGAAATATTCCTGCGCGCCTGGCAGGCCCTGCCGCGTTATCAAGCGCGCGGCTATCCTTTTTCCAGCTTTCTGTTCAAGGCGGCGCGCAACGGGCTAACCGATCTTTACCGCCGGGTCGGGCGCAGCCCCCAGGAACAGCGCCTCGAAGACCGCGATGCGGCCGGGTTTGAACCGGCGGCGGGCGTGGAAAGCGACCCGGCCTACTGCCTGCACCAGGCGCATGAACGAGCCGCCCTGCGGCAGCGCTTGAGTGGATTAGGCGAAGAGCAGCGCCTGGTGGTGAGCTTGCGCTTTTTTGCCGGGTTATCGTATGAAGAGACCGCCCAGGTTGTGGGAAAAAGCCAGGCGGCGGTGCGGGTCATTCAGCACCGCGCCCTGGCGGCTCTGAAAAAAGCGATGGATGAACATGAAGCCTGACGCCTCCTTAAACTTAGAAGCTTTGGAACGGCAGCTGGAAGAGCAAGCCGCCTTATTCGATGCGCGCCCGGGTTGGACGGCAGCCGGCCGCCGGCGGCTGATGCAGCGCCTGCCGCAGGCGCAGCCTCAGCCCAGCCGGGCGGATGAGAGACGCGCCGGCGCGTGGGAGCGCGGCGAGCAATCCTGGCTGCGTCGCGCCTTGTCCGGCGCATCGCCCCGCTTCAATGCTGCGCTGCTGGCCCTGGTGATCGTGATGGCGTTTATTAGCGGCAATGTGATTGGTCGCGCCGCTCCCACCTGGCTTCCGGGCGATTGGATGTACCCGCTGAAGACCGGCCTGGAGCAAATTCGCCTGGCAACTTCGCCGGGCCTGGAGCAGCAAGCCGAGGTGTACGTTGACCTGGCTCAACGCCGCATGTTGGAAGCCCAGGCCCTGGCAATTGAAGGCCGCTTTGAAAAGATTCCAATGGTGTTATATCAATTCAACCGGCATGTAGACCGGGCGGTGCTGCGTATTGATGTGCTGGCGCGCACCCACCCTGAACAGGCGCAGCGCCTGGCGATGACATTGCAAGCCGCGGTGGATGGGCAAGGCCCCTTGGTGGAGGCGCTGGCGCAGCTTACCCCGGAAGCGACCGGTTCGCGCTTTGTGCGGGCGCTAACCATCGCCCAAAACAGCCTGTGGGCGATTCGCGACCTGCTGCCGCCGACTTTCCAGGGATGAGCGCAGACCGCGCGTCGTGGGTGTGGTCGGAAGATCGCCGGGCGTCGCCGGAAGATCGCCGGGCGTCGCCGGAAGATCGCCGGGCGTCGCGCAATAACCGCCTTGCAATCTTGTTAGGTGGTGCAATTTTTGTAACAAAGCTCTCTATTTCCCGTTTTCAATCTTGTAAGGCGGTATCAAAGTACTATGCCAACCGGGGGAGGTTGTTGTATGATTAATGATGGTAGCAAAGGTTTTTTTTAGGGAATTGATATTTGGGAGACGCCATCATGAATAGATTATTACGAAAAATTCTTTTCGCAAACCCGGTTTCGCGCCGTAAAGACTGCCAAGGCGGCCAAGGCGGCCAAGGCGGCCAAGGCTTGGTCGAGTTTGCGTTAATCCTCCCCATGCTTCTTGTCCTGCTGCTGGGTATTATTGAGGTTGGCCGCTTGTTGGTGATCAACAGCTCCCTGGAAGCGGCCAGCCGTGAGGCGGCGCGCTACGGCGCTGCTTCGGGTAGACCAAGCGGTGTATCTAAGCCCTATTATTATGACAACGTCGGGATTCGCTCGGCTGCCAAACGCGTAGCTGTATTGATTGGACTCACCGACGCCAACATTGTAATCTCTTACGATCATGGGCCGGGTTCGTCAGCTTTTACGCCCAATACAAATGATGAGAATGCGGTAACTTTAGGGGATCGCCTGATTGTCACTGTGAATGGCTCGTATAAGCCTTTGTTTGGGCTAACCGCCATCCGCCCGTTCACCATTCGATCTGTCGCCCGCCGCACGATTGTCAAAGACGTGGAGGTTTCGGGCGCCAGCGGCGGCTCGAACGGCTATGGCCAAGGCAATGGCAACAGCAACAGCAAGCCCACTGTTCATATTATTACCCCCGACGATGATACCTGGCACACTTTGGGCCACACGATCAACTTTTCCGCCACGGCTACCGACCCTGACGACGGCGATATTTCAGATCAAATTCGCTGGTACTCCGACGGCCAACTGATTGGAATTGGAGCAGATTTCCCCTTCGCCTCACTGAGCGCAGGTACGCATTTCATTCTTGCCCAGGCGAATGATTCTTTCGGTAACTGGGGGGCGGATTCGATTACCGTGCATATTAGCGATGTCCCCATCATTTCGATTAGCTCCCCTAACGGGGGGGTGTTTTTTGAAGCCGGTGAGGCGATTTTCTTCCAGGGCAGCGCTACCGGTCAGGGGGGTAACTTGAGCGCCAGCATCAAGTGGACCGATAACCTGAACGGGAATCTGTTCACGGGGGCGTCTTTCTCGCGCACTAACCTGAGCCCCGGTTTGCATACCGTTACTGCCACGGTGACCGATTCAAACGGCCAGAGCGCCAGCGCCACGGTGAGCTTTACTGTTTTGGCAAACAACCCACCCCAGTTAATTGTCATCTTGCCCATCGACCAGTCAACTTTTGGCCTGGGAGCCGTGATTAGCTTTCAAGCTACTGCTTCAGACACGCTGGACGGCGATCTTACCAGTGTCATTACCTGGAAGGACGGCGCAACTACTATTGGCACGGGCGGTTCGTTTAGTCTTTCTAACCTGACTGAGGGCGACCATACGATTGTGGCCTCCGTCAAAGATTCGGCCAACCAGACGGTGACGGTGACGAGGATTATTCATATCTCAAGCAAACAATCACCCACCATTGTGATCACGGCGCCGGCTAATAACGCTTCCTTTGAAGTTAATAAACCGGTTAAATTTACGGGTGTAGCCACCAAAAAGCCCGAAAACACCAATATTAGCGCGAATATAAAGTGGTACGTCGATGGCAGCAGTGTGGCTTCAGCCACCGGAGCTAATTTCACCATTAGCACACTGGTGATGGGTATACACACCATCAGAGCCGAAATCACTGATGTGAATAACTTGACCGCTAATGCTATCGTAACAGTGGAAATTGTTAAGCCCAACACTCCGCCTAGCATTGTGATAAATACCATCACCACTCCGCTGCCCGAAGCTGGGTTCAAACCCACAAAGTCGGTTACGGCAAATGGCACCGCCAGTGATGCTGAGGATGGCGATCTCTCGGCGAGTATAAAGTGGTTTTCTAGCATTAACGGCTACCTGGGGCAAGGGGCTCAATTTATTGTAAATCCACCTACCCAAAGCCTAAGCGCAGGGACGCATATTATTACCGCTATGATTACCGATACGAAAGGGTTAAGTGCTTTAGACACACGCACGATTGATGTAATTAACTTTATTTGCCCTAGCACCGAGCCAGGTCATGCGGTTAGAGGCAACAAGTATCTTACCTGGGCGCTGCAGGTCCCGGGATTAACCGAACCCTTAGATTATTACCTAACCAAGTTAGAGATCACTACGCAAGATTCTACGAGTAATTTATTTACCGATGTCCGAGTAGAAGGGACGAGTATCAAAAATCTGACGAATGTTGGGAATACGGGGGCCTTACCTACGATTACTCTAACGGCTCAATATTATCAATTTACCCTTGCGCCTGGTAATGTATCAATAGACTTCCGCTTCAATCTCAAGAATAAAGTGCCTGATGGTATGAAATATCGTTTTGAAGCCCACATTGATGGTTGCGGGCCTTATACAGCGACTTATCCTTAAGGCATCGATTTAAAGGTAAAAGGAGAAAATTGCAATGACTCATCGGATGTGGATAGGTATAAGTATCGCTGGAATGTTATGGCTAAGCTGGATGATGGGAAGTCCGTCTGCACAGGCGGTGGGCCTCGCTCCCACCGCCCCGGCGGCCGATAGTTTTGGCTATGCTCCGGAAGCCTACAGCTATGCCTGGGTGGAAATTAATGGAGAATTACCGCTATCTAATGTGGACCAGGATGGAGAATTCAGCGGCCCCTATGCTTTGGGTTTTAGTTTTCCATTTTATGAAAACAACTACGACAAGTTATATGTTTCCGGCTCTGGCGTTCTGACATTCGAAGAAGGTGTTTTTTCCCCGGAAAACGTGATGCTGCCGCGCTCACTATCGCCTAACAATATGATTGCGCCGTTTTGGTCGTGGCTCGAACTCAATTATGGAAACGTTTATATTAAAACCGACCTGGTTTCAAACCCGAAACGAACTATCATTGAATGGGATCAGGTTGGGCCTCCCGGCGGCCAATTTTCTTACCAGGCTATCTTGTTCGCGGATGGCAACATCGTGTTTCAATATAAAACTCTGCCGGTCATGCTGGGGAACTACAGCGTGGGCATTGAAGACGGCGATGGGGCGGTAGGGTTAACCGCGGCTTATAACACCCCTGGCAGCTTGACCCCTGGATCGGCCATGCTTCTGCGCCGCCCGAGTAACGGAGCGCGCTTAAAAGCGCTGCCCACGATGCAGGGCAAATACTTTAGCCGTGGCGCCGCCGGTTTTCGAGTGGCATTAAAGAATACGGGCTTTCCGGCTTCCGACCGGTTTGACTTGACCATTGGCGCGGATCAGCCTGGATGGCAGGTTGGTTTTCAAGATGTGCAGACCGGCGGCCAGCTAACCGACACCAACAGCAATGGCGTGGTAGACAGCGGCCTGGTGGCGGCGGGTGTAACCAAAGCCATCCGGGTAAATATTACTGTGCCGGAAGATACGGAAGAGGGGGTGTACGGCACAGTGGTGTTGACCGCTACCTCCTCCCTCGACCCGACGAAATATTTCACGATCACGCTGCAGGCGGCCGTGCCGGTGCAGTTCGCCCAGGTGTATAAAAAATTGAAAGAGGTGCGCGTTGCCCAAATTTGGGAAGTCAACAGCATCGACCGTCCCGCCAATGATTTGTATAATGGGCCGACAATGGGCGTGGAGGCCATCACCATTGACGATAACATTGTGTTTTGGGAACAGACTTACCTGTATGAAACGCGCTCGTATAACGATATCGAATATCGCCTTTTTAACCGTCTTTCAGGAGCTGGAAACACCCGCGTCTTGTCTAACGGCTTAAAAGTGATGCAGGAAGAGCCTGGGTTGATTTTTGTTGACGCACATCGCCCCTCGGTAGCTGTCAATAGTAGTGGCAGCATTGCCTTTGCCTATAGCCAGATTAAGGCGCGCGCTGTTTCCGCACGCGCCGGAAAAACTAACCTGGCCCCCAAATATGCCACCGAAACAAACACTAATATTTATTTGAACCTGCTCGATCCGGAGACGCGTCTTCCCCTGCTTCCAGAAGCGCTCAATATCACCGGCGATAGTAGTTGGTATGGGTTATCATCCACAATTACCCACAATAACGCCATGACCGCCATTACCTCCGATGATCGCTATGTGGTGTGTTGGATTCGCACCACGGCCTCGGTGATTGGCGAAAACAGCGATACGATCTTTTGTTCATTTTATACATATAATCCTGTCCGCCAACGCATGGATTTAGTGCAAGGCCCCGTGGCGGTGCGGGTTGACAGCGATCCGTGGCTGCTGCAAAATATGAGCCTGGTTAGCCTCTCGGATGCGCGCGTATTGCTATCTTATGCTCGCCTTAATAAAGACACCAACCAATCCCATATCGAATACCTGATCCGCAATTCGGACGGCACTATCAACCTGGGGCCGCAGGTGGTGAGCGGGGCCCAGGGCAACCAGCCCCGTCCATTGGTGTTTGGCGCTATATCAGATGGCGATGTAATGATAAGCTGGCTAGACTCGAATGAGCGCGTGGGTTACACCTACCTGGATCATGGCAACGACTATGCCGCGTATGCTGGCTTTCCGCGTTACCTGGAAAGCCCTAATCAACGCCGGGCGACGGCGCTTTCGGCGACCCTAGAGACGGAAGGCCGGGCGGTATTAACATGGTTGGATGGCGACCAGTATGCGTTTTTGTATTCCGCCGTGCTCGACCCCGCCCAGAATGTCGTTACCCCGCCAATGATTTTTATGGCAAGCGATATTGCCGCCGGCGAACCTGTTTTGGTGACTAACAGTTACGGCTACGGCAACGCCTCGTACCAGGGTGTATACCAATTGTTTATGCCGTTAACGCGCCGGTAAACAAGGCGGCGCTGTCGCCTTGCTCAGGAGGATACTGCTTATGACTAAAATATTGAAATGCAGACGCCAACTAGGGATGCCTGATGAGCGGCCGGCTCAAAAGGCAGAAAAGGGCCAAAGCCTGGTGGAGTTCGCCTTTGGGGTGGTGTTTTTGTTGGTGATCCTGGCGGTGTCGATTGATGTGGCGCGCATGGCCTATACCTACCTGGCGCTGCGCGACGCCGCCCAGGAAGGGGCGGTGTATGCCTCCATCAATCCGCATGAAACAACTGATATTCAATTTCGCGTTAAGAACGCCTCGAATATGCTGCAGAGCCTCGGCTCTGAGATCGATGTGGTGCCTGTCCCCACTGTCAACGGGCAGTTGTGTCCTGGTGTGACGGGCACAACCGTGCATGGTATTAAAGTGATCGTCAGCTATAACAATTTTCGTTTGATCGCCCCATTTGTGGGGATGTTTCTTGGCAATCGCAATATCATTCCGCTGCGGGCCGAGGCCACCAGTACGATTATTGCGAATCCGGATTGCAACTAAGCTGTGAGGTAATTTAACCCCCATATGAGGGTGAAATTACTAAAAAATCAATTTCAGGTAGACCCTTGAGCCTGGCTAAGCAACGGGCGAGGTAAAAACAGGTAAGGAGGATTTCAATATGAAAGAAAATCGCAATTCTTCGGAACGCGGCCAGGCAATCGTGTTAATTATGCTGGCGATCGTGGCGCTGCTGGGTTTTACTGCCCTGGCGGTGGATGGTTCGATGCTCTATTCCGATCGGCGCGCCAGCCAGAGCGGCTCGGATTCCAGTTCGTTGGCCGGGGGCGGGGTGCTGGCGCAAGAAATGGTAAAAAACGGTTTGAATATCACCAATTTTACCTTCGCCGGCACAACTTGCACTGGTGCGGCCCAAACCGCCGTTAACAAAGCGGTGAACGCGGCCATCAGCCGCTCGAGCGACAACGGCTTTATCATCGACAACGACATTTCCGATAATAACGGCGTCCAGGTTACATGCGGCGTGGACAGTAAAATCGTACGCAAGAATGGCTACTGTTCTTGTACGACGTTTACATTATACGAAGAGGGTTGGGTGGATATCCGCACTACCATCACCCGTGCCACCAACACTGCCTTCTTGCACTTCGTATATCAGGGGGCCGCTCAGAACGTGGTCACCTCGGTGGTGCGGGTGCGGCTGCCGCAACCCTTAGCTTATGGTTACGCGCTAGTGGCGCTTAATCCCGCTCAATGCTCGGGGAACTCAAATGGTATTCAAAGCGGCGGAAATAACACCACCATTATTACCGGCGGCGGCATGTTCTCTAATGGATGCCTGGATCACGACGGCAGTAAAATCGTGAAGATTTATGATGGTTCGGTGGCGTATTTTTACGGCGGCGGTGGGGTGTCGAGTTACTACCGGTTTTATGATAAGAACAACAACCAATTGACCGGCGCAAACGCCCCCTTTGGCTACCTGGTCGATTCCTATGCTCGCATTCCTGCCAGCGCCTACGATATTCCCGTACCAGACTGCAACGCCGCTGGGGCGCACAAGGGGACGTATGCTTCATTACTCAGCGGTAAAAGTGGTTTGAGCGGCCTGTACTGCATCACTGATAACCTGGGCAGCAACTTCTCGGGCACGAATATGACCGTGGTGGTGTTGGGTGGCAGCGTCACTTTCCACGGCGACATTGACATCTCTGCGCCGGGCGCAGGCTACACCGGCCTGGCCATTCCTGGCGTGGCGATTTATCTGCCAAAATCTTATTATGGGACCTGCGGCGATAAGAATCAGGAAGTCAAGATTAATGGCGGCAGCACCTTGCGTATGAACGGCGCTTTGTTGGCGCCATGCTCTGATGTATCGATTGAAGGCGGCAGTACAAATAACCCAATCTTGGGGCAGGTGATTGGTTGGAATGTGAACTTCCGTGGTAATTCGGATTTGATCATCAACTATAATAATGCCAACAAGTATTTGCTCCCCGCTAAGCTGGATGTGTTCCGCTAATCTTTAGCCTGGATGCATAATCAACCAGGGGGCTGAAGCTCGTTTAAACAAAGCGTTTTGCCGGTGAAAAGCGACGGCAAAACGCTTTGTTTGTTTAAAAGGATGCCCGGGCAGGCAACCCGGCGGCGCCCGGAATTTCCTCCTTACTGCTGCTTCCTCTCGGACCTGACAGGGTTCGAAGGTTTCCGCCGCGCCGGACCCACCCGGACAAGCCAAAATTATACTATAGTTTGCCATAAAACCTTGCCGAAATGACTGCAAGGTTTTTAGCCGGCGCGCGCCGGTAAATCACACCAGCGGCGGCCCCAACAGCTGCATGCCATGCGCCTCCCACAAGGCCGGGTCGAGCGGCGGCATGGCGTTGGCCTGGGTGACAATGTGAAAAAAGGCTTCCATTTGCCCGGCGGGGAAGAAGGCCACCAAAATGCGCCCGCGCCCCACTCCGGTGGAGGCCCACACATGTGGCACACCGCGTGGCCCCAGTACGCTCTCACCCGGCGCGAGATCCATGCGCTGCTCGCCCACTTCCATTGTGAATTGGCCTTCCAGAATATAGAACCATTCGTCCTGATGGTAATGCAGATGGCGGGCGGGGCCGCCAGGGGCGTGGAAGATGTTCTCCAATATGAAGACATCCGGGTTATCTTGAGCGACCAGTTTGAATTCTATTCTGCTGATTCCCAGGCTGCGCGTTTCGCCGAAGCGATCTTGCCCGGCGGCCAGGTGCAGCAGCGGCGGCGGGGTGGGGGATAAAGATGGGCTGGCTGAAGAGGACATATATGACTCCTGGTAAGGTCTGGTCGGGCAAAATAATAGTGGATAATTATACTCCAATTTAGCGCAAAACCGGGGTCGTCGTGACGCTAATTTGTAAATTTGGTCGTTTAAATGCTTAAGAGTTGCTTAAAATGGTATATAATATTGTGCAATTGGAAACGCGTATGGGAGACTCAGGTGACACTGACCGACATCTATGGGAGGCTGGCTTATACGGCGTTGTTTTATACCATTTTTATGGCGCTGTGGGGGTTGTGGCGCTACTTTCGTAAGCAAAGTGTGGATGGGTCGTATCTGGGCGCAATGGTGGTTGCTGAGCTAGTTTATATTGCGCCGATGGCGCTGGGCGTCTATCTACACTTCATCGCCGGCGGCCTTCCCGGCGGCGGTATGCACATTTTATACGGAACAGCGGCGGCGTTAGTTATCCCGGTCATGTTCTTTTTCACCCGCGGCGCCGAAACCCGCCAGATGCAGTTGATGTATGGGGCCGGGTTCCTGTTAGTGGTCGGAATTCTTTTACGCTCGTTCGCTGCCGGCGGCTAATCGTTCGCGATCGCCGGTCTTAAAAAATGGGGGCAATATCACCAGGCAAATTTTTTATCATGGCGCGCCCTGGCCCTTAAGCGTGACGTTTGTCACTCGATGCCGGACGCAAGACCTTTTACAATTTAGATTGATAAGATTTAAGGCCGGTTTCCTTCCATAAAATTCGAGGATAATACTATGGATCGATCAAAATTAAAGCTGGTATCACCAAAAATGCTGCTGCGCATTGCCATCATCGGCGCAGTGGTGCTGGTCTTGGCGGCGGCGGTGGGTGTCTTGGTCACCCAGGCGGCTCCCGAACAGCCGTTCCCGTTTTCGCATACCCCCCATAACAACCTGGGCGTCCCGTGCCTGTACTGCCATCCGGGGGCCAACCGCGGGGCGGTGGCGGGGTTGCCCACGCGCGCCAAATGCCTGGGCTGCCACGGCAATTTGCCCACCAACAACCCAGGTCGCCAGGCGGTGTGGGATTATATTCAGAATAACCCTGAATTTACCTGGACGCCCGTGGCGCTGCTGCCAGACTTCGTTTACTTCACGCACGAGCCGCATATTGCCGCCGGGGTGAACTGCGAAAATTGCCATGGCGATGTGGGCCGCATGATGTCGGCGGAACCGCAAACCATGAACATGGGTTGGTGTTTAGATTGCCACCAGCGTCGCGCTCCCGAAAACTTCACCAAGCTATCGGACTGCGCCACCTGCCATCATTAAACTCAAAAAAGGATTGCGCTATGAGCCAATCGATCTCTCGTCGAGAATTCCTTAAACTTACCGGCCTCGGAGCCGCGGCCGCCTCGGTGCTAACCGGATGTGGGCCGACGGCGCGCCTTGTGCAGCGCCAACCCTTCAGCGATATGCCGGAATACGCCTTGCTGGGTGAAAGCGTGTACTTCGCCACCACTTGCGGCGAATGCCCGGCCGGCTGCGGGCTGATTGCCCGCACGGTGGATGGGCGCGCCCATAAGCTGGAGGGCAACCCCGCCCACCCGGTGAACCATGGCAACACCTGCGGCCGCGGTCAAACCGGCTTGCAGAGGCTGTATAACCCCGACCGCTTCATCGGCCCGGCCCAGCGTCTGCAGCGCGGCCAGGCTCAAACCACACCAATCGCTTGGGACGCCGCCGTCAAGGTGGTGCAAGAGGCCTTCGCCAGGTATCAACCCGGTCAGATGGCCTTCATCTTGGGTTTGCAGCCCGATCATCTGTTCGACCTGGTTAGTCAGGTCTCGACGGCGTTAGGCGGGGCCAATATTTTTCGGCATACCGCCTTGGGCGAGTTCGAAGGCCGGGTGACGCTGCTGGACGCCGCCCAAAGCATGTTGGGCGCGCCCAAGCTGCCCTATTTTGATATCGAACGCGCCGAGGTAACTTTCTCGTTCGGGGCCAACTTCACCGAAACCTGGCTCTCGCCGGTGGCTTATGCCTACGGTTACGGCCAGATGCGCCGCGGCCACCCCGGGCAGCGTGGTTACCTGGTGCAGTTCGAGCCGCGCATGTCGCAAACCGCCGCCAATGCCGATGAATGGTTCCCCATCCTCCCCGGCAGCGAAGGTGTGTTGGCGCAGGCCCTGGTGAAGCAGATTGCGCTGGCGCAATCGCCCGGCTACAACGAGGCGGCGGTAGACTCCACTGTGCAGGCCGCTGCCGATGCTTCGGGCGTACCGGTGTTTGAAATTCGCCGCCTGGCAAATATGTTCAGCACGGCGCAGCGCAAGGTTGCCATTCCGGGCGGCGTTCCGTTGGGCCACACCAATGGGTTGGAGGCCGCCAAGGCAATTTTATCGTTGAATATTGCGGTTAACAACCTGGGTGCAGACGGTGGGCTGTTCTTCTTGCCCGATGCGCCGGTGTATGCGGATGTGAATGGACGGCCCAGCAGCGCGGCGGAAATGCAAGCCCTGGTCGAGCGCCTGAACAGTGGGCAGATCAAGGCGGTATTCGTGCATGGGGCCAACCCGGCCTACGATCTGCCGGCGGCATGGGGTTTCACCCCGGCGCTGGGCAAGGCCGAACTGGTGGTGTCGTTCTCGTCGCACCCCGACGAAACCGCTCTCCAAGCCGATTATGTGCTGCCCGGCCCCACCGCTTTGGAGTCGTTTGGCTACCAGAAAGTCGTCACCGGCGCAGACCGCATGACGCTTTCGGGCTTCCAGCCGGTGGTCACGCCCCTGCACGATACCCGCGCCATGGCCGATGTGCTGCTGAGCGCGGCGGCGGGAGCAGGGAAGTCGCTGCCCTTCGCCGACGAAGCCGCCTTCCTGCAGCAAGCGGTGCAAGTTCTGGCCGACCAGGGCGGGGTGTACGCCGACGCCAACCCCGATGTGTTCTGGATGCTGTGGCTGCAGCACGGCGGGTGGTGGAAAGCCGCCCCGGGTCGGGTTGCGCCGGCGGCGTTTATGGCGGCGGGGGCCTCGCAAGCCGTGCCCGCCTCGGTTTTCGACGGCGATGGCGAATTTTACCTGCTGCCCTTCCCGCACCCCAACCTGGGCGATGGTTCGCAAGCCAACATTCCTGCCTTGCAAGAGACCCCCGACCCCACCACCACGGTGATGTGGAACACGTGGGTGGAGATTAACCCCGAAACCGCCAAGAAACTGGGCTTGCACGATGACGATGTGGTGCTGATCGAGTCGCCGGCAGGCAAGATCGAGGTCTCAGTGTATCTCTACCCGGCCATTCGTCCAGATACCATCGCCGTGCCGCTGGGGCAAGGGCACACCGCCTACGGACGTTATGCCGCCGGGCGCGGCCAAACCCCCCTGGCTCTGCTGGGAGGGGCGCAAAACGCCGCCGGCGGCCTGGCCTTCATGAGCGTCAAAGTTAAGCTAACGCCCACGGGCAAGACCCGCCCCCTGGCGCGGTATGAAAGCCAAACTGGTGTTTACAGCAGCCGGCATTAATCTATAGGTAAACGAGAACGAGGCATGCTATGGAAGAAGTAAAAGCAAAATGGGGCATGGTGATTGACCTGGATCGCTGCAACGGCTGCCAGGCTTGCGTAACCGCTTGCGCAATGGAAAACAATATTCCTTACGTAGGCGAAGATGAAGCGGCTTATGGTCGCAGCATGCAGTGGATCCGGATTGAGCGTTATTGGGAAGGCGAGTATCCCAACGTGATGGCGCGCTACCGCCCGGTGTTGTGCCAGCAGTGCGGGCGCGCCCCGTGCGAATCCGTCTGCCCGGTGTTCGCTTCGTACCATTCGGAGGCGCAGCAGGTGAACGGCCAGGTGTATAACCGCTGCATTGGCACCCGATACTGCGGTAACAACTGTCCGTACATTGCGCGCCAGTTTAACTGGTTCGATTTCTCGCAAGATATGCCGGAGCCGCTCAACTGGCAGTTCAACCCCGATGTGACCGTGCGCCGCAGAGGTGTGATGGAAAAATGCACTTTTTGCATTCAGCGTTTGAACGGAGCGGAGGAACAAGCCAGGCGAGAGAATATCCCGCCGAATGAAGTGGAAGTGCAGCCGGCCTGCGCGCAAGCTTGCCCTTCAGAAGTTTTTGTGTTTGGCCTGTTGAGCGACCCCGAAAGCCGGGTGAGCCGCATGGCCCGCAGCGCCCGCGCCTACCGCCTGCTAGAAGACATGGGAACCGAGCCGCGCATTATTTACCTGAGCGGCGGCGGCGGCGGCGAACGCACGCAACAGCCATGAGATGGGAGCGCATAATATGACAGCCAATGCTTTACCCTTAGCTAAACCTGCGCACGATAACGCTGAGAACGAAGAAGACCCGCGCGAACATCTGATGTTCGACCCTAAGCCGCGCGCCGAAATGAATGATATGGTGATGGAAGCCATGCACACTACCACGCTTGAATTTAAGATCGTGGTGGGCGTGCTGGCCGTGTTGGTGGCGGTGTGCCTGTTCGGAGCGTGGGGCTACATGATCTTCACCGGCATGGGTGTGGCCGGCATTCGCCGCCCCACCTTTTGGGGCATGTTTATTGCCAACTTTGTGTTTTGGATTGGCATTAGCCACGCTGGCACGTTTGTTTCGGCCATCTTGCGCGTGTTTAAAGCCGAGTTTCGTCGCCCCATCACCCGCGCCGCCGAACTGATGACGACCTTTGGCCTGGCGGCGGCGAGCATGTACCCGCTCATTCACCTGGGTCGGGTGTGGGTGGGTTATTGGATCATCCCCTACCCAAACCAACGCTGGTTGTGGCCTAACTTACGCTCACCGCTCACCTGGGATTTGATCGCCATTACCACCTACCTGTTGAGCAGCACCATCTACCTGTACATGCCGCTCATCCCCGACCTGGCGATGGCCCGCGACCGCTCTACCGGCTGGCGTCATCAGCTCTACCGCATCCTGGCCCTGGGTTGGCGCGGCTCCGAAACCGAATGGCATCACTTGCACATTGCCATCAGAATCTTCGCCTTCGCCATCATCCCTATCATGTTCTCGGTGCACACCATCGTCTCATGGGACTTTGCCGTGTCGATGACACCGGGCTGGCACTCCACCATCTTCGGGCCGTTCTTTGTAGCCGGGGCCATCTTCTCTGGCATCTCGGCCGTGGCGATGATCCTGGCGCTGGTGCGCACCACCATGGTGAATATGAAATACTTCATCCGCGCCGAACACTTTGACGCATTCGGCAAGCTGGTGCTGATCTTCTCCTTCACCTGGGCGTACTTCTACTTCAACGAATATCTGCTGGAATGGTACGGCGGCGAGTTGGCCGGCCACAATGTGATGGAGGCGGTCACCTCGATAAGCGCCAGTCCGTATGGCTGGTTGTGGTACATCATGCTGTTTTGCAACGTGGTGGTTCCGTGGAGTACGCTGTGGAACAAGCGCATTCGCCGCAACCCGTGGATGATGTTCGCCATCGGTTTTGTGATTAACATCGGCATGTACATCGAGCGCTTCCTGATTGTACCGGTTATGATAACCCGCAACCGCATGCCGTTTGCCTGGGGAGAATACGCCCCCCGGATCGAATTGGTGATTAGCGTGGGATCGTTGGCCCTGTTCTTGCTGCTCTACGCCCTGGCGACGCGGGTCATTCCGCTCATTCCGGTGTGGGAAGTGGAAGAAGGCCAAATGGCGCACTCGCTGCGACGCATCGGCAAGGCGGTTGTGCCGTCGATAAGCGAGATCGAATAGAGAGGTGCAGTATGATTGAAGGAACCGAACACCTGGCGTTATTCAATGATGTGGACCCCGCCACCCAGGCCATCGACAGACTGCGCGCCCTGGGCGTCTCGGACAGCGATATGACCATCATTTCGGGTGTGCCATTTTCGGAAAGGATATTGGGCCGCCCGGCGCGGCGGTCGTACATTCCGCAGATCGCCATCGCTGGCTTCCTGGCAGGTTTTGCCATCAGCCTGTTCCTGACCTTTGGTACGCCCATGCTCTACCCCATTCGAGTGGGGGGCATGCCTTACATGTCTATTCCCACCTCCATGGTGCTGATTTTTGAGATCAGCATGTTGGGGTTGATGATCGCCACTTTCCTGGGGGTGATTTGGGAAAGCGCGTTCCCTTCTTGGGGGCCAAAAGTTTATCACCCCGAAGTGACCGATGGGAAAATTGCCGTGGTGTTCAATTGCCCGCCCGAAATGGACACCCAGGTGTATGAAGAACTGGGGCAGTTGGGCGTTGCCTGGCTGCATCGCACGGAGGCTAAGCCCCTATGAGCGGTTTATTGAAACGTATCCTGATTACCCTGGGGCTGCTTACGCTGCCCATGCTCTTGGGGCTGTTATTGACCTATGAGATCATCAAGATTGATTGGGTGAGCTTTATGGAAATTCAGCCCAGCTTCCAGGTTTATGAAGATCCGCTGCCGCCGCCGGCTGGTTCGATCCCTATCCAGGGGGCGGCCTACCTGCCGGGCTTGGGCGCGCCGGAAAATCCGGTCAAGGCGCAGGCGTCTTCAGTAGAACGCGGGGCCGCGCTGTACGGCATCCACTGTGCGGTGTGCCATGGCCTCGGCGGTAAAGGCGACGGTTCCATTACCGAGCAGCTCTCCCGCCAACCAGCCGATTTAACCAGCGCCCACGCCACGGCGTTGAGCGACGGCGATCTATTCATCATCATCACCAACGGCCTGCAGCCCGTGGCAGGGTTTAAGGGCGGCATGCCCGCCCTGAGGGAAAACCTGCTCCCCGGCGACCGCTGGGATGTTGTGAATTATGTGCGCAGCTTGCAGGGCCTGGTTTCGGCCGGCAACTAGAGAAAGAGACTGACGATGAGCTATAAACCGTTAACGGCTTTCCTGGCGGTGTTGGTGTGCCTGGGCCTGGCCGGCTGCTATGGGCAGAGCCGCGCCACGCTGGGTACGCCTATTCCGACTTACATTCCGGCCACGCCGCCGCAAATGGCCGCCCTCGAGCTGCCCCCGCCTGCGCCGGCGGATGCCACGCCGCAGCCCGGCGACCCATGCCGGGTGCATGCCATGGACTTGCTGGGGGCGTGGGTGACCGCCCAAACCCCTGAGAGCGACCCGTTCCCGTTCACCGGCCTCGATGGGGCGGCGTGCGAGGCCACTTTCCAGGCCGATGTGCTGCCGCTGTTCACCCAGGCCAATCTCTGGTATGCGGGGGCGCCCCCTTGTATCGCCTGCCATTATAACGATGTCAAAACCGCCTGGGCGCAGCTCGATTTGAGCAGCTACGCCGGCATTCTGGCCGGTTCACGCCGGGCGTCGGCGGAGGCCAAGGGCAGCAATATCCTGGGCCAAAGCGACGCCGGCAGCGATTGGAACAAGGCGATCCTGTTCACGCAGATCAGCAGCGGGCGCATGCCGCCCGGCCATCCGCCGGTGAGTGATAATCCTGGGCCGGTGGTGCAAGCGGGTGTGAGGAAGTAAACCATGGCTGGGCTGGCGGGTGCGGGCGCGATGCGCTGACCGATCTGCTCCCGGCCGTCGCCGCCATGAACAATAGCGCCCCCCTTTAAAAACAGGCAAAGACGGCGCTTTTTGTATAAAAGACTTCCGAAGTCTGCCAGACTTCGGAAGTCTTGTGGTTTTATCGATCATCCGGTGCGGGTTGGTCAGGCTGGATTTGGTTTGCTAATTGGTTATCTTTCGCATAACCCATTCTAATGGGCCACGCTGGAAATGCTTCCGCCAGTAAGAAGAAAATAATATGGCTAATCCTGAAAAAACTGCAGTGCTTAGGAGGGCAAACGCCAACGTTTGATTTTCAAGCCGCCCTATTGTTTCGAGAAAGCCCATACCAACGACCACATGCGCGACATATAATGTCAAGGCTAATTGACCTGTCGCCACGAGCGGTGCGAATATCCGGGCATTGGGATAGCGGAATGTAAATTCCAAGCAAAGCATGATGATGACGATGGCCGTGCCTGCACCGGCGGCAATATACAGCGGCATGGGAGGCATTGGCGCTGCGCCAAAGATGGCACCCGCTTCACCAGAGATTAACCGGGTGAGAATGTAAGATAGTAGCTCTGCTGCGGCAGTCACAGACAGGCTAACCCACAGGATTCGCCTGCGAACCTGGCTATTTTCTACATCTTGGCGACCTAGCCACATGCCGATTAGCATGAACCCCAGCCATGGTATCACCGGGTGAAAACCGTTGAAAAAGATATGTCGCAGCATCCCTGAAAACGTCCAGAAATCCCTATATATGAGCGTTGAAAAATTCCAACTGGTTTCGTAATCAAAGATGGAGACCAGGACAACAAAAGCCGCGCTGAGTGCTATAGCTGATAACCATAATTGACGATCGGAGGCTAACAGCAACAGCGCTGCAAATGCTATATATACCCCGTAAAAATGCAAAATATCTGCCGGCCATAACGGCGTGTAGAGCAGGCCAACGATAAATAGAAATACGGCGCGCTTGAATAAAGTGCGGCGATCCTGGCGAATGCGGTCTGGATCGCGGTTTATGCGGCCTTTTTGCGAGAGCATGGCAATGCCCACACCCGCTAAAATGACGAATGTTGCCGCAGCGCGCCCATCCAATAACCCGGTTAGCCAAACCAACCAGCCCGGCCCATTTTCACCGGCCCCCATCACTATTTTGTAGTTGACCAGCACCATACCAAATATTGCCAGAGATCGGGCTACATCGTAGCCAATGATGCGCGCTTTTTTTGCCCCTATGGGGGTTTGTATCGATTGACTCATAAATTTCCCATTCGTTTGGTCTTGAAAAGTGGATCGTGTTTGACGGTCCATTATACCGGTTTCTGCTTCGCCGTCCACTTTATGTGGTCAGTTCCAGGCAGCCCAGGAAAAAAT
Organism: uncultured Anaerolinea sp.; assembly: GCA_964531975.1. GTDB lineage: Bacteria > Chloroflexota > Anaerolineae > Anaerolineales > UBA4823 > RBG-16-57-11. The sequence continues at coordinate 1,050 of CAZHFU010000029.1, read as the reverse complement.
GACCCCTATCTGTTCAATCCGCTTTTGAAATCCGCCGGCCGCGCTCATCGGCCGCGCCGCGGCTTCTCTCAAAATAGCCTATACAAGAACGTTTGTTCTATTATATAATCGGCTATGACCCAACCGCCAACATCTTCTCACCTGGTTATGATTTCATTGCCCCCGCGCTTACAACAGGTTCACGTGCTGCTCGAACAAGGGCGGGGCGTATTTGGCATTGCCCGTGAGTTGGGGATTAGCCCGGCTTCGGCGCGACGTTACGCGGCCGAGGTGCGCCGGCGCACCACCCCCGCGCCGTGCGATGGCCCGGCAAGCTTACCCCCTGGTTGGGAGCGCCTTTCGCCGCGTGAGCGCGAAGTGGCGGCGTATTTATTGGCCGGGCTAACAGATCGGGAGGTGGCCGAGCGCATGGTGCTGAGCGAATGCACCATTCACAGCCACGTGCGCAGCCTGCTGCACAAGAGCGGGCTGCGCCGGCGGGTGGATTTCAAAAGGCATTACGCTCCGGCGGAGGTGTTCGATGCGCCGCGCCGGGGGGCGCAGCCGTGTCTGCCGGCGCTGCCACCGGCATTATGGGGGCGGCTGACGCGGCCGCAGCGCCAGGTGGTTATCCTGGCCCTGCAAAGCCAGGGCGAGCGCCAGGCAACCGAGCGTTTGGGGGTGGGGGTGAAAGCGGTGCGCCAATGTATGCGCCGGGCGCTGCGGGTGCTGCGTCTGGCAAGTGTTGCCGATCTGCGCCGCAGTTATGCCTTGCCCCAAGACGCCGCCGCTGAGTTCGCCGTGCTGCCGCCCTTGCCAGGGGAGGATGATGCGCCGCTGACGGCGCGCCAGCGTCAGGCGCTTAGCCTGCGCCTGGGTGGGGCGGATGATGCACAAGTGGCCGCGTGTATGGGCATCACCCCCAAGGCGGTGCATGTGATGCTGCGCCGCTTACAGCAGCGCCTGGGGGTGGAATCTGAAGACGATTTGCTGGCGTTTTTCAGAGGCGAGGGGGGCTGAGGGGGCCAGGGGGTCAGGCGGTATGTGTCAATGATTTGAAACAACTCATCC
>CAZHFU010000028.1:26332-55227 GCA_964531975.1 uncultured Anaerolinea sp. | reverse complement strand
GCCTCGAGACGCCTTCTATTAAGAGATTTGCGCCCAGCCATTCGGGTTGCAGGGCGGGAAGCCCCAGCGCATCGGCCACCAGGCGCAGCTCCTCGACTGAGACAAGCGAAACCTGGCGGTCGTTGCGAATGGGCAGACCGCGCCGATACCACGGGGTACGGCTGTCGGAAAGGCGGGTGAAGCCGCGGTGTTTATCGCCCCGCAGCCCTTCCAGGTCTGCGGTAACTTGGGTTTGGGCTGTGGTAACCAGACTGGAAGGGTGTTGGCCTAATAAAACAGCCCGTACGACGGCGGGTTGGGTGGAATGGATTGTCATGCACGTATTCTAAACGAAAAGAGGAGCGCATGTAAGGGGTAGGTTATGAATGGGAGGGGAGGCGCGGTTCGCCGGGCGCGGCATACAGGCAAAAGGGATGGGGGGGCGAGGGCAGAGTTAAAAGGCTTGACAGGCGCGGCGAAAGCTGATATGCTTTTACTACCGACCGTTCGGTAGGGATACGGCGGGAGGAGGGTGCATGACACGGGATGAAATACTGCTGGCTGCGGCGCAAATTTTCAGCCGCAAGGGGTTCCATGGCGCATCCATGGCCGATATTGCCCAGGCCGTTAACCTGCAAAAAGCCAGCCTTTACCATCATATCGCCTCCAAACAAGACCTGCTCGTGGAAATGCTCGACCTGGCCCTGGATGTGCTTATCGAGCGCATTGGGGCGGTCACCCGGCAGCCTGCGCCTCCCGAAGAGAAACTGCGGGCCGCGATGCGCGCCTACCTGGACGTGTTAATAGAACATCATGACCTGGCCGCGGTGCTCTTACTGGAGCACCGCTCGCTAGAACCGGAATTTCGCGCCCGCCACATTCCTCGCAGGGATCGCTTCGAGAAAATGTGGCGCGATATGATTAAGCAAGGGCAGGATGAAGGCGTTTTTTGTTCCGCCGACCCGGCCCTTACCGCCCGAGCGCTCTTGGGGGTAATGAATTGGACGATTACCTGGCTGCACCCGGATGGTGTGCTCGATGCCCAGGCCCTGGCCGATCAATTTGGCGATTTGTTCCTGAAGGGATTACTGCAACGACCACAGGAGGGCCAATGAACCACCCGCCGTCTTTACGCGAGGTGCAGATGTTTCGCACTGCCGGTGGGGCGCAAATTTACCAACTGCCTTTGCAGGCGTTTCCTGGGCTGTGGGGCTATGCCTACCTTGTTCTGGCGGATGGAGAAGGCGGCCCTTACCGGGTGTTGATCGATGTCGGCTCCGGCTTTTGGGAATCTAATCAGCACCTGGAAGCCGGTTTGCAGGCGGTGGAGCAAAGGCGGGGCGGGCCTTTGGGCCTGGCAGACCTGACGCATATTTTTATTACCCATGGGCATATCGATCACTTTGGCGGGTTGGGCTTTGTGCGCCCGCGCACCGCCGCCCTTTTGGGGGTGCACGAACTTGATTTGCGCAACCTGACCAACTACGAAGAACGGTTGACGATTGTTTCGCGCCGCCTGGCCGAGTTTCTGGTGGAGGCGGGTGTTTCCGCGCCCAGCCTGCCGGGGCTGCTGGAGACCTATCTCATCACCAAGAGCCTGCATCATTCGGTAAAAGTCGATTTCACCTACGAGGCGATGGGCATGCGCCTGGGGCCGTTCGAGTTTTTGCACACGCCGGGGCACTGCGCCGGGCATGTGGTGATTCGGCTGCACGATGTGCTGTTCAGCGGCGATCATGTTCTGCAAGACACCAGCCCGCACCAATCGCCGGAACGCCTGACGCTTTCAACCGGCCTGGCGCATTACCTGCGCTCGCTGGATGAGCTAAATGCCTGGGCTGGCGATAGCATTCGCCTGACCCTGGGCGGTCATAAGGCGGCCATTACCAACCTGGGAGAACGCATTCAGGCCATTAAGCATTTGCACCACACCCGCCTCGATAAAGTTTTGGAATTATTGGCTCAGCCGCACACGATTAGGGAAGTTTCGCAAGCTCTGTTTGGAGAGGTGTCCGGCTATAACATCCTCCTGGCGTTGGAAGAAGCCGGGGCGCATGTGGAATATCTTTACCAGCGTGGTTTGCTGGGAATTGAAAACCTGGCCGAACTCGAAGCCGCTTCCGGCCCAATTCCTATTCGCTATCGCTGCTTGTCCTGTTCGCCCAGCGGTGAGCCGCCCGCCGATGGAGTGTAAACCGAAGTTTTGAAAATCTACCAAAGGAGAGCGATCTATGTATTCTTTTGTCCCGACCGAAGAACAGCAAATGTTGATCGACGCCATTCAACGCTTTGCGGCCAACGATCTGCGCGCCAAGATGCGCGACGCCGATGAAGAAGCCGCCTTGCCGAAGAAGATGGTGGATAAGGGGTGGGAGCTGGGCTTCTTGCAAGCCTCCATTCCTGAGGAGTTTGGCGGCTTTGGAGAGCGCAGCGCGGTGACCGGCGCTTTGGCCGCCGAAGAGATGGCCTACGGCGACCTGGCGGGGACGTTAGCCGTGATGACCCCGGCCCTGTTTGCCATGCCGGTGTTGTTAGCCGGCACGTCGGAACAGAAAAACGCTTACCTGCCTGAACTGGTGGAGAACAACTGGCAGCCTTATACAGCGGCCTTTGTTGAACCGGTGTTCGACTTCGACCCCAACGCCATGCAGACCCAGGCGGCGCCCTCCGGCGACGGTTATCGCCTGAGCGGCAGCAAGACGTATGTGCCTTATGCCGCCGACGCTCCGGCTGTGATGGTGTATGCCAACCTGGACGGGCGAACCCAGGCCTTTATCGTGCGGCGGGGGGCGGAGGGGTTGGAGGTGGGCGAAAGGCAGAAAACGCTGGGTTTGAACGCTTTGCCGCTCTACCCGGTGACCCTGAAGGATACGCCGGCGGAGCGCCTGGGCGGCCCCGCTGGGCACGATTTCGCCCCGCTGTTGGGGGCAATGCACGTGGCGAACGCCGCCCTGGCGGTGGGCATGTCGCGGGCGGCGTTGGATTACGCCATCGATTATGCCAAAGAGCGCGAGGTGTTTGGGGTGAAGGTGGCGCAAAAGCAGGCCATTGCCTTTATGTTGGCCGAGATGGCGACGGAAATCGAAGCCATGCGTTTGCTGCTGTGGGAGGCGGCCTGGATGCTCGACGCCGGTAAACCGGACGCGGAAAAGCAAGCCTTTCTGGCCTCTCTTGGCGCAGCCGATATGGCGATGATGGTCACGGATCGGGCGGTGCAAACCTTGGGTGGACACGGTTACATTCGTGAATATCCGGTGGAACTGTGGATGCGCAACGGGCGCGGTTTTGCCATGCTCAGCGGTTTGGCAATCATCTAATTGGAGGAAGATATGATTGATTTTGAAGCCCCAAAACCTATTCGGAATATCACTAACGCCCTGGAAGCGGTGGCGGTGAATATGATGCGCCCGGTGTCGCGCAAATTTGATGAGAATGAACATGATATTCCCTGGGAATACATCAACTTCATGCACATGGTCATGCGCCAAACCGGGGCGGGTTCCCTGGCGCCCACAGAGCGCAAGCCCAAGTCGGGGGATGAAAATAAGGAGAAGCGTCCGCCGATTGGCTATCAGCAGTTGGCTGTCACGCTCGAAATGCTCTCGTGGGGCGACTGCGGCATGTACCTGGTGACGCCCGGCGGCGGTTTGGGCGCAGCTGCGGTGCAGGCCGCCGGCACACCTGAGCAGCGCGAAAAGTTCCTGGCGCGCTTCCAAGGCGAGAAGCCTGTGTTTGGGGCCATGGCGATGACCGAACCGCAGGCCGGGTCTGACACCAGCGCCATTCGCGCTACCGCGGTGCTGGACAAAGACACCAATGAATGGGTGTTGAATGGCGAGAAGATTTTTGTCACCGCCGGGCAAAAGTCGTTGCAAGAGAGCGACGGCTTTGTGGTGGTATGGGCGACGATTGACCCAGAAGCCGGACGGGCGGGAATGCGCGCCTTTGTGGTTCCTGCGGGGACGGCCGGGGTGCAGGTGACCAAGCTGGAGCATAAGCTGGGTATTCGGGTTTCAGACACGGCGGCGATTGTGCTGCAAGACGCCCGAGTGCCTTATGATCATATCTTGGGCAGCGCCGAAGTAGCGCGCCAGGCTACCAGCAAGGGGTTTAAGGGGGCCATGGCGACCTTTGACGCCACCCGCCCGCTGGTGGCGGCGACCGCCGTGGGCGTGGCGCGGGCCGCCCTGGAAGAACTCAAGCAGATGCTTAAGCAGCAGGGCGTTGAAATTCGCTACGACGCGCCGCGCCAGAAGATGACCGCCATTGAGCGCGAGATTATCGATATGGAAATTCTGCATCGTTCGGCCTGGCTGCTGGTGCTGAAAGCGGTTTGGATGGCCGACAATGGCATGCCCAATTCAAAAGAGGCCAGCATGTCGAAGGTGCGGGCCGGCGATATTGTCACGAAGATCACCCAACGCGCCGTCGAGATTATGGGGCCGTTGGGCTACAGCCGTGAATATCTGCTGGAGAAGTGGTTCCGCGATGCCAAGATCAGCGATATTTACGAGGGCACCGGGCAGATCAACCGCTTGATTGTGGCGCGCCATATTTTGGGTTACAGCGGGAGAGAACTCCGCTAAACCCGCCGCGGCCCGGTCGGCTGGCGCCGTAAGGCGCAGCCGGCCAGACCCAGGCAGGTTTGCTTGCACCTTAACAATGCCACGCAGGTATGGCGCGCTTCTTGCACCATACCCGGCAAAATAGGCTCAGAAGCCCTGAGAGAGCGGGTTTTGAGGCAAATACTTTGCAAGGCTTGACCAGCCAGACAAGCGTATGTAAACTATACCTATAGCGCAGCCCAAAACCCAATATGAAGGAGAAGATGTTATGCGCGCACACTTTGGAAAACTTGGCATCCTGGCAATGATTGCCTTTCTGGTCTTAAATGGCTGTTCGGTGATAAGCCGCCCGGCTGCTCCGGCTGATGAAGGTCAAGCCGCTGCGAGCGAGGCGGCGGCCCCCGGTCAAGAGACTTCACCGGTAGACGGCGCATTGGCTTACACCCAGGCGGCGCAAACAATTGTCGCGGAGCTGACCCAGAACGCCCCGGCGATAACGGAAGCGCCGCCTGAAGCCCAGGCCGCGCCGCCCACCGAGACGGAAGCGCCCCTGCCCCCCACCAGTACGCCGCTGCCCACGAATACGCCCTTGCCTTCGGACACGCCGCTTCCCACCAATACGCCGCTGCCCACGGCCAGCTTCACGCCGTCGATGCCACCCACCAACACGCCCGCGCCAGAGCCGAATTGGACGCTGTTGAGCACCGATGAGTTTGTGTATTCTTTCTGGCCGAAAGGCAAAGAGGATGGCGTGCATTTTCGCTATACCCTGGGCGGTTACGCCATCAAAAACCTGGTGGTGAATGATATTGTCTGGTCTACCCGCAAAGATCAGTACGTGGGGGTGCGCCTGGAGGTTAAAGCCATGAAGACCTCGGGGGCGCAAGACGGGTACTATGGCCTGATCTGTAACTTTAGCAATGGCAGCAACTACTACTTCTTGGGTGTGGGCGGAGATGGTTGGTATGGCATCGGCCTGCGCCAACCCGGTAAGCTCACCTGGCTGATAGAAGGCATGGATACCAGCGGGGCGGTCGCCACCGGCGGCGCGCCCAACCTCATTCGCGCCGACTGCGTGGGGAACAGCCTGACGCTGTGGGCCAATGGCATCCTCCTGGCAAACGTCAAAGATTCGACCTTATCGGCCGGGGCGATTGGCTTAGGTGTGGGCACACGCAAAGCCCAGGGGGTTGAGGCGCTGTTTGATGATCTTAGCATCTACCAGCCTGCCGCAAGCGTTCCGTAAATAAATTGCAGGTTGGGGTTGTCCTACCAGGCGCTTTAGGGACAACCCCAACCTTCCGGCTAATGTTTTAAGGGTGGTTAGCAAGGCTTTCGCACTCATCTGGGGGGTTTCCCCGGATGTGAGGGGCGCGCTCGTCTTCCTGCGTGGCATGATAACAATATTTCGGATTGACCGGCCAAGACGCCAGCCCGATGTGGCCGTCTCGCTGGAAGATCGTTGATTCTGCCGATGGAGGTCGTATGAAATACCCAATTCATAAAGCTGTAGTGGTGGGGGCCGGCACGATGGGCGGCGGTATTGCCGCGCTCTTAGCCAACGCTGGTGTAAGCGTGACCTTGCTGGATATCATCCCCAATAAGTTGACTGCTGAAGAAGAAAAGGCGGGCCTGAGCTTGGGCGACCCGCAGGTGCGCAACCGCATCGTGCGCGAGCTGTTCGCTCGCACGGTTAAGTCGCGCCCGGCCAGCTTTCTCGCCGAAGACGTGGCGGCGCGGGTGCAGATTGGTAATTTGGAAGACGACCTGGCCGAGGCGGTGAGCGCCGCCGATTGGGTGATCGAGGTGATTGTGGAAAACCTGATGGTTAAACGCCAGTTGATGGAGCGCATCGACGCGCTACGCCAACCCACCACCATCGTTAGCACCAACACTTCGGGCATTCCGGTGGGACAAATCGCCGAAGGGCGCAGCGAGAGTTTTCGCCGGCATTTCTTGGGCACGCACTTCTTCAACCCGCCGCGCTATCTGAAGCTGCTAGAGGTCATTCCCACCCCTGAAACCTTGCCCGAAGTGGTGGAGGCCATTACCCGGTTTGGGGAACAGCGCCTGGGCAAGGGAATTGTGCCTTGTAAAGATACGCCCAACTTTATCGCCAATCGTCTGGCGTTTGGCAGCGCCGCCTATGCGCTCGATTTTATCTTGCAAAACGGGTACACCGTGGAAGAGGTGGACGCTATTACCGGCCCGGCGATGGGCAACCCGCGCACCGCCACCTTCCGCCTGATCGACCTGGTGGGCATCGATGTGTGGGATCATGTCGGCAGGAACCTGGTTCCGGCTATTCCGCATGACGAAATGGCGCTTAAGTATCTGTCTAGCCAACCGGTGAATGCGCTCATCGAAGGCCTGGTGAGCCGGGGGGCGTTGGGCAATAAATCGAAGCAAGGGTTCTACAAGGAAGTGCGCAATGCCGAGGGCGGGAAGGAATTTTGGGCGCTCAACCTGTACAGCGGAGAGTATGAGCCGCCGAAGAAAGTGCGTTTTGAATCGCTGGGCCTGGCAAAGGATAAAGCGTTGGGCGAGCGTTTGAAGATTTTGCTCGCCGCCGATGATCGCGCCGGTCAGCTGGGGCGCGCCATCACCTACCAGAGCCTGGCCTACGCCTCGCTGCGCATCCCCGAAGTGGCCGATACCCCAAAGCCAATCGACGACGCCATGCGATGGGGGTTTGGTCGCGAAGCCGGCCCGTTCGAAATGTGGGATCTGATCGGCGTGGCCGAAACGGCTGAGAAGATGCGCGAATTTGGCTTTCCCCCGGCGGCGTGGGTAGAAGAAATGCTAGCCGCCGGCTGCCAGAGTTTCTACCAATATCAAGACGGAATCAAGGTGGGCGTGTATAACCCGGCCCTGGGCGCTTACCAAAAGATTGAACGCCCGGCGGGGCTGGTGCTGCTGCCGGAGCTTAAGGCGCGCGGCAAGCTCATCAAGAAAAATATGGGCGCAAGCCTGGTTGACCTGGGCGACGGGGTGGCCGGCGTTGAATTTCACACTAAGATGAACGCCCTGGATGAAGATATCTTTGCTATCCTGGAGCATGCCCTAGAGGTGACGCGGCAGGATTTTGAAGGCCTGGTGATTGGCAATGAAGCCGAACACTTTAGCGCCGGAGCCAACCTTTTCCTGGTGGTGATGAACGCCCAATCCAAAAACTGGGAGGCGCTCGACACGGTGATTCAGAAGATGCAAGATATTCTGATGCGGGTGCGTTACTTCCCGAAGCCGGTGGTGATTGCTCCGGCGGGCATGGCTCTGGGCGGCGGGGCCGAGGTGATTATGAGCGGCGCACGTGTAACGGCCTATGGGGAGCTTTACGCCGGTTTAGTGGAACTGGGGGCGGGGGTCATCCCGGCCGGCGGGGGCACGAAGGAGATGCTGCGGAGGGTGTTGAATCCGCCAATGCGCACCGCGAACGCCGACCCGCTGCCCTATTTGCAGCGCCTGTTTGAGCAGATTGCCCTGGCGAAGGTTTCGACCAGCGCCGAAGAGGCGCGGCAAATGGGCATTTTGCGCGACTGCGACCGGGTGGTGCTGAATCGGGAAATGCTGCTTAGCGAAGCGAAGCGTGAGGTGCTGCACCTGGCGGCGAGTTACCAGCCCCCCGCGCCGGAGAAAATTTACGCGGCTGGGGCGAGCGCCCGGGCCGCCATGCAGGTGGGCGTGTATATGATGGCGCAAGGCGGCTATATCACCGAGTATGAGCAAACCCTGGCGAACGCCCTGGGGAATGTCTTGGCGGGCGGCGATCTCTCGGCCCCGGCCTGGGTGGATGAGCAGTATATCCTCGATTTGGAGCGAGAAGCCTTCCTCTCGCTGTGCGGCAACGAAAAGACGCAGCAGCGCATGTGGAACCTGCTGCAAACCGGTAAACCATTGCGCAATTAATGAAGCGAGTGAAGGGAGTTTCCTTATGAATCGTGTTACCGATCCTACACGCGACGCGGTGATCGTGGCGGCGGCGCGCACCCCGGTGGGAAAGGCCAAGCGCGGCAGCCTGGCAACCACCCGACCCGATGAACTGGCCGCGCTGGTGATTCAAGAACTGCTGCGCCGCACACCGGGCCTGAACCCGCAAGAGCTGGATGATTTTGTGCTGGGCTGCGCCTTTCCTGAAGGCGAGCAAGGCATGAACATGGCCCGCCTGGCGGGGCTGCGCGCCGGTCTGCCGGTAAGCGTGGCCGCCGAAACGGTCAACCGCTTTTGCTCGTCTGGCTTGCAAAGCATCGCCCACGTGGCTTTTTCGATCATGGCCGGGCAATCTTCAGCGGCAATTGCGGCCGGGGTCGAAAGTATGAGCATGGTTCCCATGACCGGCTTTCACTTTTCTCCGATGCCCTATATGGCCGAAAACCACCCCGAAGCCTTTACCAACATGGGCTTGACGGCGGAGAACGTGGCGGCTAAGTATGGGGTGAGCCGTGCAGATCAAGACGCCTTCGCCCTGCGCAGCAATCAGCGCGCGGCTGAAGCGGTGGAAAACGGCCGGTTTGACCCCGAAATTGCGCCGGTGCGGGTTTGCCAGGTGGAAATTGGCCCCCAAGGCCGGCGGCGCGAGAAAGAATTTATATTCAAGCGCGATGAAGGCCCGCGCCCCGATACCACCCTGGAGGCGCTGGCAAAGCTGCGCCCGGCTTTCAAGGAAGGCGGTTCGGTAACCGCCGGCAACTCGTCGCAGATGTCGGATGGGGCGGCCGGCGTGGTGGTGATGTCGCGGGCCAAAGCCGAGAGCCTGGGGTTAAAGCCCCTGGCGCGCTTCATCAGTTTCGCCGTGGGCGGTGTTCCACCAGAGGTGATGGGGATTGGGCCGGTGGTTGCCATTCCTAAGGCGCTGCGCCTGGCCGGGTTATCTTTGCAGGATATTAAGCTAATTGAGCTAAACGAGGCCTTCGCCGCCCAGTCACTGGCGGTGATGCGGGAGCTGGAAATTGACCCCGATCTGACCAATGTCAACGGTGGAGCGATTGCCCTGGGTCACCCCCTGGGTTGCACCGGCGCAAAGCTCACCACGCAGCTTATTTATGAGATGAAGCGGCGCGGGGTGCAGTTCGGCATGGTGACGATGTGCATCGGCGGCGGCATGGGCGCAGCGGGCATCTTTGAAAACATCAACTAATCTATGAAAGCGAGGCTGTAATGAGTGATATTCCTGTCAAGACCCTGGTGTATAACCACGAGAAGTTTTTCTTGCCTGAAGTGGCGGGCGACCTGGACGCCGTGATCCAGTATCGCCTGACGGGCGAGGAGGCCGGCGATTATGTCGTTACGCTGCACGACGGCAAGTGCACGGTGACGGAGGGCGAGGCCTCTAACCCCACCGTGACCCTAAGCGCGGATGGGCGTGACTTTGCCGATGTGCTGATGGGGCGCGCCAACGGGCTGCAGTATTTTATGACCGGTAAACTTAAATTAACCGGCGACCTTAACCTGGCGATGAAGCTGACCAGCCTGTTTAAGATGGGCGGCTAATAGATAGAAGCAAACCTGGCTCACCCCGAAGATCTAGAAGCGGGGTGAGCCAGGTTTTAATTATGCCGCAAGTGTTTACGGTTTGGTGTTAATGGAAAAGCTGGCGGTGTAATAGCCGTTGGCCGGCGACCCTACCAGGAAGATGAAGTAAGCGTAGTGTGTGCGCGTTTTCCAAAGAACCGGCGCAAGTATATTGTTGGCGGAGGCGGCGTCGGTAAACCACCACTTCCAGCTGCCAGAGCGCCCCATGTAGGTGAGGCTTTGGCCGCTGCCCAGATCGTTGGCAATCTTTACCGTTTGGGTGCGGTTGCCATTTTTGAGACGGATGAACAGATCCACCGGCGCCGAATAGGCGGCGTTCATGACGGTAAAGCGCGACTTGCCATTGTACGAGGTCTTATGGGTGAGATCCATCGGCAGGTTGCTGATGGTGGGCGCACCGGCGCTGTTCAGGTAAAAGACGACCGTGAATGGCACGCCGGGGTCGAAATAGAGATTGGCGGTGGCGATTGGCGCCTGGCTGCAAGGGCTGGCATTGGCGGGGGAGATGGTTACAGTGTGCCAACCGGCGCTGAGCGCCCAACCGCCCGTTGCGCGCATGAACATCATGCGCGGGGCCACGCAGCCTAGCTCATCCACGGCAATATCTACCGGATATTGCATGGCGGCGGAACCCATATCGAGGCCATTGACGCCATGCACTAACCAGAGGCGCGACCCAGACGCCGCCATGGCTGCGCCTGGAACCAACCCGGCGAGTGCTACGGTTAAAATAATCGCGAGAAATACAAGTTTCTTCTTCATCATCTTCACTGCCTCCTAAGTTGATCGTCACTCAATATTATGGAACATTATACATGCACATGGCGACTCTGCTTGCCCCGGTCCCACTATGTTGATAGACCACTTTCCCGTTCACTCGGATGTTACAGGCAATATGATCGCCGCCGGTCTTGCCCTGCGCCGTCAGGAAAATTGTTGCGCCGGATTTATAAAAGTAGGCCTTTACCCAAGGAATTTTGTAATCGGCCATCTGGATTTTACCATCCGGTAAATTATAAGTGATGGACGCCTGGCTAAAGCTGCCGCTCACTTGCAGGGTCACGTCTTGGCCCGCCCCACCACCCGATGGGGCGCTGCCGGGATTTGCCGGAACCGGGAAGCCCCCTCCACTGCCGGGCGGAATGAGCTGATCAGACATCTCCAAAATGTTGTTGGTAATCGCCCACCAACCGCCGCAGCAGCACGTGACGATCAAGACGCCCACCAGGGCGAGGATCATCCACAGGCTGAATAGATCGGTCTTCTGTTTGCGTTTAAGCGGAGGCTTTTTATAGGGCGCTTCCGGAAGCTGCGGGGGAAGCTCAGACGAGGAATAGCTCGGCACCTCCGGCGGAATATAGGCGCTAGACGAGGTTTCGATGGGTGGAGGAGTGAATTGAGGCTCCGGCGGAGAATAGGGCTTGGGCGGGGGCGTTTGCACATCCAGGCCGGCGCCCATGTTGAGGGTAGCCAGCTTCTCAATGGCTTTGGGGTGTTGGGGGTCGATTTCCAAAACCTTATTCAGACAAAAACGGACTTGATCGGGTTGATCGACCACCTGGCTAAGCAAATACCAGGCGCGAGGATTAGTGGGGTCTTGCCGCACCGCTGCGGAAAGCAGCTTCCTGGCGCCGGCGCGGTCGCCATCCCTGGCGGTCTGGATAGCTTGCTGAAGTAGATTATCTACCGTTTGCATGGTTGCGCCTCCGTCTTCAAATCGGGTAAATGCTACGGGCCGGCCGGCAAGAGATATTTTTCGATCAAGTTGAATTCTACGTCATGCTCCACGCCGGAGGCGGTAAAAACTACCACCATATCCCTCTCAGCGATGACGGCGATCATTTGGCCTTCGCGCCCCAGGGCGGCGTAACCGTGAATGCTGGGGCGGATCCACCATTGGTAGCCATAGTTCATGTCTGGATTAGCTTGGATGGTGGGAAAGGAGGCGGCTTGCACCCAAAAGTTGGAGAGCAGCAGGCGCGCATCCCACACGCCGCGGCGCAAGTAGAGATAGCCCAGGCGCGCCAGGTCGGAGGTGGTAAGTTCCAGCCCCCAGCCGCCAATTGGCAAGCCCTCGCGGGAGGTTTTCCACTGGGCGCCCCGAATCTCGAGCGGATCGAACAGGTATATCTCGGCGAAGGTCAGGGCATCCATGCCGGTGGCCTGGGTGAGGATGGCCGAAAGCAAATGCGAGCAGCCGGTGCAGTAGTTGAAGCGGGTTCCGGGGGTTTCGACAATGGGGAGATCGAGCATGTACTGGGTCCAGTCGGGGCTGGAATACAGCGTGCTAATATCGGCTTCGCTCCATTTAAAACCAGTGGACATGCTCAAGACATGCTTGAGCGTGAGGGCGTCTTTTTCGGGGCTGGGGTTCTGGACGGTGCGAGCGGGGAAAAACGACAGCACACGCGTATCGACATTTGCAATCAGCCCCTGGTCGATGGCGATTCCGATCAGGGTGGCGATGAAGCTCTTCGTCACCGAGTAGATTTCTTTGCGCGTGGCGGGGCCGGCCCCATTGAAATACGCCTCCAGGGCCACCTGACCGTGCTGCACCACCATCACACTGCTGAGGTTGGGAGCCTGGCCTGGAATGGCTTGAAGCAAGGCTTGCAGTTGGCCGGGGTCGATGTCGAGTTCGTCGGGGGGAGCGGTTTGCCACTGCTCGCCAGGATAAATGGCCGGGGCGCGAGTGGCGGGCACGCCGGGGGTGAAGGTGGCCGGCAACGGGGTGAGGCGTACCTGTGAAAGCGGCGGCGGGAGGGTGGCGGGAGCCGGCGCACCGCAGCCGGCCAACAGGGCCGCCAGGATGATGATTGACCAAAACCTTGGCATACGCCGATTATACCAAGGTTCTTCCCATGAATGAAACGTGGCTGATGCTTGACAAGCCTCCCCTTTCGAGTATAATAGGCGCTTGCATGGCCCAAAAACCATGTGTTGAGGTTGGCCCCGTAGCTCAATGGTAGAGCAGTTGACTCTTAATCAATTGGTTGGCCGTTCGAGCCGGCCCGGGGTCACTTCTAAACAAAAAAAGGCGACTGCAGAGTCGTCTTTTTTGTTGGGTGCGCCTATCAGGCGGTGATGCCCAAGTAGCTCTCCATGACCCGCGGGTCATGCAGCAGGTCTAGTCCGAGGCCCTCCATTTGTATTTGGCCGGTTTTGAGTACGTAGGCTCGGCGGCACATTTCCAACGCCAACGCGGCGTTTTGCTCAACAACCAGGATGGTGAGACCGAGTTCTTGATTCAAGCGCACAATGGCCGCAAACATGGCGTCGATCACGATAGGGGCCAGGCCGAGGGAGGGTTCATCGAGCAGCAATAGTTTTGGACGCGACATCAGCGCGCGCCCTACGGCCAGCATTTGCTGCTCGCCGCCCGAAAGCGTGCCGCCGCGCTGATGCAAACGCTCCTTCAGGCGCGGGAACAGATCGAATATTTCTTCCATGGTTTGGGCAATCTCCTGGTGATTGGAGCGCGTGTAGGCCCCCAGCATGAGGTTCTCACGCACAGTGAGCGGTGCGAAAATGCGCCGCCCTTCGGGAACCAGGGTGACGCCATCGGTAACAACTTTGGAAGGGTCTTTCTTTAAAGGATGACCTTCAAAAAAGATACTCCCACTGGTGTAGGTCTTAACTGCCGCGATAGTGCGCATGAGGGTCGATTTACCCGCCCCATTCGACCCAATGACCGCCACGATTTCGCCCGCATCGACATGAATGCTAAACCCGTGCAAGGCCGTGATGCCGCCGTAATGCACCACTAAGTCTTTTACTTCAAGAAGTGGTGAGTTTTCGGCCATTTTTTCTCTCTCCTAAGTAGGCGCGAATCACGTCTGGATTACTTTGGATTTCCGCCGGCGCGCCAACCGCCATCAGGCTGCCCAGGTTAAGCACATAAATGCGTGAGCCAACGCATAGGTCCATCACCACATTCATGTGATGCTCGATCATGATAATGGTGTATTTCATTTCTGTATGGATGCGACGGATGAGGTTCACCAGGTCTTGGCATTCATCCTCGTTCATGCCGGCGGCAGGTTCATCGAGCAGCAGCAGATCGGGGCGGCAGGCCATGGCGCGGGCCATCTCGAGGCGGCGCTGTAGCCCGTAGGGAAGGCTTGAAGCCCGTTCGTTAGCGTGCGCTTCCAGGTTGACAACTTGCAGCAGTTCGTGCGCCCGTTGGCGGGTTTGGCGCTCGATACGGCGTGCGTGGGGTGTGCGTACGAAGGCTTCGAAGATCGAGTAGAGCGGCGCGTTGTGCAACCCAAGCTCCACATTCTCATAGGCGGTCATTTGGGGGAACAGGCGAATGTTCTGGAAGGTGCGGCTGATGCCCATGCGGCAGATTTGATCGGGAGATTTGCCCGCCAGGGCCTGGCCTTTGAAGGTGATTTCACCAGACGTGGCTTTGATGGAATTGGTAACCAGATTGAAAACCGTAGTTTTACCAGCCCCGTTCGGCCCAATCAAGCCAACTAATTCTCCAGGTTGGATTTCCATCGAAACTTTGTTGACGGCGCGTACGCCTCCGAAATCGACCGTCAAGTTCTTGATTTCTAGGATGGGGGCTGCCATGTTAGCGATTCCCCTTTCTTTCGGGATGCAGCTTTTCTTTGGGTGGGAAGAACCTTTTGCGCCAACGCTGCAAAAATTTTAGGTTCATTTCTACATAACCCAAGAGGCCTTGAGGTCGGAAAAGCATGATAATGACGAACAACATGCCATATATCACCAGGCGATATTCGGCGAATTTTCGCAGCAATTCGGGCAAGGCGATTAGAATGAAGGCAGTAATAAACGGGCCAATAAGCGATTGGATGCCGCCGAAAACCACCGCAGCCAGGAACCCGGATGAGCGATCGAAATTAAAAAAGGAGGGTGAAAGATAAGCGATGTAAAAGGCAAGCAGGCCGCCCGCCACCCCGGCGTAGAACGCGCTGATGAAAAGGGCAATGAGCTTGGTTTTTAGCAGGCTGACGCCCATCATTTGGGCGGCGGTTTCATCTTGACCGATGGCGATGCAGTTTTTGCCATACTGAGAGGTGACAAAGGCATGCGCGAAGAATAACGCCAGGGCCGTGGCGATCAAGATCACCGGCAGGGTGGTCAAGCCCGGAATTCCCATGTAGCCAAACGCGCCGTTAACCTTGATAGGGCCAAGTTGATAGGTGTTGTTAAGCACCAGGCGAATCGACTCGGCAAAACCGAGGGTGGCAATGGCAAAGTAATCGCCGCGCAGCTGCCCGCGAAAGGTGGGAATGCCAATTACGAGGCTGGCAACCCCGGCGAAGACCCCACCGCCCAGCAGCGCTAATCCAAACGGCGCATGCCATTCTACCACCATGATGGCTGCCAGGTAGCCTCCTAAAGCCATGAAGCCTGCGTGCCCAATCGAGAACAGCCCGGTATAACCGGTGAGAATGGCTACCCCCAGGGCGGCGATGATGTTAATTCCCCCCAGGATGGTGATTGCGATAATATAACCCGTATCCATGCCGCCTCCTAGAGTTTCTCGTCGCCCACCTTCCCCAGCAAGCCGTTAGGGAAGAACAGCAGCATGATGACCAGGAACATGAACGAGAAAGCGTCGCGGTAGGTGGACGAAATATAACCCGACACCAACGTCTCTAGCACGCCCAAGATTAGCCCTCCCAGCACCGCCCCGGGCAGGCTTCCTAAGCCGCCGATAATGCTCGCGATCATAGCCTTAATGGTGATGATGCCCATGTAAGGGTATACAGCATATTTGATGCCGTAGAAAACCCCCGCCACGGCTGAAAGGACGCCGGTGGTGGTAAAGATAATGACCGCTACCCGGTCGTTGTTGATGCCCATGAGCGACGAGGTGAGAATGTCGATGGAACTGGCGCGCACCGCCAGGCCAGGTTTTGTTTTATATAGAAACCACCACAACGCTCCTAAGACCACCGCAGAAATGATGCCGGCTAAGATGTCCATCCGCCCGATGGACACGCCGCCGATAAATATAGGCGTGATAGAGTCGGTGGGGAAGCGCCGATAGATGCCGCCGAACAGGAGGTTCATGATGTTGACCACGGTCAGGTTGACGCCCATGGCCGAGATCATCATGAACAGGCGCGGGGCTTTGCGGCGGCGCAGTGTGCTGTAAGCCAGTTTTTCCGTGCCCACCGAGAGGATGATGGTGAGGATAATGGCAATCAGGCCGGCTACCCAAAAGGGCAAACCAAAGTTGAGGATGGCGTAGAAAGCCATGAAGGCCCCAAAAGCCATGAAAGCGTCGAAGGCCCAGTTGGTAAAGTTGTAAACGCTGTAAACCAGGGCGTAACCAACCGCTAACAGCGCATAAACTGCCCCAATTGAAAAGCCGCTGACGAGTTGCTGGATTAATAATTCCATCGGCAGATTCCCTTATTACAATCAGGTTGGTGGGGTTTGCCAAAAGCTACCTGGCAAACCCCACCCTTATGATGGACGGGCTGAAGCGCGCGGTGCGCTTATGGACAACAAGATGTTATTGACCCGGTACGAAGGTCTTAACAATCTGCCACTTGCTATCCTTAATGGTCATAATCAAAATCGGTTTGTTGTGGGGGTTGTGGGTGTCCGGCTCCATGGTTACTTTGGAGGTGAAAAGCTGAACATCAGTCATATTTTCGAGCATATCGCGCACGTTTTCGGCGGTCATCTCTTTGTTTTGGGCCGCCAGCTGGCGCAGCGCCCACTCGATGGCATACAAGCCATCGATCGAGTAGTATTGATAGATGTTGGGCTTGACTTTGTGCTTCTCTTCAAAAGCTTTGTTGTAAGCGGTGAACTCTGGCGAATCGGTGGAGACGCCTGTGGTGAGGTAAGCCCCTTCGAGTTCTTTGCCCGCCATGGGCAGCAGGTCGTCAACAAACCAACCATCGGCGCCCATCATCGTCATGGTAATACCCAGCGCCTGGCCCTGCTGAGCCGCCAGACCGGGGTCGCGGTAGGTGTAGGCGGGCATCATTAGCAGGTCGGCCCCAGAATCTTTGATCTTTGCTAACTGGGCGCGAAATTCGGTATCGCCCGTTTGGTAGCCTTCTTCGGCAACGATCTTGCCGCCTAATTCTACAAAGTGTTCTGAGAAGAATTTCTGAATACCCACCGAATAAGGCGAAGCCACATCGGTGAGGAAGGCCACCTGGCGCTTGCCCAACTCTTTATAGGCAAATTCTGCCAGTGCAAAGCCCTGGTAGGGATCGATAAAGCAGACGCGGAACATGTAGGGGTTGAGCTGGCCGGCTTCGCTTACGGTGACATTGATGTTGGAGGCCGTGGTGGCAATCATGGGTGTCTTTCCTGTGTTAGCGATTTCGGCCATGGGAATGGCCGCCGCCGACCAGGATGGCCCGATAACGGCGACGACTTTATCTTGCTCCACCAGCCGCTTGGTCACAGCAACGGCATCGGTCACTTCGGAGCGCGTATCGTAGACGATCAGCTTCAGTTTATATCCACCAATCCCGCCGGCGGCGTTGATCTCGTCGATATGATCTTGCAAGGCGGGCACAGCCGCCTGGCCGATATATGATTCGACCCCGGTTTGTTCGGTAGCAAAACCGATTTTAATGACTTTCTCGGACGAACAGCCGCTGAGGAGCATGGTCGTAAGTAAGACCATCACCATCAACAGGCCGCCCCACTTTTTTGCGAACATTGCAGCGGTACTCATTTTGGATCTTCTCCTTGGTCTAAGCGATCTTTGAACGGGTTGCTGACAGTTAACTGAAGGATGACCTTCAGACATGCTGAACTGTGGGTTCAGGAAGGTGTGTTGTCCTTGCTTGAGCTAAGGCTAGGAAAGAATCCACTGCGATGACTCGTCCTTCTATATTCGACAAGTCTAGACCAATATTTGTCCTAAACTAACAATTTTAAGGGGGGTAAATGTTGAATTCATTTTACACGGGCGTTTGCGGATTGTCAATCTGATACAAGGTTTTGTTTTCTGAAACAGGTATAATCAATGGTTTCAGGAGGTGAATAATGAGTGCATGGCTAAGGAAGGTATCGGCCTGGCGCGAAGTGCGGGATTTTGCAGTGATTGCGCTGGGCGCGCTGCTGCAGGCCTTGGCGCTGCGCCTGTTTCAGGAGCCGGCTAACCTGGCGACGGGCGGCATTTCCGGTCTATCGCAAATCATCAACCATTACACCGGCTGGCCGATTGGCCTGATGATTTTTCTGGGCAATTTGCCGGTTTTTGTGCTGGGATGGCGATTTTTGGGCGGCAAACGCTTTGTATTGCGCACGGCTTTTGCTATCATCACCATGTCTTTTTTTACCGATGCGCTCGTTCCTTTTCTAAAAGCTGGGTTAACGCACGATCCGGTATTAAATGCATTATTTGGCGCGGTGATAAGCGGTGTGGGCTATGGTTTGGTTTATCGCGGCCAGGGAACCAGCGGCGGATCGGATGTGTTGGCGCGCATCATGAACCATCGATGGGGAATTTCGCTAACCCAAAGCTATTTAGCCACCGATTCGTTGATTATGTTCCTGGCGGGTCTGGCGTTTAGCTGGGAAAACGCTCTCTATGCCCTGGTGATGCTGTACATAACTGGCCTGGCGGCTGAAGCCGTGAACGAGGGCGCCAATGTGCTGCGCACCATTATGGTGATCACCAGCCAGCCGCAGCGTGTGTCGGATATTATCCTTCACGAGATGCAACGAGGCGTAACACAGATTGACGCCCGCGGCGCTTACACCGGGGAGGGGCGCACGGTGCTATACTGCGTTGTAAGCCGCGACGAGGTGTCGCGAATAAAAGCCCTGGTGCGTGACGTGGACCCGCGGGCGTTTATGGTGATCGGGCAGGCGCATGAAGCCCTTGGTGAAGGTTTCCGCCCGTTTACCTCCTAGTAGAAGCGCCTTTTAGGGGAACTTTGCGGCGCCGAACACGTCTAGATGGGGTAAAGGAGGTAATGATGCGATTCGCGATGATAAGCGTTTTCCTGGTAATGGCGCTGGCGTTAGCCGGTTGCGCCACAGTCCAAGAGAATAATCAACAGGCCCAGGCCACATCGGCGGCGTGGGCTACCGAACTGGCTCCCACAAGCATCGGCTCGGCGGCCTATCCTTCCCCTGCCCAGGGGCAAGCGACGGCGGAACCTTATCCGGGGCAAGGTGAAGGCAGCCCCTACCCGGCGCAAGATATGAGCGCTTACCCCGCGCCGGGGTCGAGCGAAGGCGGAACCGCCGCCGCCCCTGAGATGCGCCCGACCCCGGTTATGTTTCCCGGCGCGGTGATGGTGTTTAACCGGGTGGGCGGCATTGGCGGGTCTAACGATACGTGGACGTTTTATGAGGATGGGCGGGTGATCGATAAGCATGGCGAGGTCACGCATTCCAACCCGGCGGTGGTGAGCGCCTTCCTGGCTTCAGCGCGATTAGCCGGTTTCTACGACATGCAGACCCAGTATGGACAAAATCAATGCTGCGACCGGTTTGCATACACGCTGACAATCCGAGATGGCGATCAGCAGCATACTGTAACCTGGTTCGATGGTGTGGAAGCGCCCGCTGCGCTCATCGAGTTGGGGGCGCAAATCACATCCGTGCTGGAAGCGCCTTAGAATTTTAACCATGGGGGATTGAACGACGGCGGCTGTTGGCCGCCGTTGTTCGTTAAACAGGAAACTTTTGGCGAAGGTCTGCGTATGCTGATTACTAATGTTTATAAGGAGCATAGCATGACAACCCAAAATTCGATGGTTTCCAATGATCGCCCGGCAGGCGTCACTTTGCTGGCTTTTTTGCAGCTTATCAGCGGCCTGTTGGGTTTATGTGTGCCCACTGTGATGTTGCTAGGCGGAGCGGCGCTGACTTTGTTTGGCGGCGGGCTGCTGGGCGGCCTGGGTATGCTGATTGCCGGGCTGATGTTCATCGCCCCAGTGCTGCATCTGTTGGTGGCAGTGGGGGCGCTTGGCTTGCGCCCCTGGGCGTGGTGGTTGGGGGTTATCGCCACAGGCTTAGATGTTCTAGGGGTGGCGCTGAATATCTGGAACGGAGCCGGGGCGTTGGCGACTCTGCTGCCGGCCGGTTTTTCGGTGGTGGTGCTGGTGTACTTGCTCAGCCCAGGTGTGCGCAAAGCTTTTAAAATCTAAGGATCGACCCGCCGCCGAGAGGAATTACCGGGCGCGGCCAGGCGATGCTTAGCGCATCCCCGGCTGCGCCCAGCTTATTTGGCGGAATGGGCAGCCCAGGCCGCGGCGCGCCGCCGGGGTTGGTTAGCAGCTTGGCCTCGCCCAGCCCGCCATGCGGCTGGAGGCGGCCACTGCGTGAACCCCAGGAGGGCGGCAGTTTACCAGGTTACTGGCGCATCCGACCGGCTCGTGGTTTAATCGCTCAGGAGAGGAATAAGATATGCCAGGTTTTATCGAAACCACGCTGCATCCTGAACGTTACCATGGCGGCAAGGCCAGGCCGCCTTTTTTTGAGGGCTGGTATTTCAAATTGGTCAGCGCCGATCAAAAGCACGCCTGGGCGGTCATTCCCGGCGTTATTTTAGGCGAAGACGCTCACACCTTTGTGCAGGTGTTAGATGGCGAAACCGGCGAGAGCGAATATTATCGTTATCCATTGGAGACGTTTACCGCCTCACGGCGCTCGCT
Organism: uncultured Anaerolinea sp.; assembly: GCA_964531975.1. Lineage (GTDB taxonomy): Bacteria > Chloroflexota > Anaerolineae > Anaerolineales > UBA4823 > RBG-16-57-11. The sequence goes on along the minus strand of CAZHFU010000028.1, from coordinate 34,532 downwards.
GCATTTGCGCGTGGCCGATAACGAATTTAGCCTGGGCGGTTTGCGCCTGGCGTTGACCGGCGGGCGGCTGCCCTTGCAAGGCGAGGTGAAATTCGAGGGGGTCTACTCCTGGCCGGTGAGCCTGCTGCGCCCCGGAGTGATGGGGCCGTTTGCCTGGCTGCCGTGGATGGAGTGTTATCATGGGGTGTTGAGCTTTGACCATGCGCTGCATGGCAGCCTGCGCTTAGGAGAGCGCCGGGTTGAATTTAGCGGCGGACAGGGCTATATTGAAAAGGATTGGGGCCGCGCCTTTCCAAAGGCGTGGGTGTGGATGCAAACCAATCACTTTGAAGAGGCGCAGGTGTGCCTCACCGCCTCGGTGGCGATCATCCCCTGGCTGCGCTCAAGTTTCCCCGGCTTTATCATTGGGTTGTGGCGGCAGGGCAAGCTCTACCAGTTTGCCACCTACACCGGCGCACAGCTTGTTCGATTGGGCGCCGATGCGAGTGAGGTGTATTATGAGGTGCAAGACCGGCGTTACCACCTGGCGGTGCGCGCTCACCGGGCGGCAACCGGCCTGCTAAAAGGGCCGGACGTGAAGCAGATGGGCCGGCGAGTGTTGGAAAGCCTGCGCGCCGAGGTGCAAGTGCGGCTGACCCACCGAACCGGCGAAGTAATCTTCGAGGGGCGGGGCGGGCGCGCTGGTATGGAGGTAGAAAATGTTGAATTATTGTATAAATAACCTATACACAAAGGCGAAAGTGGGGTATACTTCTCTTTAGGAAACGCTGATCTAAGGAGAAGAGATGCAAGATATTAAGCAAGCAACCACACTTCGCCCGCCCTATCGCGAGGCGATTGAAGCAGAGATCCTGGCCCAGGCGGTGGAAGGGGTGAACCTGGCAGGCCCCACCTTTGGCGATAACCTGGACGGGCAAGGCCCCACGCTGTTGGTGTTTTTACGCCACCTGGGCTGACTGTTCTGCCGAGAGATGATCTCGGATTTGCGGCAGTTAGCCGAAAACGAAAAATTTCCCGCAGTGCTGTTTGTGTTCCAGGGCAGCGATAGGGTGGGCAAGGCGATTTTGGGCGAACGCTGGCCCGAAGCGCGCGGCATTGCCGACCCCGATTTGAAATGGTATAAGAAATTCGGAATCCGCAGCGCCTCTTTATTACAAATGGTTGGGCCAGGGGTGTTATTGAGCGGGGCCAGAGCCACGCTTAAAGGGCACACCCAAGCCGTGGGGCGGCCAATTGGCGACCCTTCTCTGCTCACCTCTGCTTACCTGGTGCAGCCGGATGGGCGGATAACCTGGCAGTTCCATTCTGGTCACGTGGGCGACCACCCCGATTGGAAGGCGGTGTTGGCATAGCGTTCCCGATGCGTGGGCGCTTACGCTTACAACCGATTGATTAACCAAAAATCGCAGACCGCTAAGGTTTGCGATTTTTGGTTTAAGCCGCTATCCCGCTTTCAGGATAGACAGAACATTTGTTCTAGAGATAATGGGGTGGAAAGGAGACGCCATGAGTGACCAAATAGTTTCGCCGGAATTTCTTTCGGCCCTGGCGGGGTCGGCCCTGTCGTTGATTGTGGCCTATGCGCCCGGAGTCAGCGATTGGTATGCCGCTTTGCCAGGGGAGGGCAAACGCCTGTTGATGTTGGGCATGCTGGCGGCGGCCGCCCTGGCCTGCTATGCCGCCGCATGCAGCGGATTGAGCGCCGCCTTGCAGTGGCCTCCGCTCACCTGTAACGCGCCGGGGATGATCGTCCTGGCGAAGGCGTTCCTGTCTGCCATAATCGCCAACCAGGCCACTTTTCTGATTGGCCCATCCGCTCGACGCTAGGCCGCGCCTATGCCTGCTCGTACCCGGAAGCGAGACACCGCCGATCTTACTCAGGAGATTGACGCTCTACGGCAGATCATCCAACGCCTGGTGGAGGTTTCGCGGCGACTGGATGACCCCCAAGAGCTGGCTAAAGTGACCAACGCCATCAGTGCTTCATCGCAGCGCCTGGCCGATATCATCAAAGCGTTTTCGCAGTTGAACGGACCCAGCGATAGCAACCAGGAAGAGCTAGAAGCAGTGCTGAGCGAATTAGGTAAGTGAAGAAAGGAGTTACCCTTGTCCCCCGCCTCGCATCGCCCCGCTGGTTTAGAAGGAGCCGGTGTGCATCGACCTGGTTCGCACCGCTTGCCGCAACGGACGCCCGATTACTGCCAGATTTGCAACCGCCTGGCCCAAGCCGAAGATTTGCTGGCGGCCGGCGAAAAGGAACAGGCCAGCTATCAGTTGGCCCTGGTGCAGGCCGGCGCTTTGGCGCTGATGACCGAAACGCTGCTCATTGCCGCCGGATCGCTGTTAGAAATCGAGAAGAAGATCGCCAACCTGGCGGCGGTGCAGAGCGCCCCGCGTGTGCTGCCGGCTGCCTGGCCGCGTGAGTAACCCCAACACCTGAGCGATGAGCGAGGCGAGGTCTTTGTCCTTGAAATACCTGCTTTCCGATGTGAGCCTGTACTGCCGGCATCTATCGGGGTTGAGCCTGCGCCGCTACCAGCAAGCGGCGGCGCAGGCCATCGCCGACAGTGTGCTGTGCGAAAGAGGGCGCTCATTCGTGGTGCTGTTCCCGCGGCAGAGCGGCAAGAACGAACTACAGGCGCAAATCGAATGTTACCTGCTCACCTTGCTGCAGCGCACCCAGGCCGAGATGGTGAAGGTTAGCCCCACCTGGAAGCCGCAATCGTATAACGCCATGCGCCGGCTGGAGCGGGTTTTAGAGCGCAACCTGCTTACGCGCGGGCGCTGGCGCAAAGAGCAGGGTTACATTTACCGGCTGGGGCAGGCGCGCATCTTCTTTCTTTCGGGCAGCCCCACGGCCAATGTGGTGGGGGCCACCGCCAACACCCTGCTTTCCTGCGATGAGGCCCAAGATGTGCTGATCTCGAAGTGGGACAAAGAGTTGGCTCCTATGGCCGCCGCCGCCAACGCCACACGCGTCTTTTGGGGAACGGCCTGGACCCGGCATACCCTGCTGGCGCGCGAGAAGCAGGCCGCGCTAGACCTGGAGCGCCAGGATGGGGTGCAGCGCGTCTTTATCACCGACGCCGACCAGGTGCGGTTAGAAGTTCCCGCCTATGGGACGTTTGTCGATAGCGAAATCGCCAAGCTGGGGCGAGAGCATCCGTTTGTACTTACGCAGTACTACTGCCAAGAGATCGACGAGCGCGGCGGTCTGTTCACCCCCGAACGGCTGGCCTTACTGCAAGGCGATCACGCTCCCCAAGAGACCCCCCGATCCGGCTGGAGCACGGCGTTCCTGATCGATGTAGGCGGCGAAGCGGGGGAAGGCTCGACCGCCGATCACGACGCCACCGCCTTGACCATTGTGGAGGTGGACCCCAGCGGGTTAGAAGACCCCTTGCAGCGCGCCCAGGTCTACCGGATCGTAAAGCGGGCGCAGTGGGTGGGCCAGAGCCAGGTGAGCCTATATCGCCGCTTGAGCGGCCTGATCGAGATGTGGGGGCCGCAGCGAATTGTCATCGACGCCACCGGGGTGGGGGAGGGACTGGCCGCCTTCCTGGAACGGGCCGCCGCCGGGCGGGTGGTGCGCTTCAAGTTTACCCAGGCTTCTAAGAGTGAACTGGGCTGGGCGTTAACCGCCATGATCGAAAGCGGGCGTTTGAAGGACTACTGCGCCGCCGGCGGCGAGAATGGCGCTTTGCAGGCGCTGTTTTTGCGCCAGGCCGAGCAGTGCCGCATGCAGCTGCTGCCGGGGCCGGGGAAAGTGATGCGCTGGGGCGTGCCGGATGGGCTGCGCCATCCGAGTGACGGCGCCCCCGTGCATGACGACCTGCTGCTTTCGTTGGCCCTGTGCGCTGTGTTGGATAAAGAGCACTTTGGGGCGGCGCACAGCGCCGTGATTACTGCGCCCGACCCGTTGGGAGACCTGCATTTCTAGGCTGAGGGCCGGGGTTGAGAGTTTCGACCGCCGTCGGAGAATATGATGCACCAGGATCAAATTGCGCGTTTAGTGAACGATCTGTTGGATGAGCAGCCGATTTGGCTGGAAGGCCTGGAGCCGTGTGATGAATGCGCCGCCAGCCCAGGAGAAGACGACTACACACCGGCGTTCGTTTGGCAAAGCAGACGCGGCGCCATGCGCAGCCGGCGCAGCGGTGGGGTGGGAGAGTTGAAGCGCCTGCGGGCAGACCGGCAAGCCAAGCTGCGGCGCGCCGCGCCCGGGTTAGACGGGCGGGGGGAGGAGTAAGGGGGGGCAGCCCGCCGCCGGCTTGCTGGTAAACCAACTGAGTGGGCGTTTCTAAACCTGAAGTCGGTCTGTTTGATGATGTTTAATGGCTGCGGTGGTTGGCCGCTGCCGGAAAGGAGACCTGCTTGTTAAAACGTTGGTTTGGACGTGATAAACCTGAGCCTGCCGCCGCCATGGCCGCCATCGCCCCGGTGGTTGACGCCCCTGGGTGGACAGCCCTCACTTCTCGCCCGCACGAGTACGATTCCAACCGGGTGCTGGAGTTATACAGCGATGCCCTGGAAGCCTGGCGCAAGCACCCCATGGCCTGGCGCACCATCGCCATCACCACCGATTATGTGGTGGGCGACCGCCTGGTCATCTCCAGCCCGGTGCGCGCCATGCAGCGCTTTATCGAAGGCTTTTGGAATCATCCCAAAAACGGCATGGCCCAACGACTGGAATGTATGTGTGATGAGCTGGCGCGCTCCGGCGATCTGTTTGTGCTGCTGTTTCGCAATCCGCAAGATGGCATGAGCTATGTGCGGTTTGTCACCAAAGATCACATTCGCAACATTCAAACCGCCCCCAACGATTGGGAATGTGAGCTGGCCTATGAAGAGCAGCCGCCCGACGCCATCGGCGAAACTCGCCAGTGGTTATCGCCTCACCATCCGCAGGCTGCCCAGGCTGAAGCGATCATGCTGCATTATACGATTAACCGTCCCATGGGAGCGCTGCTGGGCGAAAGCGACCTGACGACGATGCTGCCGTGGATGCTGCGCTACAGCCGCATGTTGGAAGATCGGGTGCGATTGAATTGGGCGATGCGCGCCTTCTTATGGATGGTGACGGTTCCGGCTAACAAGGTGCGCGAGAAGCAAGAGCAGTACCGCCAGCCGCCCGAAGCGGGCAGCATCATCGTCAAAGACGATAGCGAAACCTGGCAGCCGAACGCGCCTAATTTGCACGGCTTCGACGCCGCCCGCGATTTGCAGGCGGTGCGCGGCATGATCGACGCCGGTTCGGGTTTTCCGCCGCACTGGCGCGGCGACGCCGGCGATATTTCGCTCGCCACCGCCCAGGCCATGCAAGGGCCAACCGAACGCCACCTGCGCCGCCGCCAACAGTATTTCTTGTGGCTGCTGCAAGATATTCTCTACCACGCCTACCAGCGGGCGGTGCAGGTGGGCTGCGCGCGGGCGCTGCACGAAAACGATTACCGGCGTTTGTTTCGCGTGGCTGCCCTGGATATTAGCCGCTGGGATAACGAAAGCCTGGCGCGCAGCGGGCGCGATGTGACCGAAGCGTTTGTGGCCTTGCAGCAGGCGCTGCGCGGTCAGCCGCCGGTGTACAAACGCCATGCCCTGGCGTTGGCGTTTAAGTTCTTGGGTGAACCACTTAGCGATGCGCAGCTGGAAGAGCTGGCAAACGAGTGAGCGGGAATGGATCAATACCACCGCATGGGCGCATCGGCCCCGGCGGCCAGGTTGGTTCGCCCGCCTGCGCCGGTGGGGGCCGGCGGCCACAGGTCTATTCACGTTGTAGAACCGAAAGGAGGCGCATGAAAGAAGCATGGTTGCGGTTAGATGGGCAGGTGCTTGCCGCCCAGCCGGACTGGCTGGACGCCTTAGCCCTGCGCCCGGTGGAGCTAAACCAGCCGAACGCGCCGGCTGGCCTTACGGTGGGTAACGCCGCGCTGGCCGGGCCGCCGTGGACCGGGTGCTACCGGGCGCGCTTTGTGCGCGCCGGCCAGGTGCGGCGCTCGGATAACACCCCCGCCGGGCTGTCGATTCAGCCCTCGGCTTTAGAGCAGGCCGTGAACGCCGGTCAGTTTGAGAATCGGGCCGTGTTTATCGATCACTCGGCCCAGCATCCCAGCCTGGGCAAACTGGCCGGCGTTACCAGCGCGGCGCGCTGGAACGCCCAAGACCGCTCGGTGGAGGGCATAATCCGCCTGTATAACACCCACGCGGGTCGGCAAGCCGCGGCGCTGGTGGACAGCCTGCTGGCCGACCCCCAACGCGCCCCCGATGTGGGTCTCTCGTTGGTCTTTTACCCGTTGTGGGACGGCGAAACAATCACCGGCGTGCGCCATGTGGAAAGCGTAGATTTGGTCTTCCAGCCTGCCGCCGATGGGCGCATCCTCGCCCGGCAAGCCGCGCCCACCCTTGAACCGATTTCGAACCCTATAGGAGAACCTGATATGATCCAAGAACCAGCTAAAGATGTGACTACCGAAAGCAACTCGACCGTTCCAGGCCTCCCCCAATTCGCAGTCAGCGCCATGCTGGCGAGTTCGGGGCTGCCGGCGGTGAGTGCTGAGCGATTGCGTGGTGGCGAGTATGCGAATGTTGAGGCGCTTGAGGCTGCGATTGAAGGGGAGCGGGTGTACCTGGCCGCGCTACAGCAGGATGAGGTGATTAAGATTGGTGGCGCTGCGCCGCGTGGTGGTCAAGTGACTGGGATGAGGACGGGGCTGGATCGGGTGGAATTGGCGTTGGATGGGCTGCTGACTGGGAAGCGCCCGGCGGGGGGTGCTGCGCCGCTAACTGGCATTCGGGAGCTGTATCATTTGCTTTCGGGCGATTATGAAATGAGCGGTGTGTTCCAGGGTGAACGGGTGCAGTTTGCGAATGTGAATTGTTCGACAATGGCTAACATGGTGGCCAACGCTTTGAATAAGGTGATTGTGAATGAGTTCCAGCAGTATCCGCGCTGGTGGGATGCGATCACAACGCAGCAGGATTTTGGTTCAATGCAAACGGTGAAGTGGATGTCGCTTGGCGGGGTGGGTGAGCTGCCAACGGTGGCCGAGGGTGCGGCTTATACGGAATTGAGTTGGACGGATGGTTCTGAAAGCTCGGCGTTCTTGAAAAAGGGCGGGTATCTTGGGATCACCCTGGAGGCGATAGACAAGGATGATACGGGGCGATTGATGGCAGCGCCGCGGGCATTGGCGCAGGCGGCCTGGCTGACGTTAAGCAAGGCGGTGAGCAATGTGTTTACTGCGAATGCGGGGGTTGGGCCGAACCTGGCGGATGGAAACCCGCTGTTTTCGGTGGCGCATGGGAATGTGAATGCATTTAGTTTGGACCCGACGGCTTATGCGTTTATGAGGGCGGAAATGCGGAAGTTCACGGAGCTTGGCAGCGGGGAGCGCCTGGGGGCGTTGACTGCGCCGAAGTATTTGCTAGTGCCGCCTGATCTTGAGATTACGGCGCTTGAGGTGTTGGGAAGCGAACGGAGATTTGATTATGACGGGGCGGGGGCGTTGACCACGCCGGATAATGCGCTGGCGGAAGGGGAGAACTTCGGGGCGCGGATGGCGGCGGCGCGCAATCGGGTGATTGTGGTGGATTTGTGGACGGATAAGAATAACTGGGCGGGGGTGGCTGACCCGCGGTTGTGGCCAACGATTGGGATTGGGTATCGGAACGGTCGCCAGCCGGAGGTGTTTTCGGTGGCAAGCCCAACGGCGGGGCTGATGTTTACGAATGATACACTGCCGGTGAAGGTGCGGTTTGTGTTTGCGGTGGGGCCAATGGATTGGCGTGGTTTGTTCAAGATGAATGTGGTGGGTGGTTAAGATTTAGTGGTTGGGGGCTGCCACGGCGTTAGAGGCCGGCAGCCCCCGCTGAACTGGTGGGCAACCAGGTGCGTGGCCTGGTGGGTGATGGGGTGTGTGAGTGCTGCCACGGCGTTAGAGGCCGGCAGCGCCCGCTGAACTGGTGGGCAACCAGGTGCGTGGCCTGGTGGGTGATGGGGTGTGTGAGTGCTGCCACGGCGTTAGAGGCCGGCAGCGCCCGCTGAACTGGTGGGCAACCAGGTGCGTGGCCTGGTGGGTGATGGGGTGTGTGAGTGCTGCCACGGCGTTAGAGGCTGGCAGCCCCCGCTGATCTGGTGGGCAACCTGGCGCGTGGCCTGGTGGGTGATGGGGTGTGTGAGTGCTGCCACGGCGTTAGAGGCCGG
>CAZHFU010000028.1:19925-26232 GCA_964531975.1 uncultured Anaerolinea sp. | reverse complement strand
GGTGATGGGGTGTGTGAGTGCTGCCACGGCGTTAGAGGCCGGCAGCGCCCGCTGATCTGGTGGGCGGTTAGTTGTAGTGTGGGGGCTGTGGGCCTGGGCTGAAGTGGCTGGGAGGTAGTGCGGCAGGTGGTGAGGTGTGAGGATGGCGAAGTTATACAATGGGAGAAGTCAATATGTGGGGCCTGGGATTGGGAAGGCGCTGCATGTTGGGCCTGGTAAGGTGCATAGTCTGATTGCAACTGCTGATGGAGAAGTGGGGGGGGTGATTTTGTATGATGGGGTGGATACGTTTGCGCCGGTGTTATTCAGGGCTGTGATTACGCAGTATGCGCCGTTGGTGATTTTCTGGCGGCCTGAAATGCCGTTGAAGTTTGAGAATGGATTGTATATGATGGTTGCTGGTGAAGGGTATGTGATGGTGGAGGCGTAGCGGATGATTACACTGGCGGAGCTGCTGCAAGAGTGTCACCAACTGTTGGGTGATGAGAATGTGTTACCGGGGATAGCTTTTAGTACGTTGCAAGTGCAAAGCTGGATCAATGAGGGGATTATGGATTTATCGCCATACTTTCCTATGCAAGTGAAGGTGAATTTGGGGGTGCAAGCGGGTAAGCAGGTGTATATACTGCCGGCAAATTATATGTCGGTGGTGTCGGTGGAGTTTCCGGCGGGAATGACGCCGCGGCGCTATTTGATGCGGAGAAGTATAGTAGACAGGCGGTTCTGGGTGGAGGGGGGATATTATGATGTGGTGAATCGGAATGCGAGTTCTGGGGGATCATTTGGTTCTGAGTTGGTGGTATCGGAGAAGGCGAAGGGGGATGAGGGGTTGGTGGTGGAGATATTGAGTGAGCATGCGGCGTTGAGTGCGCCAAATGATGTGTGCCCAATGGCGCGGCGAGTGACGAGTTTGATACCGTTGTTTGTGAGGTGGCGGGCGTGGCAAGAATTGGCGATGAGTCAGGGAATGATGCCTGACCTGGTGAAGCCCATGGGGCTGACGTATGAACAGAGTGCGGCGCTGGCGCAAGAAGCGTATGAGGCTGCCAGGGCGCACCAGTTGCAGGTGGTTAGCGAAAGCGTGGTGATGCGCTGGCGGTTGGATCGCTTTGATCCGCTGGTGTAAATGTAACCATGCCAGGGGCTGCCCGAAGGATTTTCCAGGCAGCCCCTTTTGTTTCCTCTCACACGGGTAATTCGGTCAAAACCAAGGGCGAATTGTTTCAGGTGGAGCAAATTTCCAGTGTCCCACAAATTCAGAATCTGGTGGATCCGCTATCTTGCGAGTATTTCCGAGAGATTTCTGGTATGTATTGGATGAATTAAACGAACAGCAGCGCCTATTATTCTATCTTTACTTCGATATGGTCCGGGCCGGAATCGAACTGCTGAGCTTCGTCCATGGGTTCATTGTTCAACAAAAGTTGGCGCAAGTGGTCGTGAGGATAGGCGGCCAGGGCCGGTGAGAACTGTCCGCTGGTGTTGACCACGGTGTTCACCAGGCCGGCTGGGAGGTGGAATTCGGCTTTCAGATCGCCGGTCAGGCGGTCGCTCACCCGCAGGTGAACATGCCGGCGTTCGGCGGAGGGAGCCTGGGGGGCCAGGCGCTGCCAGGCGCCTTCATCGACGGTTTCCAGGGCGGCGGCGGCCGCCTCTCCAGTCAGGCGGCCATCTTCTAGCTGCTGCAGAATTTCCAGGCGCTGGTCGATGGCGCGCCAGCGCGCCCGGTCGCCCAGGTGCGCCAGGGAGAAGAACGCCCCGGCCGCCAGCAGTCCGATTATGCCGGAGATAAACCACAGCATATTTGGGTTGAGATTATCCAGCACTAAACCGGCCAGCAACGGGCCTACCATAAAAGGGATCATCCAGCTAAAGCCATAGACAGCCATATAACGCCCGCGCATTTCTTCGGGGGCCAACTGGGCCACAATGGCCTGGCCCACCGGGCTGACGAACATTTCGCCCACGGTGATGATTGCCATCGCTGCAAGGAACAGCCAGAAGGCGCTGACAAAGCCGTACATGGCGAAACCTACGGCGTACAGCAGCGCGCCGGCGGCCATAATCATCAGTGGACGGTAGCGTGTGACGCGGCGGGTGATGGGGAACTGGAGCAGCACCACCATGCCGGCATTCAAGGCTAAGATATAAGAGAAGCCTTGTTCATTTACACCATGTTGATCGCGCAAGAACACCGCCAGCGTGGTGTTCATTTGGATGTAGACCAAAACCATCAGGGTGGAGGCGGCCAGGAACATCACCAGCGCCGTGTCGCGCAACACCAGGCCATACCCCTTGAAGGTAGTTAAGAAACTTTCTGCGGGCCGACCCTCTTCTAATGGTTTAGCCTGGCGGGTCTCCTTAATCACCAGCCAGATGATGACCGCGGTGATGCTGCTTAAGATGGCGTCGGTGATGAAGATAAGCGAGTAGGATCGCACGGCTAGCAGGCCGCCCAAGAGCGGGCCGATGACCACGGCCAGGTTGTAGATAACCCGCAAGATGCCATAGCCCTGGGCGCGCTTTTGTTCAGGCAGCAAATCGGCCACCAGGGCTTGCTGGGCGGGGCCGGCGGCGTCGGTTAGGATCCCAACCAGGGGGATGACAATAAAGAAGATGGTGATATTATCGATGTACCCCATCAACAGGGCTGAGAAGGCGCTCATCACCAGGCCGAAGATCATCATTCCTTTGCGGCCCAGGCGGTCGGTGAGGGCGCCGCCCACAATGTTGCCGATCATGCTGCTAAATGAGAACAACACGAACAAAAAGCCCACTTCGGTCATGCTGATGCCGAATTTGCGGGTCAGGTACAGGGTGAAGAACGGGAAAAGCATCGCCCCGCCGAGGCGGTCGATAAAGCTAGCGCCCACCAGCAGCCAGAACTGGCCGGAAAACTCATGAAAAACACCGGAGGCGCGCTGCAAGAGGTTTTGTTTGGGGGTTTCCTGGGTCATGGTAGTGTCCTTACGAACAGGCTTAATCAACAGACCTGAATTTTACTAAGTCGATCAATTATACGACCTAACCAAACGGTTGGTTCAAATGAATTTACTGAGGAATGCGGGCGGTTATCGTCGTGGGGCGGCGCGGGCGGCGGCCCCTGGGGTGTACGGTTTTTCTGCCAGGCGCTTCTCTTTACAGTAAGGGACGATCATATCCAGGAACAACCGGCCAAAGGTTTCGAGTTTAACATCCCCTACGCCGTGCAGCCGGTGGAGACTGGCGAGCGATTGGGGGTAAAAGGTGGCCATTTCTACCAGGGTGCGATCGGGGAAGATGACATAGGCCGGAACGCGCCGGCGCTGGGCTAATTCGCGGCGAAATTCGAAGAGGATATTGAGCAGGGTTTGATCGTGGGGGAAGGCTTCGATGAGCGGGAGCGCCTCCACCGGGGCGGCGCGCTCCGGCGGTAGGGCGGCGAAAAAGGATTGGCGCTGGCGCAAGAAAACCCGCCCGGCTTCGCTGAGGCGCAGGCCGTGGTGTTCGGTTTGTTCTAGCAAGCCGCGGCCTTCTAGCTGCTGCGCCAGGTGCATCCAGCGGTCGCGGCTCAACTCGCCGCCGATGCCGAAGGTCGAAACCTGGTTGTGGTGATGCTTCTGCACCTTCTCGGTCATCTCGCCCAGCAGAACATCGGCCAGGTGCAGGGCGCCGAAGCGCTCGCCGGTGCGTACGGCGCAGGAGAGCAGCTTTTGGGCGGGGATGGTCAGGTCTACCTGGGCTTTTGCTTCTCGCAGACAAATATCGCACATGCCACAGGGTGCGCCATGGAACCGCTCGCCAAAGTGGGCCAGGAGGAGCGCTCGCCGGCATTGGCTTTCATTTTCGGCATACTTGAGCATGGCTTGCAAGGATGCTTCGGCCGCCTTGCGCTCATCGCCCTCTTTTTGGCGGATGAAAAAGCGCACTTTTTGAGCGTCGCCATAGCTGTAGAGCAACAGGCAGTGAGCGCGTTCGCCGTCGCGCCCGGCCCGACCGATCTCCTGGTAGTAACCTTCCAGGCTTTGAGGTAAATCGAAGTGGATGATAAAGCGCACATTGGGCTTGTTGATGCCCATGCCAAAGGCGATGGTGGCGATGATGATTTGCGCTTCGTCGTGAATGAAAGCTTCCTGGTTGAGCCGCCGCTGGTCGTCGCTCAGGCCGGCGTGATAGGGCAGCGCGGAGACGCCCTTGGCGACCAGTTCGGCGGTGAGTTTATCGACCTGTTTACGCGAGAAGCAGTAGATGATGCCGGACTGCTTGGGGTAGCGGCGGATAAGCCCCACAACCTGTTGGATGCCCGGCTGGCGGGGCGTGGCTTCAATTAGCAAGTTCGGGCGGTCGAAACCGGCGATGAATTCGTTGGCGGCATGGGGATTTTGCTTAAGCGCCAGGCTGTGGTGAATATCCTGGCGCACACGTTGGGTGGCGGTGGCCGTGAGCGCCAGGCACACCGCTTGCGGAAAGCGTTCGCGCACGGCTGCCAGGCGGCGATACTCGGGGCGAAAATCGTGCCCCCATTGCGAAATGCAGTGGGCTTCGTCTACGGTGAGGCAGTCGATGGGTAGGCCAGTGAGCAGACCGATCATGCGCGGGGTGAGCAGAGTTTCAGGGGCCACATATAATAACTTGACCGACCCCGTGCGCACCTGGTCGGCGCGGCTCTGATACTGCTCCCAATCGAGCGAGCTATTAAGGAATAGGGCCGGTACACCCAAGGCGTCGAGCTGCTCCACCTGGTCTTTCATGAGCGAGATCAGCGGAGAGACTACCACCGTGAGACCCGGAAACAACAAGGCGGGCAGCTGGTAGCACAAAGATTTGCCGCCGCCGGTGGGCATGACCGCCAGGGTGTCGCGCTTGTTCAGCACGTTGGATATGATCTGTTCCTGGAGCGGCCTAAACTGGGTGTAACCAAAAACAGTGCGGAGTAAATCTTGCGGCGAAGGGGTGATGGCTGACTCCAATAAAAAGACAGGATGCGTAACGCTCATGGAGACTTCCGAAGTTTTGTAAAACTTCGGAAGTCTCCTCCACTATGCGGGGTCGGACGGGGCGGGCAGGCCCACCATTTTAGCCGAGATCTCCCATAAGCGCGCCGCATGGGTGGGGTTTAGCGCATAGGGATCGGGGTCTTGGGGCTTGCCGTGCTTCCAGTAAACCTGGGGCGCATTTTGGAGGGAGGGTTCTGTCGCCAGGTAGACGATGCCGCGCGCCGATTCTTGTGGAGTAATGCCTTGTGAAGCACGCTGCCGCCACACCCAGCCGACCAGGCCGGGGTTATTCTTTGCGCCGATATCGGTCTTGACCAGGCCGGGGTCGGCGGCGAAGGCGCGCACCCGCCCATCCTGCGCCATGCGGCGGTTAAATTCGGCCATGAAGAGTACATTTGCCAATTTGGATTGCTGATAAGTGCGCAAAACGTTATAGCGGCGGCGCATTTGCAAGTCATCCCAGCGCATACGCCCGCCGTAATGCGATTTTGAGCTGACGGCCACCACCCTGGCTGGGGCGCCACGGCGCAGATCGGGCAGCAGCAGGTTGGTGAGTAAGAAACCGGCCAGGTGATTCAGCGCCCATTGGGTTTCAAAGCCCTCGGCGGTGAGGGTGTACCGGAAGGGTACGCTGCCGGCATTGTTGATTAACCCGCTCAACCCGGCTTGGCCTGGCAAAGCCTGGATGGCTTGCGCCAGGCGGCGCACCTCGCTTTGTAGGGATAAATCGGCGGTGAGGTAATGCACAGTGGCCGCCGGCGCGGCCTGGCTTAGCTGGGCCTGGACGGCCTGGCAGGCGATGGGCGAACGGCCTACGCCGATCAGATGCGCCCCGCGCTCGGCCAACTGCTGCGCCACAGCCAGGCCAATGCCGGAAGTGGCCCCAGTGACAACGAAAGCTTTACCCTGTAAGTTGGCGTCCATCTTGCCTCCGCATGCAAACAAAAGAAACGACTGGCCGGCCAGCGCAGGGCAACCCGGGGCGAACCGGCGCGGGCCAGACGGTCGTCACAATAAGTTTACTTTGAATGAATTCGCTCGTCAAATGATTCGTTTTTCTACGAATGTCGATTGAAAACGCCGGAGGGTTTGCGTGGGTTTGGCGGTTTTTGTATCGCACCAGCAGGGATGGTGAGGCGCTAAGCAGCGCAGCAACCTGTTTACCGGCGCAGGCGGTGGTTTGCCGGCTTGACCTGGCGATGCGGCCAGGTTGGCTGGCCTGCGGCTGGGCGCAGCACGACCGGCGGATGCAGGCTGGCGGGGTTTGCAGGCGGGCGTGGGCCGGGGCGCAGGGTTGGCTGACGCTGGGGGCGGCTGATGCGGATCGGCGG
>CAZHFU010000028.1:0-19825 GCA_964531975.1 uncultured Anaerolinea sp. | reverse complement strand
TGGTTTACCGGCGGGCGTGGGCCGGGGCGCAGGGTTGGCTGACGCTGGGGGCGGCGGATGCGGGCTGGCGGTGGTTTACCGGCGGGCGTGGGCCGGGGCGCAGGGTTGGCTGACGCTGGGGGCGGCTGATGCGGGCTGGCGGGGTTTACCGGCGGGCGTGGGGCGGGGCGGCTTGCGGGCGGGCGTGACTGCGATTATTTCTTCATGAGCCGGGCGGCTTTGTGGATGGTCTTGGTATGTTCGCCTTTGGGGACAACACTGATGGAGCCATCCGTTTCCAAGACAGCCATTTCCACATCTGCCACATTCGACAGGCCGTGTTCGCGCAAGGCGGCGTCGAGCATATCCGGGTCAATCGATTCGTGCAGCATTTGGCGCTGCAACACTTTGCCGTGGAGCACCAACACGGTGGGCTGACCGTCGGCCCAACGCCTGAGGCTTGGAATACGCATGCGCAGCGTAATCAGCAGCCAGTTGAGCAGCAGTAAGGTGGCCGCGGCCAAGATGCCGCCGCCCAGCGAGGTGTCTTCACCCACCATGGCGTTTTGCACCGCGTTAGATATCAGCAGCAAAACTACCAGGTCGAAGATGGTCATCTGGCCGATTTCGCGTTTGCCCGCCAGGCGGAGACCCAGGAACAAAGCGAAATAGATTGCAGCGGTGCGCACTATTATGTCTAATGGTGAGACGGCAAAATTAAACATAAACTAATTTTACTCACTGCGGGCTAATCTGACCAGGAGAAAAGGCCGATGTGTTGGGCGTTCAGGCGGTAGATCCGTTTGAGCGCCTCATCGGGCAGGTTCAGGCCATAAATGCGCCAGCGCCCTTGGGGCGGGATGGGCGCCGGGCTGTAATCGAAATACTCATCCTCGGTTTCTAAGAAGCGGTAATGGATGCGGTAGTGGGCGGGGTCGAGGGGCGCATCCATCCCGAACAGGATTCGGTCGGCGTATCGTAAGAAGAAGCGCCGCGCGGCGTAGGGTTGGCGGCCTAACTCGGCAATGCGACCAGATAAATCGACATAGTAGTTAGGGCATGCGTCTAGCATTTGCCCCACCCAGGCCAGGTTCTCGGCATAGCCGCCCACATGCGCCCCAATAAAGGTAGTTTGGGGGTGGCGCAGCACCAGGCGGCGCAGCCCTTCCAGGATGTGCAAGAAGGGCGGGAAGGGAGGGGAGGTGAAAGCCCAATCGGGGTGGGCTTGCAATTCTTCCCAGCGTTCGTTGGAGGGGTCGATGGGGTCGAAAAAGGCCACGGGATCGGCCACGTGAATGAGCACCGGCAGACGGAGGGCGGCGGCGGTTTGCCACAACGGATCGAGGCGGGCGTCGTCCACGTCAACCAGGCGGCCATGCTCATCGCGGACGGCGAGGCCAAAGGGTTTCCAAACCTTTAGCCCGGCGGCGCCCATGCGCTGCTGAGCTTCCAGGCGGCGGGCGGCCCATTCGGGAAAGCCTCCGCCCAGCTCCGGCCAGCGCGACCAATCGACCCCGCCGAAGACGGCGAAGCGCCCGGCCGGCGACAGCTTGTCGAGGTGGCGTTGGAGGATTTCTTCCCCCCAACCGCCGTCCATATCCGCCAGATGCGTGACGCCGGCTTCGTCGAGCGCGGCGGTGATCTGTTCAAGCGGGCGGTCGATCCAGCCGCCGCCAAACAGGGCGTCGAGGTGGTTATGGGCGTCGATGACGGGGCAGCGTGGACGCAAAATGCCGGTTTCGGCAGCGACGAGTTTTGAAGTGGGGCGATAATCGGAAAGACGCATGGTTTAAGCCACCCTCTACATCCTTATCACAGCGGGTACGTTGGTTGCCAGTACCAAGGGGCGGTATCGCCGGCGGGGGCTGCCAGGATGTGAAGCAGCCCTGCCTGGACGGATAAACCCGGCTTCATATGCAGGCGCATATTATCATGATTGACGGCGAACCGTCTAGCTTAAATGTAGATGGCTTTACCCGGCTGATGGGCAATCGCTCTAGCATTTCATTCGACACGGCGTGGGCGGGGGCGTGTGCTGCGAACACCGCGCCGCGTGCTTCGTCGCCAGGCGGGAGGAAAAGGATGGGAGAAGGCGCGATTGGCCTAGCGCGCCCGCGTGACCCCCACCTGGCGGCACATGTCTAGCAGAGGGCAGGTGGAGCAATGCGGCGCTTTGCCGGTGCAGATATGCTTGCCAAAGGGCACTAACAGGGCGTTGATTTCGATATGGTAGCGCGGCGGCAGCTTATTCTCTAAGGCGGCGCTGGAGGCTTCCGGCGCAGCGGTGTGGATATAGCCCCAGCGGTTGGCGACCCGGTGAACGTGGATATCGGCGCTTACGTAACCAGAGCCGCAGGCCACGCCCGCCGCCAGGTTGGCGCATTTTACCCCCACACCTTCGAAGGTCATCATCAGATCGCGGTTGCAAGGCAGTTGGCCGGAAAATTCCAGGTGCACACGCTGCGCCAGGCGTTGAATTTGCCCGGCTTTGCGTTCGTGGAAGGTAGAGGGAGAGATGAGGCGGTCAATTGTGTCCACATCCAGGGCGGCGATGGCTTGGGGGCTGCGGGCCGCCTGGAAAAGCCGTTCGGCGGCCGGGAGGGTGGTTTCATCATAGGTGCGGATGGAGATGATGCAGGCGATGAGCTGCTCGAAGGGACTGCGGTATCCGCGGTCGTAGAGTTCAAACAGCGCGGCTTTTGGGTAGGGGGCCACGGCGACGCGCAGGCGCTGCATGACTATATCTATATCGAAGGGTTGTTTGGGCGCTGTAGTAACCAGGTGATCGGTCATGCCTTATATTTTAACTTGCGAACGATGAAAGCGGAAGCCCGGCAATCTCAAGTTGGGGATGCAATCTTGGAAAAGTGCTTCCCGGCGGCCTCCAGCCCGGCGAGCTGAGCCTGGTGGGAATGCAGAAAATGCTGAAGATGCCAAAGGGGCTAAGGTTGCAAAGAATCTCACAGGATACAGGAGGTGCAGAGGATGGAAGGGTTGTAATAGTTGTAAAGAATCTCACGGGGAACACAGGATGCCAGAGACGCAGAGGGTGCAAAGAATCTCTCAGCACACACAGGCGGATGGCGAGGGTGGGCGCACGGGCCGGGCCGGGGGGCGGGGGCGATTTAACGGTCAAAAAAGCGCCGCAAGCCGGTTGGTGCAGGCTGCGGCGCTTTTTGGGTTGACAAGATTTCAGACCATCATCGCGTTGTGGGGGCGGCGGCTTGTCCGAGCTGATAGATTGGTAGGCTGCTGCCGTGGCAGGTGATGCATTCGGCCATTTGCGGCTTGTTGCGGATGACAGCCTCTCTTTGATGGCAGTCGCGACACAGGTTGTGCATGGCGTCTAAGTAGCCGGATGCCATGGCCGGGTTGGTGAGCACGCCGCCAGAGCGGTTGTGCATATTTTCGTGGCACTCCCCACAATCGACTGTCACGCGGCGAGTATGTTCTCCGGTGTGGCATTCAGTGCAGGAGGCGTTTCCCTCCAACGCGGCTTGATGATTGGTGTGATTGAAAATAGACACCGGTTGATAATAGTCTTTGTGGCAGGTCGAACAGGGGGTGGCCTGGTCTTCAGGGGTGTTCATGTGATGACACACCTGGCAGGCCTGGTTCAGATCGCCATATTTATCGATTTGGCGTTGTTGGTGTTCGGCATGTGGGAAGTTGACCGCATAATTGCTGCGGTTGCCGTCGATGAGCAAAACTTCCCAGCCGGTGGCGGATGTTACTGGGGTTTGGGCCTTCTTGCCGGAGACGATCTGCCCAGGTAGGAAGGCCATCAGCACGGCAACGGCCAGAACAGCCAACCCGGTGCGCCGCAGGAAATTGGCATAAAAGTTTTCTTGAATGGCTACGCCGGTGAGGCGATCAAATTGCGCCGGCGCAGGGGCTGCGGAGGCAGTCTGATCCTCTTGAGGGCCAAGGACAGCCAGGTTCTCGCTGAACAGGAAGTAGAGCAGCCCCGCCGCCGAGGGAATAGCAATGGCAATGATGATCTCCGGCAGGGTGGGGGTGTAGGGCATGCCTTGGGGGCGCTGCATGGTTAACAGGCTGAGGGCCATGCGCTGGCTGAGAATGCCGCCGATTGCCAGGAGGGCGGTGCTAACCAGGCCGTCGGTTTTGCGGCGGATGGTGTTGGCCGAAAAGAGCACCGCTGGCAAAACGCCGCCTAACAGGATTTCGCCCAGGAAGAGCAGGCCTGGCCCAGAGCCATCGATGGCCCCTGGCAGCACACCGCGCACAAACAAGTCGCCCACGCGCAAGGCCAGGTACAGCCACAGCACAAAACCGGCCATTTTGCCCAGCTTTGTGAGCAGATCGGGGTGCAGGCCGCGCCCAAAGAACTTTTGGGCATAGTGGCTTTCGATGATTATGGCGCACAAACCGGCGGCGATGGCCGAGATGAAGAACAACACGGGAATCCAGGGGCTGTACCAGAGGGGATGGACGCGCTGGGGCATGATGAGGAAGAGCGCCCCAAGCGAAGATTGGTGCAGCGTGGAGAGGATCACCCCGGCGATAACCAGCGCCACGGTGGACTTGCGCAATAGCTTGTAAATTGTTTGAAACACAGGGTGTTGAAACCAGCGGTGTTCAAGGATTACCGGCCCAAATTCTAAGGCCAGCACCGAGAAATATAACATGACGCACCAGGCGATTTCAAACATGACGGAATGGGGCTGCCAGTTAATGAGCGGCATGTAAATATGCCAGGGCAAACCCAGGTCTAGCAGCAGGGAAAAGATAAAGGAACCGTAGCCTAAAAGCGCCAGTAAGATCGCCCGGCGTAGAATGGGGCGGAAGGTCTCCAGATGGAACACATACACCATGGCTGCCAGGGTGAAGCCGCCTCCGGATAGGGCCACGAAGCACAATTTGAAGGCAATCCACAGTCCCCAGGGGGTGGCGTCGTTTAAACCGGTGGTTGGCCCCAGGCCCATGGTAAAGCGCAAGAGCGCGGTGACTGCGCCGAGGGCGGTGATGATCCACAAAATGTCTTTAACAAGCGTACGCGGCCTGGCGATCATGGGTTGTCTCTCCGTTGCGCTTCTTTACGGGCGGCGGCGGCTTCAAAGAACTGCATTCTTCGCCCGATGATATAGAATAAACCGGTCATTAACCCGGCGGTTCCCACGCTAAGCAGGGGCACGTTCTCCAACCAATTGGCGCTCAAATGGGGCAGCGGGGTAGTGTCGGCGATGGGATTTACAACCGGGGTGCGCAAGAAATCGAGCGGGACATCGGAAATGTACATGACGGATGCGCCGCCGGCTTGCTCTTCGCCGTACACGATGGGCTGATAGCGACCGGGGTTGGCCTCTATGCGTTGGTGCGCCATGGCGATCATCTCGTCGCGGCTCCCAAACATAAGCGCCTGTTCGGGGCAGGCTTCCTGGCAGGCGGGCGGGAGGCCGTCTTGGAGGCGCTCAAAGCAGAAGGTGCATTTTTTCACCTGCGGGGCGGTGCTGCTCCATTCGTAGCGGGGGATGCCATAGGGGCAGGCCATCATACAATAGCGGCAGCCCAGGCATTTTGACACGTCGTAAATGACCGGCCCCTCGGGGGTCTTGACCATTGCCGCCGCCGGGCAAACCGAAACGCAAGCAGGCTCAACGCAGTGGCGGCACATTTTGCGCACAAATCGGCCTTCGGGGCTTTGCACGATTGACGACCAGCGATTTTCGGACAGGCCGTCGGGCGCATATTGGGGCTGGACGGGGTTATCGCCCAGGTTATTGGCCTGGTTACAGGCATTCACACACTGGTTGCAGCCGGTGCAGCGGGTTACGTCGATCAACATGCCGATCATATTTTTCTACCTTCCGGGCCGTGCAGCGCCTTAACCACGCGCTCCCCAGCCTGCGCGGGCATATGCCAGGCGATTTCGGATCCCAGCCGAATGAGGGGAAAGAGGACACAGTGCGCGATTTTGGTAAAAGGGGCTGTCGCCAGGACGACTACACCGTTTAGTACGTGGAAAAGCATTAACTGGTTATAGGGGATGGGATTCCATGCGCGTCCGGCGATGAAGCCGCTGATGAAAATGTTGAGAATGAGCGCCAACATAATGTAATCCATGCTTTTGCTAAGCACTCGTGATTGGGGCGAGTAGATGCGGTAAAACAGCAAGGTTAGCCCGCCTAGAATGGCGATCAAGGTAAGCCCATCCAGGAGCGGCTTGGCTAGCGCCGGCCACGATAGACCGGTGATGGTGGTGAGTATGTCGATATGGTTGCTCAAAAATAAGCCGGCGAGCAAGACGCCGATGTGAAGCCCAACGGAGGCGTAGCTGTACACCCCGTGAGCGCGGTGCAGACGGTTGAAAGGCACGAGCCATTTAAGGGTGGTGGAGAAAATTTTCCGGTATGGAACGCTGCGGTTATGGGAGCTGCGCAGGGCATGGATGATATCCCAAACGGTGAGCAGCGCCAAACGCAGCAGCCCTAAAACCATCAGCGCCAGGGCAAAACGCCCGATGGGGCCGTTTGCAATTATTAACCAGGTGGGCATAATTTGGTCGCCTCCATTTCTTTTTTATTTATGGGCTTTTATGCGCGCCCGACGCAATTGAAAAAAATACTATTCAGACGGTGCGGCGGCGGAGGGGTCAACCGCCATGGCGCGCAACACCAGGTCGTGAACGCCGACTATTTGCACCGGCATTTTGTAATAATCCATCAGTTCGCGCAATTGTTTTTTGCAGTTGGCGCACGGGGTGGCGACGATCTGCGCGCCGGTGGCGGCGATTTGTTCGGCTTTGAGTTTGCCGGCCACGTTCATGCGAAATTCGTAGATTTCATCGAGTGAAACTAAACCGCTGCCGCCGCCGCAGCAATAATTTTCCGTACCGTGAGGGGTCATCTCTACGAAATCTTTGACGAACGATTTAAGGATCTGGCGCGGCTCGTCGATAATCCAACCGGAGCGAGAGATGTTACACGGGTCGTGATAGGTGACGCGCTCGGTAACGGCGTCTGGGTTGAGTTTGAGTTTGCCGGTGCGGATCGCTTCCCAGGTTACTTCCAGGATGCTCACCACGGGCAGCGTGTTTTCTTCTGCAAAGGTGGGTACGAACACCTTGGCGCTGCGGGCGGCGTGTCCGCATTCGCCAATGAGAATTTTTGAGGCGTGCAGGCGGTGGGCTTCATCCACTAATTTTTTGATCACGCGCTCCAGCACCCAATCGTTATAGAACAGGCCGTAATTGATGCCGTCAAAGTATTGCGAGCCAATCGTCCAAGAGGTTCCCGCCTGTTTCAGCGCGGCGGCGTTGCCCATCAAGGTCTCGGCTTCCATCAGGTAATCGCTAACCGCCGGGAAGAAGATGTATTCTGAACCTGGCTGGTCAACCGGAAATTCAGCCGCCAGGCCATGCATATCTCGCAGGTCTTCCTGAAGGAACTCGAGGTTATCCATCAGCGCGGGTAGGGGGATGCCGGAGGTGTTGCCGGTTTTCCCTTCAAGTTGTTCGCGCACCGATACAACCAATCCCTTGGGGGCGATGCCAGCCTCGCTGAGGATGTAACGGCCTAAGTGCGTGATGAGACCGTGATCGATCCCCAGGGGGCATTCTAAAGTGCAGCGGCGGCAGGCGGTGCAGCGGTAATACAGATCGGCCATCTCCTGCAGCAGCTCTTCAGTTAGCGGGCGTTGGCCTAACAGACGCGCTTGCATCCAGCCGGTGGTGGTGAAATGGCGGCGGTAAATATCTAGCAGCAAACTGGAGCGGTAGCAGGGGATATCGCGGCCTTCGCCGCTGGCCTGGTAGACCTGGCAGCTGGCGGTACAGCGCCCGCACTTGCTGCTGGTGCGAGCGTATAAATCTAGCACAAAGCGGTAGTTGCTTTCTTGCAGGATAGCGGCAAACGCATTGAGAAAGGCTTGCACCCGGTCGCCGATGGCAGGTTGTGGTTCGATGTGGTAGAAGGTTTTAATTTCATTATTGTTATTGGCAGGGGACGTGGGATTTTGCATCAGATTATTCCACCTCATGTAAAGGGTTGGACGCCGATTGACCGGGTATCACGAGGATGACGATGGCGCTATCGCCGGTGGGGTTGTGCCAGCGCTGATTAGCATTACCGTTAAAAAACAGCCGGTCGCCAGGGTGCAGCAGGTGGCTTTGACAATCGTTATCTTCAAATTCAATTTTTCCACACAAGCAGAGGGCATATTGGCGGTTGACGCTGGTCTGCATGGGGGTGGCCTGGCAGAAATCGGAGGAGCAGCCTTTGAAAAGAGCCGCCTCAACCAGCCCGCCGGCCAGATTAGGGGTCGGTTCGGATGGTTGGGCGTCTTGGGCGCGCATTAAGACCACCTCGCTGGGGCAGATTTCTTGGAGAAATGAGCTGGCCGAAGCCCCAAGGGCGGTGGCGATCTTACACAGGGTGGCGACGGTGGGCGCGACTTCACCACGCTCGATTAAGCTGATGGCGTTGGTGGAAAGGTTGCAGCCGGCAGCCAGCTGCTTGAGGGTTAAGCCGTGGGTTTTGCGCAGGTAGCGAATGCGCATTCCCACGTTATGCCAGGATTCATGGGGTTGCATTTGGGCCTCATTTACAGCCCTAAAAATACCAAAATAGCTTTTAAAAGTCAAGTATATTGGTTGAAGTTAAGCATATCCTTAGACGAAAATAAAGTATATTGGGATAATGGACGGGGAAACCCATGCCAACCTGGGGGTGCGGAGAAGGATGGCTTTCATAAAGGGGGGCATCCCCCTAAATCCCCCCCAGGATATTATTTAAATCACACAACAAATAGTGACAATATTACTTAATTTACCGCAACTCAACTAATAAATTTGTTGTATAATTCGATAATTCACAAATGCGTAGAATAAAATGGTTACCACAGTTTGTAAGGCAGCTTCAAGGAGGCGCGCATGCAACATAAAAATGGGTTTCTTGGGCTGGTTGTCGCAGGGGTGATTTTGATCGCGGCAGCCGGGTTATGGCTGGCAACCGCCCCTCCAGCCAAAGCCCAATGTGGTTCGCAGGCTTCATCATGTAAGGCCTGCCACGAGGTGCAAGGCAAGATGCCGGTTAACAACGACGGCACAGCCTGGCATACCTCTCATGCCTTTGGCGATTTCTGTTATATCTGTCATGCCGGCAATAACCAGGCGAAGGGAGAGGCGGAGGCGCACATGGGTATGGAGCCGCCCCTGGCCGATATTAAGGCTTCTTGCCAGCAATGTCACCCGAGCGACTTACAGGCGCGGGCCGAAGTATACGCCGTGGCGCTGGGGGTGGAGCTGGGCGATGGATCGGCCCCTCCGCCCGCTCAACCGGCGTCCGGTCAACCGGCGTCCGGTCAACCTGCGTCCGGTCAACCGGCCGCCCCGGCGGCATCGGGCCAGCCAGGCGGGGCTGCGCCAGTGAGCAGCGCGGCCAGCTCAGACAGCGCTTTCTCCACTAATAATCTCGCCGTAGATGACCCCAACCTGGTGGATTACGCCCAACGCTACAATGAAATTGTGCTTGGCAAACGCCCCGTCAACACGGGCAACACGATCTTGTTGGTGATGATCGGCATGTTGGCGGTTGGCGGAGGCGGCTTTGTGTTTTACAAAGAGATTTTGTCGAAACTTTCTTTGGGCGTATTTCAAAAAGTGGAAGGTGGACACCCGGCCGATGTGGTGGAGATGCTGCCGGCGATTGAAAACCTTAAGCCCCAAGATCGAATGCTGTTAAAGAATATGCTGGAAAACCCGCAAAAAGCGCAAGCCGTGTTGAAATTGATCGACACGTTGGGCTGCGAAACCAAAGCTGAGGAGCAGGCGCAATGAAAAAAGTGCTTGATTACATCCGTAAAGAAACCTGGTCGCCCTATGTGGCGGGGATAGTGCTGGGCCTGGTGGGCATTGCCGCAGTGTGGGCCAGCAACAGCTTGCTAGGCGCTTCGGGCGCATTTGAGAACCTGGCCGGGATGATTGGAAAAGCGATTGCTCCGGCAATGTTTGATAACCTGTATTTCAATTTTATTATGCCTCCGGGAATTACCTATGGGGTATTGATGTTGGTGGGGTTGTTCTTTGGGGGCATGATTGGCGCGGCCACCAGCGGCACGCTAAAATGGGGCAAAAAAGACGCCGCCAATAGCGATGCGCAATGGAAACGCATTTTTGGCCCGCAGGTTTGGAAGCGTTGGGTGTTGGCGTTTGTGGGGGCCATTGTGTTGGAATATGCGGCTGGAATTGCGGGGGGCTGCACCAGCGGCCTGGCGATTTCCGGCGGTATGCTGCTGGCGCCTTCGGCCTTCCTATTTATCGCCGGAATGTTCGCCTCCGGCATTCTTACCTCGTTATTGATCTATCGGCGGAGGTATTAAATGTCAAATCTACTGATTGCCCTGGTGTTGGGGGTCTTTTTTGGCTTTACGTTGAATAAAGCCGGGCTGACCCAATATAACAAAATTGTAAATGTATTTCGCTTCACCGATATGGCAGTGCTGCAGTTCATGATGACGGCCCTGGTGGTTTCGATGATTGGCCTGTATGGGCTGCGCGGCCTGGGTGTAATCGAATTCCCCAATATCCCCGGAACCTACCTGGTGGGCAACGTGGTGGGTGGGTTGATTTTTGGCGTGGGCATGGCCCTCACCGGTTACTGACCGGGTACTTGCGCCGCCGGCGGCGGCGAAGGTAAGCTCGATTATCTCATCCCCGGTTTGTTGGGTTTTCTAGTGGGCGCGGTGGTCTACGGGCTAACCTACCAAAAGGTGTTCCCGGTCATTTCGGGCATCGCGAACTATGGCAACGTGGTCATCCCCGATTTGTGGAATGTCAGTGAGTTTCTATTTATTGTTCTATTTACGCTCATGGCCCTCTTTCTGTTCTATCTGATTGATCGGGCGGGCTTGAAAAGAAAAGAGAAGAATCAGTAACCGGCGTTTCGATCACTGATTTCTGGAGAAGCTATGACACAAATAATCTCGCGACGAGATTTTCTGAAGGTGGGCGCTGCCGCTTCGGCAGCCCTGGCCGTGGGGCGGTTTATCCCCCCCCAGGCGGCCCATGCGGCTATGCAAGCCGGCCATCTCAACGCCAAGGGGGATGGATTTATCCCCAGCACTTGCGAAATGTGCGTTTGGCGCTGTGGATTAATTGCCAAGGTGCGTAATGGACGGGTGGTTAAGCTGGAGGGCAACCCGGTTCATCCGCATTCTAAGGGCCGCTTATGCACACGCGGCCAATCTGGTTTGATGAACACTTATGACCCCGACCGGGTGCTCTCCCCGCTGATCCGCGTGGGCGAGCGGGGCGAGGGTAAATTCCGCAAGGCTTCTTGGGAAGAAGCGCTGGATCTGACCGCCAGCAAAATGCTGCGCATCAAAGAGCAGTATGGGCCTGAGGCGATGGTGTTTTCTTCTACCCACAACCTGAGCCAGGTGCAGTTTGAGAACCTGCTTTACGCCTACGGATCGCCCAATTATGGCACGCAGCGCTCGCTGTGCTTTAACGCTATGATTACCGCCTTCTTGTTGACCTACGGCATCGAAGAACCCTCCCGCAACTATGACGAAGTGGAGTTCATTCTGATGGTGGGGCGCAATATGATGGAGGCGATCTCCACATCGGAGACCGGTGAACTATCGGCGGCGTTGGCGCGCGGCGCCAAACTGGTTTATCTGGATCCACGCTTTACCAAGACGGCCGCTAAAGCCAGCGAATGGATTGCCATCCGCCCCGGCGCCGACCTGGCCTTCTTGCTGGCGATGATCCACGTCATCGTAATCAATGAACTGGCCGATTGCGAGTTTGTGAAGCGGTATGTGGTAGGCTGCGATGGCATCCAAGACGCCATGCGCAGCTACACCCCGCAGTGGGCCGAGCAGATTACCGGTGTGCCGGCGGCAGATATCGAGCGCATCGCGCGCGAATTCGCGGCTGCCGGGAACAAGGCCATGGCTCATCCCGGCTGGCGCACCTCGAACTTCATCAATTCTTTCCAGACGGAGCGGGCCATCGCCACATTGAACGCGCTTAGCGGCAATGTTTTGAAGAGCGGGGGCTGCTTGTCTGCTGATGTGGCGGAAGAAGGCGCCGGTTTGGGCGCGCCGGTGCAGCCGCCGTATCCGCGGGTTTCGGCGCTGCGGCTGGATGGAACCCCGTGGAAATACCCGCTGGTTCCGCTCAAGTTAGGCGTGTTTCAAGAACTGCGCGATGCGATTGTTTCCGGCCAGCCCTACCAGGCGCACGGCTGGTTCATCTCGCGCCAAAACCCGGTCCAATCGCTGCCCGATCGTGGCAAGACCCTGCAGGCATTTGGCAAGATGGATTTCATCGCCACGGTCGATATCATCATGAACGACTCGGCCTGGTTCTCGGATGTCATTCTACCGGAAGCGTCTTACCTGGAACGGTATGACCCGCTCTTGCCGGTGGGTGATAAGGCATTCTTACGCCAGCCGGTGATCGAGCCGCAGGGCGAAGCAAAATCGGCCTTGTGGATTTACAAGCAGTTGGGCGAACGCCTGGGGCTGGGCGATTACTTCCAGTATGCGGACGAAGAAGATTACATCCGCCAACAGCTCGCCCCGCTGGGGGTTAGCCTGGAGGAAGTCAAGGCCAAGGGTTACGCCGACATGCCGGCGCACGAGGAAAAGGACGAGATCGTTTTTAACACCGCTTCCGGCAAGATTGAGGTGTATTCGGATACACTGGCCAAAGCGGGGTTCTCGCCCTGGCCCACCTGGGAAGCGCCGGCCAGGCCTCAAGCGGGTGAGTTCTACTTGCTGAGCGGTAAGGTGGCTCAGCAGACCCAGTTCGGCACACAAAATAATCAGCTGCTGCATAAATATGCGGATGAGCCGCGCATGTGGATCAACGCCGATGTGGCCGCCAAAATGAACCTGGCGGACGGCGATTGGGTGGAAGTGACCAGCCAGGTTGGGAAGGTGCACGTTCGCTTGCTTGCCACCCAGGCCATCCGCCCCGACTGCGTATTTATGACCCCCGGCTACGGACATCTATCGAAGGGGCTGACCACGGCTTTCGGCGTTGGCGCCAGCGATTCGGTGCTGCATGTCACCTATACGGATCCCATTAGCGGCAGCCAGGCGTTGAGCCAAACTTTTGTAACGGTAAGGAAAGCGGCAGACGCGCCGGCGGCTGATGAGCGTAAACCGCTCCACTTGGGAGAATAGCATGGAAAAAAAACCTAAACATGGGTTTCTGATTGACGCCTCACTGTGCATCGATTGTCGCGCTTGCCTGGTGGCTTGCAGTGTGGAAAACAACGTGCCGATGACAAGTACGCGCATCTGGATGAAAGGGACCGGCGTGACGGGTCAGTTCCCTGACCTGAAGAGCTTTACGGCGCCGTATCACTGTATGCACTGTGTCGATCCATCGTGTGTTTCGGCCTGCACGGTTGGCGCCCTGCAGCAAGACAAAGACGGCATTGTGATTTACGATAACGATCGCTGCATTGGCTGCCGCTACTGTATGTACGCCTGCCCGTTTGAAGTTCCCAACTTTGAGTGGGATCAGCGATTAGCTTTGATCGTTAAATGCGATCTGTGTGTGTCGCGCATGGGCGAGGGGCAGCAGCCGGCTTGCGCCGCCACCTGCCCCACCAAAGCGATTCAGTTTGGCGCACGCGATGAAATGCTGGCAAAGGCGCACGAGCGCATTCAAAACGAGCCCAATCGTTATATCGACCACGTTTACGGCGAGCATGAGAACGGCGGCACGTCTACGTTCTACATTTCTAGTGCGCCGTTTGAGCAAATGGGTTTTCCCACCACCGGACAAAACGAATCGCCGGCCCACTTCAACCGCCTGGTTACGCATGGAACGCCTGCGGTGGCGGCCAGTGTGGCGATTGGTATGAGCGGAATTTACCTGGCTATCAAACGTCAGGGCAGCGACAACGAGGCTGCTCGTCATGACGGCGAGGAAGGAGAATAAGCAATGCTTGTTAAAATGATCGCCGGCCTACAGCGCCTGCCACGCTATGCTTATTTCCTGGCTGTTATCGCCGCCTTAGGGTTGAGCGCCGGTTTCTACCGGCTGTATGCCGGGTTGGGCGCGACCACCAACATGAGCAAGGTCTTCCCCTGGGGCGTCTGGATCAGCTTTGACCTGACGACCGTGGCGCTTTCGGGCGGCGCGTTCACCCTGGCGGCGCTGGTGTACATCTTTCACATGCACGATCTGCATGGCGCTACTCGCCCCACCGTGCTGTTTGGGTTACTGGGCTATAGTTCCGTGTTGGTGATCTTGTTCTTTGACCTGGGTCGGTGGGATCGCTTTTGGCATTTCCTGGTATACCCCAACATCAATTCGGCCCTGTTTGAGGTGAGTTGGTGTATTGCGATCTACTCGACGATCTTGATTTATGAATTTAGCCCGGTGATCGTGGAGCGGTTTGGCAACAATAAACTGCTCGACCTGATCAAGAAGCTGACGATTCCGATGGTTATCGCCGGCATCACCTTATCTTCGATGCACCAGTCTTCACTGGGAACGCTTTTCATCGTCATGTCGCCGCGCTTGCACCCGCTGTGGTATTCGATGCTGCTGCCGGTGTTCTTCCTGGTTTCATCCATCCCGGCGGGCATCTGCCTGATAATCGTTGGCTCGATTGTGAGCGATTATCTTTTTGGGCATTCGCTCAGCCAGAGAGTGCTCGAAAAGTTGGGCTGGCTGCTGCCGTGGGCGTTGTCTTTCTACCTGGCGCTCAAACTGGGCGAACTGCTGGTGACGGAAGAGCTGGGGCTGCTGTTTAGCAGCGGCATCTACAGCCTACTGTTCTGGGCCGAGCTAGTGATTGGCTGCATCATCCCCATCGTCATGTTCTCGATCAAGGCGGTGCGTTGGAACCGGGTGGGAACGCTGATTGGGGCGGTGCTGGTTTCTGCCGGCATCGTTCTCAATCGGTTTAACGCCACCTGGTTTGCGATTAAGCCGCTCGATGGGGTTATTTATATGCCCACCTGGTTGGAAGTGGCCTTGCTGGTGGGGGTGGCTGCCGGGGTGTTGTTCGTCTTTACGGTGATTTCCACCTACTTCCCGGTGTTTTCTGAAACATCGAGCAGTGTCCACCGCAACCGGAAAGCGGAGACGCCGAGTTCGCAGCCGGCCCCTGCGCTGAGCGGAGATTAGTGCTTAGCGCCCGAAAGGGTTTCCCCAATGCTGGTGGAAACCCTTTCGGGCCGAAGTGGAAAGCCCTTGCCGCCCAACTTTTTCGCCCACCTTCACCCTCCCACCATTCCCGCCCAACAAGCCCGCTGGCGCTATACCTTGGGCGCGGGTGGTACGGCGGTGTTCCTGGCGCTGGTTTTGATCGTCACCGGCGGGTTGGAGATGTTTTTCTACATTCCCACTGCGGATGGGGCGGCGCTCTCGATCCAAACGCTGACTTACCTGGTTCCCTTCGGCGGGCTGGTGCGCAACCTGCATTTTTGGTCGGCGCAGCTGCTGTTAGGGGTGAGCGCCATCCACCTGGCGCGGATTGTGTTCACGGGAGCCTATGCGCCGCCGCGGCGCTTTAATTATCTGCTGGGGCTGGCGCTTTTCGTGTTGCTTATCTTGCTGGATTTTACCGGTTACGTTTTGCGTTGGGATCAGGGCATTCAGTGGGCGTTGGTGGTAGGTACGAACCTGCTAAAATCGATCCCCTGGGTGGGCGAGTGGCTGTACCAGGTGGTGGTTGGCGGCCCACAGCCGGGGCCGGTGACGTTGATCCGCTTCTATGCCTGGCACATCTTTGGGTTGATGGGGGCGGCAGGTGTGGCGATGGTGTGGCACGCCTTCCGGGTGCGCCGCGATGGGGGGATTGCGCTTCCGCCGCCCGCTCAACGCTCCGACCGGCAGCGCATCACCCGCTTTGAGCTGGTGCGCCGCGAGGCCCTTGCCATGCTCGTGATTGGAAGCGGGCTGCTCTTACTGGCGGCGTTTATCCCGGCTCCGATTGCGCCGCCGATTACTGAGATGAACGCCCTTAACAGCGACAGCAGCGCACCATGGTTCTTTTTGTGGGTGCAGCAGATGCTAAAATGGGGCGACCCTTTTACGTGGGGGGTGGCTGCCCCGCTGCTGCTGCTTATCACCCTGGGCTTGCTTCCTTATATCTTCCCCAAGCCGGCCCCATCGGAACTGGGTCGCTGGTTCCCACGCTCCAACCGCCTGGCGCAGATTGTGCTGGCGGCGATTGGCTTATTGATAATCTTGTTGACGGTATTGGCGCTTATAGCGGTGACTTGATATGAATCGTTGGCTTTTTGTGGCTTCGGTAGGATTATGTTTGGCGGCTGGTCTGCTGTGGTGGCGGGAAAGCCGCGCCGTTAAACCGGCGGCGCTCACTCCCACGCTGACCGGGCAGGAAGAGTATTGCATCACCTGCCACACCGGGCTGGATGAGATTAGCCCTTCGCATCCGGTGGAGACCTTCGGGTGTGTGTTATGCCATGGCGGCGAGCGCCTGGCGTTAGACGCCGACCTGGCGCACAGCAGCATGCGCGGCGGAGCTAACCCCTCCGACCTGGCGGTGGTAGAGCAGTCGTGCGGGGGCCAGGATTGCCACTCTGGGCCGGCGGCGGATGAGCGGGATCACATCCAGCGGGTGATGACCAGCATCCAGGCCACCTACGCCGGCGCCATTACCAATGTGCGCTATACCTTTGGGGCGCAGGCCGATCTCACCCCGCGCTTCGGGGCCTTTGCCGTGAGCGACGCCACGCTGCCTTCGCAGACCGGGGTCCTGGCGCTGGAAGCGTTTCACCCAGCCGCCGAGACCAACCCCATTCTGCAAGACTTTGGCGGAAACTGCCTGGGCTGCCACATCAACAGCCCGCCTGGAGAAGGCCAGGCTTACCAGCGTTACAGCGGTTGTGCAGCCTGCCATACCCCCATGGACGCTTCGCTATCCGCCAAAGCGCCGGGAGAGAAGGAAGTGCACAGCCTGACGACTGCCATCCCGTATACGCAGTGCAATACCTGCCATAACCGGGGCAACTATGATCTGCGGCAGATGGCGTTTATTGAACGCTCCGATCAACCGATGACACGGTTTGAGGATTACTACCAGCCCCTTGCTGAGTTTACGCAATGCGAGTACACCCTGGACTGCGTGGATTGTCACACCCGGGTGGAAGCGATGGGCGATGGCGATATCCAGGCTAATAAGCAGGATATCCAATATGTGCAGTGCCAAACCTGCCACGGCACATTGACGGAGCTTCCGCTCACGAAAACACTGACCGACCCGCAGGATATGGCGTTTCGATTGGCTTTACTTAACCCGGTGCTAGACCTGCAGCTGGGCGATGAAATTCTGGTTACCGAACAAGGCGAACCACTGTGGAACACCCGCGCCTTGCCGGATGGGTCTTACGAGCTGATGGGCAAGGCCACCGGACGGCGGTTTACCTTCAACCCGGTGATGGGTACGCAGTGCCAGCAAGACCCCGCTCAGCAAGAATCGCGCTACTGCCATGCCTGCCACGCGGTGGAGCATTAGGATGAGCGCACTTACCCGCCGCGAATTCCTGAAGATCGCCGCCAACACGGCGCTAACCGTGGCCGGGGCGTTGGGGCTGGGCGCATTAGGGCGCTTGCTGAGCCACCCCACCCAACCGCTGCCGAAGACCGAGTTTGATATTGGCCCGGCGGCGGCCTACCCCATGGGTTCGCGCACCTTGCTGCCCGATATTCCCGCGGTGTTGATCCACCGCGAGGCCGGTTTCGCCGCCCTCAGCCTGGTTTGCACCCACCTGGGTTGCACTGTGGAACAGCAGGCGGCCGGCTTTGCTTGCCGGTGTCACGGCTCGCATTTTTCGGATGACGGCGCGGTGCAGCGCGGCCCGGCGCAAGCGCCCCTGACGCCCTTGCGGGTGGAGCAGACCGCAGACGGCGGCCTGGTAGTTTATCGATCTTAATCTATGCCAGTGAACCCGGCTGGAATTTGTACGGATAGGCAAAGACAGCACTGTCAATTGCTCGCGTTGGTGATGGGCGGCCCATGGGTGGCGGCTGCACCGGCGGCGCATTATTCGGATGATGTTACAAGGCCCGCACTGAGCGGATGAATGGTTGGTATATGTCAAAAGATAACGAATTCTCTCCCCACTTTACCCTGGTCCAAGAAGCCCAGGCGCGCTCAGACGCCCTGCCGCCGATGGCCACGGCTTCGTGCTGCGGCGCGGAAGAACTGATTGGCGAGCGGCTGCGCCAACTGAGGAAAGAGCAGAAATTAAGCATTCGTAACCTGGCGGCCAAATGCGGCATTAGCGTGAATACCCTGAGCCTGATCGAGAATGATCGCACCTCGCCCAGTTTACACACGCTTCAGGTGCTGGCGCGCGGCCTGGGGGTGCCCCTGGTTAGCCTGTTTGAAGGGGATAAGCCGCAGCATGCCCTGGTTTACCAGCAGCAAGGGCAGCGCCCGTTAATGCGCTTTTCCAACGGCGCACTGGAAAAGTTGGGCGAGGGCCTGCCTCCCCTGGGCGCAGAGCCGATATTAGTGACGCTGGACCCCAATCAGGGCGACGCGGGCGATATCAGCCATGTGGGGCGTGAGTTCATCTACTGCCTGGAAGGCCGCGTGACCGTGGTGGTGGCGAAGCAGGAATACCCCCTTTCCCAAGGCGACAGCCTGCTCTTTGACGCGGCTGTGCCCCATCACTGGGCTAACCCCAACGCCGTCGCGGCCAAATTATTGGTGTTATTCTGCCCGATGGAAGCCCACGATTTGCCCGCCGAGCGCCACCTGGGCGTGTGAACCGCGGCGCTGCGGTCTTTTTGCCGCTTCCTATCTTTAAAGCTGCTTGCCGAGCATCGCTCTGCAAGCAGCTTTTCAATTCTCTGATCACAGATTTGCTTTCACCTGGCGCAGGGCTAATCCACCCGCGGCAGCCGTTTTGACGGTACGGCGGGGGGAGGCAGCCGGCTTATAATCCGCTCTGGCCGAATGGGTCAACAGCGTGATTGAGGATCTTGAGGTCTCGCCTGATCCTTGGTGGGGCCGGGGTTCGGTTGTTGCCGTCAGAACCTCCAGCGCGCGGCGATGGGTTCAGGCTCGTTCTGCACCGCAACCGCGCGAAGGGCCTGCTCGTAATGAGCGCAAAACTCACCAGCCAGGGCGTCATAGGCGGCTGCGGTTTCGTTCAAACCCACTTTATCGTAAGCATAGGCGGCTGCTCCGTAGAACGCAACTCCGAGGGAATGAGTGGGGGCGTGGATTGTACTGCTGGCCTGAGCAATCGCCCTGGCGGCGGCCATAGTAATGGGGTTGTCCGAGGCGCGGGCAGCGCCGTGGGCTTCTTCAAGGATGGCCTGCCTGACTACCGGTAACTTTACGCGGCCATCCAGCCACTGCCGGGCCAGCTGAATCGCATGGAGCGGTCGGGGGTCGTTTGGTTGGCGCTTTTCATAAATCGGCCAGATGATGCGTTCGGCATAGTCGATAGACCAATTGCAAATGGTTATTTTACTTTGGGTTTCAATCAGCCGCATTAGCGACACGATATAGGGTGAGCGGGTATTCCCAAGCGTTTTGCGTAACTTAGCTGCGGCCATATCAATCTCCGGGGTTTTGGGACTGCTGCCTGGCGGCCCATAAAATGCGGGGCGGCTGTGATGGCATATCGACATATTATCATGGAGCGGGCGGCTTGTGGAACCGCATATGCTTTATCGACCCGCTCCATGACGCCGATTTGATGGACGGAAAGGAATTTGCCCCAATTGCGGTATCATCTCAAAAAATTGGGGTGAAATTGCTCCTGTTTTATACTTTCGAGTATAGCATAAAGAGGTTAAACTTAGGGCAAGATGTTTGTGTGGTGGACCCAAAAGATTGGACACATTTTGGGCTAATCATAGGGGGGCTTG